>JAFUOY010000019.1 GCA_017481595.1 Clostridia bacterium | reverse complement strand
TGAATAATACTATAAGAGTATCACGCTAACTCTGCCGATTTGTTTTTTCTTATTTTCGGACGACCGATGGTCGCCCCTACGGCGAAGCCATCTTACCACTCATCACTTCTCGCTTCTCACTTTTCACTTTTCTCTGCCTTCCCCAGTGGGGGAAGGGGGACCACGTTAGTGGTGGATGAGGTGTTTCTTAACACAAACAAATATTCTACGGACGACCACTGGTCGCCCGCACCCATCATCTCGGGACGTCGAAGGCGTAGCGAAGCGGCGACACGGTAGTGAATGGCTGCCAGTGGCAGGCAGAGCCGTGGCGTGACCGAACAGCAGTAGACCGTCCCCTACCTATTACTACATCTTATCACTCATCACTCAACACTTATCACTTATCACTTCTCACTTTTCGCTCTTCACTTTTTTCACTTCTGCTCTTCTCATTCGCTCAAGGAGGGATCTTAATTTAGGAGTATTATCCCGAAGGACGATGGTGGGCAGAATATTAAGGACCATATTTACAAACGCCACGGGCAAGCCGATGGTATAGATGCACACGCCCGACATTGTGGGCATTGCAAGATAACCGATAAAATAGCTGAGCCTGTGGGTCACTACGCCCTTATTACACTCTACTATAAATCTTTCTACGTATTGAGGGCTTCTTGGGTCCTCTATTTTTCTTTTACTAAAGCCCCCAAGTCCACCAAGCTCCCATACCTTGTCCTTCCATTTTCTGACGCGGAGCTTTTTATATAAGGATTTTTCCCAATTGGAAACGCGGAAAAACCGTCCCTCTCCCTTAAACCAGGAAAGGGGAAGATTATTTACGGTAATGGCGATAATTCCGTCAAAGGCAAACTGCAGCGCCGTACACCAGATCACTCCAATGATTACGTAATACCACACGGCAACGCCGAAAACAAGGTTTGCCGCGGCAATTACCGCCATTGCAATACCTATTACTGTCAGATATAATTTCATATTTGTCCTTTTCTTTTTTTATTTTTCCATCTGTGCTTTTACCACAGGCTATCCACCTGAAATTTGCTCCAGCCTGCTTTTCTGTAGTCGCCCTTTACAGGCATCACCTTGCGAAGAAGTGACGCGGTATGAGTACACATGGCGGTAATTCCCCATATTTCCACCCCGTCAAAGCCGCCCACTGCAGTAATAAGAACGTAAGGCATTCCCCTTGAAAGAGTGTGCCAGGTGGTGTGCATAAATCCCATAAGGCTCTGCTCTCTTACCGTTGACAATGATGCGTTAGTCATTGCACCGCCCCTGTCCCAAGGGCACAAAAGACAGTCCAAGCCATCTTTTGTAAATGCGCTTACCGTTTCTACGGGCTTCTCTCTTGCATCATATTGCCAATCCGCAACCACGACCTTACGGCTTAAGCTCTTAAGCATATACTCCTCCGCTTCCTTTGTAGGACAGTTGCAGGTATATGAATTTCTTGAATTATAGTGGGGATGGCGGTATAAAAACATATCGCCCCATACTATCACTCTACGGTTTTGCTGACTCATTTCGTCACTGACCTCGTTAATAAAGCCCGAGATCATATCCATATTTTCCTTAGTGAACTTAAAATTATAGGCTTCGTCACAGCCTATGTGGAAGTAGCTTCCCCTACCGCAAAGATCGGTAAGCTCGTTTCTTATCTGTCGAAGCAGGGCTTTTACCTTGGGCTTACGGATATCCCAGCACCATCCGTCCTCGCTGAAATAGGTCTGCAAGGCAGGATTCTGATCAAGGACCACGTGCTTTCCGTGCATAACTCTTCCTGCGGAGGCGTGTCCCCATTGATTGAACATTGGAATAATTTCAAGTCCCAAATCGTTTGCCTCCATAATAAGGGGCTTTATCTGCTCCTTTGTAAAGGCGTTTTTCCAAGAAAGCTCCTTAAGGCAATCGTATCTCAGCATTCCCCAGAATTCCAGAACTATATGAGTGTATTTAAGAGCGCCGCAAAAACGGATAAATCTCTGTAATTCCCAAAGCTCCGTTTCGGGAAAAACGCAAAAATGCACCATTCTGTTCGTGACTGCGGGCTTATCCTTTATTTTGCAGCAATCTATTACGGTCAGCAGCCCGTCATCACCATCCGTCGCATAAAAACGGTCAAGCAAGGTCATATATCCCTGCGCAAGAGATTTTTCATCCTTGGCAAGAATACAAATTCCGCTATTATCTACGTTTATACTGTAATCACAGCTATCAAGAGGAAGGGCGCTTGCGTCTCCAACCTTAAATATAAGCTCCTTACCGTCACGGATGCTCAGGGTTGAGGACCCGAAGGTAAAATTATGCCAGAATTCCTTGATTATATCCTTATTCAGACAAGGATGGGCGGTAGCATAAGCCTCCCTCGGCAAATCAAATTTGCCCGACGTATTTACCGTATCCCTCGGATGAAAGATCATAAGGCGTTTCTCCCTTCTTCGCTTTATATTCCGTATTTGGATGCTTTATTTGATTATATCATATCTTTTTAAACAAATCAATATTTTTATAAGAGCGTAAAGCAAGACAAGAAAAAGCAGTCCATTGGACTGCTTTTATGTTGACAAGGTAAAGCCAAGTCTTATTCATCCTGCTTTGGCTCTTCGGGGGTGGGTGCTTCAAGCTCTGCCACGTACTTGAAGATCAGCGACATAAACAGGAAAAACAGACCTGTGGAGAGTGATATGGTGGATTCAATATCAAATCCCGAGGCATCCTGTACAAGTATGGCAATCAAGGGTACGGCAAGGCCCGCAACCACTGCCGTGGCTACCGAAATAATAATGGACGCAAGTCCAAGACGGAAGCACTCCTTTGAGCTTTCAAGTGTAAAGGGAGTTCCCGCGCTAAGCACATTACCAAAATAACGCTCCGCCATAAATGCGAATATTGCTTCTCCCACACAGGCGATAAGACCTGCAACACAAGCGGGATAAGTTGAAGAAAGCTCGATTCCTTCCTCCACAAGCGATTCGATAGGTACAAGGTTTTCAACAAACGGGAGCGTTACCAAGGCAACAAGACATCCCACGCCGCCAACGATACAAAGGATAAAAACGACCTTGGCGAGGATCTTTACTACTTTAAAGACGGTTAAAATATTAGATAATGTTTTGCTCTTCATTTTTCGTTCCTTTCAAATCGGGTTTTATTTTCTTTATTATATCACAAATTCAATACTTTGTCAATGAAGCGTTTTATATGCCTGACCAAAAGGCGGGGCGGAAATATAGGGCTTTGGGGCTTTTTTACTTGTTTATATTTTTGCATTGAAAATAAAACGTGGATATGATATAATAAACGCACCGACAAGCAAGGATTTGTCGGAAAATTGTACACAGCACTTATAATTTTCGAGGAAAACGATATGAATTTTTTAGCAGATAAACGCAAAAGAAAAATATTTATAATCACCGCCTCCGTTGTTCTTGCTCTTGCAATTATCGTAGGAGCCTGCGCTATATATCTTGGTGACTATTACCGCGCGGATGATGAAGCAATCGGCGCATTTTTGCCACAGGGCGCAACGTGGAAGGAGGAGTCGGGCGGTACCATCGTATTTGAGCCCGAGGGAGCGACGAAGGCCTTGATCTTCTATCCCGGCGGCAAGGTGGAATATACCGCTTATATTCCATTGATGCAGGAGTGCGCAGAGGAAGGAATTCTGTGCGTGCTTTTGGAAATGCCCTTTAATCTTGCCGTGCTTGACATAAATGCCGCGGACGGTATACAAGAGAAATATCCCGAAATAGAGGAATGGTACATAGGCGGTCACTCCCTTGGCGGTTCTATGGCGGCGTCTTATATTAGCGATCACGCAGAGGACTACGAGGGGCTTATTTTACTCGGCTCCTACTCCACGGCTGACCTATCCGACACCGACCTTAAGGTGCTTTCCGTCTTTGGCAGCGAGGATAAGGTTATGAAGTGCGAAAAATATGACAAGTACAAATCCAATCTTCCAAATGATTTTACCGAGCTTATCATTGACGGCGGCTGCCACGCATTCTTCGGTATGTACGGAGCGCAGGACGGCGACGGCATCCCTACTATCACAAACGTGGAACAGATTCGCATAACTGCCGAAAATATCCTTAAGGTGATGAAGTGATGGGTGGTCACTCATGACAACCTAATTCTATAGTCAAAAAACACATCCACGCGGATGTGTTTTCTTTTATTGTGAAAGGGCTATAAAAAAGATATTTTTGGCGGAGTGCTTACGGGATTTGAACTTAACATATTAGATTCTATCACCATATGGTAATGATTTTATATAGTTTTCCATAAATGTCCAATCGGGAACATATCCATCATCAGAAAACTTATGTGTTTCATCTACATAAGGCGTTCCATCATCATTGTGAACAATCGGCAGTTTTAATGTGGTGGACTTTATTCTATCCATCAAAAAAGCTCGTCCATAGGAATATTTATATTGTTCTTTTCTAAGGATAGATAAAATGAAAAGTGCCCGCGCTTTATTTAACCATTCGGCTCGTACAACTACCATGTGATCACCCGCAATAAACTTTTCATCTTGATAAAAACAAGTTGCTGTAGTATCACCAATAGTAATTGCATTCGCTTCTTCAATCGTATCACTGTCAATATCGTTCAGAGAAACTATCAATTCACACCCATTGTTTTCTGCAGTTCTCGTTATATACCTTATAGACGATACGGGATTGTTCGTTTCAGTTAAATCATCTTTATTATGCGCTTTTGCCTTATATATTTTTGAAATAAGTTTCCCAAATTCAAAATCTTGCCACTTATCAATATTTATCGCTTTATCGCTTTTGGCATTTCTTGTGGTTAGCGGACGATGATGTAAGGTTTTTATATAATTCTCCATCCATTTCCAGTCTGGAATAAAACCGTCATCAGAATATCTTTTTGTGGCATCTATCAAGTGGGATCCATCTTCCGCAAACTGAATAGGAAGTTTAATAACTTCATTCATATACTTGCTTTCTGTAACCTTTCTTCCGTAAGCATATTTGAAACGGTTAGCAGAAAGAAGAGTTTGCAAGAAAACATATATTTCAACAGAAGCGACACTTTTATCAAGCAACAAAATTTTTGCAGAATCACCGACAACACACCCATCAATTTGAAAAGAAACAAAGCCTGCCGATCCACTTCTCGCAACAGTTAAACAAGGATCATCACAAAATGTGTAGTCCATCATTTCGCAATATTTGCGACTGATTTTTCCGAGAACTCCGTTGTTTTCCTCGCCACTTTGTACAACGGTAAAATCGCCTGCATTTTCTTCAATCTCTTCTTTAGTTATCCCTTTTCCATTATGTATAGTAAAAATTGAGGATAACTTGAATTCTTTCCATTGAGTTATATCAAGGTTCATAGATTCTTCCATCCTTCATCAAATAAGAGAGATAGTCGTTTAATGTTTGTTGAAAATCTTCTTCAGAAAGTTTACTATAATCAGTTTTCATATATGCTTCGCACAACCATTCTGATGTTCCATCAACTACCGCCGTTGATGATTTTCCATCAACAGATTTTTTATTGTTAAACAAATACAGCCATTCATTTTCAATAACCTTCCATTTGGAATTGTTATTTTCATCGAATTGCTCGATTCTTCCAAGATTCTTTTTCTTTTTGAATCCATCGTCTTTACAATAGCCAAAAAATGTTTCGTTAACGGTACCATCTGCTTTTTTGTGAGGTTTTCCTAATGTAAACAACATACAGCACGCACACGCTGAAGCACCCGGATAGAAAATCTCATTTGGAAGCGTAAATACTGCTTCAAGAGTATTATTTTTAAGCATTTCAATTTTTTCGGTTTCAATTATGGCACTTGTTCCGATAGCTGCGGATACGGGCAATAGAACCGCGAGTTTTACAGTTTTTACGGGCTCGTTTTTGCTTTCACGTTCTTTATTTATTTCTGCTATAACATCAGATAAATAATGAATAAAAACCAATCCCTTAGTAGGATCTTCTTTTCCGTCTTTTGCTTTGCCCCAATCTTTTTTATATTTTTCGGGAATACCAATGGGTTTCGCATTATAAGGGGGATTCATCAAAACAATATCGGCGTTAGCATTTTTTATAAACGACTTGCAATCAAAACAACTTCCGAACTTGATATTAGAATTACCATCACCGTGGATAAGCATATTAGTGGTTGATAATCCATAAGCCTTTTCTTCATTCTCAATACCATAAATGTGCTCTTTTTTTACGATCTCCTGCAAAGCTTTGGCTTCTTCTTCGGTTTTTTCACGACTACAATCAGCCAATGCCTTCACCATCGCCTGAACCAAAAACGAACCGCTACCACAGGTTATATCAAGGACACGCTTTGTCCTATCCACTTCTGTCAGTCTGCACATAAATTCTGTAATATGATCGGGAGTAAAAGCTTGGTTTTTATCAGCCTTACCGGTATATTTGTTAAAAGCGATAAAGAAAAGATTTAAGATGTCTTGTCCTTCAGAACTATTAGTATCAATATATTGATAAATATCCATAAGTATGGTATCTAAAATTTTAATCCAATGTGTAATCGTGAGCTTCTTAACTTTTTGCTCGTTAAGAACATTCTTTTGAAGCAATTCTATCTTTTTAGCTTTGTTTTCGGAACCGTCAAGCAAACTATCTAATGTAGACTCAATAGCTGCACGAATTTGTTTTTCATCCATTACAGCCCAATGGGCATCAAGCTTTTTCTTGAGATTATCGTCAATCTTCTTTGCTCCAAACTTTTCGACTAAATTTTTAAGATATAACAGAGTTGTTCCTACGAATTGGCTACGGAGTCTTTCGTCGATATCCATTTTATGAAGCAATTCGTTTAGATCATAGGTGTTCTTCAAAACTTTTTCTCTATCGTTTTGCTTACTCACATCAAACAACTTCTCGTAATGCTCCATAGTGTCAAGAACGCTTTCATCAGAGAGGACAAACTTATCTTCAACAAATGATTTCCACACTTTTATTTTATCATTATTGGTATTGGCAAGGATGCAAATGATTTTTTTGTTATTGTGTAATGCGCGTTCTTCTTCCAAATATTCAGAGAGCTGTGCTTCATCAGCTTTTTTGAATACTTGCTTAGTTTCAACAAGAACAACTATATCACCTTTTTCAAAACGAATATCTAACTTGAAATGAGTAATAGGATGTCCTACTGCCTTTTCAAGTGCTGACTTTGATCCTGCTTCTTGAACATAACTATATTCGCCACCTTCAATGTTGGCGGTCAAGTATTGGTTTCCGATTCTTTCTATCATATCATGTCTTGTCATTGGATTCGTCCTCCTTTTTTCTATTGTTGATATATTCTTCTGCCGCCTTGTTGAATAAATCTGCCATACTTATATTCTCATCAATCAACAATTTCCTTAGTTGATTATGAAGCGCGGTAGGCATACGAAATTGCACTTGTTTTGTTCTATCGCTTTTTGTCGCCTGTTCCACAGTATTGCCTCCTCAATTATATGATATCATCATATCACAATATCTTGATACTATGATATCATATAAGAAATATTTTGTCAAGAAATTTCAACAAAAAAAGTGCATAGGGTTTTCCTATGCACAATATAAGTATTATTTTGTGACCTTCGGGTTATCGCTACGCGCCACTGTCGTCGTATAGTCGTCTGTCGGCGCCTCGATACACTCGGCTTGCCACACTCCTTACTTTGGACAGAAATTTTCGGTAAAAACGACTCACTGAGGCGTTTTTACTCTCAATTCCCAACGAGCCACGCTCGTCGGCATAACCCGAGGTTATACGCACCAAACCTCATTCCGTAGCGAATAAAAGAAAAACACATCCGTGTGGATGTGTTTTCTTTTATTGGTTGCGGGGAAGGGATTTGAACCACATGACCTTCGGGTTATGAGCCCGACGAGCTACCAAGCTGCTCCACCCCGCGATATATTGGTGCCGATGACCGGACTTGAACCGGTACGGGAATTTCTTCCCAACGGATTTTAAGTCCGTGGCGTCTGCCGATTCCGCCACATCGGCTTGCTTTAAGCCTAACTATTATAGCATAGGCTTTTTTGTTTGTCAATACCTTTTTGAAAAAAGTTGAAAAATTTTTATTTTGTTTCTTTTACTTTCATATTGTATGCAAAAAATTTCTTGAATATGCGCTAAAAATCATTTTTCACACAATACTCTCTGCTTATGTATTGTAGCTACGCATTCTCCCTCAGTCGCCTTCGGCACCAGCTTCCTCTCGGAAGGAGCCTTTAAAAAAGTTACATATTGTAACATAATAATTGTAACATTTTGTTACACTAAAATCAAGAGATTTATTGATTTTAGGAGTATGATATGGAAATGAAGGGCTTACGAGAGATAAGAAAGAAGAAAAAGCTGTCACAGGTCAAGGTTTCTATGGACTTGAACATTTGCCGCGAGGCGCTTTCCCACTATGAAAACGGCAGACGCAGTCCAGATATTGAAATGCTTATCAAAATGTCCGATTACTTTAACGTTTCCATTGATTATCTTATCAAGGGTGAGGAATTTAAAAAATAGTACGAAAAAAAGACACCGTAGCGGTGTCTTTTTTCGTCCTCAAATGGGGTTAGCGAAATAAGTGTAAATAACAATTTCTGCCTTGTGTTGAAGATGCATACGAACCAAACAAATGAAACATTCAAAACTATAGTTACTACTCATCCACCAAGCAAGCTTGGTCCCCCTTCCCTCGCAAGGGAAGGCTTTATATTTTTTCATTAAAAGAAAACGCTCTTAGCCTTTTCTTTGATCTCCTTGGATGCGATAAAGGGGATTCTTGTGGTGTAGCCTGCCTTGGCTGCTACGATCTGCTTTGTGGGCCAAGCAAAGATATCTCTGTTCCAGGTGTTTACTGTGTCGTTATAAAGCTCACGTGCGGCAGTAATCTCTCTCTGGAGGTACATATTCTGCTGCATTGCGTCCTTGATCTCCTTATGAGCCTGAAGATCGGGATAGTTTTCAAAGGCTACGTTGATGCTGTTTGATACGGCGTCAAGCTGACTTGAAACCTGATTTCTTGCTTCGTCGGTCATATTGCCGCTTCTGTACTTTGCAATATTTTCAAAGGTGGTCTTATCAAGGTCGATAGCCTTATCAACGAGGCGCGCGCAGTTCTGAAGAACCATTACTCTCTGCTCAAGATAGTTATCTATCTGTGATGCATTGTGCTGAATCTTCTGTTCAAGCTGCTGAAAATAATTCTTTGCCTTGATCTTTTTGAAAAGGAACACAACGCCGGGAATAATGCCGAGCACCCACAAAAGAATCTCAAAAATCGTAGAGCCTACGCCCACCTTAACGGGGAGCTTTTTCGCTATAACATTAGCGTCAAGACCCTCCTCACGAATGTCAACCGTGCTTAATTCATCCAACTGATTTGCCATAATTTATTTCCTCCTAATTTGTAATTTTTCCTATCATACCGCGAAGATATTGACTTACCTGGTCCAATATATCGCCGTTTTTACTATGGTATTCCTTCTTTGACATTTCCGTACTTGTAATTTCCACGTTACGTGTTCTCTGTACGGGAATATATTCCGTCCAATGTACGGGAACGCCGTGGATTCTGCCGTCGCCACCGAGGGTGGGAACGAAATCAACTCTGTCATACGCCTCATAGCCGTAGCCAATTACAGCCACGTGGTCCGTATTTCCCGATTTTTCAATAAGCTGTGTCTTTAAAATGCCCTCCCCTATACCTCTTTCGGGTAGGAATTGCGCCTTATCAAAGGCGTTAGCCATAGCCTCGTGCTCGTAATAGGGATAATTGGAAACGTAGGTATCGGGCTTTTCGAGAGATTTACAGGGGGACTCAAGATACGCAGGGACTGAAAGAATGGGAGCAAAATCAAAGAACACCGTCTTAAAGAATGCCATATTGTGTTCAAGGAACTTACGCCTTGCTTCATCCACGTCGTACGAGGTGTAAATGTCGGGGGACGTGTCCATATTCCAGTTTTGCGCGTGGTCTGTAGTGATTATATTGAATCTGTTTTGCTTAGTAAAATAAAAGTCGTCGCCGTAGCCCGTTTTACTCTTTATAAGCTCAACGGTATTTCTTTGCGCCAAGGGGGTGTACATCAAGCGGAACTGCACCTCGTTATTTCTGTTTGCAGCGCCAAAAAGCACGTCAAACTCCGCATTTGCCATTTCCTGAAAGGTGCCGCCCGTAGAAATTGCTTTCTCCGCCTTTTTCTTAAGCTTCTTTTCGCCCTTTCTGACCTTTTTCTCTATGTCCTTTTCATCCATATTCGCCTTTACCTGTGGCGCGCGGCTGAAGGTAAGGTCGGGGGCTGCCTGTGAGCCGTAGGCAAGATAATTATTGTAATGATAAAAGGGCTTTGGCTTGGTGACCGAGGCGTGAAGGGTCTGAGTCCTTCTCCTCGTTCGGGTCCTGCCCTCATTATCTCTGTAGGTTTCTGTCCAGCTGATCAAAAGAGTGCCGTGGTAGGTCTGGCTCTTTAACTCGTGCATTAAGCATTGGCAGAACAAAAAGGGATTACCCTCGAATTTACCCGACAGAAGCTTGGTCATTGAGCATTCCTCGCTCTCAAGATCTATAAAGTCATAATGCTTTATAAAAAGCTCCTCCTGCTCCTTTGAGAAGGAGTCCTCAAAGTTTATCTCGGGCAGGGTGGTTTCCATAAGGGTGATGGTATCTCTTTCGTCAAAGAGGTCGTTAAGGGGCGCCATCTGGCGGTACGCCTCGTTAAGAATTTCGTTTACCTTTTTCCTTTGTACCTCAAGTATTTCTCCCGTTTTTTTGATAAGGGGGTTGACCTTTTTTATAAGGAGCATAATACAAAGGACAAGCATTATCACTCCGATAGCAAGAAGGATGGCTCCCGTTGAAACGGAGGAGGCAAAGGAAACGAAGGAGATAAGCGTAAGTATTGCGCCCAGGACAATGCCGATAATAAGAAACACCTTAGCGGTCTTATACTTTGAAAGCTTTTTATCCATTCCCGTAAGGATATCGTTTTCCTTTTTATACTTCTTTACCGTAGCGCGGTTTTCCTCTACGTTGATGCCCGATTTTGTAACGAGATCATCAAAGTATTCGTTTACGTTTTTTTCGTGGGTAGCCTTACCCTCGGTTTCGTAATATTTTAACGGCTCAAGCAATCTTTCGTTCATAGAGTCACCTCGTTTCTTATAACCGTCTTTATATTATTTTATCATTTATAAGGGAATTTGTCAATAAAAATCGAAAAATCCCCTTAGATGTGGCTGATTTCATTTTTTGTAGCACAAGCATCCGCCATAGCACTTAAAGGTTTTGAAATCGTAGCAATCCTTACATTCGGGACGGGAAAGGGTATGTACTCTTTTTGCATCGATTTCCTTAAAGAAGAAATTTGAAAGGTCGGATAATGAGCGAAAATCCTTTATATCCGCCTTAAGATCATCATAACAGCCGAAGCAACGGGTTGCGGTGCCGTCGGGATAGATATCTATTATAGGTGAGCAGACTGCGTTATTGCCGAGAAGCAGCTCCCTCTCCATAGGAGAATCATAGGGCATTGTGCGAATAAACTCCCTCTCCTCCTCTGTAAATATACAATGGGGCACGGTATTGCAGTCGTAGCAGGGGGCAACGCCTATTGATTTAAGCTCCCTGTACACCTTTAAAAGAGTGGGCTTCATTCTTTCAAAATACTTTATTGCTCCCTCGCTTTTATCCTGTGGAATAGTAACGCTTATTCTCGCTCTGTCAAAGGAAAAGGCGCGAAGAGTGTCTGTAAATTCGAAAATATCCTGGTTTTCCTCGTATATATTTATACCAAGGGTAACGCGTCTTCCCATTCCGCGGTCAAGGAGCATTTTAATGCCCTCCACACTTCTGTCAAAGCTTGCCTTACCCGTATTTTTTGATGAATTGAGGTTTACCAGAACGCTTACCTTTGGGGAGGAAAGAAGATCTATATGCTCCTTTATAAACACGCCGTTGGTAAATACCATAACGCTGCGGAATCTGTAATCGCGGTTAAGAACGCTGAGCACCGTGTCAATATTTTTGTACAAAAGGGGCTCTCCGCCGATAAGACCCACGCTGCCCGAGTCCGCAATAAAATCCATAGCCCTTATAACGTCGTCAAGGTCCATATCCTTGCTCTGACTTGCGGTAAAATCCTCCGCAAAGCAGTAGGGACATCTTAAATTACATTTTCCCGATAGTACGATATTAGCCATTTTCATTTCTCCCTTTTTGTATATCAAAAATATTCTATCACATATATCAACCTTTTTCAACAAAAAAAGCTATTGATTTTAAGAAAAAAACGTGATATAATTAAGAGTGATAATATTTAAAATATTCAGGAGGTATACCCATGGTATATTCTATCAAAAACAGCTTTATGGAGGTTTGTATAAACGGTAAGGGCGCGGAGATCGTTTCTATCGTTAATAACGAGACCTTCCGTGAGTACATCTGGCAGGGTGACGAAAAATATTGGATGGGCCACGCCCCCGTTATGTTCCCAATTTGCGGCAGACTTTACAAAGGAAAATATAAATACAAGCGCAAGAATTATGAAATGCCCAACCACGGTATTGCACGCGCATCCACATTCAGAGTAACTGCGGCAAAGAATGACGAGCTTACCCTTACCTTGCAGGCAAATGAAGAAACTCTTGCAAAGTACCCCTTTAATTTCAGACTCGACATCACATTTAAGCTTACCGATAATTGCCTTGAGGTTATACATACTGTAAAGAATGAGGATAAGAAGGAGCTTATCTTTACTCTTGGCGGACATCCCGCATTTAACGTGCCCTTGAATGACGAATTTCAGTTTGAGGACTACTACGTTGAGTTTGACAAGGAGTGCGACGCTATGCGCGTTGACTTCTCTCCCGCTTGCTTCTGTACCAAGGATGATAAGCTTTATAACGGCGGCAGCGTAAAGAGAATCGATTTGAAGCACGAGCTTTTTGATGACGACGCCATCTTCCTTTACAACACCGACAAGCGCATTACTCTTAAGAGTGATAAGTCAGAGGAAAGCGTTACCCTCTCCTTTGACAATATGAAATATATTGGTCTTTGGCACGCGCCCAAGACGGATGCGCCCTACCTTTGCATTGAGCCCTGGTGCGGTATCCCCGCCAACGAGGGTGTGGTAGACGACCTTGAAACCAAGGAAGAAATGATGCACCTCCCCACAGGCTTTACATTCTCCAATTCCTACAAAATTGAGATTCAGTAAAAATTCATATATAAAAAGACAAAGAATGTTTTTGATTCTTTGTCTTTTTTCTTGACAAGCGCTGACTTAATTACAGACAGCAAATTTTGTCTTTATCAAATTCGCAAGCTTTATTGACAAACAGACAGAAATGTGGTAAAATATACCCGTCACACAAAATGCATATTAAACCAGCGAAGGGAAAATACTTTGGTAAAAAGTGTTTTCTCCTTTTTCTCATACCTTCACTGGGAGAGCATTTGTGTGACAACAATTGAGGGGAGGCATTTTTTCGGTGCGTTCCTTTTGGGCGCACCTTTTTTATATGCTGGCGAGGTGAATGTATGAGTAAAGATATTTTCAAAAACGTAATAGATATTACAGGCGTGAAGTTAACGCCCGGTGAGCCTACCGTTTGTCTTGGCAACGGAGAGCAAGGCTTTGAATGTTGTTGCGACGAATGTGACTACTATTTGCTTTGTTATTCCGAGCCTGAACCAAAAAGCAAGAAAGAAGAGCTGTCTTAATTGACAGCTCTTCTTAATTTAGATATCACAGAAAAATCATACGCCGACCAAAACAAAACTATTGACTTTTAATAAATACAATATTAAAATGAGAGTATAAGGTTATTTTTGGAGGAAAGCATATATGAGTAACGTAAAAATAGATTTTACAAAATGCCTTGGCAAGATAAAGGATATGCACGCCGTAAACAACGGACCCATTGTTGCGGGCAGCGACCAGACAAGGGGCAACCACCTTTACTACAAGGCGGCAAAAATACCCTACGCAAGAAATCACGATGCGGCATTTGACTCCCGATACGGAGGGGAGCATACTGTTGACGTTTGCGCTATTTTCCCCAATTTTGACGCCGACGTAAACGATCCTGCAAGCTATGATTTTCCTTGCACGGACCACTACACAAAGCAGATAATCGAGGCGGGCACAAAGCCATTTTACCGCCTCGGCTCAAAGATAGAGCACGGCATCAAGAAATACGGCACCGTAATGCCCAAGGATTTTAAAAAGTGGGCGGAAATATGCGAGCATATTATAAGACACTACACCGAGGGCTGGGCAGATGGCTTTTACTATGATATTGAGTATTGGGAAATATGGAACGAGCCCGACCTTGACCCCGACGACAGTACGAACAAGCGTTGCTGGAGCGGAACGGAAAAGGACTTTGCAAGGCTTTACGTCATTGCGTCCAACCACTTAAAAACCTGCTTTCCGCATTTGAAGATTGGCGGTCCTGCCCTTGCGTGGAATGAGGACTGGCTTGAGCGCTTTTTTGAAAACGTAAGGGAATTTAACGGCGGCAAAAATCCTCCTCTTGATTTTCTTTCCTGGCATTGGTACGGCACGGAGCCTGTAAAAATGTCCGAAAAGGGAACGAGAATATACGATATTGCAGTAAAGGCGGGATACGAGGGATTTGAGTCCATTTTGAACGAATGGAACTACGTGCGCGGCTGGAGCGCGGAATTTATTTACTCCCTTAAGACCATAATAGGTATGAAGGGGGCGGCGTTTACCTCCGCTTGTATGACTGTGGGACAGAAAAACCCGAAGATCGATATGCTGATGTACTACGATGCCCGTCCCACGGGAATGAACGGACTCTTTGATTATTACACTCTTGAGCCACTAAAGGGATATTATCCTTTCCTTATCTATTCAAATCTTAAGGATATTGGCACGGAGGCGGAATCAGTTTCCGACGATGGCACGGTATACTCCGTATGCGCATATGATGGAAAGAGGGCGGCAATTATGCTTACCTACTATTCCGAGGATGATGACGTGCTTAATAAATCGGTGACCATAACGGCAGAGGGCTTTGACCTTGATAACGCAAGGGTATATATCACCGACGAGGAAAACACGATGTCCCTTTATCCCGTGCGCACCTTTGAAAACAATACCTTGACTCTTTTCTTAAAGAGAAACTCAATAGTTTATATTGAAAAATAATTTTGCAAAACGGATGTGATAAAAGTCAAATGAAAAAACTGAATCTGAAGGACAAAATAAAAAGAATACTGTGGTTTTTTGCAAATCCGCGTCTGCTTTTGTGCTTTGGTATTGCCTGGATATTTACAAACGGATGGTCCTATATCGCTCTCGGTATTGGTACGATCTTTGATATAGTATGGATGCAGGCGGTAGCAGGGGCTTATCTTGCTCTCTTATGGCTGCCATTCACACCCGAAAAGATAATTACGGTAATTATAGCTATAGCTCTTCTTAAGCTGTTTTTCCCAAGGGACGAAAGGACTCTTGGTATACTTAATGATATCTTTACAAAAGCCAAGTAAAAGCTAAAACAAAAAAAAGCAAAAAAAGAAAGCAAAGAATAAAGTAAAATAAATACCCCCCGTAAAACGGGGGGTATTTCAGTTTCGGGCATAGCCCTAATATTACTGGCTACGCACAAGTGCGTTAAGAATTGGCCTGTCAGCCATGCATTTGTTGCTTGCTACCTGTAAACAGGTCTTATCTATGCCTTCCCTAAGAAAGGGAAGGGGGACCACGTTAGTGGTGGATGAGTATGTTCTTTTAGTTTGTTGATTTTTAAAAACACCTCATCCGTCTGCTTCGCATCCACCTTCCCCTCAAGGTGAAGGCTTTTTTCGCATTTTTCTCTTGTGTCCTTTTTTTCGATTCACCGATTAACCTCTTTTGAACCCCGCTATGGCGGGGTTTTAGTTATACAATAAAAAATCAATTATGAACCGAATTTAATAAGTTATTTTTACTTTATTATTGTTCTCCTAAAAGATGCTCCATACCGCAATCGATAATTGCGCCAACGTGCTCATCCGCTAAGGAATAGTAGATGTTTTTACCGCTTCTCTTTATCTTAACGAGTCCGCTTGTCTTAAGAACGCGGAGCTGATGAGATACGGCAGACTGAGTGATCTCCAAAAACTCGGAAATCTCGCTAACGCACATTTCGCTTTGTGTAAGGGCGGTAAGTATTTTTACTCTCGTACTGTCGCCAAACACCTTATAAAGCTCAGCCAATTCCTCCAAAACGTCATTGGAGCGAAGAATGGCTTCCTTGATCTTTGCTATTCTCTCCTGATTCATATTTTACCCCCTGAATCATCACAAATTTTATATGTGAACAAGTATTCATACGTTTATTATAAAGCATATATTTTTATTTGTCAATAGTTTTTTTCATTCTATTGACATTTTTATTTGGTATATGATAAAATTATCGTAAGATATTATATCTTACGGAGGATCTTTTATGTTGAACAACGCAAAATGGATATCTCATCCCGTTGATATGGGCTTTGAGTGTCCCGTATTTAAAAAGAATTTTTCCCTTTCAAAGCCCGTTAAGCGCGCTACCCTTGATATTACCGCAAGAGGCTGCTATTACGCGGAGCTTAACGGAAAAAGAATAGGCGATTTTATATTGGCTCCAGGCGCTACCTCACTTGAAAGAATTCAGCTTCAGACCTATGATATTACGGATATGCTTTCCAAAGAAAACACTATTTCAGTTTCCCTTTCCAAGGGTTGGTTCAGAGGCAGAATAAACTGGAGAGGCAACGAATATTACGGACATATGCCCGAGGCGTTTATTGCGGAGGCAAGAATTGAATATGAGGACGGCACAAGTGAGCTTATCGTAACTGACGAAAGCTGGCTTTCTGCAAGCAGTAAGCTCCGCTTCTCCGACTTTTACGACGGAGATATTTACGACGCCACCTATGAGGAGAGCTACGGCCCCTGTAAGGTACAGGACTACGATAAAAAATGCATCGTACCTCAGCAGGGAGAAAAAATAACCGAGCAGGAAAGAATTTCTCCTATGGAGATATTTACAACTCCCAAGGGGGAGACCGTAATTGACTTCGGACAGAATCTTACGGGATATTTTGAAATTGCGTTAAACGCCAAGGCAGGAGATACGGTTTCCTTCTCCTTTGCGGAGGTACTTGACAAGGAGGGCAATTTCTACACGGAAAACTACCGCACCGCAAAGGCGCAGTTTGAGTACGTATGCCGCGACGGATACCAGGTATACAAGCCCTATCTTTCCTTCTGGGGCTTCCGTTATATCAGAGTAAACTCCTTCCCCGACGTTTTAAGCAAAAGCTCCGTTACCGCAATAGTGGTACATTCCGATATGAAGCGCACGGGCTATCTTGAAAGCTCCAACCCCTTGCTTAATCAGTTGTTCAAAAATATTGTTTGGGGACAGAAGGGCAATTTTTTGGACATCCCCACGGACTGCCCTCAGCGTGACGAGAGAATGGGTTGGACGGGAGATGCGGAGGTGTTCTGCAAGACCGCATCCTACAACTTTGACGTTGAAAGGTTCTTTGACAAGTGGCTTACCGACCTTATGATAGACCAAAGACCCGACGGTATGATACCAAACGTTATCCCACAGTATTGGAGTGACGAGTGGAGCCGCGCCGCCTGGGGAGATGCCGCCACGGTTTGCCCCTGGCAGATGTACGTTACCTACGGCAACAGGGAGATACTTGAAAGACAGTTCCCCTCCATGTGCAAGTACGTAGAATATATCGGCAACCACACGGATGACGAGTATCTTTGGACAGGCTTTGACCACTTTGGCGACTGGCTTGGAATTGACGCCCCTGCGGGCAGCTACAAGGGTGCCTCCGACACGGACTTTATTGCATCCGTATTCTACTCCTACGCAACCTCCCTTGTAATCAAGGCTGGTAAAGCCCTTAACAAGGACGTAAGGGAGTACGAGGAGCTTTATTCAAAGATAGTTGATAAAACAAGAAAGACCTTTACGGAGTATAAAACGCAGACGGAGTGCGTTATCGCCCTTTATTTTGATATTGCAACGGATAAGGCGGCGGTTGCAAAGCAGCTTGCCGATATGATAAAATCAAACGGCACCAAGCTTACAACAGGCTTTGTAGGTACGCCATTCCTGCTCCACGCCCTTTCTCAAAACGGATATACCGACCTTGCCTACGGCTTGCTCCTTCAGGAGGAGTTTCCATCCTGGCTTTACTCCGTTAAGCAGGGTGCTACCACAATTTGGGAGCATTGGGACGGAAAGAACGACAAGGGTGAATTCTGGTCCAAGGATATGAACTCCTTTAACCACTACGCCTACGGAAGCGTTGCCGATTGGGTATACGAGGTTGGATGTGGAATTACTCCCGCATCACCCGGATTTGAAAAGATAGTAATTGCGCCTCATCCCACGGACAAGTTGGGTATGCTAAGCGCAAGAATTGACACAAAGCAGGGTACCGTATCCTCTAAATGGTATCACTTTGAGGGCAAGGTAAGATACGAGATAACAACTCCCTGCGATAACACCATTATTATAATTGACGGCAAGGAATATACTGTTAATAAAGGAACGCATATATTTTAATGAGTAAGATTTTAATTGCTATGAGTGGGGGCGTCGACAGCTCCGTTGCCGCCCTCATAATGAAAAATCAAGGAAATGAGTGCCACGGCGTAACCATGAAGCTCCACGGTATGAAGGACTCTTATGAGGGGGGCTGTCTTACCACAAGGGATATTGAGGACGCAAGAAAAATATGTGAAAAAATAGAAATTCCCTACTCCGTGGTTGATTTTTCCGAGGATTTTGACAAATACGTGATCAAAAGCTTTATTTCTGCTTACGAAAACGGCGCAACGCCAAATCCCTGTATTGAGTGTAATTATCATTTGAAATTTGACAAGCTTTTCGACTACGGAAGGAAGCTTGGCTACCACAAGATAGTTACGGGGCATTACGCAAGGATAGAGTACGATGAAAAATACGGACGCAACGTGCTTAAAAAGGCGATTGACACGTCAAAGGATCAGAGCTACGTTTTGTTCCGTCTGACTAAGGAGCAGCTTGACTCCACTCTTTTCCCCTTGGGTAAGTACTCCAAGGACGAGATTCGCGCTATGGCACATGATGCGGAGCTTGGTATTGAGGGAAAGAAGGATAGCCAGGATATTTGCTTTATTCCCGACGGAGATTACGTAAAATTTATTGAAAATTATACAAAAAAGTCCTACCCGTGTGGCAATTTCGTCACTAAGGACGGAAAGATCCTCGGCAAGCATAAGGGTATAATCGGCTATACCATCGGTCAGCGCAAGGGACTTGGCTTAGCCCTTACCCACTCTATGTACGTTACCGAAAAGCGCCTTGATACAAACGAGGTGGTTATCGGTGAAAATGAGGATCTGTTTTCAAGGGAGCTTTACGCAGACGATATAAACCTGAGCGCCATTGATTCTATGGACACGCCCTTAAGGGTAAAGGCAAAAATAAGATATAATCAAAGGGAGCAAAATGCCACCGCAACTATGGAAAACGGGCTTTTGCACGTAGTCTTTGACGAGCCACAAAGAGCCATCTGCAAGGGACAAAGCGTTGTCCTTTATGACGGCGACACCGTAATAGGTGGAGGACGAATAATTTAAATGCAGAGTGCAGAGTGCAGAATGCAGAATTAGCCTTCACCTTGAGGGGAAGGTGGATGCGGAGCAGACGGATGAGGTGTAGGATGCAAGGCATCCGTAGTAAAACAGATAGAATGTCCCTCGACCTTCGTCACAAATGTCCCACAGGGACTAGGACTTCGTCCGTCGCAAAATGCAAAATTAGCCTTCACCTTGAGGGGAAGGTGGATGCGGAGCAGACGGATGAGGTGTAGGATGCAAGGCATCCGTAGTAAAACAGATAGAATGTCACTCGACCTTCGTCGCAGAATGCAGAATTATTATTTGTAGTAACAGAAAAAACAGCCACGGGGTGGCTGTTTTTCTTTGCTTTTTACTTATTTTACTTTTGTTTTTCTTTTTTATTATTCTTCTTTGTTTTCTGTGAATGAATTGATGCTAACGCATCATGAATTGGCTTCGCCATGATTTCTCGCTTCGCTCCATGAATTGAATTGCAACCAATGTGCCGTTAGGCATAATTCATGCTGCAGGCAATTCATGAAAGCTTATCGTATTCTATTTTTCTGTCCTTGAAGTAATATTCCTTATCCTTTTCTCCAATGGGACGAAGCACGCGGCAAGGATTACCAACCGCAACCACACCCGAGGGAATATCCTTCGTAACAACGCTGCCCGCGCCGATAACGGAATAATCACCAATGGTAACGCCGGGTAAAACTATTGCCCCTGCGCCAAGCCAACAGCACTTACCGATATGAATTGGCATATTGTACTGCGCGCCCTTCTCCCGAAGCTCGGGTAAAATGGGATGCCCCGCAGTTGCCAAGACTACGTTAGGTCCGAATTTGGTATAATCACCAACGTAAATATGGGTATCATCCACACAGGTCAGCCCAAAATTGGCGTAGATGCCCTTTCCAAAGTGCAAATGATGTCCGCCCCAATTTGCGTGGAGGGGTGGCTCAATATAGCATCCCTCACCCACCTCGGCAAGCATTTTATTAAGAAGCTCCGTTCTTTTTTCCATTTCTGAGGGACGGGTAAGATTATATTCGTACTGAAGCTCGAGGCATTTTGCCTGCACCTTAAGTATTTCCTCATCCGTGGAAAAGTAAACCTCTCCCGAATGTAATTTATCCATATTCTTGCTCATAGTATTCTCCTTTTCGGTCTTTTATTCAGTATAGCACACGTGATGAGAAAATGGGGAGAAAAATAAAAATTTTCCCGATTTTTATCATATGCTTGATTTAATACTTATAATATGATAAAATAAATGTGTATGCAATAAAAACGGAAAGGAGATGACCTATGTATCTTATAATAGCGGAAAAGCCCTCCCTTGCGCGAAACATTATGGCGGGCATTGCCAGGGTGCAGAGCGAGGAGCTTAAAAAGAAAAACGGATACTACGAGGGTGGCAACTATATTGTTACCTGGGTTTTCGGTCATTTGTTTTCCCTTGCGGATATTGAGGACTACTCCCCTACGGAAAATCCCAAATGGACTATGGACAATATCCCCTGCTTTCCAAAGGAATTTAAATTCAATTTAAAAAAGGGACAGAACAAGCAGGTTGACCCCGGTGTAAAAAAGCAGTTTGAAGCAATAAAATACCTTTGCAACCGCCGTGACGTTGATACTATCGTCAACGCAGGCGACGCAGACCGCGAGGGTGAAATTATCGTGCGCCTTTGCGTTTCCCACGCCCTTACCTCAGAAAAAAACTTCGTCCGACTTTGGCTTCCCGACCAGACACCCCAGACAATAGCAGAGGGACTTATGACGCTTAAGGACGAAAAGGAGTACCAGTCCCTTGCAAACGAGGGCTATGCAAGAACCTATATTGACTGGCTCTACGGCGTAAACCTTACAAGATTTGCCACCCTTAAGACGGGTAAGCTGCTTCGTGTCGGACGCGTTATCGTTCCTATCGTAAAGGCAATTTACGACAGGGATATGGACATACGCAATTTTGTGCCTGTAAAATATTACGTTATTGCATCCCACGAAAAGACAAACGGCGAGTACGTTGACTTAACGTCGAAAAACAAGTTCTCAAAGGACGAATACGATAAGGCACTTTCCGAGTGCGCCCGATACAACGGACAAATTGCCACCGTACTCTCAACAAAGAAAAAGAAGGACACTCTAAATCCGCCGAAGCTCTTTTCCTTATCAAAGCTGCAGAGCTATCTCGGTAAGAAATTCAAGCTTTCAATGGATGAAACTCTTTCCACGGCGCAAAAGCTGTACGAGGACGGCTACATTACCTATCCCCGTACCAACTCCGAGTATCTTGCCACCGCGGAGCAGGGTAAGATGAAATCCATTATCGCAAATATAGCGAAGCTTAACTACCCCGTTATGTTCCGCTTTTCAAAGAGCATATTTGACGACTCTAAAATCGAGTCCCACTCTGCTCTTACCCCCACCTATAAGATCCCAAATCCCAAGGACCTTACTGACAAGGAAAAAACGGTATACACGGCTATTTTCCGCCGCTTCGTTGCCGTATTCTGCTCCGAGGAGTGTATAATCCAGCGCAGCGAGATAAAGATCGGTGTTGGGGACATTGAGGAATTTACCCTTAAGGGTACTGTAATACTTGAGCCCGGCTGGACAAGGTTTGAGGAGTATTCTCAAAAGGACAAAATTTTACCCAACCTTGAAAAGGGGGACAGGGTAAACATAAATTTCGCTCCTCAGGAAAAGGAGACAGCTCCGCCAAAGCATTACACCATTGAGACCCTTAATAACTACTTAAAAAATCCCTTTAAGGATGACAAAGCCACCGCCGAAGAAAACGACGACGAGGAGTACCGCGCTATTTTCGAGGGTCTTGAGCTTGGTACGGAGGCAACGAGAACAGGTATTATTCAAAACGCCTGCAACAGCGGATACATCTCCTTAAAAAAGGATTCCTACTACATTTTGCCCGACGGAGAGTATCTTATCGCCTCTCTTTCTCAGCTTGGCATTATTATGGATAAGTACAAGACCTCCGAGCTTGGTCAGTCATTAAAAAAGGTATATCGCGGAGAGTGTACCATTTCCGATAGCGTGCATCTTGCGGAAAACGAGATAAGAAGCGTATTTGACCGCTCCAAGGACGTATCCGTGGAAACGGATACCAATATCGGTCTTTACGGCGAGGTGGCGGGAAAATGCCCCCTTTGTGACGGAGATATCGTGCGGACGAAATTCGGCTACGGCTGTACCAATTACCGTGATGGATGTAAATTTGCCATATCCAAATCCATTTGCCAGAGGACAATTTCCATTTCAAACGTGCGCATGCTTCTTGCATCGGGAAGGACAAGCAAGATACAGGGCTTTACCTCCAAAAACGGCAAAAGCTTTGACGCGTACCTGAAGCTTGAAAACGGCAAGGTGGTATTTGATTTTGACAATTCCCAAGGATAAAGGACTGTGCTTTATGGATAAGACCGTAATTATTAGAGATATGACGGAGGGCGACATTGACAGAGTGTGTGAGCTTGAGGCCGCCTGCTTTTCCACTCCCTTTACAAAAAAAGCCATAACGGAGCTTTTTTCAAACACATCCTGGCACTTTTTTGTGGCGGAGTGTGACGGGGTCGTAGCGGGATATATAAGTATGTACGTTATTATTGACGAAAAGGAGATAGTAAACGTATGTACGGACCCCGAGTACAGAGGGCTTGGCATAGGCTCGAATCTTGTTTGCGCCGCCATAGAATATGAAAAGGAAAAATGCAATACCGTAATGCTGGAGGTAAGAAGATCCAACAGCGTTGCCATCGCTTTATACGAAAAATTCGGCTTTATCTCCGTGGGAGTGTCTAAAAATCACTACTCAAGCCCACGTGAGGATGCCATACTTATGAATTTAGAAATAAACAAAACGGAGAAATAAAATGTATATTTTAGCCTTTGAATCCTCCTGTGACGAAACCGCCTGCGCGGTGCTTGAAATGTCCGAGGATACAAGAGAGATAAAATCGAATATTATCGCTTCACAGGTGGACACCCACGCCCTTTACGGCGGCGTAGTGCCCGAAATTGCAAGCCGCGCCCACATTGAGGCTATTTCAAGGATCACCTACGAGGCTCTTGATACCGCGGGGGTTACTCTTTCAAAGATCGATGCCATAGCCGTAACAAACGGTCCGGGGCTTATCGGCGCTCTTTTGGTGGCGGTAAACTTTGCAAAATCACTTGCCTTTGCAAATGGTATCCCCCTGATTCCCGTAGACCACATAAAGGGACACGTGGCGGCAAATTATCTTACCCACAAAAAGCTGGAGCCGCCCTTCCTTGCCCTCGTTGTTTCGGGAGGACACACCTCGTTTTTCGACGTAAAAACATACACGTCCCTTGAGGAAATTGCTTCAACCCGAGATGATGCCGCAGGAGAATGCTTTGATAAGATAGGCAGAGTTATGGGTCTTCCCTATCCCGGCGGACACGCAATGGACGTCCTTGCCGCCAAGGGTAACGGCGAGGCGGTGCATTTTCCCTCTCCCGCCCTTAAGGACTCCCTTGACTTTTCCTTCAGCGGACTTAAGACCGCAGTTATAAATCATATAAACACGAAAAGACAAAAGGGCGAGGAGCTGTGCGAGGCGGATATTGCCGCATCCTTTACAAAGACCGTAGTGGATGCCATCCGTCAGAAGGTTGGCGAGGCGCTTTCAAAAACGGGCTACAAAAAGATAGTTTTAGCAGGTGGAGTAAGCGCAAACTCCCACATTCGCGCAGGAATTACAGAGGAATGTAAAAAATACGGCGCGGAGTTTTACGCACCAGAGTTTTGCCTTTGCGGTGACAACGCCGCTATGATAGGGGCTCAGGGCTATTACGAAATGCTTGACGGCGTACGCGGTGACGAGGGGCTGAATGCGTACCCGTCATAAATGCAAAATTCAAAATTCAAAATGCAAAATTAGTAATGCAGAATGCAGAGTGCAGAATGCAGAATTAGCCTTCACCTTGAGGGGAAGGTGGATGCGGAGCAGACGGATGAGGTGTAGGATGCAAGGCATCCGTAGTAAAACAGATAGAATGTCACTCGACCTTCGTCACAAAATGCAAAATGCAAAATGAACCGTCCTCGACCGCACCCTGTGGGTGAAAAAGGGAGAGGTAAGGTGTGGCAGTCGTCGCCAAATCCAACCGAGAACTGACCGAGGGCAGGATGAGGCGGTAACGACAACAGATAGAATGTCACTCGACCTTC
>JAFUOY010000018.1 GCA_017481595.1 Clostridia bacterium | reverse complement strand
ATACCTCGCTATCGTTTGTACGCATTCCCCATTCGGGAGTTAGATTATGCTGCTGAAAGGATTTTGAAGACCAAAAGCCATACATATCAACCTGATCCTCTTCCCAAATTATAGAATATATACTGGGATTTGTAGGCTCGGCAAATTCAATTTTAAGCTTATATTCACAAATTTCTCCATTCTTTATTTTGACAAGTTCTTCGTTAGCAATCTTATTTTCAGTTTCTATTTTTAACTTGCCTAACATAGCGTAGTTGCTCCTTTTTTACGAAAAATTCTATATCGTAATTGTACCACAAATCTATAAAGAAAGCAACCAAAATATAAATTTTTCAAATATCACGTAAATTGCTTTAAAATGCTTTATATTAGAAATTTGAACACCACAAAGAACCTAAAAATAGGCATAAGAAAAGACCAAAACCGAATTAGCTCGATTTTGGTCTCACTTGGCGGAGAAGAAGAGAGGATTTTTGCCAAGCAAAAAGAGTTGCGACGAGGCTTTGTATATTTGAAGGAGAGATTCGCGTCCCAATCACGCCTAAGGCGTGTATATCATCCGCAACTTGTTGCGGCATATCATCAGCCCGCAGGGCTGGATATCATCAAGCCGCAGGAAAAATGCACGCTGGCGCGTGATGAGATACAGCCCCAAAGGGGCTGATGATATGCACCGCACGTTGTGCGGTGATGAGATGCCAAGCCTACGGGAACCCCCAAAGCTCGTCAAGCTCGCTTCGGGGAACCCCTACTGCGGCTTGGATAAACAAAAAAGGACACCGTGTGGTGTCCTTTTTTGTTGGCGGAGAAGGAGAGATTTTTTGACAGCCATATTTTGCCGTTATTTTATCTCATTTTGCACTCATAAAACCTTAAAAGCAGAGAAAAATCGCCCTGAAATGTGAGTAAAATTATTTTTTTGTGACTTTCTTTGTGACTTTATGTCAACGTGATAAAGACCGCCCGAAAGCGGTCTTTTCTTCTCTAATTATAACGTTTCAGCAAATATTCCTTTTCCTCAGCTGTCAGCTTTGAATTTGATCTAATATGAGATTTTATTTTATCCTTGTCAACCATTGACGTGTAGCCGAAATAGTTGAAAAGCAAATATTTTTCATTTGCGGATATCCTCAAGGACTCTATGTAATCTCTTATCTTCTCCCGGACGTTCTCGCCGTCTTTAGCCTCAGTCTTTATCTGATGCACTCGCGCCGAAGCCATTGCAAGGACCTTAACGTCGATAAGCTTACCATACACCAATTTTTTGTAGTATGATGAATCAGAATTATAACGCATATCAAGGCCCTTTTCCGTGGCTACCGCAAAATAATAATCGTTTGCGAATTTGATAGCCTTGCTTTGCGCTTCAAAACTGAGCTTGCCAAACTCCGAGGAGGAAACCATACTGTTGATAAGATCCGTGGCTTGTCCGTATTCCTGGTTGATCGTTCTGTACTGCTTGCCCGTAAGCTCGTATTCCACTCCGGCAACGGTAAGCTTATCGCCTATAGTACGCGGCAAACATTTATATCCCTCTCCATAGAGCTTGGACAATACGTCTGCAGCCGCGCTTGAATACTTGCCATCCCCAGTGCTTGCAAGGGAAAGGATAGTGTGTACCTTAGTTTCATCTCCCTCCTCAATAGCCTCGCTGAGATCTGCTGAGTAAGATTTTCCGTAAAGTGCATTGTTTATCCTATATCCTAATGACCCTTCAAAAACTCTATTTATAAGCCCTGTAGTCACATTATAAAGATTCCTTGTAGGTAAGCCTGACACTTGGCCCATACTAAACACTAAATCCTTATAGTTTTTATTAAGCGTCTGTTTAGATACGTATTTTCCGTCAATAAGGTCATTTATATTGCCGAATGTGGTTTTAATCGATTTAAGTACCGTATTGTATGTATCCGTAGCAAATGTTCCAACCTCATACCCGTCGGAAAAATAAGAATAAGCATCTCTTATAAACGGGAACATACCGATAAGATTAGCACCAAAATCTTTAGCAAAGGTAACCGCATCGTTTTCCTCATCATCCTTGTTGTAAAGATGTCTAAATGCCATAGCGACAAGCGCCATAAACATAGCAACCGTCATTACGGACGTTGTAGTTTTTGCAACATTCTTTTTCGCTTTGCTCAATTCCTTCTCGATAGCGGACGTATCCAGGTTGTTTTTATTGGCAAGATAAAGTTCCCGTCTTAATGTATGGTGTTTTCCTATCGCGCCAAACCAACGGCTCCAAAGCTTCATAGCATCAGCTGAAAACATAGTAAAGCTCTTTATAATCTCTCCCGACCTTCTCATAATTTCTGACCGTTCTGAAGCAAAAGAGTTTTGCTGCGTTTCAAAAATCAATTCTGTAAGAAGCTCTCCGGCTTTAACCTTGTTTTCTTCGCTTCCTATTTCAAGACCGTTGCGTTTGTTTATTTCCAACTGGCACGCTGCAAATAATTTACAAACAACCATACGGTCCACCTTAGAAATAGGCTTCATAAAGAATTCTGCTTTTTTGCTTATTTTATCCGAAACTGACTGTGCCTTGGCCACCTGCATATCGTTGTTACGAATTTCAGCAAGTGTACAGAATTCGTCAACGTCCTCGCCGCTTATAGTAAATGCCTTAAGCATAGAATCAGACGAAAGCTTATTAAAGGCAGCGAGATAGGAGGAAAGCTGTGTAACCCATACTTTGGGATTAGCGCCAAGCTGATAAGTAGCATAGCTGCCACGCACCCAGTTTATTATCTTTGCTCCGGGCTGTTGTTCAAGTCTTTTACCCTGCACGTCGTTAACAAGGTTGACTATGTACGCAGATCCCTTTCCCCAAAAAGCATCCAGCTTATTCTTTATTGTTACAGGATTATTTTTATTTTCGACAGTATTATAATTCCATAGCTTATTAAAGTTATCAACAGGGATTGCATATCCCGTGTATCTTGCTATTCCTTCAATATGATTTACCATAGTGTCAAGAACACTTTTTACAACAAGCCTTTGCTTTGCTCCTTGAACTGTGTTTTTATTAAAATAAACCGTATTTACAGAATCCGCCGCAAAATACATCTCACTTGATTCAATGCTCGTTGCGTGAACACGAAAAATAGGATAATAATAATCCTTAACAATATTACTGAATCCAAGACGTATCATATCTGTATCATATTTATAATTCTTGCACTTTTTATAAATGTTCTCTACGATAGATATAAACGTCTTATCCTGGTGTGTAAAGTTGGACTCTATTCCCGATATATCGCCAGAGGTAAGGCCCTCGAGCTTAATAACGTCCCCCTTTGGCGCTTTATATTCAAAGCCGTTCATCTGTAAGCCCTTTTGCGCGTGGCATCTCTTATTAGTCATATACGCAGAAATAGCAATATCCATAGGAACACTTATATTTCCTATATTAACGCTTCTTTTGGAAAGAGAATCAATATATTTTCTGTTATCCTTTTCTTGAACAAAATTTTCATATTCCTTTAAAATATCAATTTTAGCCTTAGAATATTTAATTTCACCCTCACGAAGCTCTTTAAGAGTATCCATAGCAAAACCTTGCTTATATCCATCAAGAAGCTCGCATACAAACTGAGGATCGGATATATTATACCAAAAACCTTTGGTACCGTTCCTATAGAATCTCGTAATGGTATTGTCATTTTTTGCGGCATTATCTGCCGTTTCCATATTCTTTTCGACTATCTTACCTATATCCTGGTAATTGCCATCACGGTAAACCTTTGTATAGTTTTCAAGTGTAGAATATACCCGTTGAAGCACCTTAAGTATGTTTTTAAGTTCTATTACGTTGATAGGACCTTCCGGGCGAAACGCTATTTCACGAATAAGCTCCTGTGTTTCAGAATCTATTCTTCCCTCCAAGGATTTGTTCTTGTCAGAATACCAAACGCTTAGATATTTAAAGGTGTCCGTTATGGATTTAACACTTAAAAGTCCTCCACGAAGAGTCTTTAAATTGTCATATACGCTTCTGAGAGCAGCATCCTCATTTTCTGTAGCATTTACGTACGTTCCCTTCTTGAGATCGTCAAATTTTCTACATACGGACAAAAGCTTAGAATACGTCTTGAAATACTCCCTCTCCAGATTTTTGTTAAAAAGAGTATGCAAATCGTCGGCAACGTTCTCTATAAGATTTGACTTTCCGGCAGGATCATCAACAAAGAGATCTTTGACCTTTATAGTGATGCTTTTTTCAGCCTCATCTATAATGCTTTCAGCTTGATCGTATATAGATATCATATCGGTGAAAATATCCGCTTCGTTGTCTCTCAATATTCTGATACCGTACTCAGCAAGCTCTTCTTTTATAACGTCAGTAGATACTCCCCTTGTTTTCTTTGCGCCCCAGGTCCTTATAAGATGAGCTGCGCGCGTATCGTACACACTCTTGATATCCTCGCGTATAGCTTCAAGGTTTATCTTACCCTTATACGAATCAAGTATTTCAACCGTTCTGTACGCCTCGTCAACGTCGGCGCGGTCCGATATGTCGTACTGCTCACGAATAACAGCTTCATTGCACAAAAGCTCCGCAACCTCGTACACCTTTCCAACATACGCTTCCATATCGTTGGTACCGGCAATATGAGTAAGCTTGTTGAAAACATCCTTACGAACATTTTTAGGAAGATACGCCATTTTGGTATCCTCGGTAATCTCCTTAAAGTGATCCTCCATTATGTAGGCAACAATATTACGCGCCTCATCCTCCGTAAGGGCCTTTGTAATCTTAAGAGGCTTCTTGGCTTTCTTCGTTTCCTTTTTAGCCTCTGCCTTTGGTTTTTCCTTCTCGGTAGTCTTTTTCTTCGGCGCAGGCGGATGTACTATGATATCGCTATTATCCTCCGCGTCTTTGAAGGAGTCATCACCTTTAGTAAGATCATCCCAAGTAACCCCGTTTTTCTCGGGAATTTTAGATTTTCGTTCATTTTTGGAAGCGTTTCGTTTTTCGTCATTTAAACGATCTTCTTCCAAAGCCTCCTGTTTGACCTTAAGTTGTTCTTCACTCAAGAATCCATTAGGAATGTATTTGATAAAACTTTTATCAAAAGGGTTGATTTTTTCAAAAAGTTTTGATATACTTATATTGACAGAGCGAGAGTTTTGGGTAACGCCATCAATGGTATTCCCTTGCTTCCAGACCTCTGTCGTTTTTATTTTTCCAGATGAAATTATCACATAAAGATTATTTTTCTTATCCTTGAACTTTTTCACTTCCAATTTAATAGGAACGATATAATTTTCATCCTGATATGCACTTACCAAAACAAACATATTTTCAAGAGTAGGATCAGGTTTATGTTTTGGATTATTATGTATTTCAATTCCGACAGCGCTTTCAATTACGTTGTTAAAAACAGAAAATATCTTGGCAAATGACACATAATTGTGGGCCTGTTTGTTATAAGTTTCACGAAAATTATTTTTTGAAAACACAAAGCTCATTTGAGTATCTTTGTTGAAATATTCTTTATTGTATACACCAAATTCAGTAGCAATTTTGTCTATCAATTTTCGTTTTTCACTTTTAAAATATTTATTCAAATCATCCCACGAAGATATTTCTAAAATATTATCCAATACGTTAGTAGGTATATGTTCAACCATTGGAACATTTTCTATCTCTCTATTTTTTAGTATCTCGTATCTTTCTGCATCCGTCATACCAGCAGTTATTTTAGAATTTCTTTCATTATCCACACCGGGCTCCTGCTCGGTGTTTTCTTTTTTCTCCTCGTCATCCTTTAGATCGGAGAGCTTAACGCCGCCGTGGGAAGCGTCGAGAGCCTTGTTAAAAACCTTGAGGACCTTGTTTAAAGCCCTTTTTCCCTCTCGTGAGGTAGTTTTATCACGTGCTGACTCGATCGAAGCTTTAAGCTTGTCAAAAAGCCCCTTATCGCGTGCTCTCAGCTTGGCAAGTGCGGAAGGCGTGGAAAGAAGATGCCCTGCAAGATCCGCAAATATTTCCGTCCTTGCTATGTATTCAACTTGCTTTTTTGAAAGGCCCTCTTCGTCAAAGGCAGAATAGCCCATTGATTCAAGCCTCTTTTGGAATTCCTTTTCTCCTGCTACAGACGTAACAAGCGTAGCAAGATCGTCGTATGCTATTGTGCCCTCCGTAGTATGCGTAATTTCGTGAATTGCAAGAACGGCGGAGGAAAAGGTCTCATCCAACTCCACGTTGTTATTTACGTATATTATGCCCGTGTCAACGTCATAGGTAGCTCTTGTGCTTTGATCCATTGCATCCGATATAACAACGGCGGCTCTGTCCCCAAGCACGTCCTCGATAAGAGTCTTTACGTCCTCTGCATCCGTGCTTACCTTCGTATCGCGGTCGATAGCCTTGTACTTAAGATTTGCGGATAGATCCTTAAGGTTATTTGTAATAGAAGAAGCGTTTACGTTATCCGCTGCGGCGCCGATAAACTTACCGTTCGTATCAAACGCAAGCTTGAAAGGTGTCTTTTCAAGGGAGTGGAGGTAGTTTTTTCGAGAGCTTTCGTCCATCTGCGTCAGTTCCCTTTCTGCCTCTAAAAATGCCTCGTTTACAGCCTTACTGTATTTAGCGTCTGCATCTGTACCCTTGTAATTCTTTGATACCTCTCCGATATACTTAAGATAATCATCCGCCCTGGATGCGCGCGCACCGCCTCTTTCCTTGTTGGCATTGTTACGCATTACGTTTTGTCCGCCGCTTATAACACTACCCACGGTACCGCCTACAAGGAAGGTTTCTCCAAGGCCCTTTCTTACCTCCCCGTATTGCTCCTTAAGAGATCTGTTATCAACTCCCATAGCCTTCTTAGCAAGAGGACTTGAAAGATCCGATATTACCTCCTCAGTTCCTTCAGACACAAAATCCCCGACAAATTTACCGATGCCGCCTGACAGGAATTTGCCTGCCTTAGTGCCGGCAGTAGCCTTTCCCAAAAGGGAAGTGCCACCGCCGAACGTAAAGCCGCCTATTTTCTCCGTAAGAGCCTCGATTCCGCCCATCATACCGCCGTAGCCGAGAGCCGCGCCGATATTAGCATCCTTATTAAGAGCCTCCTCTGCGCCGCCTCCTGCCGCGCTTACTCCTGTAAGGACCATTCCTGCGGTACCGCCCGTTGCCAGGGCAGGCACCATACCTCCGATACCCTCCGTTACGTTACCGACAAACTCTCCTGCCTTGTTGCCGCGTAGCGCACTATCTTTATTTTTTGTATCAAAGTCCTTAAACTGCTCGGACGTCCAATCATATTTGATCTTTTCCTCAAGCTGGCGTCTTGCTTTATCTGCGCCGAATATATCCGTTGCTCCTGCAGCAATACCTAATCCAAGGTCCACAACGCCCTCAATACTTTTAGATAAACCTTTAACAAGGCGAGAATTCCAGTCCAACCACGTTTGCCCGGTTTCCTTTAATCCTCTTTCAAATTTTGAATCATCATCCTTTATTTTCAGTTTATCCTTATAAGCAAGTGATCCCAAGACCGGGCCGCCTATAGCAGCAGCTTTATACCACTCCCAAAAATTTGACATATTTTCTCCTTTTCTACATTACGGTACATAGAACAATTAAGATCCAGCAATTCCGCTTTTTTTCAAAGTTTCAATTAAATTGTTTTCTTTAGTTCCCTCGTCCGTTCCCTGGGTACCCATATATTTCCATTGACCGTTTTCGTACTTGTATATATCTTTTCCGACCTTTTTAACGTCTCCGTCGCGTACCTCTCGCACCTTTCCGTCACCGAACATATCAAATACGTATTCCTTGCCGTTTACCTCGCGGTACATTCCTATAGAATCGTTTGATTCAGCTTTCCAATACTGATCCTGTATTATTTCATCATACTGCAGCTTTAAGGCAAGATCCTCATCATCGTCAAGATCTCCGCTTGCCTTGTTATAGTAATCAGCGTAGTCCTTAAAGGAAATGCTTCCGTCAATAACGCCTTGGCCAAGAGCGCCAAGGTTATTTTTCTGTGTAGCGTCCTTTGTCTCTTGTTCTACTTTCTTTGTCTCTTCTTCTACTTTTTCCTTTTCCTCTTTTGCTGTCGCAGCGTCCGCCAGAGCTTCAATGTTGGAAATCTCGATTTCATCCAGCTTTGAAGCTCTTTCAAGCTCACGGGCGGTAGCCGCATCCTGGAAAGCCTTAAGCATATCTATTTTCTGTGTATCGTATGTATCGGATATACCTTGCCTGCGCTTATTCGCTTCTGCGTACATCTCAAGAGTAAGAGTATCCGACGTTCCCGTGCCTCCTACTCCCATTCGCTGATTTACCTCGGGAATATAGCGCGCAAGACGCTCGTTAAGGGCATTTGCATCCTGCATAGCCTGTGACTTTTGGCGGTCCACCTTTGCAACGCTGTCTTTATAAGCGTTGGCGGCGCTGCGCTCGATCTGATCGTAGGTGTTATTCACGTTCTTCTCGCGGATCTCATTCGCCTTTATTTTGGCAGTTGCTACCTTATCTTCCTTTACGGAATCATAGTATTCTTCGTAATCACTCAGCTTCAACGACTTCTTGCTCATTTGTTTTCTCCTTTGCATAAATATAAAACTTGTCTATTACGTCGATTTTGCGGAGGATACTGCCGCACTTATCCGTGCGCATAAACATATACGCATCAAGCATTTCAATAGCTCCCAAGGTAAGGTACAACACCACCTGGAAAGCGGGCCATAAAAGGTCCTGCCATACGGAGCCTGCCGAAAAGCGCAAAACGTAATATCCGAATACTACAGCGCACGCAAGCTTGGTTATGCTTTGCTGCTTATTTCTCTTTTCAGCATACTCGCGCTCGTCTCCCTTGAAATTGTATTTATCGTTTATCTCTGCGCGCTCCGACGTGAGAGAGGATGTAGCAAGAGGCGTCAGCTCAAGCCTCTGCGCCTTGAGTACAGCCTTCATATCAAGCCTGTACGCCTTCCTGCGCGCTTTATCAGCAGGAAAAGGCTCAGGTGGATACTCACCCTTGAATACGCCCTCGGGAGTGAAAAAGTCCTCATATCTCAGTCCTCTCGGGGCTAATATTTTGGACCTCATTTCCTTTTGGTTTTTTATGTTTTCCTCCTTACAGAATTCGTCAAGCAAATTCATATAAGGAGATATCTTATCGATCTTCTTTGAGTGAAGAGATCTTGCGTTAATAAGCTCGATATCGTCATTACCGTAATTGAATCCCGTCTGACGAAGAAGTGCAGCAACGGCAAAACCGAATATTGCGGACATTGCGCCGTCTCCGATTATCTCGAAAACGGTTTTTCCACTTTCCTCAAGGGAATAAAATCCCTTGAATATGTACAAAAGAGACATTGCAATGGTAAGAATAACGCCTATGTTTTTAAATATAAAGTTACGTATATCAGTTTTTTTCAACGTTCATACCTCCTCTGTAATAATGCTCCAGCATTTCCCCTACCTTCTCGGCAGTAGCATCTGCAGTCTTATCGATCCTTATATTTTCCCGAACTCTCTTTATCGGGATGTGGAAAAAGATCTTATCCGCAATATCCCCGGCAAGAGCAAGAAATGATAGCACCAAAAGATCGTCCGTAATGCTTTTTAAAAAATACGACAGCAGAAATATAACGCCAAACGTCATTGTTGAAGATGACATTTTCAGCTTTCCGAGAAGCTTAAGCAGTAAAAGGACTGCGCATATCATACATCCGATGCTCAGCTTCACCGTTTCCGTCACGGTGCTTATGTATCGGGCGCGGTTGATAACAACGTATATAACGAGCGGAGCAACAGACGTAAGGAAGGACAATATGTAAAGAATGCATAATTTGAACTTACTTTTCATCTTCATTAACCCCGTTATATTTATCTGTGAGGATGTAGATCTGTCTTGCAGCGCCTGATCTTACGGCATCAGGTAATGAGGCGAATCCCAAAGCAATAGCCTCCGTCAGTACGGATACTTGATCCTTCAGCTCCAAATAATCATCCTTTAAATTTTGATATTCTTCCATAAGCTCCGGTACATCTTCCAAGGATTTTTCCACCTTGGCAAGTCCTGTAGTAAGCTCGTTTTTTACACCCAAAAGAGTATCGCTTACATTCTTTTTAACATCTTTTAAGCCGTCACTTGACGAATTAAGCGTAGATATAGTGCCCTTGATTTTAATAAGAGATCCGATCAACGCAATAATAGACGTTGCTACGCCTACCACCACGGGAATTATCTTATCCGTAATATATTTTTCAATATCAAATTCCTCTGTTTCTTCCGTGGAGTCCCCGTTTGGACCCGCGTCCTCTTCGGGAGAGTTCGTACTGTCTTCAATAGGTCCTGTGCTGTCTTCGGGTAGGTCTGTACTATCCTCAGGAATGTCCGTGCCATCCTCGGGAGGATCTGTACTGTCCTCGGGAAGGTCTGTATCGTCCTCAGGCGGATCTGTATTGTCTTCAGGAAGGTTTGTACCTTCCTCGGGAGGATCCGTACTGTCTTCAATAGGTCCCGTGTTTTCTTCGGGCGCGTCTGTACTGTCCTCAGGAAGGTTTGTACTATCCTCGGGAAGATCTGTACTACCTTCGGGAATGTCCGTACCATCCTCGGGAGGATCTGTACTGTCCTCAGGAAGGTCTGTATCGTCCTCGGGAGGATCCGTACTGTCTTCAATAGGTCCCGTGTTTTCTTCGGGCGCGTCTGTACTGTCCTCAGGAAGGTTTGTACTATCCTCGGGAAGATCCGTACTGTCTTCAATAGGTTCCGTGGATTCTTCCGTTATTTCCGTTTTTTCCTCGGTTAATTCCGTGCTATCCTCGGTCATTTCCCTATTTTCCTCCGTCGCAAGGGCAGATACGGAAAGGAGGGAAAGGAGAACAAGCACCGTAATAATTGTAAATATGATCCTTTTCATTTTTTCTCCTTTTATTT
>JAFUOY010000017.1 GCA_017481595.1 Clostridia bacterium | reverse complement strand
TATCTTTCCGTTTTTTATATTCTTAGAAAATTTGATTCTACCGTCGGAGGAGCTATATTCGGTGTTGCCGTTTTCTTTTACGGCTTCAAGGGTATTATCTATATCCTGCCAAACGCCGTCAGCATCTTTTCTGTGTACTGCGTCACTATATACAACAGCCTTATACGTGCCGTCCGTCATTTCAAAATGCTTTACGTTTTCTTCTCTTAATTCTTCTACTTCTTTAACAGTGGTAGAATCCACATCCATAGCGAAAACGGGAATTGCTGTAACAAGCATAATAACTGCTAACATAGCCGCAAATAATGACGTTAATTTCTTTTTCATTTTTGTTCCTCCTTTTATTTTCAATAATTTGTGTTTTTAATATTCTTTTTTAATATTCTTTTTCAATTTCTCCTGTTATTACGTCGGGCGCTCCGCCTGATCCATATACTGTAATTTCATAGGTCAATCGGTACTTTCCCGATTTGGGAAGCTGTATAAGGTGTTGGATTTCGCTTCTGCTTCCTTCTAAGTAGTCGGTCCATTCCGCACCGTCCACGTCGGACCACCAGAATAAGGTTCTTTTTTCAATTTTACAGTTTACTGTTGCATTAGTAGTGATACCATAATATCCATTATATCCACAAGTCACTCGGGCTGATCCTGTATCACTAATAGTAAATTCCACAACGGCACTAGCTGTATTATTGTAACAAGGCATTATTCCCTCGTTTGATGCATATATGGGTAAGACTAACACCACGCAAAAAACAACTGTTAATAAAAGTGATAAAAATTTTTTCATATTTTTTCCTCTCTTTCCTTTATGGATTAAAATGGTAGTTCGCTAATTTTTACCATTCATATATATAAAGTCATTTTTTTTGAAAATTATCGTAAATTTTTAAAAATTTTTTCAAATTTTTCAAAAAAATTTGTAATTTTTATAGAAATATGCTAAAATCAGTTAAAAAAGAGGGGAGTGATATAAATTTTAGAGCTTTATTTAACCTTTGTATTTGACCCCGAGGATACTAACGATTTTATTGAAATTTATAGTAGATATGAAAAATACGTTTTCAAGGTTGCAAAATATATTACAAAGGACCATCACTATGCGGAGGATGCTGCGCAGGAATCATTTAAAAGAATTGCAGAGCGTATAGGTGTTATAAAAAACTTTACAAAGGATAACCAAAAGGCATACGTATATAAAATTGCAAAGCATTGCTCCTTGCGCGTTATGAGAAAAAATAAAATGTTTTTTTCTATAAACGAGATCACCGAGGAGGATAATAAGTGCATCTTAACCGAGATAGAAAAAAATGATATAGTAAACAGAGTGAAGCAATACATATCTAATATGGAGCCAAAATACAGAGACGTATTGTCATTTTATTTTATATACGATATGACCTTTAAAGAAATTTCAGATCAGATGCAAATTCCCTTATCCACCGTACAGACAAGATTTTATAAAGGCAAGGAAATGATTATAGAAAAATTCAAGGAGGAAGGCTATGACGGATAAGCAGTTGGCTATAGTAAAGGAAGCCCTGATGGAAGCGGACCTTAGGGAAATGGCAATTATAGACGCTTTACCCGATGAGGAGATAACCTTTTCCGAAAAGTATAAAAATGCAATAAGCAAGCTAATGAATAATACAAGGCGAAGCGCAAGAAGCTTTTCCAAAAAAGCTACGGTTATTTTAGTGGCTGTTTTAACCTCTCTTATTCTTGTGATGAGCGTATCCGCCATAAGAGAACCTATCGTCAATTTCCTTGTGGAATTTTATGATAACTATATAAACGTTACCGTAGATAACAAGGATGGACAGGAAACGGTAATAGAAGCTCCGCTTTTTCCGTCATATATAGCAGAAGGATATACGTTAGATTATGTAAATAATCTTGAATCATGGGTAATAACAAGATGGAAAAACGGAAACGATGAAATAATCAATTTAAGTCAGTATATAAACAGCGACGGTACAGATATTCATATAAATAGTCAAGGCGTTAGTTATAATGATGTTGTTCTTAAATCAGGTCTAAAGCTATATTATTCAATGTCCCACGGTTACTATGAATTTTATTGGGCAGATGATAAATATTTTTACATTTTTTATTGCCCCGATACGATAGAGCTTTCCGAGATTGAAAAAATTATTGACAGTATGGAGCCGACAAAATCATAATTTAATAAAAAAGCAAAAAACCTCGACACGTGTCGAGGTTTTTCTATTGTTTATGCTTTTTTCTTAAAAAGATAAGGGACCATAGCAAGAGAGCCCAGAATCATAAGTCCCATCCACACAATGATAAGATTGCCCCAGCCGATGGAGTCCACGGCGTTGGCAAAGAGGGTGCTTGAAAGAGAGGATGCGATATATCCAATAAATACGAGGAAGCCCGTCGCCGCGGAAACTATGCCTGTGTCCTTGAGGGTGGGGCAGTACATACTCCAGAGGACGGTTGCGGCGGAATTTGCGCACATAACCGCCATAACTATCATAAACACGTTTAAAATAGGTTGCTTTATAAGGAATACGCCCAAAAAGAACAACGCCGAAAGGGTAAAGGTTGCAAAGAGGGTAAGATCCATATTGCTTCTGAAGAGCTTGTATACTGCTACTGTTAAAAATACCGTAAGGGATATTAAAAGGGTGGCTATGGTAAACACCGCCGCAGCAGTCCTCGGTGGGAAGCCGAGATGCTCCGAAAAATAGGTGGGAAGCCAGAACACTACCGCAGTTCTTACAACTCCCGTAAGGACGGAAACTAATGAAAAAAGTAGAATTCTTCTTTTAACGAGGACGGAAATATTACCGAAAAACGACCTTTTTTCGTACACGTCCTTGAACTTTTTGTATCTGTTATGCACGATAACGCCTTTTTTTTCAAGGTGTAAAAACACAGTAAAGCAAGCTACCGACATAACAGCAAGGGCAATACTGCTGACGGTAAATACGCTTTGCCAAGCCATAATTGCAGCAAGGGCTCCCGCCACGGGAGAGCCGACGTAGGATGCAAGGGAGTAGCCCAAGCTACATCTTGTGGTGTATTCGGGATGAGTATTCTCCGCCACCACCTTGGTCATTGGCGCATATATCATGGAAAGGAAAAAGCCCGTAAGACCGTATGCCGCCTTTGCAGCCGCCCGAGTTACCACAATATAGGGGAAAATAAAATTAACTACGGCGGCAAGTAAAAGTCCTGCGGACATCATATACCTTGCCTTTATTTTGTCACCGAGAAAGCCGTTTAAAAGCTGACCGATAGCATAGAAAATAAAGAAAAGTGAGGAAATATTACCTATATATTCCTTTGTAAATTCTCCGTTTTCCACCATTACGGGAGTTACTGTGCTTAAAACGTTTCTTGCAACGTATACGGCAAGATAGGATATGGCACAGAGAGAGCCTATTAAAATTGCTTCTGTCCTTACCTTTTTGTCAGTTATCATAAAGCGCCTCTTTTGATAAATTTCTTAACGTATACGAGTATAGCACACCGTCTTTAGTAAGTCAACTCATTTTTATATTATATTTTTCTATTGAAAATAAACGTTGGGTGTGGTAAAATTGAAAAAGAGAATCAAGCGAGGTGATAAAATGCTTTTAAGTACGGTTGCCGCAGTTTCCACCGCGAGAGGAAAGGGCGGCGTTGCTATGATAAGAATAAGCGGCGATTCTGCCCTTGAAATAGTATCAAAGATGTTTGTGCTTCCAAAGAAAACGGACGTTTTTGACCTTATCCCAAGGAGATGCTATTACGGAAGCATAGTGCGTGACGGAATAGCCATTGACGACGGCACTCTTACCTATTTTAAAGCTCCCCACTCATTTACGGGGGAGGACGTGTGCGAAATTTGCTGTCACGGAGGCTCTTACGTTACTCAGGCGGTGCTTGAAACGGTTTTATCCTGCGGCGCAAAAATGGCATCGGCAGGAGAATTTACAAAGAGAGCCTATATTAACGGCAAGCTGACCTTATCCCGCGCGGAGGCAATTGGCGGAGTTATTGACGCGACAAACGATGCTCAGCTTCGTTTATCATCCTCCATTGCAAGAGGTACACTTTCTAACAAGCTTACCTATATACGCGCCCTTATGCTTGACCTTATTACCCGCTCCTACGCCACAATTGACTATCCCGACGAGGATATTGAGGACAACGAAAGAGGCGCTATGGCAAATACTCTTAACAAGGTTTTAGCCGAGCTTACAGGGTTGAAAAACAGTTATCGATCATCCCGCGCGGTAAGTGAAGGAATCCGTACCGCCATAGTTGGCAAGCCAAACGCGGGAAAAAGCTCCCTTTACAATGCTCTTGCGGGAGAGGAGCTTGCCATTGTAACGGATATTGCAGGCACCACCCGTGACGTTATTGAGCATACCGCCCTTGTGGGAAACGTAACCCTTCGTTTAGCCGATACGGCGGGCATCCGAGAGACTGAGGACACGGTGGAAAAAATAGGCGTTATGCGCGCCAAGGAAAAGCTTGACTCCTCCGAGCTTGTGCTTTGCGTATTCGATATGAGTGAGAGGGAAAGCGATCAGGACTACAAAATAATTAAGGACGTACAGGGAAAAAGCTGTATTGCGGTACTTAACAAGGGGGACCTTAAGGTCTGTCTTAGCGAGGAATTTATACAACACGTGCATAAAAGCTTTGAGTACGTGTGCGAAATTTCCGCAAAGAGTCAGAACGGGCTTGATGGACTTGCCGAGGTTTTAAACAAAATGTACGAGCTTGACAAGATAAATTTATCAAACGATCCCTTGATTGCAAACGCGCGTCAGCTTTCCTCTGTTAATCTTGCCCTTGAAAAGGTCAAAGAGGCAAAGGATGCTCTTGATTTTGGAGAGACTCCTGATATTATCTGCTTCGCCCTTGAAAATGCCTTATCGGAGCTTGATATGATAGATGCAAGAGCCACCAGCGAGGAAATAGTAAACGAGATATTCTCCCGTTTTTGTGTAGGTAAATAATATGGAAAATAAAAGATTTACAAAAAATGACAGCGGCTTTATCTGTGAGAATTGCGGTCACGAGGTAAAGCCCCTTGGCTACTCCTCACGAAATCACTGTCCGAAATGTCTTTGCTCCAAGCACGTGGACGTAATGCCCGGGGACAGAGCAAGTGACTGCGGCGGAGTTATGGATCCTATCCGCGTGGAAACAGACCCGAAAAAGGGATTTATAATCATCCACAAGTGCAGAAAGTGCGGATACGTGTCTAAAAACCGTTCCGCCCACGAGGCAAAGGAGCAGCCCGACAACTTAAGCAAGCTGATAAAATTGACGGCGGGAGATATAAGATGAAATGTACTCTCTGCCCGCGAAGGTGCGGTATCGACAGAAGCGAGGGGATTGGATATTGCTCCTCGGGTGACAAAATAAAGGTCGCCAAGGTCATGGCGCACCATTGGGAGGAGCCCCCCATCAGCGGTACTAAGGGCAGCGGCGCAATTTTCTTTTCGGGTTGCCCTCTAAAGTGCGTCTACTGTCAGAATCACGATATAAGCCACGGCGGAGTCGGTAAGGAAATTTCCGTTTCCCGCCTTGGTGAAATATTTCTGGAGCTGCAATCAAGGGGTGTACACAATATAAATTTGGTTTCCCCTACTCAGTATGCAGACAAAATAAGGGATGCCCTTGATATGGTAAGGGGCAAGCTTACTATCCCCGTTGTATACAACACGGGGGGATACGAGCTACCCGAGGAAATAGAAAAAATGGCGGGGTACGTGGACGTTTATTTAACGGATATGAAGTATTTTTCCCCCGAGCTTTCCGAAAAATATTCAAGGGCGAAGGACTACTACGAGGTAGCGTCAAGATCCCTTAGATCCATGGTGTCGCAGCAGCCAAAATGCGAGTTTGACGAGGACGGCATAATTAAAAAGGGCGTAATAGTGCGCCACCTTGTTTTGCCCTCCCACAGAAAGGACAGTATAAATATCCTTGACCGTGTGGCTGAAATTTGCGGCGTTGACAACGTAAAGCTCTCTTTGATGAGCCAATACACACCCGAATTTTGCAAGGGGGAGTACCCCGAGCTAAAAAGACGGGTAACTACCTTTGAATACAACAGCGTGGTGGAGCACGCAATGAAGCTTGGCTTTGACGGATACATACAGGAAAGATCCTCGGCAAGCTCTGTTTACACACCCGACTTTAAAAAAGGAGAAAATATATGAAAATACGTATTCCCGATTACACATCATTCTACCTTGACGGCGCAAGGCTTGACTTTTGCGGTGAAGCGTGCAAGGCGGAGGACGCTTGCGTACGCTTTGAGATCAAGGATGATGCATTGACCGTTTTTGCAACCTCCTATGAGAAGGGCGCAAGATACGTAAGACTCCGTTGGAACAACGAAATGAGAAAGGACGTAAAGGTCCTTGGGGACGCCTGGGAAAGGGGCTACGGCGATCTTAATTGGGGCCCCATACATAACGAAAGATGTATGCCCTGGTATATGGCAGCATCAAACGGCACGGACTCCGTACTTGATTATACGGGCAGATATACAGAGTGCTTTGGCGTTGGAGTTCAGCCAAATGCAATGGCATTCTGGCAGTACGATACAAAAGGCGTTACCCTGTGGTTGGATATTCGTAACGGCGGCGACGGTACGTTGCTTTTCGGCAGGGAGCTTTTGTGCGCTACCGTATTCTTTAAGGAATACAGGGACGTAAGCGCATTTTCCGCTATCAAGGAATTTTGTAAGGTTATGTCTCCAAACCCATATCTTCCCGACCACGTGGTTTACGGCTCCAACAACTGGTATTACGCCTACGGAAAAAGCTCCCATGAGGAGATAATTGCCGATGCGAAATTCGTTAAGGAAATGTGCGCAGAGTGTGAAAACATTCCTTATATGGTTATTGACGACGGATGGTCACCCAACTCCTGTGATGCCCCTTGGGATAAGGGTAATGAGCGCTTTCCCGATATGAAAAAGACCGCAGAGGAGATATCCACCCTTGGCGTACGCCCGGGTATCTGGGTACGTTATCTTATAAACGGACGTGACGACGAGCCAAGAAAGGTTGACTGTTTCCCCGAGGAGTGGTATCTTGAGCATTCAAGAAAGGTTCTTGACCCCTCCCACCCCGAGGTGCTTAACTACGTTAAGGAAACCACCGAAAGACTTGTAGGATGGGGCTACCGCCTTATCAAGCACGACTTCTCCACCTTTGATATTTTCGGCAGATGGGGATTTCAGATAACTGATAAGCTTGCTATGGACGATTGGCATTTCTATGACAGAACGAAAACAAGCGCGGAGATAGTAAAGAATTTCTATAAGGTAATCAAGGATTACTCCGACGGTGCTGTAATTATCGGCTGTAATGCCATCGGTCACCTTTGCGCAGGACTTCATCAGCTTAACAGAACAGGGGATGATACCAGCGGATTTGAATGGCACAGAACCGCAAAGATGGGTGTAAATACTCTTGCCTTCCGTGTAGCGCAGAACAACGCCTTCTTTGGCGCGGATGCGGACTGCGTAGGTATTACGGGAGCTATTGATTGGTCCCTTAACAGAGAGTGGCTAAAAGCTCTTTCAATGAGCGCGTCCTCCCTTTTCGTTTCCTGTAAGCCGGGTATCCTTAACGAGGAGGAGACCAAGGAGCTTAAGGAAGCCTTTAAGATTGCCTCCGTACAGAAGGATGAATTTATTCCCCTTGACTGGATGGAGACCACCTGCCCCGAAAGATATCTTATCAACGGCAAAGAAGTATTCTTTAACTGGCATCCCGAAAACGGAATCGAAATGCCTATAAAATAATAAAAACTAAATTACATAAGAGGTATTTACAATGATTAAAAAAATAAGATTTATTGCAGGCGCTCTTTTGTCGCTGTTCATCTCCTGGCTCTACGTTGATCACGTGATTGGAATTGCGCGCCACATTGACAAAGGATTTATCCGTATTTTAGACTGGTTCCTCGTTTGTATTCTTTTCCACGTGGTATTTTTCCTCCTTTCCAATCTTATGTGCGTTCGCATCGGGTTCCCCAAGCACGATGGTAACGTTGGAAAAACGGTACTGTCTTGGGTAGTATTCGTTTTCGGAATGCCTGTTATATTTGTTGTCAAGCTTGTTATGTTCTTTATTCAAGGCGGTTTTTCCGATATCTTCCCGCCAAGCAATGAGGAGGACGATGGGTATGAGAACAGAAGCGCTTATACTCCCTCAACTGCTCCCAACGGAAACGGACGTGCAATAGGACACAGAGATTTCGAATATGATATTGAAAGAATTGCGGACAGCTATCTTAGCGGCAAGGGCTTCTTCACGGTTTATGGCGCACGCGCCAGAATAAAAAAGGTTAACGTGGACGTGGAGTGGGGACACAGTAATTCTTGTATCAATCTTGATATATATTTTGCCTGTGAGGCTACGGGTAATTACGATATAAACGATATCAGAAGAAATATCAATGAAATAGTGCAAAAAATGCACAATGAGATGTCAGATTATATTTTAAGTGCGCGCAAAAAATATAATAACCTTGACTGCAGTTGGGATATTAATCCAAATGTTAACATTTTAGATGAATAAATTATATAAAAATCCAATAATAACACAAAAAGCTTTGGGGCATACGCCTCAAAGCTTTTTTTATTTTATCTTTATAATGTTATTACAAAGAACGGTCTTTTTGTCCGTAAGGTCACCGTCTACGTGGTAGTGACCGAAATACCAATGGCCGTAGTCCACCATTTCCTCAAAATTGGTAAGAGTTCTGTTTTCGGGATATATTCTTACTCCCTTGAAGGAGTCGGACACGGGAGGATAGTGCAGCGCCCTTTCGTCACAGGAGTGGGTAACTATAATATCCACCTTGAAATCGTGCTCACGGAGATTTGAAAGCGCCTCGTCGTAATCTGCAAGGGTTGGCAGCTCCTCGGGCCACCAGCTGAGCCCCTGCACGCGCCATCCTCTGTCTATGCTTGTTGCTCCGCCAAAGGTAAATATGCTTTTTCTCTCTATCACAAACACCTGTCCGCGCATTAAATGAATTACGTTATCTGCTACCCTGTGTATTTTTCCGCCCTTCCATTCTTCCACGGGACAAGAGGTCAACATATCAAAATTCTCGTGGTTTCCGTCCACAAACAACACCGTAAAGGGTAAGGACGTATATTCACTTATAAATGCTTCGTAGGTTTCACTGCTCCATAACACTCCGCAATCCCCCGCAATTATCATATAATCGTCATAGGTAAGATTCGGATTTTCCTTAGCAAAGATACGTAGCTTATCAAAATTTATAAGACCGTGTGTATCGCCTGTTATAAATATCATAGCTTCTCCTTTCTGCCAAACAAGGACTAGCGAAATTGGGCAGAATGCGGGAATGCGTACTCGTCGGCGTACTGGCGTACGGCCGACCCATTCCCCAAAAATCCTCACGGATTTTACGAGGACCCCATGGGGCGTAGCAGTCACGCATAAAAAACAGACATTAAAAAGAAGAGATTTTGCAATGAAATGCAAAATCTCAACCTTAAATAATACGATAAACAAGATGCAAACTATGGTTTTGCCATAATCCGTCTGTTTTTGATCTGCACTATTGCAGCAGTCCTTAATGAAGTTTATTTAAGTCAAACGGCGTAACCTGATATACATAATAGTTAAGCCAGTTTGAATAAATAATATTTGCCGTAGAATGCCAATTTTGCACAACTACGCTTCTTGCCGCGTCTCTGAAATAGTTCTTTGGCGGATCTATTTCAAGTCCCTTTGCAACGTCTCTGTCATACTCGCCCTTAAGGGTGTACTTATCATACTCCATATGTCCCATAAGGAAAATACGTCTGCCGTCCTTTGAACGAACGACGGATGCGCCTATCTCATCCGAGCCTGCAAGAACGATAAGATCGTCCTCCGCCTTCTTAAGCTCGTCGGGGGTAATGGTGGTATGACGGGAGTGAGGAATAAAAAATTCCTCATCCGTACCCTTTAAAAGGGGATCAAACATAGTATATTTGCGGTGGGGGAATACGCCAAAAAGCTTCTTATCAAGAGGAATCTTGTTAAGGCCGTAGTAATAATGCAAAGCCGCCTGGGCACCCCAGCATATAAACATAGTGGACTGTACGTTGGTTTTTGCATATTCCATTATTTCACAAAGCTCTTTCCAATACTTTACCTCTTCAAAGTCAAGAGTTTCCACAGGAGCTCCCGTAATTATCATACCGTCAAAGCGGCGGTTTTTAACCTCGGAGAAGGTGTGGTAGAATCTGTGAAGGTGCTGTAAGGGGGTGTTCTTTCCTATGTAGCTCTCCGTTCCGATAAGAGTAACCTTTATCTGCAAAGGAGAGTTGGAAAGAAGTCTTATAAGCTGAGTTTCCGTTTCTATCTTTGTGGGCATAAGATTTACGATAGCGATCTCAATAGGGCGGATATCCTGTGACTGCGCTCTTTCGTGATCCATAACGAAAATATTTTCCCCGTAAAGAGTAGAATATGCGGGAATGTCGTGTGGTATAATAATCGGCATAGTTAATATCCTCTCAATTTTAATGACACATTGTGTCTGTTCATGCGATAGCAATTTGCGATGCCCGCATCAATTCATGACACCCTGTGTCAATTCATCGAGCGTAGCTTTTTTAAATGCTTTCAAGAGCCTGCTTGATATCCTCAATAATATCGTCGGCATTTTCGATACCAACGGAAAGACGGATAAGGTTATCCTTGATTCCAATAGCCTCAAGGTCAGCTGAGGAAAGCTGACGGTGTGTTGTGGAAGCGGGATGAAGAACGCAGGAGCGAGCATCGGCAACGTGGGTTACGATCTTTATCATCTTAAGCTTTTCCATAAACTCGGCAGCCTTTGCGCTTCCGCCCTTAACGCCGAAGCTCATCATACCGCCCATACCGTCGGGCATATATTTCTTAGCAAGGTCATAATACTTATCAGTTGTAAGAGAAGGATGCTTGATCCACTCTACCATCTCGTTTTCGGAAAGGAATTTAGCTACCTTTGCCGCATTTTCACTATGGCGCTCCATACGGAGAGCAAGCGTTTCCATACCGAGATTTGTAAGGAATGCGTTTTCGGGGCTCATAATAGCGCCCATATCTCTCATCATCTGAACTCTGCACTTAACGCCGAACGCCGTCTTGCCGAGAGAAGCGTATACGAGTCCGTGATAGCTTTCGTCGGGAACGAGGAACTCTGCGTATCTGTCGGTAGCGGAGAAATCGAAGTTACCGCCGTCGATAATGCAACCGCCAAGGGCAACTGCGTGACCGTCAAGATACTTGGATGAGGAGTAAAGAACTACGTTGGCGCCGAAATCAAGAGGACGGCAAAGCACGGGAGTAACAAGAGTGTTATCTACCATAAAGAGTACCTTGTGCTTCTTTGCAACGGCTGCTATCTTGTCAAAATCAAGAACAACGATAGTGGGGTTAGCAATGGTTTCCGCAAAGATCACCTTCGTCTTTTCGTCTACCAATGCGTCAATGGACTCCATAGAATCGTCGGGATCGAAGAATCTGCATTCGATACCGTACTTCTTAAGAGTGATGGAGAAAAGGTTATAAGTTCCTCCGTAGATCGCTCTTGAGGAAACGATATTATCTCCTGCGTTACATACGTTAAGCACCGCAAGGAGAGTTGCGCTCATACCTGAGGCGCAGGCAATACCGCAGCTTCCGCCATCAAGAGCAGTAAGCTTATTTTCAAAAACCGCAACTGTAGGGTTAGCAAGACGGGTATAGAAATAGCCGTCTGCCTTAAGGTCGAAAAGGTCAGCAAGCTCGCTTGCCTTTTCATATACGTAAGTAGTGCTTTGTACTATGGGAGTTACGCGGGCTTCTCCGCTTTTAGGATCGTAACCGCCCTGTACGCATACTGTATCAAGCTTTGCCATATTTAATCTCCTTTAGTTTCTTAAACTGTGGATAGGAGCAGGAATTCTGCCGCCGCGGGCAATAAATTCCTCGCTGGAATATTTATTAAGAGGCATAATGGGTGCGTAGCCGAGAAGTCCGCCGAATTCAACGCCCTCTCCGACGCCCTTACCGATAACGGGGATAAGTCTTACCGCCGTGGTCTTATTATTGATAACGCCTATTGCTATTTCGTCGGCAATAACTCCGCTTATAGTAGATGCGGGAGTGTCACCGGGAACGGCAATCATATCAAGACCAACGGAGCAAACCGCCGTCATAGCCTCCAATTTTTCAATAGTCAATGCGCCGCACTCAGCCGCAGATATCATACCTGCGTCCTCGGATACGGGAATAAACGCACCACTCAAGCCGCCAACGTGTCCAGATGCCATAACTCCGCCCTTTTTAACTGCGTCATTAAGCATAGCGAGAGCCGCCGTAGTACCGTGGGTGCCGCATTTTTCAAGTCCCATATTTTCAAGAATATGGGCAACACTGTCTCCGACTGCGGGAGTAGGAGCAAGTGAAAGGTCAATAATTCCGTAGGGGGTGTCAAGTCTTTTTGCCGCCTCGCAGGCGATAAGCTGACCAACGCGTGTGATCTTGAACGCCGTCTTTTTAATTGTGTCAGCAAGACGGGAGAAATCACAATCTCCCTCTCTCTTGATAGCGGAGGCAACAACGCCGGGACCTGAAACGCCTACGTTGATTACCGTGTCGCTCTCGCCCATACCGTGCATAGCGCCCGCCATAAAGGGGTTATCCTCGGGAATGTTTGCAAATACCACAAGCTTAGCGCAGCCGATGGAATCCTGATCCTTGGTAAGAATAGCAGTATCCTTAATGATCTCACCCATTCTCTTTACCGCGTCCATATTGATGCCCGCCTTAGTGGAGGCAACGTTTACGCTGGAGCAGACCTTTGTAGTAGATGCAAGAGCCTCGGGAATAGCCTCAATAAGATTGTGGGCTCCCTTGGTCATACCCTTCTGTACCAATGCGCCAAAGCCGCCGATAAAGTTGATGCCAACCTCGTTAGCAGCTCTCTCAAGCACCTGCGCCAATCTTACATAGCCGTCAATACCAATATCGCTGCCAACCAGGGAAATGGGAGTTACGCTTACTCTTTTATTGATGATGGGAATACCGTAGGTATGCTCAAGATCGTTAGCCGTGGGAACGAGCTTTTCTGCGCATTTTGTTATTTTGTCGTAAATTTTAGCTTCCAATCTTTTCTGATCGTCGCTTATACAGTCGAAAAGAGATATACCCATTGTAATGGTACGTATATCAAGATTCTCCTGTCTTATCATATTTATGGTTTCAAGAATATCATTGGTGTTTATCATATTTCCACCTCATTAAATACGGTGCATAGCGTTAAAGATATCCTCGTGCATTACGCGGATATCAAGACCCTTCTCCGTACCGATAGCGGAAAGCGCATTCTGGAACTGAACCAGATTAACATTCATATTATCTATTTCCACAAGCATGATCATAGCGAAATAGTCCTGAAGAACGCTTTGCGTAATATCAACGATATTAACGCCGTTCTTTGCGCATTCGCCGCTTATTGCGGAAATAATTCCAACGTTATCCTTACCTATAACTGTAATTACCGCTTTCATGTTTTTCTTCCTTTAACAAAGTATTAAAGTATTAAGGAAGCAGTAAAGAGCCGAAGCCCTTTACTTAGCCTCCGAGATATGCCTTCTTTATTTCCTCGCTTGCAAGAAGCTCTGCGCCTGTGCCGGAAAGAACTATTCTTCCGTTTTCGAGAACGTAGGCTCTGTCGGAGATAGCGAGGGATTTATTTGCGTTCTGCTCTACCAAAAGGATGGTTGTGCCCTTTTCGTGGAAGTGCTTTATAATATCAAAGACCTGATCCACAAGAAGGGGTGAAAGTCCCATTGAGGGCTCGTCAAGCATAAGAAGGTCGGGATTGGACATCATCGCTCTGCCCATGGCGAGCATCTGCTGTTCACCGCCTGAAAGAGTACCCGCTACCTGATTCTTTCTTTCCTCAAGTCTGGGGAAAAGAGCGTAGATCTCGTCAAGATTTTCCTTGATCTTTTCCTTATCCTTCTTTGTGTAAGCGCCCATCATAAGGTTTTCATACACCGTAAGCTCGGAAAAGATTCTTCTTCCCTCGGGCACCTGTGTCATACCGAGATGTACGATCTTATGGGCAGGCATACCGCTGATAAGCTGTCCGTTATATGTGATCTCTCCGCTTCTTGCGTGGATAAGACCGATAATGCTCTGCATCGTAGTTGTTTTACCTGCGCCGTTTGCGCCGATAAGGGTAACTATCTCACCCTTGTTTACCTCGAAGGAAATTCCCTTTATGGCTTGAATAACGCCATAGTATACTTCAAGATTTTTAACCTCTAAAAGTGCCATATTTCCTCCTTAGTTTCCTATATATGCTTTGATTACGTCGGGATGGTTGAGCGCCTCCTGAGCAGTACCCTCCGTAAGAACGGTACCGAAGTTAAGAACTGTAACGCGGTCGCAAAGACCGGATACAAACTTAAGGTCGTGCTCAATAAGGAGAACTGTCATATCAAACTTATCTCTGATAAGCTTGATGGTGTTCATAAGGTCCTCAGTTTCGTGAGGGTTCATACCCGCTGCGGGCTCGTCAAGGAGAAGGAGCTTGGGATTTGTAGCAAGGGCTCTTGCAATTTCAAGTTTTCTCTGCTTACCGTAGGGGAGGTTGCAGGCAAGGTTGTTTCTTTCATCCTTAAGGCCAAAGATGTCAAGAAGCTCCTTTGCTCTTTCTCTCATAGCCTTTTCAACCTTGAAATGTCTGGGGAGACGAAGAAGGCTTTCTACAAGAGTGCATTTATACTCGGGCTGATGCTGAAGACCAACCATTACGTTTCTTACAACGGTCATATTGTTGAAAAGACGAATGTTCTGGAAGGTTCTTGCAATGCCCTTATGGTTGATTTTGTCCTGAGCGTAGCCCCTAAGCTCCTCACCGTTAAGATAGAAGGTGCCAAAGGTAGGCTGATACACACCTGTAAGAAGGTTGAATATAGTTGTCTTACCTGCGCCGTTAGGACCGATAAGACCGTAGATCTCGTTTTTCTTTATCTTGAGGTTTACGTTCTGCGCCGCCTTAAGACCGCCGAAGGAAATACCGAGGTCCTTAGTTTCAAGAACGTAATCGCTCTCGATGTTCTGTCTTACGAGGGACTTGCCTTTTAATTTTTCAAAAAGCTTTGCCATTATTTATTTCCTCCTCTCTCGCCGATGTCCGCGCTGTTATCACCCATATTGTCTATAACGATATCGGTGGAAAGCACCTCGTTCATCTCGATCTTGGTAGGAACAACGTCCCATCTTGCAGCATCGTCTCTTATCTTGGACGGGTCGTGCTTTGGCTTGAATATCTTGTTCCAGAAGTTCTTTAAGTTGTACTTCTCGCGGAAGCCCTTAAGCGCGGGAGCGTTATTATAAATAACGAGGGCGATAAGGATGAGGGCGTAGAAGAGGTTCTGAAGAACTGCCAAATCACCTGTAAGGATAAGAGGAAGCTTTGTGTTAAGATAAGTAATGAGAGCCGCCGCGATAATGGAGCCGTTAATGCTGCCCATACCGCCGAGAACTACCATTACAAGAATTTCAATGGAGTAGTTATATCCGAACTTTGAGGGCTGGATATTAAAGTTAGCGTAGCTGTAAAGCACGCCTGCAATACCTGCAAATGCAGAGGAAAGAGTAAATACGACAAGCTTGTACTTGGTTACGTTGATACCCGTTGCCTTTGCCGCGATCTCGTTATCGCGGATGGCGGTAATTGCGCGTCCGTGCTTACTTCTCAAAAGGTTCTGAATTACTGCAAGAGTAACGAGAACAAGAAGGAAGCCGATTACAAAGAGATATTTTCTGTCAAATCTGGGTGTACCCATACCCTGCGCTCCGCCAAAGCTTTCCGCATTGGTGAAGATAACTCTTACGATCTCACCGAAGGCAAGAGTAACGATAGCAAGGTAGTCACCTCTTAAACGAAGGGCGGGCAAGCCGATAACAAATCCGCAAAGAGCAGCGCAAGCAGCGCCTATTACAAGGGAGAGAATAAGGATGAGGAAATTGTCAGAGCCGGAAATACCCATAGCGTCTGCAATTACCTGCGCTACCTTACCGCCGAGATATGCGCCAACGCACATAAAGCTTGCGTGGCCGAGAGAAAGCTCACCAAGGAAGCCGACTACAAGACCCAAGGATACTGCAAGAATAATGCTTATAGCCACCTTTTCAAAAAGGTATGCGTAGGATGCGGAAAGATTACCCGTAAGAGAAAGTATTGCAAAAATAATTGTGAAGGCGCCGATAACCGTATAATTCAAATAATGCTTTACAAACTTCATTATACCTTCTCCCTTCTCTTCTTACCGAGGAAGCCCGTAGGCTTAACGAGTAAGATAACGATAAGAATAGCGAACTCTATAGCGTCTGTATAAGGACCGAGGACGGAAGCGCCCGCAAATACCTCAACAACGCCGAGAAGAATACCGCCGAGCATAGCGCCGGGGATGGAACCGATACCGCCGATAACGGCTGCGGCAAACGCCTTGATACCGGGAAGTGAACCGAATGTGCTGTACATACTGGGTGAGCGCATAAGGTAGAACGTACCTGCAAGAGCGGCAAGAGCGGAGCCTATTGCAAAGGTGATCATAATAATAAAGTTTACGTTGATACCCATAAGCTGAGCCGCGCCCTTATCCTCAGATACGGCAACCATTGCTCTACCGATTCTCGTATACTTTACAAAAAGGTTAAGAGCGATCATTACCATAAAGCAGGCAATAAGAGTAACTACTGTGGAAACGCCGATTTTGAGTGAGCCGATTGAAAAGCTGCCGAGGTCAAGACCCTGCACCATCTTTGTTCCTGAGCCGAAGATCATCTGCGCAAGGCTCTGCAAAAGGTAGCTTACGCCGATGGCTGTGATAAGAACAGCAAGAGGAGAGGAGCCGCGAAGGGGCTTGTATGCAACCTTTTCAACAGAAATGCCAAGGGCTACGCAGAATATTACGGAAAGGATGATGGCAATGATGGGATGCACGCTTCTTGCAGTAAATACAAGAATGGTATAGCCGCCGACCATTATAATATCACCGTGAGCAAAGTTAAGCATTTTTGCAATACCGTATACCATAGTGTAGCCAAGCGCGATCATAGCGTAAATACCGCCAAGGCTTAAGCCGCCGATAAGGTTAGTGATAAAATTCATTGATTATTCTCCTATATGTTCAAATTTGCTGACGCGGAAAAATCCACGTCAGCAAACCGTAGTAGATTATTGTGCGTTTGCAGCCTTAACGATGTACTTAACTGCGTCCTTCTGAACGTAGCCGTTATCCTGCCATGTAATGTCATTACCTGTTACGCCGGAGAACTTGAAGTCACCGTTGAATTCAGCCTTAAGGATCTCGCAAAGGTCGCTTGCGGAGATGTCAGCGGGAATATCCTTACCGCCGTCGATAGCAGCCTTCATTGCGTTGTAGAGAGCGTATATGCAGTCGTATGCGGAAGCGCCGAACTGGTTGAGTGTGCCGCTGCCGTACTTAGCAACGTACTTGTCTACGAATTCCTTAGCAGCGCCGTCTGTTGCCTTGGAGTTGAAGTGAGAAAGCATAGAAACCTCCTGAGGGATCTCGTTGATGTTGAAGCCCTCGATAGCGGAGTCGATACCGTCAAGACCGTCGCAGCCGTAGTAAACAGCGTTAGCGGGAACGATATCCTTAGCCTGCTTCATAAATGTGGAAGCGGGTGTGTAGTAGATAGGCATAAAGATGAAGTCGCAATCCTTGAGCTGGTTGATCTGACCGCTGAAGTCTGCTGTCTTGTCATCTGTGAATGCAGCGTCGATAGTTGTGATGTTTTCGTTAAGAGCAGCCTTGAACTGATCGTAGATACCCTTTGAATAGGGGTCTGCGGAGTTGTAAAGGATACCAATTGTCTTAGCGGATGTGAAAAGGCTGTTAACGTAGTTAGCAGCTACTGCACCCTGGTTACCGTCAGCGAAGCACATCTGGTAGCCGTTTGCAAACTCGGGAATCTTGTCACCGGAAGCGGAGGGTGTGAGGAAGAATACGTTATCCTGCTTAGCGTACTTGGTGAATTCAAGACCGGGAGCAGTTGTAACTGTACCGAGAGAAACCTGCATACCCTGCTCTACGAGGGAAGCGTAGTTTGTGGAAATGTTACCTGCGTCGTGCTTGTCATCAAGGAATACAAGCTTGAACTTAACGCCGTTGAGTCCGCCCTTAGCGTTGATTTCATCAACTGCCATCTGAGCAGAGTTCTTTACAGCCTCGCCGTAAACTGCGGCAGGACCTGTAACAGGACCGGATACACCGATTACATATGCCTCTTCGCTGCCGCCGCAAGCTGTAAAGCAGCTGAGTGTCAACAAAGCAACGAAAGCAAGGCACAATACTTTAACAAATGTCTTTTTCATTGTGAATGATCTCCTTAATATAAAAAAATAAAAAATATGCATCTATTATATCACAAGGATTTTCTTTAGTCAACCCATATTTTTAACAATTTTTACATAATTTTTTTGTATACATTGCATAAATATGCATTATGTTGGTTGACAGTATAAACAAAACGTCCCCCTGCAAAAGCGAGTCTTATCTATGCCTTCCCTAAGTAAGGGAAGGGGGACCACGTTAGTGGTGGATGAGTATGCCCTTTTAAGTTAGTTTCTTTTAGATACATACTCATCCGTCTGCTTCGCATCCACCTTCCCTTACTTAGGGAAGGCTTCTTCCTCCAATTTTTATTTTCCTTTATTTCATCGGTTGACCTCCATTGAACCACGCGACTGTTAAGTGGCGTTTTTAAAATAATCAGCCGATAGGATATCAAGTCCGTATCGGCTGATTATTTTACTGTGTAATTGCGATCTATCTGAAGTATTTTTCCTTGATTTCAAAAAAGCAGCTATCCTTTGAGGCGGAAAGATTACAGAGAAAAAGTCCACTCTGACAGGCGTAGCGCACGGTCTGCGCCGTACCGCTTTTTACGTTATCCCTGAGGTAGGAAATGCAAAGGGAGGAATTATCCACCATTTTGTAATTGCGCGCACGCATACATCCGTCGTAGTAAGGGGTGTCGGGACAGTCCACGTGATCCGCGCATTTGAGTATCTCATAATATTTTTCCTTATCCCTTTCGCTCCAGCGCGCCTCCTGATCCTTACAGGGCAGATACAGGTGCAGCTCTATTTCGGGATGGGATTTTTTAAGCTTGATTATCTCCTCTGCCGCGTAGGTGTCAAATCCGAGAGCGCCGCCGCAGATAAAGGTATCAAAGCCGTTTCTCAATGCAACGTCAATCGCCATTTTAAACGCTTTTTCATCAAAATCCGCCCCTATGATACGGTGTCCCGTAAAGCAGACCGTATTTATGCGATTAAGCTCCTTCATATGACACATCCTTTCCTTTGTTATCCGTTTTATTTTACCTCTTTTTTCAAAAAAATTCAATAATTTCATCTTATTTTTTCGTGTAAAAGTGACCTTATGTCTTATTTTACGCCCATTCCACCGTAAAACCCTTTAAATCTCAACATTCCCGACAGCAAAATCCAACGTGTTTTTCGCTTATGCGGTTGTATAATGAGATACAAATATATTCACACGGAGGAAAAATTATGAATAAAACACACATAATGCTGAAGGAAAGGCTTAAGCCCGGCAAGGAGATACGCACGGCGCTTATCCAATGCCTTGCCTTTTTGCTCGGATTCTTTCTCACTCCCGTAAAATTCATTTTTGATATTCATCCATTTTCCCTTGCCCTTTTGTCCTCCTGCAGAACAAACGCCGTATTTATCTTTGCAGGAAGCCTTGTATCCGTATACTTCAATATGGACGGCAGCCTTACCTACGCCCTTTGTCTTTGCGCTATAATGGCTATCCGCGTTGTAGGATCCTTATGGTTAAGCGGGGATAAAACAAAGACCGTGGGACTTAATACGGAGGGACAAAGAGAGCTTGTTGCCTCGTTTTTCAAGGAAAATGTGGGAGTGCGTGTGGCGATAAGCGCCTTTGCCGCCCTGGGAGTAAGCATATATACGGTAGTTATCTCCGACTTTTCCTATTACGAAATTTTTGTTCTTGCCTTTTTTACGGTGGTGACTCCAATTCTTACCTACGCTCTTTGCGGTCTTTATGATGAGGGGGCGTCTCCGAGAAGGACCGTTGCCATAAGCACCCTGTCATTTATGATCATTTACGCTCTTAAGGGTGTGGAACTTTTCGGGCTTGATATTTCTCTTATCTTCTCCTATTCACTTATTCTTTACGCATCAAAAAACATTTCTCCCGCAAAAAGCGGAGCCTTTGGCGCTCTTCTCGGCATAAGCCAGGATATCGCCTTTGCCCCTATATTTGCCATAAGCGCAATAGCATCGGGATTTTTGTGGCGTTTTTCCGTGTTTCTTGCCATAATGAGCGGCTTTTTTATAAGCGTGGGCTACGGTATATTTACCTCGGGCTACCAGGCTATCGTATATTTAGTGCCCGAGCTTCTCTTTTCCTCCCTCGCTATGTATCCTCTCCTTAAATTCGAAGTTTTGCCCCGTCTTTCCTTCGCCTCCTCAAGCCGTGAGGGAGCGACGGTAAACGAGGTGCTTTCTCAAAAGAAGGGAGAAAGGATAAAGGAAAGCTTTACCCAGGTGTCCGATTCCTTAATGGAGATATCAAAGCTTCTTTACGATTTCGGCACTAATCAGAGGACCATCAGCATTGATGCAAGGTACGACAGCTGTCTGCAGATATGCGAAAGCAACTGTTATTCTTGTCCGAAAAGAAGCATTTGCTGGGATAAGGACGTTTCCACCACTAAGGAAAATATTGAAAAGATGTGCGCCGCCTCCTATTACAAAAAATACGTAAACAAGACGGACATAGACGAGAAATTCCTCCACCGCTGTCCCAATATCGACATAATAATCGAAAGGATAAATCAAAGGAGCAAGGAGGAGGAGGACGCCCTCTTTAAAAACGACAAATTAGAAATAATCGGCTCCGATTTTGAAAGCATATCTAAAATGCTCTCCCGAGAGTCGGGAAAGATAGAGGAGGACGTTTTAATAGACGATATCCTTACGGACAAGGTAAGAAGAAGCGTTGATACCATAGGCTTCATCTGTGACAAAATAGGGGTATACGGGGGCAGAAAAAAGCGAATTATCGCCACAGGGGTGGACAAAGAGGGTTCAAAATGCAAAACCTCCGCCCTTATTGAGGAGATTGAAAGATCCATTGGATGCAAAATAACTCAGCCCTCCTTTGACGGTGTATCTCCCTACTGTACAATGTACGCAGAAAGCAGTATATCATTTTCCGCAAAGAGCGTATATCTTTCATCAAAGGCGGAAAAGGAGGACCAAAACGGCGACACCGTGTACTCATTTTCATCAAAGGACAATAAATTTTATATGCTTATCTGCGACGGAATGGGCTCGGGAAGTGAGGCGTCCGCCACGTCGAAAATGTGCGCGGAGTTTTTAAAAAGGCTTCTTATCCACCATCCCGACAAGGAGATCGCGTTATCCATGGCAAACAGCTTTATACGGAACAAGCACACGGAATGCTCCTCCACCGTTGACCTTTTTGAGATCGACCTTGCAAGCGGTAAGGGCTGCTTTATAAAAAGCGGCGCCGCCCCATCTTTTATAAAAAGGGATGACAAGGTGTTTAAGCTTACCTCAAAGACCGCCCCCATAGGAATTATGAAGGCGCCCGATGCGGAGCAGCTTGACTTTGACCTTCGTGAGGACGATATGATAACTATGGTAAGCGACGGAATCTGCGCATCCGAGGAGGACGTAGGCTGGATATGTGAGCTTCTTTCCGAGGCGGATATTAAAAATATCGACACCCTCCCCAAGAAAATTATTGAAAGGGCAAAGGAACGAGGTGTGCCCGCTGACGACCGCAGCGTAAGTATAGCCATCGTCAAAAAGGCGGTTTAACGTAAGTGGCGTTGCAATGGGCAATTCAGGTTAAATAAAGGGATTGGCATCAATTTTTTTATAAATTTTGTTGACATCCCTTTTTTAATCGTGTATACTTAATATGCGGGCGCCCTTTGTCGCCTGCCAAACGAAATAAACATCTCCTCCGACAAAAGTCGGAGGTTTTGGCGTCTTAAATTCTGAACGGCGGTACTTATGAACACGAAAATTTTACTTGAACCAATTCAAAAAACGAAGGAATATAAGGATCTTATCTCCGCTCTCTCCTCTTTAAAGGAAGGATCGGAGCATTTGCCCTTGCTTATAAACGGAATCGGTGACGGAGTATCCTTTGCTATGGCGTACTCCCTTATTTCCCACATAAAGAGGGAATACAACAAGACGGTTCTTTATCTTGTGGCGGAGCAAAGAGAGGCAAACAGATTAAACGATTTTCTTATAAGAAGCGGCTTAAATACCGCCTTTTATCCGTACAGGGACCTTAATTTTTATGATATGACCGCCTCCCGAGAGCTTGAGTATGAAAGGCTTCGTATCCTTTGCGGAGCTTGTAATTCCTCCCTTGACGCGGTAGTTACCACTCCCGACGCCTTGCTTCAGTACACTATGCCAAGATCGGAGCTTCTTGCCCGTACATTTCATATTGACAAGGGTACGGAAATAGATGTTGCCTCCCTTACGAAAAAGCTTATTGACACGGGCTATCAGCACGCGGAGCTTGTTGAAAGCGCGGGACAGTTTGCGGTGCGCGGCGGAATTATGGATATATTCCCCACAAACAGCGGAGATTTCTTCCTAAACGGCAAAAAACGGGAAAATCTGCCCATACGTATTGAGCTTTTCGGTGACGAGATAGACAGAATGGGTGTTTTTGACCCTCTTACCCAGAGAATGACGGAGGGGGTTGACTCCTTTAGCATTACTCCCTCAAAGGAGATAATTGCAGGTAAGGAAGCCACCGAAAAGATGATAGAGATAGTTGATGAGCTTCTTGATAAATCAACTAACGAAAGCTCCAAGGCGGAGCTTATGAGGGAAAGATTTTCCTTAGTACACGGCACCTCCCTCTCCTTTCAGGACAAATTCATTTCCCTTATCTATCCAGAAAAGGAATGTCTTCTTGACTATTTTAAAGACACGTGTTGCGCTATTTTCTCCGATATTGCAGCAATAAGACAAAAAGCAACCTCCTCCTACTCTTTAAGCTGCGACGAGGGAGCGTCCCTTATTGAAGCGGGACTAACCTTAAGCGAATATTCGAGCTATATGGCGGAGCCCGACGCTATCGAAAGATTTATAGCGGATAATCAGGTCATAATCTCACACAGATACAATATCGGCTTTAACGGTAAGTGCGGAGGCATATTTGACTTTAAGGCAAAGAGCCTTTCCTTGCGTGACGGATCTCTTAATTTTGCCATCGACGAGCTTAAGGGACTTACCTCCCTTGGCTACTCCTGTGTCCTTGTGTGCAGAACGGAAACGGAGCAAAGGGGCGCTGTCAAGGCTCTTAACGAGTATTCCGTTCCCGCCTTTGCCTACAAGGATGGCGACGAGCTTAAAACGGGTAGCGTATGCGTAATTTGCGAGTCATTTCCCGACGGATACGAGCTTCCCTTATCGAAATTTGCAGTTCTTGTTTTGTCCTCACGGACGGATAAGCTGACCGTAAAAACGAAGAAAACCAAAAAATTTGCCAAAAACGCAGGGGAAAAGATACTTTCCTATGCGGATCTGAACGTGGGAGATTACGTTGTCCACGCCTCCTACGGCATAGGCAGATATATGGGTATAAAAAATATGTGCGCCTTAGGTGCGTACAGAGATTATATTGCCATTGATTACGCAGGCACGGATAAGCTGTTTTTACCCGTTGACCAGCTTGATATGGTATCAAAATACATTGGCGCAAAGAATGAGGACGGCGAGGTAAAGCTGTCCAAAATGGGCGGCGCGGAGTGGAAAAAGGCCACGGCAAAAACCAAGGCGGCGGTTAAGGATATGGCAAAGGAGCTTATTGACCTTTACGCCCGCCGTCAGAGGATAAACGGCTTCTCCTTCCTGCCCGACGGACTTATTGAGCGCGAGTTTGACTCCTCCTTTGAGTTTGACGAAACGGACTGCCAGAGGGATGCCATTGACGAAATAAAGGCGGATATGGAAAAGCCCTATCCTATGGACAGAGTTTTGTGCGGTGACGTAGGCTACGGAAAGACGGAGGTGGCTCTGCGCGCGGCAATGAAGGCGGTTGCAAACAACAAGCAGGTTGCCATCCTTGTGCCCACCACCATCCTTTGTATGCAGCATTATCAGACCGCCCTTGCACGATTTGCGGGTACGGGTGTAAATATCGAGATGCTTTCCCGATTTGTTACCCCCTCCCGACAGAGTGTGATATTGCGTAAGCTTCGCCGCGGAGACGTGGATATTATAATCGGTACTCACAAGCTTTTGTCGGGCAGCGTGGAATTCAAGGACCTTGGTCTTCTTATCATTGACGAGGAGCAGCGCTTTGGCGTGGCGCAAAAGGAAAAGATAAAGAAGCTTGTACCCGACGTTGACGTCCTTTCCTTAAGCGCAACTCCTATTCCCCGTACTCTAAGTATGGCTATCGGCGGTATAAGAGATATGTCCGTCCTTGACGAAGCTCCCGGCGGACGCCAAGGGGTACAGTCCTACGTCCTTGAATACGACGAAAACATACTTAACGACGCCATAAGACGTGAGCTTCACCGCGGAGGACAGGTATTCTACCTCTTTAACAACGTGGAGTATATATACAGAATCGCAGACAGACTTAATAAAGCCTTTCCCGATGCCCGTATCCGTGTCGCCCACGGACAAATGGACAGGGAGGATATTGAAAATATCTGGGCTGACCTTGTAAAGGGTGAGATAGATATCCTTGTCAGCACCACCATTATAGAAACGGGTATCGATATTCCCAACGCAAACACCCTTATTATTGAAAACGCAGACAAAATGGGACTTTCTCAGCTTCATCAGATACGCGGACGAGTTGGAAGAAGCCACAGACGTGCCTACGCCTACTTTACCTTCCGTCAGGGCAAGGCTCTTACGGAGATAGCGCAGAAAAGGCTTGACGCCATCCGCGATTTTGCGGAGTTTGGCGCAGGATTTAAAATCGCCATGCGTGACCTTGAGATACGGGGAGCCGGTAATCTTCTCGGCGCGGCTCAGCACGGACATATGGAGGCGGTGGGCTACGATCTTTACGTCAAGCTGCTTAATGAGGCTGTCCTTGAAGAAAAGGGATACAAGACGGAGGAAAAATTCGAGTCCGTAATCTCCCTTTCCTCCGACGCATTCTTGCCCGAGAGCTACATCCGTTCCTCGGCGCAGAGAATGGATATTTACAAAAAGATCGCCCATATTGAAAACGACGAGGACTACAAGGACGTTTTGGACGAGATGACGGACAGATTCGGAAAGATACCGAAAAGCGCGGAAACTCTTGCAAGGTGCGCCCTTGTAAAGGCTTACGCATCCAAGGCGAAGATAAAAAAGGTGGAGCAAATGAGGGATCAGATAAGGTTCTATCCCGACAAGATCGACCTTGGCACCCTTTATCTTATGTCCAAGGTGGATGCGGCAAGGATAAAAATTATGGGTGTTGGCAAAAATCCCTACATCTGCTTAATGACAAGATCCGGTGACCATCTCCTTACGGGAGCTACCGAGGTTTTAAAGACCTATTTAGAAAAATCAAAGGAATCGGGGGCTACGCTATAATGTTTGAAAACGCAAAATGGATAATCCATGGGGATAATAAGCAATACGAGGCGGTAAGCTTTAAAAGGGAGCTTAACATATCAAAAAAGGTAAAGATGGCTACCCTTAATATTACCGCCCTTGGTGTGTACTGCGCGGAAATTGACGGAGTGCGCGTGGGGGATTTTATACTCGCCCCGGGCTTTACCTCCCGAAAAAGAGTACAGTATCAGACCTATGATATTACAAAAATGATAGACACAGGGTCCGTTCTTTCCGTTTCCCTCGGTGAGGGCTGGTACAAGGGAAAGATAAACTTCGGCACGGACGAGGGCGGCCCCGAAAAGAAAAAAGCCTTAATGGCTGAGATCCGCATCCTTTATACCGACGGAACGCGGGACGTAATCGTAACGGACGAAGGCTGGCTTGTAAAAAAGGACAAAATTCGCTACGTTGATTTGTATGACGGCGAAAGGGTTGATGCAAATTACGAGGACAGCTACGTAAACGCTGAAATTTATAATGATCCCCCATCCGTAAAGGTAGTAAAGCAGGAGGGCGTATACGTAAAGGAGCAGGAAATACTGCGCCCCTTAAGAATATTTACTTCTCCCAATGGGGACACCTTAATTGACTTCGGACAGAATATGACGGGCTATTTCGAAATAGAATTGGACGCAAAAATCGGAGACAGGGTGGCGCTTTCCGTATGTGAGGAGCTTGACAAATACGGCAATTTCTACAACGAAAACTACCGCGATGCAAAGGCGGAGTTTGAGTATATCTGCCACGAGGGGCATAACGTATACAAGCCCCGCCTTGCCTTTTGGGGCTTCCGCTATATGAGGGTGGACGCATTTCCCACCAAGATACAAAGGGACAATATAAGGGCTATCGTTCTTCACTCCGATATAAAGCGCACGGGTTATCTTGACTCCTCAAGCCCATTACTGAATCAGCTTTTTTCCAATATCATATGGGGACAGAAGGGTAATTTTCTGGACGTACCCACGGATTGCCCACAAAGAGATGAAAGACAGGGCTGGACGGGGGACGCCACCGTATTTTGCAGAACGGCGACCTATAACTACGACGTAAACCAATTTTTTACAAAGTGGCTTAGTGACCTTGCTCTTGACCAGGAAAAAAACGGACACATCCCCCACATTATTCCCCAGACTATCTGTTGGGATTGGAGCGTTGCGGAGCATAGCGGCGCCGTATGGGGAGATGCATCCACCATTATTCCCTATCAGTTATATCTTACCTACGGTAACAAGGATATTCTTAAGCGCCAATTCACCTCAATGAAAAGATATATAAAGTACATAACCGAGCATACCAAGGAAAAATACCTATGGTCGGGATGTGAGCAGTTTGGAGATTGGCTGGGGCTTGACGCCCCCGAGGGAAGCTATCGCGGATCGTCAAACGAGGACTTTATTGCCTCTGTTTTCTACGCACATTCCACCCTTCTTGTGGCTAAAACGGGCAAAATCATCGGGGCACGTGTGGATAAATACGAAAAGCTGTACGAAAAGATCCTTGCGAAAATAAGAAAGACCTTTAAGAAATACAAAACGCAGACCGAGTGCGCCCTTGCGTTATATTTTAATATTGCAGAGGACAAAAAAGCCGTTGCATTTCAGCTTAATAATATGATAAAGGAAAACGGCAACAGACTAAAGACGGGATTTGTAGGTACACCCTATCTTCTCCACGCCCTTTCCCAAAACGGATATGCAGAAACCGCCTACGAGCTTCTTTTGCAGGAGTCCTTCCCATCCTGGCTCTACTCCGTAAAGCAGGGCGCCACCACCATATGGGAGCATTGGGACGGCAAGAACGAAAAGGGCGAATTCTGGTCCAAGGCTATGAATTCCTTTAACCATTACGCCTACGGAAGCGTGGCTGACTGGGTGTATATGGAGGCTTGCGGAATACATACGGTTGAAGACAAGCCCGGCTTTGAGGAGGTGCTTATTTCTCCCCATCCCACAAACAAGCTTGACCACTTAAGCGCGCGAATCGATACAAAATACGGCACCATATCCTCAAAATGGTATCATTTTGAAGGAAAGGTGCGCTACGAAATTATAACTCCCGTCCCCGCCACAATTATAATTGACAGCAAGGAGCATAGGGTAAGTAAGGGAACGTACATATTCTGAAACAAGGCTCAATAAAATCATTTAAATACAAAAAACCTCGACACGTGTCGAGGTTTTTGTATGTTATTTTTGTTATTCTTCGGTATATCCGCCCCAAGCCGCGTTCCACTCGGCTATGGTTTTAAGTGCGTCGGGGGATTCTTCTTTCCAGAACGCATCAAAATTATTTTGATTGTTATCATACATATTGCTAATAGTGAAAAGTCGATCCCAGCCTACCGCTAAGCCTGCATCGTAATAAAGATTTGGCATGATATAATCAGTAATCATTTCCATATCCGCATCTGATTTAATATGTTCCTTCTTGTTTTCCAAATAGGCCTTCTTTGTATATTCCTCGCCCGTCCAGCAAAGAACGTCCATAAAGTACTCGGACATTTCTCTGTCCTGTGTTATTTTCGGAATACACATTGCAACAGACATCTGCGTTGAATAAGGAACGCAGTATCTGCCTTGATCTTCATTAAGCATAGGAAAAGGAACTACACCTATATTATCGCTTAATCCAACGTGATATTGGTACAAACCATAGTCGGCAAAAATGTATTTTCCATCTATTAAATCTGCATCTACGTGTCCCCAGCCAAAGAAAGGTTGTTGCCAGTCTGCTTTTTTTGTATCAAGGATTACGGTAATAATATCGTCGGTTCTATCATCATTAAGGGTAATCTCCCATTCGCCTGTTGCTTCATTTACACCCGCTTGCGTTATCCCAAAGCTATTAAAAAATTTATCATAACCACCTATATAAGCTCCGAATATATCCTCTTCATCTTTTTTGCCGTTGCCGTTATCCTTATAAGCAGCCTCGGCATACGCTACAAGCTTATCATAGGTCCACTTGCCGTCTCTTACCAATTGATACAGCTCGTTACTTGCCTTTTCACTTCCGTCACCAAGAACGTTTTTATTAAAATAAAAAACGGATGCAGTTTCTATATCAAGATTAGAAAAACCGCCTGTTACAAAGAAGGTATGGCCGTGAGCCGTCAATGACTTAACAATATTTTGGTTATAATAAGTGTTTCTCAGGTCTATAAGCTCCCTGTCTGCAAGGTCGTATACGTATCCGCCTGCAACGATTGGTTGTACGTTCATCATTCGGGGCGCGGCAAGATCATAGTTTACGTTTTTTGCAACTGTTGCTTTTTCAAGTGCATCGGGCATACCTGCCTTTGTTGTATTTAGCCATTTGACCTTTACACCGTAGGTTTTTTCTATAAATTCATTACGGTCGAGAACTGCTGTTTGAATTTTTTTGCCAAAGTAAGCATCATCCTTTTCGGTTATAAAAACCTCGGGCATTGCCCAGGGAGCGCCTGTAGAATACCACGTGGAGCAAGCAACGTTTAAGGTTTTACCCGACCACGTATCTCTTATATCGGTCTTTGATGACCAAATATTCTTTGGTGCTTCTGTTGTAGGAGCTTCCGTAGTTGGAGCTTCCGTAGTTGGAGCTTCTGTTGTGGGGGACTCAGTAGTTGTGGTTACATCATTCCCGCCACAGGAAACAATTAAGGGTATTAGCATCAGTACCACTAATAAAATTGACATTAACCTTTTCATATTTTTCCTCCTTTTTATAGATACTAATATAATCGTATGATTCACTTATATTCTATCATATGCGAAAGTGCTTGTCAATAGAAAAATTCTATTTTCTTCGACTCAGTAAAAATATTCTACGGTAAAATATTTTTTCCATTTATAAATAGAGTCTATTATATGCTAAAAACAGAAAAATCGGCAGAGGTCAATACCTCTGCCGATATGTTTTATTTGATTGTATGTAATCTTATTTAACTGTAACGATTACTTCGTGCTCGCCGTCGGCAAATGCGGGGATAACGTTGCCGTCGATCGCCTTACCGTCAACTACTACGGATACTGTTACGTCCTTGTACTTAACGTCTGCGTTGTCGATGGTAATGTTATACGTTGCGCCGCGGAAGCTACGCTTCATTGTACCCTTTGCAAAGGGAAGGTGAGGATCAACCACAAGTCCCTCGTAGGTTGCGCGGATACCCATCATATAGCTTTCCATTGTGTTTGTGTACCAAGCAACGGAGCCTGTGATCCAGCTGTATTCCATCTGGAACGCGCTGTTCTTGTGCTCAGGACCGAGGTAGCAGTTAGCAAACATAAAGGGTAAGCACTTATTCTTGATCTCTGCGTTGTCGCCCTCGATATAACCGGGAGCGATCTTCTTAAAGAGGTTATAAGCAAGGTCTGCCTTACCGTACTTAAGAAGTCCGAGGATCATCCAGATGTTTGTATGAGAGTAAATTGTACCGTTTTCACAAATACCGGGCTCCATAGAGGAAATACGGCCGATTGTGGAGTCGAATTCCTTATAGGAGGGTGTAAGAAGCATATAACCAACGGGAGTTGCCATATGCTCATCCATTGCGTTGATAAGAGTGGCAGCTCTTTCCTCGCTTGCAACACCGGAGATAAGTGACCAGCACTGAGGCTCCATAAACATCTTAGCGTATTTATTTTCGTTTGAGCCGAGGGGCTTGCCTGCGTCTGTGTAGCAGCGGCGATACCATTCTCCGTCCCAAGCGTTAGCATTGATAGCATTAACGATAGCCTCGCGTCTTGCAAGGTAATCCTTTTCCTTTGCCTCGTCCTTCATAAACTTGGCAAGCTCTGCCATTTCAAGAAGCGCCTGTGCGTAAGCGATGGAAAGCCATACGCTCTCGCCCTTGCCCTCCTTACCTACACCGGTAAGAGAGTCATTCCAGTCACCGAACTTAATAAGGAGAAGATCGTGCTCACCCTTGTTGGACTCAAGGAAGTTAAGAGCTCTGTCCATATGACCGAGGATGGTAGCCTCTCCCTCGTCTCTGAAAGGAACTACCTCATTGAGGAAGTCGATATCTCCCGTCTCACGAAGGTATGCTGTAAGTGTAAACTCAAGCCAAAGGGCAGAGTCGGAATAAGGCTTTGTATCAACGGGGTTCCATCCGCGTACTGCCATACCGCTTGCATACTGATTAGCTACGGCTTCCTTAAGGATCTCTCTTGTTCTGTCTGTCTTGAATGCAACTACGCCAAAGCCGTGCTGAACGATATCGCGGTATCCGTTATATCCCCAACGGCACCAGGTAGCGCCGAAGTTGGTAGCGTGCTTGCCCCAGAAGTTGATAAGACGGTCAAGATGATTATCCTCTGTTGTAATGTGGTTCTGTGTATAAAGCGCCTTGTAGTAGGACTTAACCTCGTCAAAGTATTTATCCTGATCCTTAAGGTACTTGTCCTTGTAAGCCTTGGAATCGTTTTCGCACTCGCCAATACCGAGCACGAGGCTGATAGCCTGCTCCTCGCCTGCCTCAAGCTCCATATCAAACTGCATTGAGCAGATAGTTGCGTTAGCAGAGCCGATGGAGTTTCTTGCCTTGCCCTCTCTTACCACCTGAGGAGCGGAAAGAGTACCGTAGTCGCCAACGAATACGTTCTGGCAACCGTCAGAGCCTACTACCTTTCTGTCCGCGATCATAAACGCGGTAAGATAGTTATGAGGCTTGATAAAGGGGTGCTTTGTCATATAGAAGGTATTCTCACCCTCGTCAAAGCGGGTAGCGCGGTAGAATGTATCTCCGTAGCTGTCAAATCCCCATTTGAATTTGAACTGGATCTGGCTATAGGTAAAGATGGAGTAAGAACGCTTCTTTGCGCCGTCGTTCTTGAAGGAAAGCTTCCATATTTCGCAAGCGTCCTTACCAACGGGAACAAAAATTCTCATTTTAGAGGTTGTATCAGCGGTCTTATTCTCTATTTCCGTGTAGCCCATACCCTGAGTACACTTGTAGGACTGATAGGGGTGGCACACAGGCTCCCAGTTTACAGTCCAGAATTCACCCGTTTCATTATCTCTTACGTAAACGAGACGGTTGTAAAGATGGTCCTTACCGAATACGTCGTAGTCACAGATACGGCCAACGCCTGTATAAAGCTGAATGCCCTCCTTACCGTCGATCTGGTAGTCGAAGCAGCCTATACCTGTCTGATGAACATTTGCATAGCAGGAATCGTTGAAAAGAAAGTTGTCAAAGGGACGGGGTGTGGCGGGAGAGGTTATAATAAACTCGTCGCCGGATTCATTGAAATAACCGTATTTATATTCCATTTCCATTTTATTTCTCCTATATAAATGATATGTTGCTTTATTACTGAATGGTTTCAAGCTTTCCTTCCATAAGAGCAAGGAAATCCCTTTAGATATAGTCGGTAACCTGGCTTCTTACTGTATCAAATATTGTATTTCTTGAAAAACCGCGTTTTGCAGATGCTTCGGTTTCAACGAACACACCGTTTACGTAAGTTCCCTCTGTACGGTATATAATAACGTACTCTGTACTGAGCCTGTAGTATGAGTATCTTTCTACGATACCTGCAGCTTCACCCTCTGCCGGATTAAGCTCTGCCTCGATGGTGTAAAGGTGATTTGCAGGATTTGAAATAATAGCCTCCAGCTCTGCATCATTGAGAGAATTGAATCTTGATGCCAAGGGGTAAGAAACGAGAGTGTAGTAGAACTGGTTAAAGGGCTTGATGGTATCATTGCTTTCATCCTTATATCTGCCGCTCTTCGTAGTTACCTTAAGTACGTCATTTACGTAATTGATGTAGAAGGTCTCCTCACCGTACTGGTATACGGATGTGGGGAGCTTGATAGTAACGCTCTTTACACCCTGGTACTTAACTCCGTCGCCCTTAATAGCCTGGTTAAATCCTACGCCAAGTGTATTTGTGGCAGCCCAGTTAATAACCTTTGTTTCATCCAATACAACAGACTCAACGTCCTTATACTGATTCTGAGGAACAAAAGCGCTTTCGGGAATTCTTACAAGAAGCTTGATATCACCCTGGGATGTCAAGGTATAGTAGAAGTTCTGCTTCAATTCCTCATCATAAATAGGCTTACTGATAAAGAAGGAAGGAAGATCCTTGCCCTCTACGTTCTGCGCGTATACGAAATAACCCTCGCTATCGGAACCAACGCCGTATTTTGTAAGAGTTTCCTCATCGGGATCTATCTTTATAACGACGTCACCAAGGAACTGAGTATAGAAGATGGCAATTGAGTTAAGAACGTATTCATGATCCGCTCTTGTGCTCTTTATACCAACTCCTTCATCATTGAGAACATGGTAATAGTACTCCGTGCTGTAAATGCCCTGAGAATCAAGATAGCGCTCAGCTGTAAGAACAACGAATCTCTTAAGATCGTTAAGAGGTCCCTTTGCAATGTAGAATCTTGTGATATCTACCATAGCATCTGAGGAGGTATCGTATCCTACGTTGATGATAGGAGATATATACTCTGCAAGTGCATAAAGTGTAGATTCTGCCGTGGAGGAGAATCTGTACACGTGGGGTCTGTCATCAATGGAAACGTAGTAAGAGGGGTTACCTGTAAATGCAAGGTGACCGATTCTCATTACGTGAGTTTCAACCTCGCCCTTGCTGTTTGTAAACTTTACCGTAAGGATAGCCTGGCAGGTCTCATCCGTTACTCCGTACTCGATCATTTTCTCCTCGGAGCAATTTCTGTATACCTGATTTTCAACGGTAAGAGGAGTAAGGGCGTGAGTTCTGAGATACGCGTAGAAGGTCTCGTCAAAGGCAAGGCTTTCGTATCCGTCCACAACGGTCTTATATTTTCCGTCACTTCCCTTTACCCTTTTAAAGGTGTATTCATCCTTGGCATTTTTTACTTTAAGGGAAATAAGCTGATCCTCGGTTACGGGCTCGTAAAGAGTGAGCTTATTGTTGAAGAGTCCCTCTCCGTCCTGAGGCACGGGAGATTCCGTATCATCCTCAAGAAGGGGAAGAACAACTGCAAAATAAACCACTACCAGCGCTATAAGAGCGATAAGCATTACTGCCAAGGTAATAATAATTTTCTTGTTTTTTGTCATCTGAGTTTTCTCCTGCGAATAATTACAGCTCCTGTGATAGCGAATACAAGAGGAAGAACTGTGGATATAACAACAGTTACGATATTAGCCTCTCTTGCTGTGATATCAAGGCTGTAGTTGACAAATACCTTAAAGTCAATGTCAACAAGGGATGTGGTATCCTCCTTAGCGGCAAGGGTGTATACCAATGCCATCATCATATCTCTGTTTGCGTTAGCGCCGCTGAGAAGATTCTGATTGGAGGTAAAGCCGTCATTGGGACACATAAGGAAGTAAGAATATTTTTCCTTTGCAACTCCGTTAAATGAGCCGTTTATATCGGTCTCTGCGGCAGCGGTCAAGGTAACAAGGTTATAAATACCTGCCTTACCGTTAAGCTCAGCAGTTTCACTTGTAACGAGCAAGGGCTTAACAAACTTACCGAATTCACCCTCCTCATATCCGCTGTCACTAAGGTATTTTTCTTCAATCTCAATTACGTTTGCGTTAGTGATGATAGCCTTAGCGGATGCAATATCCTTAATAGTTCTGAAATAGTTGTTAGTAGCTCTGTTATCAGGAACGAATGCTCTGATAGTGTAGGGGGTGCTGTTAGCAAGAACCGTTGCGGGGTCCTTGATGGGATTTTCTGTTACGCCAAGAGGCTTAACGGTTACACCGAAGTTTGCCTCAGCGCACTCGTAAAGGTTGGGAAGGTCGATATTGTACTCTGTGAAGCAGAATATAGTACCGGAGTCCTTGAAGTAATCAATGAGCTTCTTTGTTTCAGCCTCGGAGAAGTCATACTTAGGCTTGTTGATAACGATACATCTTGCATCATCGGGAATTGCCTCAGTTGCAAGGTCAATGGGCTTAACATCAAATCCGCTCTGAGCAAAGATTCTTATAAGCTCTCTTGCGTCAGCATTGATGTCTTCTGACGTTTCGATGGTAAGGTAGTCAATGGGCTCACTCTTGTCAGTCCAGGACTTGAAGGAGGTTTCACCGTGCTGCCATGTGAAATAAACTGAGGGGCTTTCATCAAGAGCAAGACCGAGCATAGAGGACGTAAAGAGCATTTCTCCGTTATATGCGTAAAGGTTGCCTGATGAATCACTGCCGTAAAATGCATTGTAGTGGAATACTCTGTACTCACCGTAGGTACCGTCAGCATTCTTTCTTGCAATTATAACTACGTTCTGGCTGAGGGACGTACCTGAATCAGAATAGAAATTGTTCTTGAAGAAGGTATATTCCTCTTCGATATCGTGGTAGCTGAGAGTAACGTTATCAGGGAACTTAAGGCTGAGCTGCTCTGCAGTAGCGTGTACGTAGCCGATAGCGCCTGATGTGCTGCTGATCTCAAACTTGTCGCTGATCTCATCCTTATCCTTTGCAAAGATGATCTCGATCTCGACATCTCTCTTATCAAACAGCTCCTTAACGGCAGTTTCCATCTGCTCTGACATTGTGAAGAGTCCTTCATCAGTCATATCGAGCTGCCATTTGTACTTTTCAGAGAAAATAGTTACCATACCGTTAAGCACCATTACGATTGCAATAACGATAGCGCAGAAGGCGATGTTTATACTTGTGTATTTAACGTTTTTTGAGTCGGAAAGCGACTTTAAAAATCCTTTTTTCATTTTTTCTCTCCTTTCAATTAGCGATATCTGCGTGACTCAAACACACGGATAGTGAGGAAAACGAACACGCCTGATACGGAGAGATAGTAAATAAGCGCTCCAAAGTCAAACAAGCCGTATGTGAAATTGTAGAATCTGTTGTAGATGCTGAACCAGTCAAGAATGAGTCTGATAGCAGCGGAGCTTATATATCCGTTGAATATAGTGATGCAAAGCAATGCTGCAAGAATACCAAAGGTAATAACAACGGCGGCAAACTGGTTTTCCGTAAGGGAGGAAACGAACATACCGATAGCGATAAAGCTCATACCTACGAGAAGGATAGCGATAGTGCTGCCAAGGATCATTACGAAGTTGGGAGGCATTGTTGAGCTGAGCGCATCCTTTACTGTGTACGTATAAAGAGGAATGTAGTTAAGCATGGAAGCAAGAACTACGATAACGTACATTGTAAGAGCCGCAAGGTATTTACCAAGCACCATTCTGGGAATGGAAACGGGAGCTGTAAGCAAAAGCTGCTCTGTCTTTGTTCTCTTCTCCTCACTGAAGGATTTCATAGTAAGGATGGGAAGTATCATTGCAAGAATGATAAGCACCAAAATGAAGTATGTGCCTGTGGATGATGTGGCGTTCATAAGGGTGGTAGCGCCGAGGATAGCTCCGAAAAGAGCCAAAGAAATGGCAAGGAAAATATATCCTGTGGCTGTTGTGAAGTATGAACGCAATTCACGTTTGAAAATTGCCAACATATCTATTATTCTCCTTTCTTCTTTCCTGTTTTGTCAGTAAGTCTGATAAAGATGTCCTCAAGGTCAGTACCCACAGCCTCAAGACCGAGCATAGGCCAATCCTTGGCAGCGAGAGTTCTGAAGAGCTTCTTTCTGATATCAACGTTGGGCGCGCCCTCAACTATGTAAACGAATGCGTCGGCATCACGCTCGTTAAGAGCCTCTACATTTACGATACCGGGAATTGTGCGAAGCGCCTGAGTAACCTCTCTCTGAGGTCCTGATACCTTAACTCTGTAACGGAGATTTTCCGTAATGGTCTTAGTAAGGTTTTCAGTCTTTTCGTCGGCAACGATCTTACCGTTGTTAATAACGACGATTCTGTTACATACGGACTGTACCTCGGAAAGAATATGAGTGGAAAGAATTACGGTATGTGTTTTACCGAGATTTCTTATAAGGTTACGCACCTCGATTATCTGCTTGGGGTCAAGACCAACCGTAGGCTCGTCAAAGATAATGATGGGAGGGTTTCCGATAAGCGCCTGAGCAATACCTACTCTCTGCTTATAGCCCTTGGAAAGATTCTTGATAAGTCTTTCTCTTACGCTTGTTATCTTTGTGATGGTGCATATTTCATCAATATGCTTTGCCTTGTTAAGGGTGCAGCCCTTAAGCTCAAATACGAAATCAAGATATTCCTGAACTGTCATATCCACGTAAAGCGGAGGCTGCTCGGGAAGGTATCCGATAAGCTTCTTCGCCTCAAGAGCATTTTCCAAAATGTCTTTACCGTCAACAACAACGGTACCGGACGTTGAAGCAAGGTAACCTGTAACAATGTTCATAGTCGTAGACTTGCCCGCACCGTTAGGACCGAGGAAGCCAACGATCTCTCCGCTGTTTATAGTAAAAGAAATATCGTCAAGAGCATACTTGTTTCCGTATTTTTTAACGAGATTTTTAATTTCTACCATTATTTTTCCTTTCTGTTTTGTATCATACGATTTTGTAGACTTTTAAAGTATAGCATATATTTTAAAATAAATCAACAGAATTATTACTAAAATTTTTGTCTTTTTGCATATTTTTTGTAAATAATGCATAAACTTAGGGTCAAATATGCTTTACTTCATCTCAAAATCTACCATACGTACTTTAATTTTACTTAAATAATATTTCACTATGTTTTGGCAAGACAACAAACGCCAAGACGCCATAAAGATACTGTTTTTGCTCAAGATTCACACACATGAAAGGGTTTTTAACAAAAAAAGTACGGACCTGTGTCTGTAAAACAGGTCCGTATATTATTTTTGTGATGCCCTTAGTCAAGCTCGTAGGAGTATACGCGACGTCCCGAGGTAAAATTACCGAATATGTACTTTGTACAAGCGGACTCATTCATTATGTATACCTCGCCGTCGGGCATATATATAATTTCCTCTGCCATAGGAGGCGCTTTTACATCACGCACAAGACATTTTGAGTCAAGATACGTAAGAGGCACCTTTGTACCGTTAAAATCAAACTCACCCGTGGAAGCGATCTTGGTGTTGTACTCATACAGGTGAGATATTGTAAGACCCCAGGACGTGGACAAAATAATGTTGCCCTTATCCGTCATTGTCATACCCTGAACCTTGTCAGTAGTTGAAATTACGCCCACAGGGGTGGGGTTTTTTGCATTTCCCGTTGCTTTATCAAGCTCAAATACTGTTATGACAGCCGAGTTTTTATCTCCTGACGGAGTGGTAAGGTGATGTGAGTCGGGAGTGGAATATCCACCCTCGGGATAGAAAAACGCGCCTGCGTAAAGCTTGCCGTCAAATACCTTACAGTAAGCGGGATCGTTACCTGTTTTTATCTCGCCGCACTTGGTAAGCTTGGAGTCCCCGTCAAAAAGGTCGGACATAAGAAAGATATCGCAGCCGTCGGAGCCGGGAATGTAAACGTAATTACCGTAGTAGGCAATACCGCCCGTGTGACCCGTATGGTCGCTGCCGTCCTGCTCCTTAAGCTCAACAAAGAACATGACCTTTCTTGATTCCTCGCTGATAACATACACTCGGGAGGCGCTGCCGTCCTTCATATATCCACTTGTAAGAAATACGGATTTTTCACCCACGTAGTCAAAGCCCTGAGGCACGTAGCCGTCGGAAAGACCGGGGGTTTTCATCTCCGCGTCCGCATCCATAAAGAAGCGCGCAAAGAACACCTTTTCGCCGAAATAAATGGCGAAAAGCAAAAAGAATACTATTGCAAGTATAACGGCAAAGACCCTTGCCGTTACTCTTAATGCTTTATTTTTCATAATTCAACCCCATAAGTTAAGCGCCGGTGGACCAAGTGGGATCTTCCTTCAAGAAGTCGCCAAGAGCCTCTGCTCCGCCCTGAACCATCTCGTCGTACATAGCGCCAACATCCTCGCCAAGATCGCAGGATACGAAGGTAAACGCCATAAGAACGATCATTAAAAATGCAAGTATCTTTTTCATAACATATGATTTCCTTTCTCAAAAATATATCTGTACATTTATTTTATCATCACAAAAACAAATTGTCAATAGTTTATTGATTTTCACTTTTTCTTATGCTATACTTAAGGTATCTACTTTACAATATAATATATAAGGACAGGAGATTATTATGGATAGAGTAAAAATGGGTCTTATCGGCCACGGATGCAGAGGATGGGGACTTTTGGAGATACTTCTCTCCCTTGATGACGTTGACGTAATTGCCGTTTGCGATAAATATGAGGACCGCGCGCAAAGTGCCTTTGACAAGGTAAAGGAAAAGAAGGGTAATACACCCTTTATGACCACCGATTACAAGGAGCTTCTTAAGACTGAGGGACTTGATGCGGTGCTTATTTCCACAGACTGGGAGCTTCATATTCCCATCGCCATTGACGCAATGAACGCAGGAGTTGCCGTTGCCCTTGAGGTTGGCGGCGCGTACAGCGTACAGGACTGCTTTGACCTGGTTGACACTTGGGAAAGAACAAGAGTGCCCTTTATGTTTATGGAAAACTGCTGCTATAACAGAGACGAGCTTCTTGCTACGGCTATTGCAAGAAAGGGTCTTTTCGGAAAGATCATCTATTGCTCGGGCTCTTATTCCCACGACCTTCGCTCCGAGGTAACGAGAGGCAAGGAAAACAGACACTACAGACTCCGCAATTATCTTACGAGAAACTGTGAAAACTATCCCACCCACGAGCTTGGTCCCATTGCAAAGATACTTAACATCAACAGAGGAAACAGAATGGTATCCTTGGTATCCGTTGCATCGGGCTCCTGCGGTATGGAGCAGTACGTTGAGGACAACAAGGACAACATAAATCCCGAGCTTATCGGCGTTAAATTCGCGCAGGGTGACATTATTAACACAATTATCACCTGCGAAAACGGCGAGCAGATACTTATAAGACTTGACACATCTCTCCCCCGCTCTTATAACCGAGAGTTCACCGTTCGCGGCTCCAAGGGTATGTATGAGCAGACCTCCAACTCCGTATATTTTGACGGACAGAAGGAATTTTGGTCACCCGTTGAGTATTTTGACGAGTATAAGAACACCGCGGAGCAGTTTAAGGATATGCTTCCCGACAGCTGGTTCAATATCACGCAGGAGCAGCTTGATGCAGGTCACGGCGGAATGGACTATATCGAATTCCGCGACTTTGTAGACAGACTTAAGGCAGGAGAGGAAATGGCGATCGACGTATATGACGCGGCTGCCTGGATGGTGGTAACCTGTCTTTCCGAGGAATCTATAAAGGAGGGCGGTATGCCTAAGGCTATCCCCGACTTTACAAGGGGCGCGTACAAAACAAGACCCTCCCTTGACGTAGTGAAGTTCAATTTTTAATTGATATAAATTTTACATATTTCAGAAAGGAGAAATAAAATGGATCAGGAAAACAAAAACGTTGAAGCTACCAACGAGGAAAAGGCTTTACAGTCATTTCTTGACGGTACTAACGATTATGAGGAGGAAAAGGCTCCCGAGGCTCCCAAGCTTGTAATGAACAAGGGTGAGATCCTTATTTCCGCTTTGTCCCTTTTTGCTCTTGCAATGTGGACACTCAGCAACTACGGCGCGGCTATGATCTGTACCATTGCAATAGCTGTTGCAGTATTTACAAAATCAGGTAAGGATGCTATGCACACGGTTACAGCAAACGGTCTTGCTCTCGGTACGTTCATCGTTATAAAGGCAACTCTCAACGTTCCCTCTATAATTGCCGAGGTTTTGTACAACTACGGTAAATTGTCCGCTTTAAACTACGCAAGCTTTTCAAGAATTATTTACGTTATCAACGCGGTATTGAGCGTATGCGTATTCGTAGTATTCGTAATAAACGCATTCCAGCTTTTGTCAAAGAAGCGCTTGTTCATCTTCGGTAAGGCTGCGGCTAAGATCTCCGATAAAGAGGACTGATATGGATAAGATCTTTTCTTCCCTTATGGAGGAGCTTAAAAAAAGACAGTTTAAGCCCTATTACGCGGAAAACAAGGAGGAGGCGGTACGTACCGTCCTTTCCGTAATAGACGAGGAAATGGCAAAAAAGGGTAAGACCGAAAAGGAAATGCAGATATCCTTTGGCGGATCAAGAACTCTTTCCGAAATTGACGTCTACTCCGCTATTGAAAAATACAACGTCCTTGACCCTTATGCCTTTCCTACCAGACAGGAGCAGCACGAGGCAAAGCGCAGAGCTCTTTTATCCGATGTTTTCTTAATGAGCGCAAATGCCCTTTGTGAAAGCGGCGAGATAGTAAACATTGACGGCAACGGTAACAGACTCGGCGCTATGATATGCGGTCCCGACAAGGTGGTAATGGTAGTTGGTAAGAACAAGATAGTTAAGGACAAAGCGTCCGCTATGGAGAGAATAAAGACCATTGCCTGCGTTAAAAACGCGCAGCGTCTTTCAAGAAAGACTCCCTGCGCCGAAAAGGGCAAGTGTGAAAGCTGTCTTATCTCGGGACAGACCATTTGCGGACATACCGTTTACACAAGATATTCCTCAATTCCCGAAAGGATCGTTGTAATTCTTGTAAACGAGGAGCTTGGCTTCTGATCTTCAAATGGCTTCTGATACTAAAATCAATATCAAAGGAGGTTGAACGGGTTACCGTTGACCTCCTTTATATTATTTATTAAAATATTATAAAATAATATAATAAAATATGAAATTTATATTGCAATTTGTATAATTATGTGTTACAATACTCCCGTAAGAGATGAATTTCATCTATAAATCTTTATGGAGGAGGATCAGACAAATGCCCGAGTTCAAATTTGAGATCGTGAAAAATTTCGGTACAATCTCCGAGAGCAACAGCGGTTGGGTTAAAGAGGTTAACCTTGTTAGCTGGAATGACCGTGAGCCTATTTACGATATTCGCGCTTGGCAGGAAGGCCACGAAAAGCTCGGTAAGGGTATCACTCTTACAACAGAAGAGCTGAAGAATCTTAAGGAATTGCTTAATACCTTGGATATTGAATAAAATCATACCCGACCTTACTAAGGTCGGGTGTTTTGTTTTTTCTCTTATCTCTTATCTTTTCACTCTTCACTTTTCACTCTTCACTCTTCTCTTATATTTGCCTTCGTTCGCCCCTTCCCCCACTGGGGAAGGCAAGGAAAAGTGAGAAGTGATAGGTGATAAGTGATAAGATGGCTTCGCCGTAGGGGCGACCATTGGTCGTCCGCATATAATTTGTTTATGTCAGGAAACACCTCATCCGTCTGCTACGCATCCACCTGAAGGTGAATTGACGCAAAGCGTCAAGAGAGGCTGGTCTGGACCATCCCCTCAAGGTGAAGGCTAATCAAAGCAAACAAAAACATAATCTCTTTTGAAATTTAAAAAAAGCCGATATTCGTATCGGCTTTTTATCAGTATTTGATATTTCTTTTCTTTATATTATATTCCGAGCGGGGATTGATAAAGTTTCTGTAATCAAGCTCGCCTCTTTCAAGGGCGGTAACGATAATTTCCGCAGTTGCAATATTTGTAGCAACGGGAACGTTATGAACGTCGCAAAGGCGAAGCAGATTTTGTTCAATATCCATACGGGCGTTTACGTCTCTGCTATCCTTATAAGGGTTAGCGGCGCGGAAATAAAACAATACGTCGATCTCGTCAAAGGCGATCCTTGAGGCGATCTGCTGTTCTCCGCCGTGGGTACCTGAAAGCAGCTTTTCTATTTTTAAGCCTGTTGCTTCTGAAATATAAGCACCGGTAGTGCTGGTAGCACAAATAGAATGCTTACTCAAAATACCGCAATATGCTATACAAAGCTGCGTGATCAGTTCTTTTTTTGTGTCATCTGCAATTATGGCAATTTCCATGTAGCAATCCTCCCGAATACCGTTATTTATAATATATTATCATACTATCGCTTACTTGTCAATAAATTTTTTACAATATCTTGTCATTTTAAACAAATAACCTCCGTTTTTTGGGGGTTTTTTAATTTTTTTTCGTGTTTTTGCACAAGAGGAAAAGGAATTATGTTAAAAACAGCAGACCGCGCCCTTGAAAAGCCAAGATATAAAAGCAAAAAATCCCGCACAGATGTGCGGGATTTTGGAGCTACTGACCGGAATCGAACCGGTGACCTCATCCTTACCAAGGATGTGCTCTACCAACTGAGCCACAGTAGCACGCTATTTGCTATTGTATTATAGCAGAAGGATTTTTATTTGTCAAGTAATTTTTTATTTTATATTGAACAATTTTATCAAACGTGTTAAAATATATAGGACAAAATCGGCACAGGGGGTAAGAATATGTCGCAGGTAACTGACAATCCTTTTAAAAACAGTGATACGAACAAAAGATATTATACGTACGATTATTATCTGCGCCGTACCTTTGGGCAAAAGTGCGCAAAAATAACCCTTGACGCAGGATTTACCTGTCCCAATATAGACGGCAGCCGCGGAGTCGGCGGATGTATTTATTGCTCGGGCGGCAGCAGAAGCGCAGGATGCAACGAATTATTGCCCCTTTTTACCCAATATACGGAGCAAATACAGAAGATCCGTTCAAAATGGGACGTAACGAAATTTATTCCCTATCTTCAGGCGTACACAAATTCATACACCTCCCCCGACAATTTCAAAAGGATACTTAACGAGATACGGGAATTTGACGGCGCGGTAATGATAGATATAGCTACAAGAGCCGACTGTCTTGAGGATGAAAAAATAGAGATCCTTAGGGACGTGTCCGAAAAAATACCCGTTACCGTAGAATTGGGGCTTCAAAGCTCCAATGACGAAACGGCAAAAAGAATAAACAGATGCCACACCTACGATGAGTTTACAGACTGCTTTGCAAGGCTCAGAAAAATTGCGCCCCGTGTTAAAATTGCCGTACACATAATAGACGGCTTACCCGAAGAGAGCAGGGAGGATATGCTGAAAACGGCGGTTGACGTAAGGGCGCTTAACCCCGACATTATAAAAATACACCTTTTACACGTAATAAAAGACACTCCCCTTGCAAAGATGTATGAAAAAGGTATTTACACCCCCCTCGAAAAGGATGAATACGTAAATATAGTATGCGATCAGCTTGAGCTTTTATGCCCCGACACGGTGGTTGAAAGAGTTACGGGCGACGGAATCAAGGATAGCCTTTTATCCCCCCTATGGAGCTTAAAAAAGACCTCCGTTATAAACGATATTGACAAGGAGCTGTACAGACGCGGCTCTTATCAAGGAAAAAAATATAATTTTTAAAACAAAAACAGTATCTTACGCGTTGTGTCCTTATGGACAGTTTTAAGAATACGTTACCTACCGACAGGAAAACGAAAGAAAAAATTTTCTAAAAAAACCAATACAAAATGCACCGTTGAAAAATCAGCGGTGCATTTTGTATGCAATAAGAATATTCAGGGGCGCAAGTTTGCCCATATGGATTTATTTAAACATATAGATAAAAAACAGTTTTCCGGTGTACTTATCATATTCTTTCATACTTAAAATTTCAGTTTTTTCTCCTATTTTTTCAAGAAGCAACTTCGCGGCAGGAGATTTCCAACTTTTTCTGGGAGAGCAGAAAATAAACTCATTGCCATCGACAATGCATTGAAGCCAAAGCTGTCCGCTTCCAATACCGAACTCCGCGCTTTGAAAAGAAGAAAACGGAATTTCTTTGTTGAATACATTAAGTTTATCATTTGTACAAACTAAACATTCATCTCTAATCTCTGCAATATATCCCGTAAAGGCAGTAACTGTAGGAAGAATATCGCCCCCTCTTGCAAGCACCATGTTAAAAACCTTGTTCTGATCTAAATTGTTCTGTTCACAATATTTTTTTAATGTCATAATTACATCTCCTTTTTGCTTGAATATTACTGTTGATTTAATATATTATAGTTATATCATATTCTCCATATAATGTCAAGTAGTAGTAGAGCCACCCTTGTGTAAAGGGAGGTGGCACGCGATAGCGTGACGGAGGGATTGCAAAAGTTAGTTTTAGCGCGGAAACAATCCCTCAGCCGCCTTCGCTGACACACTACGTGCCAGCCCTTTTGTCTGCTGTGCAGACATTTCACCACACTGTGGGGAATCACCCTTTACACAAGGGAGCCATTTTTAGTTCACCTATGCCTAATCAATTTTCCTGGCAAGCACTGCATTTGTGGACACAAATGCAAAATACGGCATACCTCTTTCGAGATACACCGTATTTTGAAAACTGTCCTTTAGGGTACGTTTTATATGATTTTGTATGTAATTATTCAGCGGACGCAGCTTCAACCGCGGGTATTCCCTTAAGCTCCTCGTAGAAGTGAGCTCTTGCAGTCTGGTGATAAGGAATTACCCAAAGAGTACCGATACCAAGACAAAGAGCGCCTACGATATACCATCCGATAAAGGAAAGGTCAAGCATAAAGAGCTTCCACTTATAGCCCTTCATCATTTTTCTGCTCTCCGTAATAGCCTGCTGACCTGTCATACCGGGGTTATCCTTTTTGATAAAGTAGGTCATAGCGTAGGAATATGACTTAACGATACCGGGAATGATAAAGAGCAAGGACCAAAGGAATGTGAAAAGTGTAACGAGTAAGCCTGTAACAAGATTGCCGCCAAAGTCCTCCTTAACGCCGTCAAGAAGGGGATTAAGGTCATCAGCCTTATTACCGCGTACGATACCAATAAAGTAAGCTGCAGAGCCTACCATAATTGAGCCTGTCAATACGATAGCAAGGACGAAGGTGCCACCTGCAAACGCTGTTACAGCGTTGATAATAAGGGCAACAAGGAGTGGGAAGAGCCACTGGTTGCCAAAAATTTTGCCGCCAAGAGTCTGTCTTGCTCTTGCGCGAAGCTCAGAACGAGAAATCATTTTTCTTTGTCTCCTTTATAATAAAAATTTTAATATCCTATACAGGTTCCGAAGAACAGAACTCCGATAGTCAAAGCAAAGACGATGAGCTGAAGCTTCCACGTCCATTTTACCCACTTTGTGTAAGATACGTTAGCCATAGAAAGACCGACGAGCAAAATGGGATTTGTAGGGATGATAACGTCCGTAAAGCCGTCTGCCATACAGTACGCAAGAATGAACAATGCGGGAGAGATGCCAAGGGATGCGCAAATGGGAGCAACTATGGGAACTACCAGCATTATTTTTGCAGAAGCAGAGCCGATAAATATCTGCAAGATAAGAATAAGGAAATAGATAAGAATTACAGAGAAGAATTTTCCCTTACCCTCAAGAGTGTTTATAACCACGTTCATTATAGTGTCAATTATCTTGCTCTCCGCCATTATAAGCTTAACGGAGGACGCCATAGCGATCATAATCACGGCAGGAAGCATAGAAACCACGCCGCTACCGAAGTATTTGAACACCGCCTTTTTATCATCGCTTGCAAGTAGTCCGCAAATGATACCGCCGAAAAGGAAGCTTACGCAAAGGATGGGAATTGCAAGTCCCGATATTGCGCGCACGGAGGCGATAAGTATAAGCACGGTAAGCTGAACTGCAAAGAATACGGAATAAACCTTGAAAATTCTGCCGCTGTTTGGAATGGTGTCGGTTTCAAGGTTGCCGAGGCTCTTTCTCTTTTCAATATCGCTTTCATAGGTCAGGGAGCGGGTAGGATCCTTTTTAATTGTACGTATGTGGAACAGTAAAAATACGCAAAGGAGTCCGTAGGTAAGAATAAAGAATACTATTCTTAACCATACGCCGTCCATAGGGTCGGAGCCTGCAACGGAGGAGGCAAGTCCTACGGAAAAGGGGTTTGTAATAGCGGCGGAAAAGCCAAAGCAAGCCGCAAGCATACAAGCGCCCAAGCCCGTCATGGTATCCATACCCAAGGAAAGCATCAGGACAACTACCAATGGGATAAGGGTGCAAAGCTCCTCAAACATACCGAAAAAGCTACCGAAAAGCATAAACACGAGAACGCAAATACATACAAGGGGTGCCACTTTTCCCGAAAGTCGGCTTATAAGACGTCCGATAAATACCTTTATACCGTTGGTCTTATCAAGGATATTGAACGCACCGCTCATAATGAGCAAAAACAGGCTTATCATTATGATGGTAAGGGAATCCTCTGAGGCAAAAACGCGAACAGGGGCGGTAATTATACGCCATATGGCAATTCCGTTTACCTCTCCCTCAACGTAGCTGCCGGGGATGATAGCTCCGCTTTCATCCTTTTGAAATTCACCCTGGGGAATAAAGTAGGATAACGCTCCGCTAACGGCTATTACTACAGTTAAAAGAATAATAACTATAAGAAACGAGCGCAGACCTATACTTGAAAAGGATTTTTGCTTATTTTTTTCCATATCACACCTCCAAAGCCACAGGCTCCTTGAGGAGTCCGCTGACAATATACCAATCTACACAGCTTCGCTTTTCCTCGGGGATGAAATAGTATATCTCCTTGCCCTCGTATATCTCGAAGTCCTCGCCTGCGCCAAAGAGCAAGCGGTAGATGTCATTTAACGGGAAATGCTTGGTGATTTCCACTCCGTCACGGGTGCCAACGTATGTAAGTCCCTCTCGGTTAAGAGTGCAAACGCCGTGACCTGCGGTATAAAGAGCGCGCCTTCCGTCCTTTGCGCTGTTCTTAAGCTCCACCTTGGACACAAGGGCGAAGCTTTCGTCCTCTATCATTCTTCGGCGGAATTCTTCCTTTTGCCAATCGTACCACTTGGCAAAGTTTTCAAAATATTCGTTTGGCTCAAAGCCGTATCTGTCGTTAAGAGTAAGCCTCATACCGCATTTTTCGCAGTATACGTCGTTACCCTTTGTTCTTATGGTGTATTTTTCGTTACAAGCGGGACAGTGATTGATTATGTTTTCAAGTCCTACTGCAAGAGTTTTGGACTTATAGTGTATTTCGGGATGCTCCTTGAGCCATTCAAACTCGTCAAAATAAAGCGCCTTCTCTACTCTTTCCTTTATCTGGTCAACGCTTAATCCGGCAAGCTCCTCTTTATCGATAAGAGTATCAAGAGTTGCCTCAACGTAAGCACCCTTTCTTAGCTTATCGCCCCATTTGGGTCTTGCAAAGTAGTCGCCCTCAAGCTTTATTACGTAGACGGTAACCCCCGCCTTCTTAAGAAAGGCGTAGGTGCCCTCCTGAATATCCTCAAAGCGGCCTACGGTTGAAAGTCTTGCCTCGGGCATCATAGCAAGGGCTCTGCCTCGCTTCAATACCTGTAAGCAGTTTTTCGCACTTTCAAGGTCGGCGCAGAACATACTCTTGGGGAAGCAGCCAAAATTACGAAGGAAGTTTCTGTAAAGCTTTTTGTAGAAATAAAGTCTTGCAACCACAAAGTTCGGCGCGTGCTTACGAAGCATAGCTCCTGCGTAAGCAAAGTCTATAAACGAGCCGTGATTTACAAGGGTAATAGACGGCTTTTCAATATCCTTTACCTTGTAGTTGTATTTTACCTTTACCTTGCCGTGCATAAGTATGCGGCTTACAAAGAAAGGAAGGTGAAGATTTCTTCTGTGATAGGATTTTACCGTAAATCTGCCCGACATTACGTCGCGGGAGTTGTCAATATAGTCGTTGAGCCAGGCAAAAAAGGCTTTTTTCTTTATTACGAAAACAACGATAAGCAAAACGAGAATGATAAAGATAGAAAGGGAAACCTTCCAGCTTGTAGCAAGCGCCGTGTGGCCAAGAATTACTCCAATAGCGACGGAGGGGGTTGAAAGAAGTACGGTGGTAGCAATGTATTTAGGATATTTCATCCTCATGGTTGCCGCAAAGAAGCATATCATACCGTAGGGAATAACGGGCAAAAGATAAAGTGTGGCAACAACAACGGTAATAATATGAGAATTGCTCAGCTTGTTTATATTAAGGTGAAGCTCCTTGTCAAAGTAGGCGTTGAGTTTGTCGCCAAATAGCTTATAAAGGACGAAGATGATAGAGTTGCCGAGGAAAACGCCCACCATACAGCAGGCAAGACCGTGCCAGAAGCCGTAGGTAAGTCCCGCAAGAACCTGCGTAGGCTCAGAGGGGAGGAAGGTAAGCACCACCTGAAGCATAGAAAGAACGGATATGGTAATGTTACCGCGTATGCCAAGCTGACTCAGCTTATCCTGGATCTGCTCGTTAGTAAGATCATCGTTTTTGAAAACGCAAACAATTATATCCACGTTTTCCTCGGTAAGCAGGAACCAACCGAGCAAAATGAGAACCACGAAAAACGCAATGACCAATAAAAGCTTTATTTTTGTTGCCTTTGACATAACCGTTACTCCAATCTCAAAATATAAATAAAAGGTCACAGCCTCTCACTTTATTTTACATTACGCGGGCGTATAATTCAAGTTTCTTTTATAAATTTGTGATGGTTTTGTGAAAAAAATGATGTTTTTCCACTTATTTTGGTTACCAAAAGCAATAAAAAACGAAAAATGGACTAAAATGAGCCGTAAAGGACGCTTTAGTTCCTTTAATTTGCATTTTACAAAATTTTTTGGTATAATGATAAAAAATTCCCAACCGAGGCATCCCTTCGGTTACTCAATAGGTGAAACAACATGTTGAGTTCACATTTTGCGAGGTGATAAATTTGACAGAAAAGGACGCTATACTACTTGCCTTTGAAAAAGAAATGATACCAAAGATCTACGGCTTTTGCCGTATGAAGCTGCGCTCGGAGGCGGATATTGAGGATCTGTCCCAGGATATATGCTTGGAGGTATTAAAATCCATCCACTCGGGCAAGAAAATAAACAATTTAAACGCATACGTATGGAAAATATCCAACCATATGTTCTTCAATTATCTGAGGAGTAAAAAGAAAGGCTCCGCCGTTTATTATGACCATATGCTTATCTCCGAGGAGGACGTTGAATACGAGGTCATATTAAAGGAGCAAAAAAATCTTTTAAGGCGGGAGCTGTCCCTTATGTCAGGAAATTACCGACGCGCCGTCGTTATGCACTATTTTGAAAATATGTCCTGCGAGGATATAGGAAAAGCCCTCGGTAAAAGCGAGGGAACGGTAAAATGGTGGCTTCACGATGCAAGACAAGCTATTGAGAAAGGAATGAATACAATGAGAAATTACGGAGAAAAAAGCTACCGCCCCGGAGCGCTTTACGTTTCCTGTACGGGAAATCCAGGCGCTGATATGGAGCCTGTTTCCTGCGTAAAAAGAAAATCCGCGCAGAATATTTTACTTGCCGCATATAAAGATCCCGTAAGCATAACGGAGCTTAGCGAGGAGCTTGGAATTTCCGCCCCTTATATTGAGGACGAGGTGTATTATCTTTGTAAAAATCAGCTTCTTAAGGAGACTGTAAAGGGAAAATATCAGACGGATTTTGTAATACTCCCGGGACAGAATCCAAGCATAGGAAATAAGATATACGCACACGCCTTCCCCGATTTTTACAAAAATCTGATGACTTTTATAGAATCAAAGAAGGATATTTTAACTGAGGAAAGATTTAATACTGCGGGCTTTGAATGGAGCCGCTTGCTATGGGTATATATACCCGTATTTGCGGATTTTACCGTAAAGTATTACAGGCACTTCAACAATATAAATTACATTCACTATAACGATATTCCCTTACGTCCAAACGGCGGCAAATGGATAGCCTTTGGATTTGATAACAGCGACACGTCCCCGAAGAAATTTGAAAAATATCACGGTTGGGACGGACCCGTCCATAAGCTTGGAAGCGCTTTTACGCAAGGCTTTTTCCACTATTGGAGCGGTATTGACAGTCAGGATTATTTTGATATTCCAAACGAGGTATTTGCTCTTTTAAGACAAATAATCAAGGGGGAGCGCGTTATAGATAAGCTTAATGAAGATGAAAAGTATCTTTTCAGTATCGCTATTGAAAAGAAGCTCTTTGTAAGTAAGGACGGCTCCTTTACGCAGAATTACTACTATATAGGTAAGAATGAATTAAGGGAGCTTGAGGCAATGGCGCAGGAATTTGCAAAAAGCGTTTGCGATATTGTAAAAAGCTCCTATAAGCTTGTGCTTGACGAATACGAAGCGTCCGTACCGAGGCACCTCCATTGGCAGATGGGCAATTTTTTGTCTAACGCCTTGACTATTTTTGTAACCTGCTCCCTTTACGAGGCGGAAAAGAATGGGGTGCTATCAAGCAGCGATACAGAGGGTAAATATTGGCTTAGCCTTCTTGCAACGGAGCAATAAGAATAAAAAGCCGACTCTTGTCGGCTTTTTATGTTGACTTTTTTATCTATTGGTGATAAAATTGATACATCAAGTAAATTAAAAGAGGACGCGCTATGAACGTATTATTTATCGGTAACAGTTTTTCACAGGATGCCACAAGATATCTTCATCAGATATCAAACGACGAGATCTTTGTAAGAAATCTCTATATCGGAGGATGCTCCCTTGAAACCCACGTTAACAACGTAAAGGAAGCAAACGCCTACTACGAATATCAGAAAAACGGCAGAAAGCTTAAAATGACGTCTATAAACGACGCGCTTTTGAAGAAAAAGTGGGACTACGTGTCGATACAACAGGTAAGTCAGCTTTCAGGTATGCCCGACAGCTACGAGCCTTATACCGAATTTTTAGTAAATTACATAAAGGAAAAATGTCCCAAGGCAAAGATAGTTTTCCACAGAACGTGGGCTTATTCCGACGACAGCACCCACGGCGGATTTGCAAATTATAATTGGGACAGAAAGACAATGTACAACGCCATTGTGAAAACCACGTCCGACGTGGCTGAAAAATACGGTCTACCCATTATTCCCTCGGGGGATGCCATTGAAAAGGGACGCGACCTTCCCGAGTTTGACGTATCATCCGGCGGTATGTCCTTAAACCGCGACGGCTTCCATCTCACCCTCGATTACGGAAGATATTTGGCAGGTCTTACCCTTTACAAATTCTTTACGGGCAATGACGTAACCAAGGTCGAATACGAGCCTGAAGAAACCGATTCCGCAATTTGCGCCAAGCTTAAAAAATTGGCAAACGAAATTATTTAAATGCAGAATGCAGAATGTCCCACAGGGACTAGGACTACGTCCGTCGCAAATGCAGAATTATCAGGAAGTAATAATTATCTTATTAACCAATTTAACTACTACTCATCCGTCTGCTTCGCATCCACCTGAAGGTGAATTGACGCAGAGCGTCAAGAGAGGCTGGCCTGGGCATCCCTCGCAAGGGAAGGCTACTTAACAAAAAAGCGACACCCTGTGTCGCTTTTTTAATTTTGCATTTTGCATTTTGCATTTTGAATTTACTTAGATTTTCATAGAAAGCGCTAACTTAACCTTCTCCACAATACCTGCCGCGTTAAGCTGATAGTATTCAAGAAGCTCCTTTGCGGGGCCTGACTTACCGTAAGCGTCATCTACACCGTGGCGAACAACGGGAACGGGGCAAACGCCTGCAAGAGTTTCACAAACTGCGCTTCCAAGACCGCCGATTACGCTATGCTCCTCTGTAGTTACGATAGCGCCCGTCTGCTGAGCCGCGGAAATAAGGATCTCCTTATCAAGGGGCTTGATGGTGTGAATATTGATAACCGCAGCGGAAATACCCTCGGAAAGGAGCATTTCTCTTGCGATAAGAGCCTGCTCTACCATTATACCCGTAGCAACGATGGTTACGTCGTTACCGTCTGCCATATAAATACCCTTACCAAGCTCAAATTTGTAGTCGGGGGTGTTATTGATAACGGAAACCGCAAGTCTGCCAAAACGCATATATACGGGGCCTACGTGCTTGATAGCCGCCTCTACTGCGCATCTTGCCTCTACTGCGTCGGAGGGGTTGATAATAACCATACCGGGAATAGTACGCATAAGGGCAATATCCTCGTTACACTGATGCGTAGCGCCGTCCTCACCAACGGTGATGCCTGCGTGAGTTGCGCCGATCTTAACGTTCAAATGAGGGTAGCCGATGGAGTTTCTTACCTGCTCAAAGCTTCTGCCTGCGGCAAACATAGCAAAGGTGCTGGCAAAGGGGATCTTACCCGCTGTTGCAAGACCTGCCGCAACGCCCATCATATTGTTTTCGGCAATACCGCAGTCAAAAAATCTCTCGGGGAATTTTTTCTTAAACATTACCGTCTTTGTAGCCTCTGCAAGATCGGCATCCAATACGACAACGTCATTATTCAAAGCGCCAAACTCCGCAAGGGCGTTACCGTACGCTTCTCTTGTTGCAATCTTATCTCCCATATCTATATCCTCACTTCAACTCGTTTTTATAATCCTCAAGCTCTTTTACAGCCTGCTCGTACTGCTCCGCATTGGGAGCCTTACCGTGCCAGCCTGCCTGATCCTCCATAAAGGAAACGCCCTTACCCTTAACCGTTTTTGCAATTATTACGGTGGGCTTACCCTTTACGGTCTTGGCAGCGTCAAATGCGCTGAGAATTTCTTCAATATTGTGGCCGTCAACGGAAATTACGTTCCAGCCGAATGCCGCAAATTTAGTATCATAGGGCATAGTATTCATAACGTCAGCTACTTTACCGTCTATCTGCAAGCCGTTATTGTCAATAATAAGACAAAGGTTATCAAGCTTGTAATGAGCGGCAAACATAGTAGCCTCCCAGATCTGACCCTCCTGGCTCTCACCGTCACCAACCAAAACGTAAGTACGGTAATCCTTGCCGTTTATCTTTGCCGCAAGCGCCATACCGCAGGCTGCGGAAAAGCCCTGTCCAAGGGAGCCCGCAGACATATCAACGCCGCATATCGCCTTCATATCGGGGTGACCCTGCATAACGGAGCCGAGATGACGGAAGCTTTTAAGCTCCTTTTTGTCAAAATAGCCCTTACAAGCAAGAGCCGCGTAAAGACCGGGGCAGGAATGTCCCTTTGAAAGCACGAAGCGGTCTCTGTCGGGATCCGTGGGGTTTTTGGGGTCCACGTTCATTTCAGAAAAGTAAAGACAAGCAAGGATGTCCGCAGAGGAAAGAGCTCCGCCAGGGTGTCCGCTTTTACCGTTGAACACAGCCTCAACGGCGCCAAGTCTTATATCTGTTGCAATTTTTTGAAGTTCTATAATTTTGTTGTCCATTTATAGCCTCCGGATACATTTATTAAAACAATAATATTATTATCAAAAATAATAGGGTGGTAAAAAATATTTTATCACTAATATTTCTATTTGTCAAGTTCATATAAAGGATAAGTTTAAAAAATATTGTTGACAAATCACTAAAGATTATTGTATAATATATATGGCTCTTTATCAAAACTGAATATTTTTAAAAGGGAGTAGTTTGCACGCTTGCGTGTTGGTAGTCTCGTCAATACGGCTTTTGCCCGGGGCTATCATAAGCTTTACTTAAGTTTATAACAAGACTTTTAACAAAAGGTTTCTTTTGTTAAGGGTCTTTTTATTATAAATTGAAAAAGAAAGGAATTTTTATGGAAGCTTTATTCAAAAACATTTTGGAGCTTGACGGTGACCTTTTCTTAAAGCAGCTTGTAATGTGGGTCATCGGCGGTGTTCTTATCTTCCTTGCTATCAAGAAGAAGATGGAACCGACACTTTTACTTCCCATGGGCTTTGGCGCTATTCTTATGAATTTGCCAAACAACTCCGGTACTGCCGGTGTTTCCGAGGTACTTGAAACTCTTTACGAAGCAGGTATCGCAAACGAATTATTCCCTCTTATCTTGTTTATAGGTATCGGCGCAATGATAGACTTTGGTCCTATCCTTTCCAACCCGAAGCTTATGATCTTCGGCGCGGCGGCGCAGTTCGGTATTTTTATGACCCTTTCCCTTGCATCCTTGGTAGGCTTTGACTTCAAGGAAGCGGCATCAATCGCTATTATCGGCGCGGCAGACGGTCCTACGTCCATTGTAGTTGCAACTCAGCTTGCTCCTCATCTTTTAGGTCCCATCACGGTTGCGGCGTACTCTTATATGGCTCTTGTTCCCGTTGTACAGCCTCCTATTATAAAGCTTTGTACAACTAAGAAGGAACGCCGTATCAGAATGCCCTATTCACCTGCAAGCGTTTCCAAGTTTACAAGAATAGTATTCCCCATTCTCGTTACCATAATCACAGGTATGCTTGCTCCCGGCGCGGTTGCACTTATAGGCTTCCTTATGTTCGGTAACCTTATCCGTGAGTGCGGTGTGCTTGAATCCCTTTCTGAAACAGCGCAAAAGGTTCTTGCTAACCTTATTACAATATTCCTCGGCATCACCGTTGCCTTTACAATGAAGGCAGAGGCATTTGTAAACTGGGGCACAGTAATCATCCTCGGTCTCGGCCTTATTGCGTTTATTTTTGATACATTCGGCGGTATTATGATCGCTAAGCTTATGAACCTCTTCTTGCCCGAAGGAAAGAAGATCAATCCTATGGTTGGCGCGGCAGGTATCTCTGCATTCCCCATGTCCGCAAGAATCGTAAACAGAATCGGCCTTGAGGAGGACAACCAGAACTTCTTGCTCGTTCACTCCATTGGCGCAAACGTATCAGGTCAGATCGGCTCAGTTATTGCGGGCGGTCTTATCCTTAACTTCTTCTTATAATGAAAGGCGGTAAATATGTTTGAATTCAATATAAATTTTGAAGCTTTTCTTGAATCGTTTAAGTATATGGGTCTCGGTATGCTCGGTATCTTTATCGTAATGGGCATTCTTATTGGATTTATAGTGGCTCTTAACAGAATCAGATTCTTTAAATAAGACAGGCATAAATTAAGAAAACTCCCGACACGTGTCGGGAGTTTTTCGTTTTTGGGCAAGTCCTTACGTCAAGGTGCTTTGAGATTTATTATCTTTTTGTAGGGACAGGCGTCCCCGACTGTCCGTTCCAGCATAAATTCAATTCTCACAAAATATGGGAGGAGCAAGCCCCTCCCCTACCGATTATGTCGTAATATCTATCTTCTAAACCAAAGCTTTGCTTTTGTCCCTTATTTCCTCGGACAGTCGGGGACGCCTGTCCCTACCTATGTAAACATTATTTTTGCTTTTTCTTTCTTACGAAAAATATTGCTCCAAGGGAAACAAAATATGCACTCAAGACGGCAATATTGCCGTAGACGTGTAGATCCTTTCGGATTTTTATCTCGGCGACGGGCTCGCTTTCCGTAACGTAGGAAAGCACCACGGAATCAAGCTCGAATTCCTCGGGAATGTAGCATTCAAGTATGGTATAGACCTTTGGGTCAAGGACGGAATAATATTCGTCGTAGCCCTTATTCAAGGTCTTTTTATATGTATTTTCGTCGGAAAGTCCCGAATCCTTGGTGGCGTAGGCAAGCTTTATTTCGCAGCTTTTCTTTACGGGGGACTTGAATTTTATGCGCACGTCGTTAATTTCCTTTTCCTCCGTAACGGGAAGTACGAGATAGGCGTTTTTCTTAACGGGAGTATACACTCCGTCCTCTATTTCGTATCCCCAGGCGTAAACGTGCTCGGGCTGCGCGGTGACGGAATAGGTATAGGCAATTTTTCTGCCCTCTACCCTATATACGCTTGCCAAGCATATGCCGCAAAGCGCCAAAATCAGACACAGGGTAGGGATTATTATATGTAATTTTCCTTTTATTCCGCTTTTCATCTCTGCTTTACCCTTCCTTTGAGTTGGTTCTTACCGTTTAAGTATATCATTAAAATACCTTTTTGTCAACTTTCATAAGGAGGTATGGGGGGCGTATTTATTAAATATTATTAAATTATATGTTTTAGCCTTGCACAGCATAAAAAAATATGTTACAATGATATAATAAGGTAATTATGCACAGGAGGTGGACAAATGAAGCTGTCGGGTAATTTTGTAAGAGCGAATTTTAAGCTTTTAAAGCCGCTTTTTAACGAGTCCGCCCCCGAAAACGAAAGAAAAAGCATGACTACCCTTGGTAAGCTTCTTTCACGAATGGGAAAAAGTAAGGTTGACGTATCCGATCTTACGGTAAACGGATTACCTATGGCAATGGTGTCCCCTAAAGACGAGCTTTCCCGCGGGGTAATACTTTACCTCCACGGCGGAGGATACTCGGGCGGTGATATTACCTATGCAAAGGGCTTTTCCACGGTGCTTGCATCAAAGATGGGCATTAAGGTGCTTGCGGTTGAATACCGTCTTGCTCCCGAGCATATATTCCCTGCCGCAGTTGACGACTGCCTTACCGCCTACGAGCATCTTTTATCCCTTGGCTACTCCCCCGAGGAAATTTTACTTGCGGGAGAGAGCGCAGGCGGAGGCTTATGCTACTCCTTATGTCTTAAATTAAGAGAAGCGGGCAGAAAAATGCCTGCGGGCATAATCGCTATTTCTCCCTGGACGGACCTTACCGTTTCGGGCAAGAGCTACGAGGAGAACAAGCGAAACGATCTTTCTATGAAGATAGGCAGGCTCACAAGATTTGCAGACAGATATATCTACGGAAAGGACACTCCCAACGGAAATAAAGAATTCCGCAGTACGGAGGAGGATATTTTAAAGGACAGGGAGCTTAAGCAGCACCCCCTGGCATCCCCTCTTTTTGCCGACCTTACGGGTATGCCCCCATCAATTATTTTTGTGGGTGAGCACGAAATAATGCGTGATGACGCTTTGGGTATTCACGCAAAGCTCTTAAAGCAGGGCGCAGAATCCCATATTTATATCGGCAAGAAAAAATGGCACGCGTATATTCTCTACTGTCTTTACGAGGACAGAGAGGATTTTAACAGAATAGCAAGGTTTGTAAAATCAAGGATCCCCGCAAGAAAGCTCCGTTGGATGAGCCTTGATAACGCGGCAAAGATATATCCCGCCGCAAGAAGAAGAAACTGGACAAACGTATTCCGCTTATCCGCAACTCTTACGGAGGACGTGGATAAGGACGCTTTGCAAAGAGCCCTTGATATAACCGTAAGACGATTCCCCTCCATTGCCGTAAGGCTGAAAACCGGTATGTTCTGGTATTATATCGAGGAAATACCAAAGGCCCCCGACATAATGGACGAAAAGCCCTACCCCCTCTCCCGTATGTTCTTTGACGACATACGAAAATGCGCACTTCGTGTTCTTGTGTACCAAAAGCGCATAGCGGTTGAGTTTTTCCATGCCCTGACGGACGGAAACGGCGGTCTTATATTTTTAAAGACCCTCCTTTGCGAGTACGTAAAGGAAAAATACAAGGAAAACGTAACTCCGTGGGACGGAATATTAAACGTTCTTGACGAGCCCACCCCCGAGGAGCTTGAGGACAGCTTTTTAAAATACTCGGGCGGAGTCAAGGCAACGAGAGCCGACACCACCGCCTTTAAGCTCACGGGCACAAGGGAGCTTGACGGCTACGTAACCAATACCACCTTTATTTTCGACTCTGCCGACATTATTAAAATGGCAAAGGAAATGAAGGTAACGGTAACCTCTCTGTTTTCCGCCATAATGCTGACTGCGGCGGCAAGAATACAGGAAAAAAAGGTAAGGAATATTAACAGGCGTAAGCCCTTAAAGATACTTATCCCCGTAAATCTGCGTAAGATGTTTCCGTCCTGCTCCTTGCGTAATTTCGTTCTTTACGTAACCCCGGGCATTGACCCAAGATACGGAGAATATACGGTACAAGAGGCGGCTACCCTGATTCAGAGCCAGATGGCAATAATGAATACCCCGAAGCAGATGAGGGCAAGAATAGCGAAGAACGTAGGAGATGAAAAAGCTCTTATAATCAAGCTTATGCCCCTGTTTATAAAGAATTTAGCAATGAAAATGGTATTTAACGCAGTAGGAGAAAGGAAATCCTGCTTCGCCCTTTCAAATCTCGGCGTTTGCACTCTGCCCCCCGAGATAGATAAATACGTTACGAAAATGGGCTTCGTCCTTGGCGTACAGGCAAAGGCTCCCTACAATACGGGACTTATTACCTACAAGGACAAAATGTACTTAAATTTCGTAAGAAATATAAAAGAGCCCCTCCTTGAGCGGGAGTTTTATCAGGTACTTAAGGAGCTTAATATAAAAACGGTGGCAGAGAGTAATTCAAGATAAGGAGGATAATATGTACTGTATAAAATGCGGTGTAGAGCTTACTGACGGGCAGAAAAAATGCCCCCTTTGTAACACAGAGGTATACCACCCCGATTTTATATCCAAGGAAGGCTTGCTTTTCCCAAAGGGCGGCGCTCCCCAGACGGAATATAACAGGATAGGCATACTTTTCGTTATCAGCGTTTTGTATTTTATTGCAATGTCCGTCCTTTTCGTGTGTGATATTACGGTATTTCACCGTATGACCTGGTCACGCTACGTAATAAGCGCCCTTTTGCTTACTTACGTAATAATTGTGCTTCCCCTGTGGTTTAAATCCCCAAATCCCGTAATATTCGTCCCCTGTGATTTTGGAGCGACGGCGGTATTTCTCTGGTTTATATCCTTTATAAGAGGGGAAAGCTGGTTTTTCACCTTCGCTTTGCCAATTACCCTTGGAATATGTATTATAAGCACCACAATGATCACCCTTAAAAGATACGTAAGACGCGGCTTTCTTTACACTCTCGGAGGCGGATTTATCGCAACGGGGCTTTTTACCGTCCTTATTGAATTTCTTATCCGCCTTACCTTCTTTGACAGCATCCGCTTTATATGGTCCTTCTACCCCGCCCTTGTGTTCTTCCTTCTTGGAATGATGCTTATCGTGGTTGCCATCTGTAAGCCTATGCGCCGCTCTCTTGAAAAGATATTCTTTATTTAAAGGAGGCAGAAATGAAGGTATTGGGAATAGTAGGCCCCACGGCGGTAGGTAAGACCTCCCTTTCCGTAAGGCTGGCAAAAAAATACAACGGCGAGATAATTTCCTGCGACTCCATGCAGATATATAAGGGAATGGATATCGGTACGGCAAAGGTAACCAAGGAGGAAATGGATGGGGTTACCCACCATCTGATCGATATTATAGACCCAAGCAAAGCCTTTTCCTGCGCGGACTACGCAAAGAGAGCAAGAGAGCTGATTGCCGATATTACAAAAAGAGGTAAAACCCCCATCTTTTGCGGAGGCACGGGACTGTATCTTGACAGTGTCCTTGAGATATCCACCTTTGGAGAAACGGTGGCAGACGAGGAATACAGACACTCCCTTGAGGATTTTGCAAACAAAAACGGCGCGCTCACCCTACATAATATGCTAAAGGAGATTGACCCCGTAAGCGCGGAGGCAATCCACTATAATAACGTAAAAAGAGTAATACGCGCCCTTGAAATATATAAATGCACGGGCAAGCCAAAAAGCGTAATAGACAAGGAAAACAAAAAAGAGCCCTCTCCCTACGAATCGAAAATATTCTTTCTGACCTGCGAGGACAAGGAGCTTCTCTATTCAAGAATAGAAAAGCGAGTTGATATAATGATGGAGGCAGGACTCCTTGATGAGGTAAGACGCCTTTACGAAACGGGCACCTTTGAGTCCTCGGCAACGGCATCGGGAGCTATCGGCTACAAGGAGCTGATCCCTTACGTTAAGGGCGAAAGGGACCTTGAAGCCTGTATTGCACAGCTGAAGCTTTCCACAAGGCATTACGCAAAGCGCCAGCTTACCTGGTTCAAGAAAAAAAGCAATTATATTACCGTATACGTTGACAAGGAGGACCCCTATGAGGCGGTGCTTCGTCACGTGGGAGATTTTATATGACCAAGGAACAGATAAAATTAAATTACGAAAAAGTGTTAAGGGGTATTAAGGAGCTTGATAAGGAAGGCAAGGTCAAGCTGCTTATTGCCACGAAAACCCAAAGCGCAGAGGATATAAACTATCTTATTTCCCTTGGCGCTGACCTTATCGGAGAAAACAGAGTAAACGAGGTAAGAGAAAAGTACGAGTTGCTTGACAGACGGGCTTCTTTGCATCTTATCGGCTCCTTACAGAGAAATAAAGTAAAATATATCTACGATAAGGTGGATATGATACACTCCGTTGATTCTTTATCCCTTGCTGAGGAAATAAGCGCAAAATGCTCCAAAATAAACAAGGTAATGGACGTTTTGATAGAGGTAAACAGCGGCAAGGAGGAGGCAAAGGGCGGAATTATGCCCGAGGACGTGGAGGAATTTTACGCCTCACTTCAGAATATTCCCTTTATACACGTGCGTGGTCTTATGACTATGGCGCCAAGGTGCAATACCAAAGAGGAATATATGAAATATTTTACATTGACCAAAAAAATTTTTGATAAATTATTTAAAGACGAGGACGACGCAGTTCTTTCTATGGGTATGAGCGAAAGCTATCTGTACGCAATAGAGGCGGGCGCTAATATGGTAAGAGTGGGCAGCGCGATCTTCGGAGAAAGGAATTAATTATGGGACTTTTCAGAAAATCAAAAAAATACGTTGAGATCGACGCAGATGACGAAATAGTTGAGGAAGAAGGCAAAAAGGATAACGCCAGCATTTCCTTGGGAGGCGGAGATATTGAATTAAAGCTCGTTAAGCCTATCAATTTTGAAACTCTATTGGTGGCTATCGACCACCTTAAGGAGGGCAAGACCGTTCTTCTCAATCTTGAGCATATAGACAAATCCCTCTACCGCAGAATGATCGACTTCGTAAGCGGATCTGCCTACGCCCTTGATGCAACCATCAAGCAGGCAACCGCAGAGTCCTTCTTTATCGCCCCCAAAAAGGTTGACGTAGGCGGCGAGATCTTTAATAAGAAGCGCGATGAAGACACCTTTACAAATCTTTGATAGTAGGGTACAAAAATGTTTTATTTAGTATACACATTGGTATCCCTCATTTCCGTTTATGAGCTGATACTCTGCGCCCGAGCCATCTGCTCATGGGTGCCCTATTTTCAGGAATCCAAGCTTTATGATTTTGCATTTATGCTGACGGAGCCCGTTTTACGCCCTATAAGAGATTTTCTCTTCAGATTTGACGTGTTCCGCAGATGCCCCATTGACTTTTCAATGCTGATCTTATTTATAGGCCTCGGCGTTATTTCCCGCCTTGCCGTATTGTTTATTTAGGAGGTAAAAATGACCTTAATAATTATTTTAAGCACTATAGCAGCCTCCATAGGCATCGACCAGATAACGAAGGCTATCGTAAGAGCAAATATGACCGTTGGAGAAACTATCCCCATAATAAAGGATATTTTCCACTTTACCTACGTTCGTAACGAGGGTGCGGCATTCGGTATGCTCTCCGAGCACAGATGGGTATTTATGACCCTTTCCATAGTGGCCCTTATCGCTCTTTCCGTATATCTTATAAAGTTCTGCGAGGAGGGTATTTTAACGAAGATCGGTATTGCCCTTATTATCGGCGGCGGCATCGGAAATATGATAGACCGTATTTGTCTTAAATACGTGGTTGATATGATAGATTGCAGATTTATCGACTTCTACGTGTTCAATTTTGCAGACTGCTGCGTTTGCGTAGGATCAGGCATTACTATTCTCGGCTTCATCCTTTCTATGATAAAGGAGCAAAAAGCGAAAAAGGCGGCTTCAAGTGATGAAAATACAGGAGAGTGACGTAAAAAAACGCCTTGACGTGTACGTTTCTGAGCTTTTGGGGGTTACAAGATCCCACGCACAATCAATGATAGAAAACGGTCTTGTAAGGGTAAACGATAAGCTTGAGAGCAAAAATTACAAGCTCCGCAAGGACGACGATATTACCGTCGAGGAGGAGGAGATCGAGGTTCTGAACGCAGAGCCCGAAAATATCCCACTTGACATTGTTTACGAGGATGAGCATATAATAGTTGTAAACAAGCCCTCGGGTATGGTGGTGCATCCCGCCCCGGGAAACCCAAGCGGAACTCTTGTAAACGCGCTTATGTATCATTGTAAGGGCTCCTTGTCGGGGATAAACGGAGTTGTCCGCCCGGGCATCGTACACAGAATAGACAAGGATACCTCAGGTCTTCTTGTAGTGGCAAAAAACGACGAGGCGCATCTGTTTTTGTCCTCTCTTTTAAAGGACCACGGTATAAAACGAGTATATCACGCAATAGTAACGGGGCATTTTAAAAGTCCCAACGGCACGGTTGACGCCCCCATCGGCAGATGCCCGTCCGACAGAAAGAAAATGGCGGTAATTTCCGGGGGACGTGAGGCAATTACCCACTACACCGCCCTTTGTGAGTATAGATCCTTTACCCACGCAAAAATGGAGCTTGAAACAGGGCGCACCCATCAGATACGCGTCCATATGAGCTATCTTGGGCATCCCATAATCGGCGATACGGTTTACGGCGGCGGCAAAACTCCCTTTGAAAAGGCAAACGCGCCACTTCTACAGGGTCAATGCCTCCACGCCAAGGAGCTTTCCTTCCCACATCCCGTAACGAAGGAGATCATGCGCTTTGAAACGGAGCTGCCAAAGGAATTTACGGAATTATTAAAAAGGCTTGAGGCCTTGAGCTAAGGAGGCAATATGACGGAATTTCAGAATAAGCTGATCAGGGTTGCCGACCTTAACGAAGCGACCCGCGGCCTTATAAACGAGGAAAAGGCAGCTTTATTTGAGCGCTTTTCCACACATATGTTAAAGGTTAACGAGGAGCTTAATTTAACCGCCATAAGAGATACGGACGGCGTTATTTTAAAGCATATCGTTGACTCCTGCGCTATCGTTCCCCTGCTGCCTGAGGGGGCAAGAATAGTGGATATAGGCTGCGGAGGGGGCTTTCCCACCTTTCCTATATCGATCTTAAGGGATGACGTATCCGTTTTAGGAGTGGATAGCGTCACCAAAAAGGTAGAATACGTTAAAAATACAGCCACCCTCCTTGACATTTCCTCAATTTCCGTGTCAAACAGACGGGCAGAGGAGCTTGGCAAGGATGCAGAATACAGAGAGAAATTTGATATTGCCTGCGCACGCGCGGTGGGCAGATTAAATCTCCTTTGCGAGCTTTGTATTCCCCTTGTTAAAAAGGGCGGCGCATTTATCGCAATGAAATCAAGGACCACCGCCGAGGAGCTTGAGGAATCAAAAAATGCCATTTCTCTCCTTGGAGCTGAATGTGAAAATGTAATAAACTACACTCTTACAAACGGGGTGGAAAGCCTTGAGAGAACAATGGTAATTATAAGAAAACAAACACATACCCCGCAAAAATACCCGAGAAACAATTCCCAAATAAGTAAAAAACCCTTATAGGAGGATATGATGCTGGACTATTTTTCTAATATAAATTTAGCCTTTGAGCTTGAAAATATTTTTCGCCTTCTTCTTGCTGTGATCTTGGGCTTTGCCATAGGATACGAAAGAAAAAGACGTTACAAGGAGGCGGGCATCCGTACCCACACCATCGTTTGTCTTGGTTCTGCCCTTATTATGCTTGTTTCCATTTATGGCTTTGACGGAGCATCGGATGCCGGCAGAGTTGCGGCGCAGATAGTTTCAGGCGTCGGCTTCCTTGGTGCAGGCATTATCGTATACCGTAAGCACGAAACAAAGGGACTTACCACGGCGGCAGGCGTTTGGACAACTGCAGGCGTTGGTATGGCTTGCGGCGGCGGACTTTACATACTTGCGGTGGTTGCATCTGCTCTTATGATCTCCGCTCAGCTTCTTTTCCACACCAATTTCAGACTTTTCAAGCACAAGCTTAAGTTCACAATTGAAATCGTTTTCTACCAGGTGGACGACGAAAACAACCTTATCAAAAAGGAATTCGGCGTTGACCGTTTCAACAGTCTTTTGATCACCCGACAGGGCGAGCGCCTGATTTATAGCGCCACGCTCCTTACGGAAAGAGAGCATCGCTCCGCGGAGCTTACAAAGATCATGAAGGAAAACCCCTTTATAATTTCACTTCGCCGTTGTGACGACTGATATGCTTAAAAACTCCCTGAGCGGCGACCTGCGATAAAGCAGGCGCGCCGAACGATGTTTGCCCTTACAGTCAAGGTTGTGTGTAAAAGGGACGAGATAATCTCGTCCCTTTTGTATTTTGATGCAAAACAAGTTACTTGTAGCCTTCCCTAAGAAAGGGAAGGGGGACCACGGTAGTGGTGGATGAGTATGCTCTTTTTAGTTAGTTACTTTTTAGATACATACTCATCCGTCTGCTTCGCATCCACCTTCCCTTTCTTAGGGAAGGCTGATTCATTTTTATTACCCCTTTTATCGGCCCTCTATTATTTCGCCGTTGCTATTCCATAATCTGTAAGCATATTTCTTATCTGCTCCGTCCTGGTGGAGGCGCACATAGGCAGGCGGAATTCGTTTTCGCACTTGCCCATAAGGTAAAGGGCGGTCTTTACGGGAATGGGATTTACCTCCGCAAACATTTCTTTAATAAAGGGGTAGATCTCATTTTGTGTTTTTCCGCTTTTTTCCACACGTCCCTCGTAAAAATCGCGACACATCCCCGCCATTTTTTCGGGAATGACGTTGGCGCAGGCGGAAATTACTCCCCTTGCCCCTACGGACATCAAGGGTACGGTAAGCTCGTCACAGCCCGAGTAGATTTGAAATCTGTCCTTTAGCTCGCTTAAAATGGATAAGGTGTTTTCAATACTGCCCGACGCCTCCTTTACACCCACAATATTGGACACGTCCTCCAGCCTTTTTAAGGTGGCAGAGGTCATATTTACCCCCGTCCTTGCAGGTACGTTATAAAGAATAACGGGCAAGGAGGTGGAGCCTGCCACTACTCTGTAATGCTCCGTAAGGCCCGATACCGTTGCCTTGTTATAGTAGGGCGTTACCGCAAGGATACCGTCCGCGCCGTATTTTTCCGCATCCTCGGTAAAGGCAACCGTCCTTTTGGTACTGTTGGAGCCCGTACCCACGAGCATTGGCACACGGCCCCCAATTTTCTCCTTTGCAAAGGAAATAAGCTGCCGCCTTTCCCCCTCGTCAACGGTGGCGCTTTCTCCCGTTGTGCCAAGGACAACGATACCGCTTACCCCTGCGCTTATCTGAAAATCTATAAGATTGCCGTAGGCGTCATAATCTATCTCCCCGTTTTTAAAGGGGGTAATAAGGGCAGTTATGCACCCTGTAAGGCTTTTATAATCAAATTTCATATTTTCCCCTCCGAAAAAGTAAAAATCGGTTGAAATCAAAAAAATATTATTGTATACTAAAAGAGAAATATACTCTCATTATAAAATATTCAATTTATTATTGACTTGATACAAAGAGGAAAAGAAATGATCAAAAATCAGTTGCCCGACACCAACCTGCGCACAAGGGACTTTTTTTATGAGCTTCCACAGGAGCTTATCGCGCAGACTCCCATAGAGCCAAGAGACCACTCCCGACTTTTGGTGCTTCAGGATGGAAATATCACCCACAAGCATTTTTACGATATTATAGACTACTTAAAAGAGGGGGACACCCTTGTTATAAACGACTCCAAGGTTATTCCCGCCCGTATTTACGGTGAGAAAATACGTCCACAGGGTGAGGAATTCGTGCAGGAGGCGTCCAAAATCGAGACTCTACTTTTAAAGCAGATAGAATCTGACAAGTGGGAGGTGCTTCTCCGCCCCGCAAAGAAAGTAAAGATCGGCGGTACTATCCGCTACGGAGATATCCTTACCGCAACGGTTGAGTCCGTGGTGGAGGACGGCAACAGAATCGTGCACTTTTCCTACGATAAGAAAAAATACACCAATATTTACGAGGTTCTGAACATTATCGGCTCCATGCCCTTACCCCCCTACATTACGGAAAAATTAGAGGACAAGGACAGATACCAGACCGTATACGCAAGGGAAAACGGCTCTGCCGCCGCGCCTACTGCGGGACTCCACTTTACAAAGGAGCTTATGGCAAAAATTGAGGCAAAGGGAGTAAAAATAGTACCCGTTATGCTTCACGTCGGTCTTGGCACATTCCGTCCCGTTAAGGCGGACAAGATCACCGACCATATTATGCACTCCGAGTTTATAACCGTTACGGAGGAGAGCGCAAGAATAATCAACGAAAGAAAATCGGCGGGCGGCAGAATAATTGCCGTTGGTACCACCTCCTGCAGAACTCTTGAAAGCGCAACGGACGAAAACGGAATCGTACACCCCTTAAGCGCAAATACGGGAATTTTTATTTACCCGGGATACAAATTCAAGGCAATAGACGCACTTATAACCAATTTTCACCTGCCCGAAAGCACACTTTTGATGCTTGTTTCCGCCCTTGCAGGCAAGGAAAATATTATGAATGCGTATAAAACCGCCGTAGAGGAAAAATACAGATTTTTCTCCTTTGGAGATGCTATGCTCATTCTATGAGCATAGCAATGAATTGCAACCTGCGTTGCATGAATTGAGCGTAACCTCTCGTGAATTGGCTTCGCCATGAATTGCGCTGCGGCGCATAAAGGTTGCAATTCAAATCATGGAGCGCAAGCGCGAGAAATCATGAAGCAAAAGCTTCAATTCATGATGGTTTGCCATCAATTCATTCAATAACGTTATTGAATGAACAAAGTAAGAGGTAATAATTAAAATTATTCAATAAATCATAAAGAAAGGATGCTATTATGAAAATAAGATGCGGAGCGTGGGTAGATCTGCCCGGTACAAGCACAACTGAGGTTGCTCAGATACGTGAGGCAAGATACGATAAGGACTCCTTGTACCTTTTTACAGTAAACTATAACGAGAACAAAAGATCCCTTGAGGGCTCTGCCATTGAGCTTATAATAACATCCCCGAAAAAGGACGTTATAAGAGTGGAGGCGCGCCATCACGCAGGCTCCCGCGCTAAAATGCCGAAATACGAGCTTGATATGGACCCGCAGCCCCTTGATATTACGGAAACGGACACGTCCCTCACCGTTATAAGCGGGAATATGCGCCTTGAGATAAACAAAAACCCTGCGTTTTTTGATTTCTACTACAAGGACCGCTATCTTACCTCCTTTGCAAAGAAATGGTACAGAAGCTATATTTCCCACGTTACCAAGGGCGCAAAAACCTATATGGACGCCCACTTAAGCGTGGATATTGACGAAAAAATTTACGGCCTTGGAGAAAGATTTACACCCCTTGTTAAAAACGGACAAACCGTTGATATGTGGAATGAGGACGGCGGCACCTGTACGGAAATTGCATACAAAAACGTACCCTTCTACCTTTCAAGCAAGGGCTACGGAGTTTTTGTAAACGATTCGGGCCCTGTGTCCTACGAGGTCTGCTCCGAGCAGGTGTCAAGAGTGCAGATGTCCGTTCCCGGTGAGAAAATAGACCTTATGATAATCGGCGGAGAAAATATGAAGGGGGCGTTGTCCAACTATTGCGCCCTTTCAGGCTATCCCGCATTACCCCCTGCCTGGACCTTCGGTCTTTGGCTCACCTCCTCCTTTACCACATCCTACGATGAAAAGACAGTTACAAGCTTCGTTGACGGAATGAAGGAAAGGGATATCCCCTTAAGCGTATTCCATTACGATTGCTATTGGATGAGGGAAAGCGAGTGGTGTAATTTCACCTGGGATGAAAGAGTTTTCCCCGACCCTGTGAATATGCTTAAGCGTATGAAGGAAAAGGGACTCCACGTTTGCGTGTGGATAAACCCCTACATCGGACAGAAATCCCCCCTCTTTAAGGAGGCTATGGACAATAATTTCCTGTTAAACAAGGAAAACGGCGACGTATGGCAATGGGACAGATGGCAGGCTGGAATGGGCCTCGTTGACTTTACAAATCCCGACGCCTGCGCCTGGTACAAGTCAAAGCTCCGCGCTCTTGTTGAGATGGGCGTTGACTGCTTTAAGACCGACTTTGGCGAAAGAGTGCCTACGGACGTTAAATATTTTGACGGCTCCGACCCTCTTCGTATGCATAACTACTACACATACCTTTACAACAAGTGCGTTTTCGAGCTTCTTGAGGAGTGCAAGGGCAAGGGAAATGCGGTACTGTTTGCAAGAAGCGCAACCGCAGGCGGACAGAAATTTCCCGTGCATTGGGGCGGTGACTGCACCGCGGACTATCCCTCTATGGCGGAGTCCTTACGCGGCGGACTTTCCCTCTGTATGTCGGGATTTGGGTTCTGGAGTCACGATATAAGCGGATTTGCAAACACGGCTCCCCATCATTTGTTCAAGCGTTGGGTGGCATTCGGACTTTTGTCCACACATTCAAGACTCCACGGCGACACCTCCTACAGAGTTCCATGGCTCTTTAGCAAGGAGGGTGAGGAAAACGGCGAGGAGGCTTGCGCGGTGACGAAGCACTTTACCGAGCTTAAATGCTCCCTTATGCCCTACATTTACGCAAATGCAATAAAAGCTCATAAGACGGGTATTCCCGTAATGCGCGCTATGGCTCTTGAGTTTGAAAATGATATAAACGCCCTTTACCTTGACCGCGAATATATGCTTGGCGGTGATATTTTAGTCGCGCCCGTATTCAAGGAAAACGGCAACGTGGACTATTACTTGCCCGAGGGAAAATGGACCCATCTTCTTACAAACGAGACACGCGTAGGAGGAAAATGGTATAACGATACCTACGATTTCTTCTCCTTGCCTCTTTACGTAAAGGAAAATACCATCCTTCCCATAGGCGGCGAGCGCACAAGACCCGACTACGATTATTCAAAGGATCTTTCCTTGCATATCTTTGAGCTTTCCCATAAGGCGGAAGCAACCGTATACTCAACGGATGCAAATGCAATTCTTACCGTAAAAGCGGAGAAAAAGGGCGACACTGTGTCAATAATTCTTGATAAACTGTACGACGGCGCAAATATCGTGCTTCGTAACGTAGAAAAGATAAGCTCCCTTAAGGGCGCGGATATGACCGCATCCGACCTTGGCATTACGCTTAAACCAACGGACACCGAAATAATTGTAAAGCTTTAAAAATCAAAAACCTCCCTTGTGTAAAAGGGAGGTTTTTAGTATTATTATAGCTCAACGGCAGAAGAAACAGACTTTCTTCAAATAGCGCTTGTAGGGGCGTGCATTGCACGTCCGCAAGAATCATCCTTTAAACGCGCTGACGACCAATGGTCGCCCCTACGTCAAGGATTTTCTTATAATAATCTGTTTTTGTTGGAATATTTATTATTCAAATCTGAAGCTTCCGCACAAAAACGTAGCTTTTTCCTTGGTTACCGTAAGTATTCCATCGGAAACCGTAGCAATATGATCCTCGCCCTCGGGGTCGGTAATTCGCATTTTGCCCCCTACTGTGGCTGTAATAAAGGGAATATGGTCCGCTCTTATGGCAAAATCTCCCTCTGTGCCGCGCAGGGCTATTTCAAGGACCTCGTTATCGTAAAGATTGCCGTCGGGGGTGGAAACTATAAGCTTATAGGTCTTCATTCCCTGTTGCCCTTTGCCTTTTCCACAGCCTCGTCAATAGTGCCTACAAAGAGGAAGGCACTCTCGGGCAGGGAATCGTGCTTACCTTCAAGAATTTCCTTAAAGCCGCGAATTGTTTCCTTAAGGGGAACGTAGGTACCCGGTATACCCGTAAACTTTTCCGACACGTCAAAGGGCTGGGAAAGGAATCTTTGTATCTTTCTCGCTCTCTGAACAAGGAGCTTATCCTCGTCAGAAAGCTCATCCATACCCATAATAGCGATAATGTCAAGAAGCTCCTTATAGCGCTGAAGCACCCTTTGTACCTCTCTTGCAACGGTGTAATGCTCCTTGCCGAGAATACTTTCGTCAAGGATGCGGCTCGTTGACTCAAGGGGGTCAACAGCGGGATAAATACCCTGGGATGCAATGCTTCTTGAAAGAACGGTGGTTGCATCAAGGTGGGCAAAGGTGGTTGCAGGGGCGGGGTCCGTAAGGTCATCCGCGGGAACGTAAACCGCCTGTACGGAGGTAATTGAGCCGTTTTTGGTAGAGGTGATCCTCTCCTGCAGCGCGCCCATTTCCGTAGCGAGGGTAGGCTGATAACCACCGGCGGAGGGCATTCTGCCAAGAAGGGCAGAAACCTCTGAGCCTGCCTGTGTAAATCTGAATATGTTATCGATGAAAAGAAGCACGTCCTGGTTTTCTTTGTCTCTGAAATATTCAGCCATTGTAAGTCCCGAAAGGGCAACTCTCATTCTCGCCCCCGGAGGCTCGTTCATCTGACCGTAAACCAAGGAGGTGTTGCTGAGTACCCCCGATTGCTTCATTTCGTTGTAAAGATCGTTTCCTTCTCTTGTACGCTCACCAACGCCCGTAAATACGGAAAGACCGCCGTGCTCCTTGGCTATGTTGTTTATAAGCTCCATAATAAGCACCGTCTTACCAACTCCCGCGCCGCCAAAAAGACCTATCTTACCGCCCTTTTGGTAAGGACAGATAAGGTCGATTACCTTAATACCCGTTTCGAGTATATCCGTAGAGGTAGAAAGCTCGTCAAAGTCGGGGGCGTGTCTGTGAATCGTCCATTTTTCCTCGGATTCAACCTGCGGACCGTTGTCCACCGTATCACCGAGAACGTTAAATATTCTTCCGAGAGTTTCTCTGCCAACGGGAACGCTGATGGACGCGCCCGTATCCGTTACGGTTGTGCCGCGGCGGAGTCCGTCGGTGGAAGCCATCGCTATACATCTTACCACGTTGTCACCTATATGCTGGGCAACCTCAACGGTAAGGGTCTTATCCCCATTTTTAATGGTAAGGGCGTTTAATATAGCGGGAAGTTTTCCGTTATCAAAGCGTACGTCAACTACAGGTCCCATTACCTGACTGACGTAGCCCTTTGTAAGATTTTTCATAAAAACTCCTTAATACAGTTTTTTGAACAATTTTTAATGAGTAAATTATACGTTTTTACTACTCATCCACCACTACGTGGTCCCCCTTCCCTCGCAAGGGAAGGCTTTTAAGATTTTTTGAGAAGCTGACGGCTTTTAATTTTCTCCTTCTCCGCTTCCTGCCACGATTTCTGTAATTTCCTGAGTAATGGTTCCCTGTCTTGCGCGATTGTATTTTAGCATAAGCTCGTCTATCATAGATGTAGCGTTCTTTCCTGCGGAGTCCATTGCGCTTCTTCGCGCCACCACCTCACAGGCAAAGCTTTCCTTTACGCAGGCGTAAAGAAGTCCCGCAACGTAGAGGGGTACGCTTTTTTCAAGCATTGAAGCTTCATCAGGCTCAAATATAGCCACAGCCCCGCCCGTTTTTTGCTCCTCCTTTTTTTCAAGGGGGAGTATCCATTTTATATCGGGCACCTGGCTTATCATAGACACGTATTTCGTATATACCACGCCTACCCTTGCGCACTTGCCCTCCTTAAAATCGTTGCAAAGCCTTGTTGCCATCAAAAGGGCGTCGGAGTGGGAAAAATGCTCCGAGGAGATTATTTCCGCCGTAAATCTTTCACACGCCTTTTTGCCAACGGGAGTAATTTCTATATTCTCCATCTCACGAAGGAAGCGGAAAATATTGGCATTATAGCCACCCGCAAGTCCGCGGTCTCCCGCAATTACCACAATTTCAGACACGCCCTCCCCCATTTTTAAATAGGGGCTCTTCTGACACTCCCTTGAGGAGGTAAGCACGTCTACTATGGATGCAAGGCTGTCTGAGTATTCGATAGCTCTTGTACGGACAAGCTGCGCCTTACGGATCTTTGAGGACGCCACAAGGCCCATTGCCTTAGTCAGCTGAAGGGTGGAGCTTACGCTTTTTATACGGGTGCGCAGGCTTTTAATATCTGCTCCCATAATTACCTCATAATTTCGGAAAGAGCCTTTTTCATCTCCTCCACGTCTTCCTTTTCGTACTGACCGCCCTCAAGTCTTTCAAGAAGGGCTGTGTATTCGTGCTCCAGCTTTTCGCAAATAAGCTTTTCGTATTCCTTTACGCGGGATACGGGAATGTTGTCAAAATAGCCGTTTATTACCGCGTAGACGATAGCTACCTGAGAGCCTGCGCGAATGGGTGAGTTTCTGCCCTGCTTAAGCACCTCAACGATTCTTTCGCCAAGGGCAAGGCGCTTTTTGGTATCCGCGTCAAGGTCGGAGCCGAACTGAGCAAAGGAGCGAAGCTCTCTGTACTGAGAATAAAGGAGCTTAAGCTCGCCCGATACCTTTTTCATAGCCTTTATCTGGGCTGAGCCGCCTACACGGGATACGGAAATACCCGGGTTTATAGCGGGCATAATGCCTGCGTTAAACAGCTCCGTCTCAAGGAATATCTGTCCGTCCGTAATTGAAATTACGTTTGTGGGGATATAGGCGGAAACGTCGCCCGCCTGAGTTTCAATAATAGGCAAGGCGGTAATTGAGCCTCCGCCGTATGCCTCATCCACGCAAGCCGCCCTTTCAAGGAGTCTTGAATGGAGATAGAATACGTCACCCGGGTATGCTTCTCTGCCCGGAGGACGTCTTATAAGAAGGGACAAAGCTCTGTAGGCTACCGCGTGCTTTGAAAGGTCGTCATAAATAATCAACACGTCCTTGCCCTTTTCTCTGAAATACTCCGCCATTGCGCATCCCGAATAGGGCGCAAGATACTGAAGCGGCGCGCTCTGAGAAGCGGAGGCGGAAACAACTATAGTATACTCCATAGCGCCCGCCCTTGTAAGCTCGTTTACAAGCTGTACCACGGAGGTGCTTTTCTGTCCTATGGCAACGTAAATACAGATTACGTCCTTGCCCTTCTGATTTATGATAGTGTCTATGGCGATTTCAGTCTTACCTGTCTGTCTGTCGCCGATAATAAGCTCTCTCTGACCTCTGCCGATAGGTATCATACTGTCAATAGCGATAATACCCGTGTGAAGAGGCACGCTTACGCTTTTTCTTTCGATAATTCCGGGGGCTTCCGACTCAACGGGTCTTGTTTTACGGCACCCTGTGTCGCCCTTTCCGTCTATGGGCATACCGAGAGCGTCAACTACTCTGCCAAGCATTCCCTCTCCTACGGGAACGGAAACGACGCGCCCCGTTCTTTTTACCTGCGTTCCCTCGTGAATGGAGCCGTTATCGGACAAAATAGCCACCGATACGGTCTCCGTTTCAAGATTCTGCGCCATACCGTAGCTTCCGTCCTCAAATTCAAGAAGCTCGCTTGCCATACATTCAGTAATGCCGTATACCTTGGCAATACCGTCACCCACGAGAATAACCGTACCCGTTTCCTTCATTTCGATACGGGATCTGTAATTTTTTATTTGTTCCTTAATTATATTACTGATTTCTTCAGGTCTTGCCCTCACGCCTTCATCACTTCCTTTACATTACGTAATTTGGTCTTGAGGCTTCCGTCTATTACGGTGTCCTCCGTTTCGATAATAACACCGCCAAGGATGCTCTTATCCACCTTGCATATAAGCTCAACCATAACGCCGCGCTTCTTCTGAAGCATTATGCGTATTTTCTCCTTTTCGCCCTCGGTAAGCTCCACGGAGGAGGTAACACGGGCTACAAGGATCTTACATTTTTCGTTATATAATCTTTCGTAGTCATCCACGCAAAGCTTAAGGTCGGTAATGCGTCCCTTTTCGCAAAGGAGCAATAAAAACGACATTACGCTCTCGCTTAAATGATTTGAAAATGTATTTTCCAGTACCGAAAGCTTCTCTTCCGTTTTTACGTTCGGGGAGGAAAGAAGAAGCATATATTCGGGATTTTCTGAAATAAGGCTCTCTGTCAATTTAAGCTCATCCAAATATTCCTTTTCCTTTTTTTCCTCACAGGCGAGGATGAAAAGCGCCTCTGAGTACTCCTTAGCTACGTTATTCTGCATCACTCAGCTCTCCCATTTCGGATATAAAGGAATCTATAAGCTTTCTGTGGTCCTCCGTATTGATCTCTCTTTCTATCAGCTTTTCCGTAAGAGCCGAGGAAACATCCACTATCTGCTCCTTTATCTCATCCTCCGCCTTTTTCTTTTCAAGCTCTGCGCTTGCCTTAGCCTGACGGATTATGATGCTTGCCTCGTTTTCCGCTTCTTTTACTATATTTTCTCTGCGGTTTTCCGCCTGGGCGGTAGCCTCCTTTAAAATATCGTCCGCCGTCTTGTGAGCCGCGCTTAATTTTTCATTAAGCTCCCTCTCCGACGCTTTTGCGTTGTTCAAGGCCTTCTCCGCCTCGGAATACTGAGTGTCTATATGCTCCTTACGGGAATCAAGAACCTTTTTAACGGGCTTAAATAGGAACTTTTTGACTATAAGAAAGAGTAACAAAAGGTTTAAGAGGGAAACCACGATATGCCATATGTTGACAGAGATGATCTCCAACGTTTGCATATTAAACCTCCGTATCAGCCAATGGTGCTCATAAGAATGTCTACGAGTCTGTTGGGCGCTACGAATATAAGAAGAATAGCGATTACGAGGGCGTAAAGACCCGTTGTTTCCGCAATGGCGCATCCGATAAAGAGTGTAGACGTGATAGATCCCTTTGCCTCGGGCTGACGTCCGATAGCCTCGCAGGCTCTTGCAACTGCGTTACCTTCACCGATACCGGGGCCTATACCTGCAATCATTGCCATACCTGCGCCAAGGGCGCAGCAGCCTAAAATAATACCAATAGCAAGCTCTAACATTTTATTTTTCCTCCAAAATTTCTTTATTTTTATCTTTTTTTGATTTCTTTTCCGTTTTGCCTTCCTTAGCGAGCCTTTTCTTTTCCCTTATTTTTTCATAAAGGTCTATATTGAACGCTCCCGATACGTAAAGCATAGTCAGCATAGCGAAGATGTACGCCTGTAATATACTGCTGAATACGTCAAAATAAATGGAAAGCACCGCAGGTATACCAACCCGTAAAAAGGGAATATTGGCAATAAACTCGGGCGCCCAGGAAAGTGCCATATGAGAAAGCCCCTGAAGGGCGGTTGCGACGAGAACTCCTATTACCGTACCCGACATAATATTGCCGTAATGACGAAGCGCCATTGACACGGGGGTGGCAATTTCGCTTATTACGTTAAGCGGAGCAAGCAGGGGCGGATCTGCAAAGCTTTTTGCGTAATTTATAGGTCCGCACTTGAATTTGTAGTAGGTTATAAGGGCAAAAACCAATATTGCCCATCCCGCAACGATATTAAGATCCGACGTTGGGGGGAAAACTCCGAACAGGGACATAAGGCTTGAAAATGCGGAAAGGGCGAGCATTGCGGCGATAAATGGAGTAAAGCCCATAAAATAATCGCCCATATTGTCCTTTATCATCGCCTCCGCCTTTTCGACTATCATTTCCGCAATATGCTGTCTTTTAAGCTCGGGAATTTCCTTAAGACCGTGCGTCATATAAAGACACAAAAAGAATATTGATATGATAACTGCGGCAGAGTTTACCTGCGCCTCCGTTATAGGAAGGTCCTGTATTGGCATAGGTATCGTAAAATAGATAAGCGCGCCCGTTATGGAAACGCCCTCTGACGGGGGTGTTGTCAGTATCTTCAATACGATTACCGCCAATATGGGAAGTATCATACCCAAAATATAAAGTATATCCACCGCTACGAATCCGCGGCTTTTTTTACTCAACCTTATCCACCTCCCCATTGTCACCTGACTTACTGTTCTTGTCCATACGCTTTACCATAAAGGAGCGGATAAGAAGTCCAAGCCTTGGGAAAATTATGGGAATAAGGGTTGCTATAGTATTGAAGCAGGGGAGCAAAACTCCCAGCAGCGCCACGATAAAGAGGAAAAAGGTCCTTCCCGCCGTTGAAGCGCTCATAAACTTCTTTGCGTACTCCGCATCTCCCGAGGATACCGCCTTTACAATAGTAAGACCAAGGACGAAGAAGCTGATAATTCCTGCCACTCCGCTGAGCAAATTACCCAAAAGCACGGTATAATCCCATTTGCCAATAATTAAAAATACAGCCTGCATAAGAGCGGAAAATATAAGCATCCATGCGCCTATAAATTTCGTCTCCACTATGACCGTTTTGTCTATTTTTTTCAAAATATTACACCTCTTACACATATTTTTGCGCGAGTTATAAATTTATATTATATTATTTCCTCTCTCTTGTCAATAAATTAGATGTGAATTTTTTAATAAAAGTTAATTTTTTACTTTTTGAGGGGGGAAAAGCGGACATACAAAAATGTCTTATGGGGACATTTAAAAAAGACACCTTTTTGCAAAAGGTGTCTTTTTTGTTAGATTTCGTATTTTCTTATCTCGCAATTTCCCTGTGAAAACTCGAAATACTCCTCGTTTGTCATATCCTCAAAATAGGTTCTTATAACGCGGCAAACTCCGCCGTGGGTAACGAGAAGAACGTTTTTGTTTGCGTAGGATTTCTTTATCTCCTCAAGGAACGCATACACCCTGTAGCCGACCTGAAACATTGACTCGCCACCGGGGTACTTAACGGCAAACTGCCTTTTGTTATTAAGAAAGCCCTCTGTTTTTCTGTGTACGCCCTCGTAAATACCGTAATCCTGCTCCGTAAGGCGGGGATCTATAATAATGGGCGCGTTGCACCTTGAGTTGATTATTTCCGCCGTGTGTCTTGTCCTTTTTAAGGGGGAAGCAAAGATGATATCTATTTTCTCGTTTTCAAGGGCTTTTGCAGCCTCCTCTGCCTGGGAGATACCAAGGCTCGTAAGCTCTACGTCCGTAACTCCGCTTACCTTCCATTCCACGTTCCATGTGGTTTCTCCGTGTCTTGTAACAAACAGCTTCATTTTTGCCCCTTTTTATTAGTTAAAGATTAGTTAAAGAAATAATTTATGGAGTTATTGTAGCAAACGTCCTTGACTACCTCTGATACAACGTCCATATCGGAGGTCATTTCTCCATTTTCTATAAGTGTGCCCAGATATGTGCAAAGTATTCTTCTGAAATAATGGTGTCTGGGATAGGAGAGGAGTGAACGGCTGTCGGTAAGCATACCCACGAAGGCGCCAAGGTGTCCCGTTGCGGTAAGGTCCTCAAGATGTCTTTCCATACCTACCTTATTGTCAAGGAACCACCAAGCAGGGCCGTACTGTATCTTTCCCCTTGCCTCGTCGGACTGGAAGCAGCCCATAATTGTCATAATTTCTGCATTCATCTTGGGATTCAAGTTGAAGATAATAAGCTTAGGAAGCTTACCCTCGGAGTTAAGCTTATCCATAAGGCGGGAAAGCTTACCGATACTGTTGGTGTCGGAAATACTGTCAAAGCCTGTGTCAAGACCAAGCTTTTCAAGCATTACGGCGTTATTGTTTCTCATTGCTCCTATATGAAGCTCAGTAGCTATCTTATATTCCGCGTACATTTTCATAAGGAAGTAGGTAATATATCCCTTGAATACCTCGCTGTCCTTAACTGTGGGAGCCTCTCCCCCTATAACCTTTTTAAGAACTGCGTCAGCCTCTTCCTTTGTAGGCACGTCGTAAACCTGCTCAACGGCTATATCACTTGCTCTTGTACCAACCTTGATAAATTCCTTAAGTCTTATCTCGAGTGCGTTTTCAAGGTCGCAAATGGACTCTATCTTATGGGTAAGAGCCTCAAGCTTGCCAAGGAAGGTAAGGTAGCCCTTTGCCTCGATATTCATTATCTTATCGCCGCGGAATGCGGGAATAACCTCGAATTTGTAGCCCTTTTTCTTTATATCAACAAAGGTAGTAAGGTCGTCAAAGACCTCGTTGGTGGTGAAAACGTGGCTTACGTTGGAGCTTTCAATAAGGTACTGAGGAGTAATGTTGTTTGCTCTGATGTAGGAATTACACTGATCCCAGATTGCTTCTGCATTCTTCTCGTTTATTTCAAGCTCACAGCCGAAATATTCCTTAAGCTCCACCTGTGACCAATGGTAAAGGGGGTTACCGAATGCGGTACCAAGAACTCTGCAATAGGTAAGGAACTTTTCCTTATTGGACTTGTTGCCCGTAATATATTCCTCGTTTACGCCATAATTACGCATAAGTCTCCACTTGTAGTGGTCTCCTGCAAGCCAGATCTCGAAAATATCGTTGAAGCACTTGTTTTCAAGGATCTGCTTCTCGGGTAAGTGACAGTGGTAGTCAAATATGGGCATATCCTTTGCATAGCTGTTGTAAAGAAGCTCTGCAGTTTTGTTTTTAAGTAAAAAATTATCCTTGATGTAGCTCATTTTATTCTCCTTAAAGGGTTACGCCATCCTTGAATATCGCGATCTCGGCGTAGCCGTTTTCTTCATTTTTCGTTTCCTTACCCGAGGCAATTTCGCACACGTAGTCGAGGAAACGGTGGGTTATTTTATCCATAGTCTCTCCGTCGAGGATTGGAGAAGCATCAAAATCTATCCAGTTTTTCTTCTTTTCGCTAAGGGCGCGGTTGGTGGCTATCTTGACCGTGGGTACAGGCGCGCCGAGGGGTGTTCCTCTGCCCGTGGTAAATAATATCATATGGGCGCCGCACGCCGTAAGATTAGTAACCGCCACTATATCGTTGCCCGGGCCGTTTAAAAGGGAAAGACCGTTTTTTGAAAGGGTGTCACCGTAATCAAGGACGTCAACAACGGGAGAAAGTCCTCCCTTTTGTACACATCCCAGGGATTTTTCCTCTAAGGTGGTGATTCCGCCCGCCTTATTTCCGGGAGAGGGATTTTCATAAATTACCTGATTATGCCTTGTAAAGTAGTCCTTAAAATCGTTAATAAGCTTAACGGTCTTGTCAAACACCTCACGGCTTACGCATCTTTCCATCAAAAGATGCTCCGCCCCGAACATTTCGGGCACCTCGGTAAGGACGCAGCTGCCTCCAAAGGAAACGAGCCTGTCACAAAGACTGCCCACCAAGGGATTTGCGGTAATGCCGCTGTATCCGTCGCTTCCTCCGCATTTCAAGCCGAGGCGCAGGCGGCTTATATTTATTTTTTCTCTCTTAAAGGTGTTAGCATACGCTTTCAATTCCTCAATTATAGCCACTCCCTCGGCAATTTCGTCCTCTGCGTCCTGGCAATTAAGAAATTTTACCCGCTTTTCGTCATACTCTCCAAGCACCCTTTTAATTTCGCCGATATTACTGTTTTCGCATCCGAGACCAAGGACCAAAACTCCCGCGGCGTTAGGATGCTTTATCATACCGCAAAGTATTTTCCTCGTTATATCCTGGTCGTCCCCAAGCTGGGAGCAGCCGTAAGGGTGGGGAAAGTATTTTGCTCCCGTTCTTTCGGCAAGGATCTTAGCCGTTTTATTGACACATCCTACGGTATTTACTATCCAGATCTCGTTTCTTATACCCACATCCCCGTTTTCTCTTACGTATCCGTAAAAGAATTTGTCGGACCCTGTGTACGTAATTCCGTAATCCTTATATTCGTAGGAGTATTCAAGATTGCCACTTAGGTTTGTTTTCAGATTATGGGTGTGAACGTGCTGACCGACCTCAATATCCGCCGTTGCGTGACCTATGGGAGAGCCGTATTTTATTACGTTTTCTCCCTTTTTTATAGGATACAATGCGTACTTATGGCCGTCATCACGTACCTCTACGTTATCATTTATGTGTATCCGCATATGATTCTACCTCGTCTGCATAGCGGGAAAGGTCCTGTCCCCAAAGGGATGCGTCCGCAAGAATTTCCTTGACCGTACCCGTTTTCATCTTCTCCGTTACGTCTGCCGCGTCGTCGGGAGTGCCAACCCTATAAAAATCAATAAGCTTGGCAAAGGAGAACATAAGGGTCTTTGGTGTCTTGCCGAACTTTTCCTCATACTGAAGAATGGAGGGAAGAACTCTTACCTTGAACTTGCTTACGGAGTTTAAGGCTATGGACTGACATTTATGCTGAATATATGGGTTTGCAAAGCGCACCATTACGGAGTCCGCATACTCAAGGGCTTCGTCCCTGTTCATATCAAGGGAGTCAACTATTTCTGCCTGGCAATTCTTAAGATGGGCGGAAATTACCTCGTTTTTCAGACACTCCCCTACGGTTTCTACGCCTAAGAGCAATGCGTAGGGTATCATTGAGGTATGGGAGCCGTTTAAGATACGCACCTTTCTTGTGCGGTATCTTTCAAGCTCCTTTGTAAGAATTACGTTAAGTCCGCACTTATCAAAGGGGATCTCCTCAAAAAGCTTATCATAGCCGTCAATTACCCAAAGGTGGAAATACTCGGAGGTGTTTACCATCCTGTCATCAAAGTCAAGCTCAAGCTTTTCCCCTCTCGGATAGCCTGTGTTGATACGGTCAACGAGGGTGTTTGTAAAAATATTTTCATTTTCTATCCAGCTTACAAAGCCATCACCGAGATTCCAAAGCTCCGCATACTGAAGAATACACCTTTTAAGCTGAGCGCCGTTTTTATCAATAAGCTCGCAGGGGAGGAATACAAAGCCATCAAGTCCCAGCTCGTATCTCTTATAAAGAAGCTGAGTAAGCTTACCGGGGAAGGAGCTTGCGGGACGGTCCGTCATCTTGTCCTCGGGATTGAAGGCAATACCCGACTCCGTGGTGTTGGATACGATAAAGCGGAAGTCCTTGTTTTCAGCAAGAGCTATGTACTGATCAAAATTATCGTAGGGCTTGATACATTTTTCAATAACGTCTATCTTTTTTATATCTACCCCCTCACATCCTCTGCAAAGATGTGTATAAACGCAATTCTGGGCGGTAAGAAGGTCGCAAAGTCCCTCCTTGATAGGCTGAACTACAGCCACACCCCCGTCAAAATCCGTTTTTTCGTTTACTATCTGAAGCATCCAGTCCACAAATCCGCGAAGGAAGCCTCCCTCGCCAAACTGAATAACTTTTAAAGGTCTTTTATTCGTCATTTCATTTACCCTCTTTTGCGTATTTATGATAAAGCTCCTTAACCTTGAAGTAGGATGCCTTGGGATTTCTGTACTCGTCAAGAATACCCTTGTTGTTGAAGTATCTTACTCTGTTAAGGTCCGTTGAGGGTGACGTTCTTATATTACAGAACTGCCAGATGTACGTGCCGTTCATATAGTCGGTCTTATGGAAAAGCTCGAGGGTGTATTCAAGAAGGTCTCTCTGATATTCCTCGCTCCAGCGCACGTCGTCAAAGTGGGAGTGGAAGCCTGCCAATGCAGCCGCGCCGAACTCGCTCATTACAACGGGCTTATCCTCCCAGCCCATTTCCTTTCTGCGGGCTCTCAAGTCCTCAACCATCTTATCCCAGTCCTGAAGAGTGCCGTTATATCCGCCGTATCTGTACCAGCCGTGATAAATATTTATGCTGATAACGTCGTCAAAGCCCATATCGTTATCCTTCATGGGATGACAGGATGCGTGGGTAATAAGACGGTTACCGCCCTTTGCGCGAAGGATCTTCGACCACTTTTCGGAAAGGTGGTAGGAATTGGGTGAATAGGTGGGAATTTCGTTATGCATACCCCAAAGGATAATTGAGGGATGGTTGTAATACTGACGCACCATTTCCTCGTGCATATTCGTTCCGCGCTCCTCGATAATGGGATCAAGAAGTGACTTTTCACTAAAGCCAACGCCCCACATAGGGATCTCACTCCAGAACAAAATTCCGCGCTTGTCAAGCATATCGAGGAATATCTTGGAGTTGGGATAGTGCGATCCTCTTATGGTGTTACATCCGAGGTCCTCAATAAGATCAAGGTCCTTTTTCATAAGCTTGGGCGGGAATGCAAAGCCCCAGTCGGGATGCTCGTCGTGTCTGTTTACGCCAAGAAGCTCAATAGGCTTGCCGTTTAAAAGTATCTTTACGTCCTTAACCTCTATTTTTCTGAAGCCTACTCTGTCAATAAGGTCGTCCGTATCGGTTTTTACGGCTACGGTGTACAAATTGGGTGTCTTTGGATCCCAGATAGCTACGTTTTCAATAGTTACCTTGGGTGTTTCGTAGGTCCTTCTTTCGTATCCGTCAAGGGTAATTTCTCCGTCGTAAACGGTTACGTCACCAACGGTAACGGACAAGGGAGAGGTTACGGAGCCTTCGCAAGCGTTATAAAGGTCAAGCTTAGCGCTTACGGTAACGTCCTTAAGGTCCTCGGACAATTCGTAAACCAAATGGTTTGAAAGAATGGAAATACCCTTAAGCTCGTGGGCGGAAACGCTTCTTGCAATACCGCCGTAGTTAAACCAGTCCGTATATCTCTGGGGGAAGGAATGCTCGTCAAATCTGCTGTCGGCGCGGACAACAAGAGTATGCTCTCCCGCCTTAACATCGTTTACAACGAATTCAAATTCGGTAAACGCGCCGTAATGCTCGCCAAGCTTAACGCCGTCAAGCCATACGGTTGCAAGAGTCATTACGCTTTCAAATTCCAGAAGCAGGGTGCCGCCCTCCGTTCTGAATTTTCTTTCATACCAGCAGCAGCCCTCGTAATTCAAAAGTCTGAGCTCGTTGTTCCAGCAGGAGGGTACGGTGGTTTCATCACCGCAAGGAAGTCCGTTTTGCCATCCCTCAGCCTCACCCACGTTGTCACGGTCAATCTTAAAGCCCCATGTACCGTTCAGGTCGATTACGTTTCTTTTTACGTGCTCATCAAACAATCTTCTCATATTTATTCTCCTTTAAAATATGCTTTTTTCTTATTTTAACATAGAAGCGCATATAATTTCAATTATTTATTCTTTATTTTGAGCTTATTTTTTCAATATGCTTGACTTTTTTAAAAAAAGGTTTATACTTTTTGTTGAAGAACTATTTTTTAGGAGGTTTTTTATGAAAATAATCGACAAAAAGGCAACGGACGTAAAGATCGCTTATATTGGCGGCGGCTCACGCGGCTGGGCATGGGGACTAATGAGTGACCTTGCCTCCGCAGATGACATGAGTGGATGCGTATATCTTTACGATATTGATAAGGATGCGGCTAAAGCAAACGAAATAATAGGCAACAAGTTCAACGATTGTGAGGGGGCAAAATCCAAGTGGATCTACTACGCGGTGGAAACACCAAAGGAGGCTCTTACAGGCGCGGATTTTGTAGTTATATCCATACTCCCCGGCACTTTTGATGAAATGGAGTCAGACGTACACACCCCCGAAAAGTACGGTATTTATCAGCCCGTTGGTGACACAACAGGCCCCGGTGGCATCGTACGCGCTATGAGAACTATTCCTATGTTCGAGGAAATAGGCAGATACATAAAGGAATTTTCTCCCAACGCGTGGGTAATAAATTATACAAACCCCATGACCCTTTGCGTAAAAACACTTTACAATGTGTTCCCCGAGATAAAGGCATTCGGTTGCTGTCACGAGGTATTCGGTACACAGGGACTTCTTGGCTACGTTATCGAGGAATATTTGGGCGAAACTGCCTCACGTGAAGAAATAAAGGTCAACCCTGTGTCTGTAAATCACTTCACCTGGCTTACCTCCGCTTCCTATCACGGAATAGATCTTTTTCCTTATTACAAGGAATTTTGTGAAAAATATTCCGACGGCTTACCCACAAAGGCTGACAACAACTGGATGAACAACCATTTCTCCAGCCAATTCAAGGTAAGAATCGATCTTTTCAGACGCTTCGGCTACATTGCGGCAGCAGGTGACCGTCACTTAGCAGAATTCTGCCCCGGCAAATGGTATCTTGAAAGCCCCGAAAGAGTACACGAAATGAAATTTGCATTGACTCCCGTAAGCTGGCGTAAACAGGACCTTGCAAACAGACTTGAAAGAAGCCGTAAGCTTCTTAGTGGCGAAGAGGAGGTAAAGATTTGGAAAACAGGAGAGGACGGTGTAAATCAGATGCGCGCTCTTCTCGGTCTTAAAGACCTTGTAACAAACGTAAATATCCCCAACAGAGGACAGATTCCCAATCTTCCCTTGGGCGCTATCGTTGAAACAAACGCTATCTTCCGTTCCGATGAGGTAACTCCCGTTTTTGCAGGAAATATCCCCACAGAGATACATTCCTTGATCTCCCGTATCTGCGCAGAGCAGGAAGCAGTATTTGACGGAATTACACGCCGTGACCTTAAGGCTATCTTCAACGCCTTTTCATCCGACCCTCTCGTTACCTGCGGACTTAAGGACGCAGAAAAGATGTTTAAGGAAATGGTACTCAACACAAAGAAATACCTCTCCGACTACGACCTTAGCGAGCTTGAGAAATAAGATAAGCTATGACAAAAGCGGTACTCCTTTTGAAGTGCCGCTTTCTTATTTTATAATTATGGAAAAGATTTGACGTAGGCAACACAAAAAGACGTGAGAATCCTCTCGTACCGGAGCCAAATAAAAAGGACACTGACTTTTTTATTTCATTATACCATGCTTTTGTAAATAAATCAAGGCGTAGCCTTGTATATCATCCGCAACTTGTTGCGGTATATCATCAATGCGAAGCATTGTATATCATCAAGCCGCAGGGAGATGCACGCTGGCGCGTGATGAGATACAAGGGCGCATTGCGCCCTTGATGATATACACGACTGCGTCGTGATGATATGCCAAGCCTGCGGCTTGGATAAACAAAAAGAGAACATTTGTCTACCGACAAATGTTCTCTTTTTGTTGGCGCAGGAAGAGGGATTCGAACCCCCGTGGCTTTTGGCCTAACGGTTTTCAAGACCGCCTCGTTGTGACCGCTTCGATATTCCTGCATATATGATGCAGCCTTGCATCATATATGCAGGTCAATATCGAATTGGCTCGCGAAATCCATTTCGCGAATCCGCTGCGTGTACCCCACAAAGCCGTGTCAAGCTCGCTTGTAAGCGGCAAGTGTGGGTAACCTCACGTCAGTGAGATATTCCTGTATACTATAATGCTTCATCTGCATTTCTAATTTTGTGCATCGCTACAATTAAATATGCAGGCGTCATATCGAAGTGGCTCGCGATATTTATTTCGCGAATCCGCTGCGTATGCAAGGCAAAGCCATCTGGGAGCTCGCTCACAAGGGGCTGCCGAAGCACAAAACAAGGTTTTGCTATTCCTGCTTATCAAATTATAACAATGCATTTCTGCTTTTTATTGCCTAAATATGATATCACAAAATTTATATCGTGTCAATACCTTTTTTCATTTTCTTCATTTATTTTATTTTTTAAAAAAATATTATATAATATATTTAGTACTAATTGACAAAAAGAAATCTTTGTGCTATAATGTTTTTGGCTAATTTTTCGAGCAGACTGATTTTTAAGGAATTTTATCATTTATTTTACGATATTTCTTCAAATTTTTATTGCCCATTTGCCAAATAATCTAACATAGCCATACGCTTTTTTTATTTTAAAAGGTTTTAGCGTATGGGAAGAAAGGAAAGGTATTAAATGAATTCCAAAACGATGTTATATATCTTAAAGCGAATTCTACTTGCCATTTTGACCATTTGGGTTGTTATTACGGTAACCTTTTTCGTAGTTCACCTGATACCCGGCGGTCCTTTTACGGCAGAAAAGGCTGTTTCACCTGAGGTTGAAGCGGCGCTAAAAGAAAAATACGGCTTGGACAAGCCATTGTTCCAGCAGTACATCACCTATCTGAAGGATATTATTACCGAGTTTGATTTCGGTCCTTCCATTAAGCAGAGAGGACGTACGGTTGTTGATATTATTAGTGACGGTATGAAGACCTCCGCAACCCTCGGTCTTATCGCAGCTGCCTCCGCGCTGGTTATCGGCGTTGTACTCGGCTCCGTTGCGGCACTTAAGAGAAATAAGGTTATTGACCGTGTAATAATGGTTATTACCACCGCATTTATTTCAATGCCTTCATTTATTATGGGTACTGCTCTATTACTGTTAGGCTCGTTTGTGTTGAATATGCACACCTTCGGTGATACTGCAGGCGGTCTTATCCTTCCTACTATCACTCTTGCCCTTTATCCTATGGCACACATTACCCGTCTTACCCGTTCCTCCATGCTTGACGTTCTCGGTCAGGACTACATAAGAACTGCTAAGGCTAAGGGTGTTTCCGGTCCGAAAATTATTTTTGGCCACGCGCTCAAGAACGCGCTTATCCCCGTAATCACATACTTTGGTCCTATGCTTGCTTATATCGTTACAGGCTCCCTCGTTGTTGAAAAGATCTTCGGCGTTGCAGGTATCGGTAAGGAATTTGTTAGCAGCATTACAAACCGTGACTATCCTATGGTTATGGGTACAACTATTATTCTTGCCAGCCTTATCGTTATTATGAACCTCGTGGGCGATATCCTTTATAAAGTGGTTGACCCTCGTATTACCTTGGAATAAAGAAAGGGGATCGTCATGAAAAAGAAAAATCCTTTCAGCATGCAGGTGGATTTAGATCAATTCATTCCCGCTACCGCTGAAGAAAAAGAATATATGGTCAAGATGCGTCCTCCGTCAACCTTCTTTAAGGACGGCGTAAAGCGTCTTCTCAAAAACAAAGTAGCAACAGTAAGCTTCTTTATTATTGTATTTATTACTATCGCTTGTCTTATCATACCTATGGTATGGCCCTATGAGTATGACGAGCAGCTCGGTCAGCAGCTTTTTAAGCCCGTTGATCCATCTTACAACAACTTAAAGCCCTTTGAATACGGCGCAACAGAGCTTGAGCGTATTGAAAACGGCGAAAAGGTATTCCCCCATATTTTCGGTACTGACTCCGCAGGCAGAGATTACTTTATACGAGTGGTATACGGTACGAGAATTTCACTTACCGTAGGCTTCTTTGCCAGCATTATCGTTCTTGTTATCGGTATGACCATCGGCTCCCTTGCAGGTTATCTCGGCGGCAAGGTGGACCTTGTTATAATGCGTATCGTTGATATTATCTACTCACTTCCCGATATGCTTATGGTTATTCTTCTTGCTACCGTATTTAAGCTGGTATTCGGAGACGCCTTAAAGGGTACGTTCCTTGAGGCTATTGGCGGAAACATAATAAGCTTGTTTATCGTATTCGCCCTTCTTTACTGGGTATCCATGGCAAGACTTATAAGAGGTCAGATCCTCTCCCTTCGTGAGCAGGAATACGTTCTCTCTGCAAAAGCAACGGGCGCAGGCAGCCGTTGGATCATTATGAAGCACTTGGTACCTAACTGTATCAGCGTTATCATTATTTCCACAGCTCTCCAGATCCCCAGCGCTATCTTTACGGAAAGCTACCTTTCCTTTATCGGTCTCGGTGTAAACGCGCCTATGCCGTCCCTTGGCTCCCTTGCCAGCGACGCACTCAACGGTGTTATGTCTTATCCCTACCGTCTGGTTATCCCTGCAATCGTAATTTCACTTATCGTGCTTTCCTTGAACCTCTTTGGCGACGGCTTGCGCGATGCCTTTGACCCCAAGATCAATAGCTAAGGAGGAACGTAAATATGGCATTACTTGAAGTAAAAGACCTGCATACCTCCTTCTTTACGGATGCGGGCGAGGTTAAAGCCGTAAACGGCGTTTCCTTCAGTCTTGAACGCGGTAAGGTTCTCGGTATAGTTGGAGAATCAGGCTCGGGTAAATCCGTTACCGCTTATTCCATTATGCAAATTCTTGCATCCACCGGTAAAATAGTTTCCGGCTCCGTTAAGCTTGACGGACAGGAGCTTGTAAACTCCGGTGAAAAGGTTATGAGAACTGTTCGCGGTAACAAGATCTCTATAATCTTCCAGGACCCTATGACATCTCTTAACCCCACCTACACCATCGGGCACCAGCTTATGGAGGCAATTTTGCTCCACACTCCCCGTAACAAGGAGGAGGCAAAGGCAAGAGCTATTGAAATGCTTAAGCTTGTAAACATCAACGAGCCCGAAAAGAGAATGAACCAGTATCCCTTCGAATTTTCCGGCGGTATGAGACAGAGAATCGTAATCGCTATGGCACTTGCCTGCGAGCCCGATATCCTTATCGCCGACGAGCCCACCACAGCCCTTGACGTTACTATTCAGGCTCAGATCCTTGAGCTTATGAATCAGCTTCAGAAGGAGCTTGGTATGGCTATTATTATGATCACTCACGACCTTGGCGTAGTTGCGCAGATGTGTGACGAGGTCATCGTTATGTACGCAGGCTCTATTTGTGAGCAGGGTACGGCGGATGAAATATTCTACAACCCCTGTCACGAATATACAAAGGGTCTTTTGCGCTCCATCCCCACAGCGGATTCCTCAGGAACAAAGCTTCAACCCATTACAGGTACTCCTATTGACCTTCTCAATATGCCTAAGGGCTGTCCCTTCGCTCCCCGTTGTGACGCGGCAATGAAGGTTTGTATCTACAACCGTCCCGAAACAATGGTTATTAACGAAAATCATTGGGCTTGCTGCTGGATGAACGTAAAAAAAGGCATTGAAGACGGCACTATAACCGTTAAAAAAGGTAAGGAGGGTAAGAAATGAGCGAAATAATTAAAAATCCCCCCCTTGTAGAGGTTAAGCACCTTAAGGAATACTTCAATATCAACGTTGGAGCATTCAAAACAAAGCCCTTAAAGGCTGTTGATGACGTTTCTTTCTATATAAATAAGGGTGAGACTCTCGGTCTCGTTGGTGAATCCGGATGCGGTAAGACAACGGTTGGCCGTACTCTTCTCCACCTTTACAAGCCTACCGCAGGTGAAATTTACTACAACGGTAAGCTTATTGAAACAAAGGAGGATATAAAGGAGTTCCGTAAGAAGGCTACTATGGTTTTCCAGGATCCCTATTCATCCTTGAACCCCCGTATGACGGTATCCGATATTATCGGTGAGCCCCTTGACGTTCATAAGCTTTACACAACTAAGGAAGAGCGTCAGGACCGTATACTTGAGCTTATGAATCACGTTGGCCTTAACAGTGAGCACGCTTCACGTTACGCCCACGAGTTCTCAGGCGGTCAGCGTCAAAGAATCGGTATTGCAAGATCTCTTGCGGTTAATCCCGAGTTTATCGTATGTGATGAGCCTGTTTCTGCTCTTGACGTTTCAATTCAGGCGCAGGTTATCAATATGTTTGACGAATTGAGAGATAAGATCGGTCTTACCTATCTCTTTATTGCCCACGACTTGCTTGTAGTACGCCACATCAGTGACCGTATTGCGGTTATGTATCTTGGTAAGATGGTTGAGCTTGCTGACGCGGGTGAGATCTACGAAAGACCTCTCCACCCCTATTCAAGAGCTCTGATCTCCGCAGTTCCCATTCCCGACCCCAAGATTGCAAGAGCTAATCAGCGTATTGCCCTTGGCGGTGACATCCCCAGCCCATTAAACGCACCCTCGGGCTGCCCCTTCCGTACACGTTGCCCCTACGCAACTGAGGAATGCGCATCTTCAATGCCCGAATTCAAGGAAGTAAGCAAGGGACACTTTGTCGCTTGTCACAACCTTGACAAAATTCATTAAATCTGTTATAATTTATTTAAATATATTAAAATTCATTAAAATTTATTAAAGGTTTCATTAGTTGCTTAAGGAAGACGTGCAATACTTCCTTAAGCGGCTCGGAAATAAACACAAACACACACTGAAAGGATAATATTATGAAAAAGTTTTTAGCATTGCTTCTTTGTATAGTTATGGTGTTGAGTATGGCAGTTGCTTGCGGCGGCTCCAAAAAAGGAACACTCTCCCTTGACTATCTCTACAACGAAGGCTCAGGACACAAGGCAATTGGCGAATACATTCAGGGCGCACTCGATACAGTAGGTATTACAATGACCCTTGAAACACAGGAATGGGCTACATTCCTTGACACACGTAAGAACGGTGAATACACAATCGCACGTAACGGTTGGCTCGCTGACTACAACGATCCTATCTGCTTCCTCGATATGTGGACATCCGGCTCCGGTAACAACGACGTTCAGTACGGTAAGGGCGCGCACGCTAACCTTAAGATGTACAACCTCGACCTCACAGGCCTTGGCTACTCAGATAAGGTTACAAACGGCACATGGGCTCAGACATATGACGTTCTTATTACTAGAATCAAGACATGTACAGACTCCGCTAAGCGTTACAAGATGATGCACATGGCAGAGGATATGCTTATGGCAACAGGCTGTATCACTCCTCTTTACTTCTACACAGACCTTTATATGATCGACTCCAGCGTACAGGGCTTCTTCTCCAACCCTCTTGGATATAAGTACTTTATGAACTCCAAAATTGACGGTCAGGATTACATAAACGTATGTCTCGCTTCCGAGCCCCAGTCCCTTGACCCCGCTCTTAACTCCGCTGTTGACGGCGCTACAATGATCGCTCACCTCTTTGCAGGTCTTGCAAAGTGGACAGAGGTTGATGGCGTGCTCTCCATCGTTGCTGACCTTGCTGAATCCCTTCCCGAGGGCGTTACAAATGCTGACGGTACAGTTACATACACATACACACTTAAGGAAGGCCTTAAGTGGAGCAACGGCGATGCTCTTACAGCTGAAGATTTTGAAAGATCTTGGAAGAGAGCTGCATCCGCTGCACTCGGTGCTGACTACGGCTACATGTTTGAGGTTGTTAAGGGCTACGGCACAGATAACCCCGAGGATCTTGCAGTTGAAGCTACAGACGACAGAACTCTCGTTGTTACACTTAACAACGCAGTTGCTTACTGGAATGAGCTTCTCGCATTCCCCACATACATGCCCGTTCACTCCTCCGCTCTTAACAGCGAAAACTGGGCTACAGACCCCTCCACATACATCTGTAACGGTCCTTACACAATGAAGTCCTGGGAGCACAAGTCCAAGATCGTTCTTGAAAAGAACCCTGAATTCTACGACGCTGAAAACGTTACAATGCCTACAATCAACTGCTTCCTTTCCGATGACGATAACTTGATGCTCGTTAAGTTCAAGCAGGGCGAATGGCAGCTTATCGATAGCATTCCTACAAACGAAATCAAGAACCTTAAGAATGATCCCCAGTACAGCAGCCAGTTGAAGATCCCCGGTCAGATCGGTACATACTACGTATGCTGGAACATCAACAAGAACATTCTTCCCGAAGACAGCGAGCTTAAGGGTGTAGAGGCTGAAAAGGCTATGCAGGAAATCCGTAATGCGGTTTCCCTCCTTCTCGACCGTAACTACATCGTTGAAGACGTTGCTCAGGGTGGACAGGTTCCTGCTTCCTCCTTCGTTGCTATGGGTATGACAGATGCTGATAATAACGAATTCTACAAGAACGCTAACAGCACAACAGACGACTTTGACGGTTACTACGACGTAAGCAGAGAGGCTTACGAGGCTAACGTTAAGAAGGCTCTTGAAACACTCAAGAAGTATTACGAAATCAAAGAGGGCTAATATTTAAGATTAGCGCCTCAGGATATCTTATGTATTGCACTTTAAGATAAGGTGTCTTGATAAAAGACAACACCCCACGTCGCATTTGCGACGCGGGGTGTTTTTTTATAACCGCTTGATACAGCAAGCGGTATCGATATTCGCCTTCGACGATTTATATGTACTTCGTACTCGATATATCCTGACGGACTCGATATGTGCTTTGCCTGAGGTAAAAGCGAATATCATATCGAAATCATCCGTAAGGAAGATTATATCGAATTCGAGCAATGCGAGAATATATCGAGTTTTCAAGGAAAACATATCGACATTTTTCTCTTTTCTATCTTCTTTTATCGGGAGAAGCAAGCCTTTAATTAAGCGACACATCTACAAAATAATAATTCTGCATTATTAATTTTGCGACGGACACAGCCTAATCCCTGTGGGGCATTTTGAATTGTCGAGGCGGACGACCAATGGTCGCCCCTACGGCGAAGCCATCTTATCACTTATCACTCCTCGCTTTTCCTTGCCTCCATCCTTGAGGGAGGGGTGAATGAAGACAAATCAACACGGTGTGTTAATTTGTCGAGTGTGTAACCAAAACAAGGAGCGTCGAAGCCAAGTGTATCGAGGCGTGCGAGGCGACTATGTTTTGGGAAGGGCAATCCACGTTAGTGGTGGAAGGAGTCAAAAACTCCCTCAGTCAACTCCGTTGCCAGCTCTACCAAAGGCACGGCTACGCACTCCTCGGGGAAGGAGCCTTTTTGGTCGCCCCTACGGCGAAGCCATCTTATCACTTCTCACTTATCACTCATCACTTTCAAAGCCCTTACCTATACCTCTTCACTATTCACTCTTACCTATTACTTTATTTTCCCTATTGCTTTTCTTACGGCGTTGTGCTATACTTTTATCTATAATATATATTAAGGAAGAATTTATGGAAAAGAAAGAGCTTTTTTCCAAGCTTCGCATTGGCGGAGCTATGGCTATATTCGGTACTATCGGCATTTTTGTAAAATATCTCACACTCCCCTCGGGATTTTTGGTTTTTTTGCGTGCCGCCATCGGTTTTTTGTTCCTTTTACCCTTTGTAATTTTCAGAAAAAACAAGGACACCATATCGAGCATCAAAAACAATCTTGTCCGTCTTATTCTGTCGGGAATCTGCCTTGGGGCAAACTGGGTGCTTCTTTTTGAGGCGTACCGCTACACCGACGTTTCCATTGCCACGCTTTGCTATTACCTTGCCCCTGTGTTTATAGTTGGCTTTTCTCCCCTTATTTTAAAGGAGAAATTAAACGGGCAAAAAATTTGCGGCATCACTACCGCCCTTTTGGGAATGGTCCTTGTTTCGGGGATATTCTCCTCGTCGGGTGAAATCGGTATAACGGGTATCCTTTTTGGAATCGGCGCTGCAATTCTGTACGCCACCGTAGTATTTTTAAACAAGGGCATCAAGGATGTGGACGCCTACGACAAGACCGCATTTCAGTTTGGCGTAAGCCTTATGGTTATCCTCCCCTACAGTCTTCTTACGGAGGAAATTACCGCCTCTATGTTTGATTTAAGATCCGTAATTATCGTTTTGATTCTCGGAATTATCCACACGGGTGTGGCTTACGTAATGTATTTTTCCTCTCTTAAGGACGTAAAGGCGCATACCGCCGCGATTTTAAGCTATATAGACCCGATCCTTGCTCTTATTCTTTCCTTCCTTATCCTCCACGAAAAAATGGGAGTGATCGAAATTATCGGCGCAGTTCTCGTTCTTGGCGGGGCGTTTATCTCCGAAATCAAATTAAAAAAAGCTGAATAAAGAGAAAAAACGCACACTATTGTGCGTTTTTTATTTGGTTTTCTGTATAGTGCATTATATAGCCTTCACCTTGAGGGTGAACGAGGACAAATCAACACAGTGTGTTAATTTGTCGAGTGTGTAACCAAAACAAGGAGTGTCGAAGCCGAGTGTACCGAGGCGCGCGAGACGACTATGTTTTGGGAAGGGCAATTAGGTGTCAACGGAGTTGACGGAT
>JAFUOY010000016.1 GCA_017481595.1 Clostridia bacterium | reverse complement strand
TCGCAGGCTGTCTCAAAATGGGAGTGCGGAAATGCAGTACCGGACATTGATATACTTCTGGAGCTATCCCATCTGTACAAGGTTACAATTAACGAAATGCTTGAAGATGTTGATCTGCTCTGTGAATTAACCGGCAAGGAAACCGGACGTTCTGGAATAGCCTATTTTGTGACGGAACAGGAACGTGATTATAATATCGAATGGGCAAATGAAATACAAAGCGGCAAATGGATAAAGCGTAATTGGGAATCTTCAAGAGCAGACAACGCCTATATGGATAGCGTTGGAAAGCAGATTGCTTCTTGTGATGGAATCGTTCTTGAAATCGGCGCAGGTCCCGGTGGTGGATATATGCCCTACATTCTCAAAGCAAATCCGGATGCAACGGTTATAATCAGCGATCTTTCTCCCACGGTTGTTCGTGAGTGGAAATCTTTCTTAGATAAATCACTTGATTCGCCCAACATCTATTATGCTGCTTTTGATTTTTGCAATATGCCTTTTAAGGATAACAGCATAGACATCATTTCGGATGGTGGAGGCATTGGTAATTGCGAAGGCATAAAGGCAAAAGCCTTAAAAGAAGCTTTTAGAGTGTTGAAACCCGGCGGCAAGCTCATTACATCAACAGGTTTTGTAAACAAGGAAACGCTTGCAGCTCTCCCCGAAGAAGCACAAAAGGTCTTGACCCAAAAACGCCCCGATGTGTTTGAAGATTTATATGAAGATACTGTGCTTGCAGGCTTCAGTAAAATTGATAGTGTCATTAGCGGATGTTGGTACACCGACGATGATGAAAGCACTATTGCCGATTTGGCACGTTCCCTTGGTGTGAATTTGAAGTTCACGAGTTATACAAGATACTGCACTAAAGACAAATAATATTTATTAAATAAAGGACTCAAAAATGAAACATATAATGACCTTGAATGAAGCTCCGTTTTTTAAGATAAAGAACGGAATAAAAAGTATAGAGCTTCGGTTGTATGACGAAAAAAGGCGTAAGATACAAAAAGGGGACGTAATTGAATTTAAAAACGCTATTGATGCCGATCAGGTTATTTTCTGTGAGGTTGTAAAGATGCACGTTTTTGACTCCTTTGGCAGCCTTTACAAAAGCCTTCCTTTATTAAAATGCGGCTACACTGAGGCTGATATCGATACAGCAGATCCAAAGGATATGGACGAATACTACTCCTCAGAAAAGCAGGAAAAGTATGGTGTAGTAGGCATTGAGCTTAAACTATTATAAACTAAAAGGATTGTTGCAATGGCACAGACCAAAAACAGACACGTTTTATTTCTTAACGTTAGTTTGTCAGCATATTCCATAATGTTTTAAAATTGAGATTTTACCTTTCGGGGTAAAATCTCTTATTTTTATGTGTCTGTTTTTTAAGTGCGAATACTTCTCTGCAGTACTAAGTACAGCGACGAGTACGTATTCGCACTTTCTGTATCCATTTCGCTGCCCCCTAAAATCACGATTCCCCCGAATCGTGATTTTTTTTGTTTACATATGCTCGGTATATGTGGTACAATTTAAGAAGAAACTTTTCTTTTTTATGTAGCTTTTTTAGGTCAAACCGTAGTATATAGGTGAAAGGAGGGCAAGGGAATGAATGACGAAAGAATAATCGAGCTGTTTTTTGAACGGTCCGAGGAGGCAATTTCGGAGCTTGATAAAAAGTACGGGCGAGTGTGCCACGCCGTGTCGTACAATATCTTAAACGATATAAGAGATGCGGAGGAATGTGTAAACGACGCATATTTAGGAACGTGGAACGCTATTCCCCCTGCAAGACCAAATCCGCTTATTACCTTTGTCTTAAAAATCGTAAGGAATATTTCACTAAAACGCTACGAGCAGAACACCGCGCTTAAGCGCAATAGCCGATACGACGCTTCAATGGAGGAGCTGGAGGACTGCCTTTTCTCCTCATCAAACGTTGAGGAGGAGATTACAAAGATGGAGCTGACGGGGATAATAGAATCGTTTCTTGATTCCTTATCCAAGGAAAACCGCGTTATTTTCCTGCGCCGTTATTGGTTTTCCGATACCTATGAGGAAATTGCAAAAACGGTGGGACTTACCGAAAAGAACGTGTCGGTTCGGCTTACGAGATTACGTAAGGAGCTACGTAAATATTTAATGGAAAGAGAGGTTTTGTTATGAATACAAAAAAATTTTCAGATGCCCTTGGAAATATAGACGAGGGCTATATTGACGAGGCAATAAGCTACAAATCAAAAAGGAAAAATAATTTCTGGCTGAAGCTTGGCTCTGTTGCAGCCTGCCTTGCCGTTGTGCTTACGGCGGGAATCACACTTCCTGCGCTATTCGGTGAGGACGGACCAACACCGCCAAGACCACCCATCGATGAAAATGTTATTGAAAAATACTACGATTACGGAGTGGACGGTGGCCCGTTTTCCGTTTATACTGGTGGAAACGTGATTATGCCCGATAAGATCGGCAACGTAATAGAATCCGTTACGGTGACCGCAGGATGGAAAAACGCGGACGGTGAGTGGCTCAACACGGAAAATCTTAAGGCTCAGATCTATTCCATTGAGGGTGTAAGCAGCAGTACAGCCGCGGCTCTTAAGTTTATTGACAAGGGTGAAGCCGTAACTACAAGCCATTATTACGTTATCACCCATCCAAACGCGCAGTACAACGGAATGTTGTTCCCCGATTATAAGGCGCAAAATCCTGTAAGATACCTTGAAGAAACCTCTATGGGAAAAGCAAACGGTTGGCAGGATTTCGGCACAAAGGGTGAAATACGCACAATAACCGTGCCTATTGGAAGCACCTACGTATATCAGATGTATTCATACTATATAAGAAATGATCTTAGCCATATCTACGCAGATGAGGAGCTTCCCGATAAGCTTGAGGATCTTCCAAGGTGGCTTACCGACACTATGACCGTTGGCAGAAGAAGCTTTTGGTACAGTATGGGCGGCAGATTGCCAAAGAGCATTACCTTAGAGGCTACAAGCAATATCACCTCCGAGGATGGCGGTACGCAATTTATAAAAGCGGAGTACAAAACGATAATAGACGGCAACAATGGTGAAAAGGAAGAAAGCTGGGTAATATACTTTATGGATGAAAACGGAGTATACAGCGCCTACGCCGTAGTCACAAACGATGATTTCGATTTTGTAAAAGCCTATACGGAAAGCATTGTTAAATCATATAAGCAGAAATAAAGAAAATACCACGATTCGTTCGAATCGTGGTTTTTGTTTTACTAAGTTAAAAAGCCTTCCCTAAGTAAGGGAAGGGGGACCACGTTAGTGGTGGATGAGTATGCACTTTCTAGTTAGTTATTTTTTAAATACATACTCATCCGTCTGCTCCGCATCCACCTTCCCTTTCTTAGGGAAGGCATAGATAAGACCTGTTTACAGGTAGCGGACAACAAATGCATGAATGGTAAGGCACCCCACGCCTTAAGGCAATTCATTGCGTAGCGCCAAGGCGCTACGCTTACCAAATAAACGGTACAAGTCTGTACCTTACCTTCTTTTTATACTCCTTATAGCCGCTGAGGTTGGCTTCAAGGACCTTTTCTTCGTTTAATATTCTTATAATTATAACAAAAACGTAGGGCGCAAAGCAGAGAAGGGACCAGAGTGAGCCAAGCACAATGGGAATGGAGAGGAAAAGCCAGATGGTTACTGCGTACATTGGGTGGCGGACGATACCGTAAAGCCCTGTGTCCACAACCTTTTGATCTTCTTGCACCTCAATAGTTCTTGAAAGGTATGCGTTTTCCCTCATTACCTCACCGTAAAGACCGTAGGAAACAAGCAACACCACAGAAGCGGCAATAACCGCCCATAGCGGCATCCTTGTCCAGCCGAAGCGAAAATCAAGCCCTGCAACGATAAAGCCGCAAAGGAACAAAAGCCCCGAAATTGCAACCACACCCCTTTGGGTATTTTCCTTTTCCTTGGCGTTTAAGCGCTTTTTTAAAAGCTGGGGCGCTTTAAAAAGCATAACCGCGCCTAAAATAAGCATGGGAATAAATAAAAGCCCCATAAACAGCCACCCTCCCGGGTATTTTACAGTTCCCGCAGGAATAAATATAAGGGCTCCCACAAGTAAAAGTCCGAAAATAAATTTAGTAAGCGCGCTGAAAAACAGCTTCATTTTGCCACCCCCTTGTCTTTCTTTACCTAATTTTATCATATATTTTCCTCTTTTGCAATCCCTTTACGACAAAGGGCAAAACAAGTTTTTTACAAAAATTTCAAATAAATATTGACAAATGACAATACTTCGTGATATGATGTATATCACAAGAGGAGGTATAGTATGGATGTTCAATTGAAGCGAGGCCTGCTTGACGTTTGCGTTCTTGCGGCTATAAAAAATGAGGATTCCTACGGGTACAAAATAATAAAAGATCTGTCCCCGTATTTGGAAATGTCGGAATCCACCCTTTATACTATCTTGAAAAGACTTGAAAATTCCGCTATGCTGACTGTAAGAACGGCAGAGCACGGCGGCAGACTAAGAAAATATTATCACATTACAAGCATAGGTCTTAAGCGTATAAAGGAATTCAAAGAGGAATGGAAGGAAATTATGTCCATATATAAATTCGTTACAAAGGAGGATGAAAAGAATGACTAAAGGCGAGTTTCTTTGCGAGCTTCGAAAAAGGCTCACAGGCTTACCCTCTGACGATATTGAAGAAAGGGTAAATTTCTACAGTGAAATGATAGACGATATGATGGAGGAGGGACTTAGCGAAAGCGAGGCTATTGAAAAAATAGGCGGAGCGCAAAAGGTGGCGGACAGTATAATTGCCGACACGCCCCTTAGAAAAATAATAAAGGAAAGAATGAAGCCAAAAAGAGAAATAACTCCTTGGATAATCGTTCTTATCGTCCTTGGCTTTCCCATATGGTTTTCCATTTTTGCGGCTGCCGTATCGGTAGCAATTTCCGTAATTGCGGTAATTATCTCCGTTGTGGCATCCCTTTGGGCAGTTACCGTATCTTTGGGCGCGTGCGCTATAGGAAGCGTTGCGGTCCTTGTCGCCTTTTCCATTGGCGGCAACGTATTACAGGGTATATTTGTCTTTGGCGGCGGACTTGTGTGCGGCGGACTGTCCATTCTTATGTCCTTTGCCTGCGTGGGAATAACGAAATGGATGTTCAAGCTGATCAAAATAGTAATTCTTAAAATAAAAACTATGTTTATAAAGGAGAAAGCAAAATGAGCAAAACGAAAACAACAATACTGATAATAGCTATAATTCTTCTTATAGTTGGCGTTATCGTTTGCTTTTGCGCGGCGACAGCTATGGGATTTGATTTCAAAAAACTCGCCACAAGCAAATATATAACAAACGAGCATAAAATAAGCGATGATTTTACTAAAATATCCGTTGAAACGAATACGGCGGACGTAATATTCGCTCTCTCCGAGGACGGAGAAGGAAGGGTAGTATGCTATGAAAAGGAAAACCTTGTCCACACGGTGCAAATAAAGGACGGCACCCTTGTAATTAAGGTCAAGGACGAAAGAAAATGGTATCAATTTATAAATATCAATACGGCAAGTATGAGTGTAACGGTACATCTTCCAAAGGAGCAGCTTGACCTGATCAAGGCTGAAACTGATACGGGCGAGATAGAGCTTCATAAGGGGCTTTATTTCGATAAGGCAGAGCTTGATACCGATACGGGAGATATAACCGTGCTTGCGGACATTAAAGCCTTGGATGCTGCAACGGACACAGGAAGAATCAAGATAAATTCCGTAAATATTGATAATGCAAATATCGAAACCGACACGGGTAATGTGACAATGGATAGTGTTGAATTGTCCTCCCTTTCCATAAGCGTGGATACGGGTAAGGTGCGTCTTGACAACGTAAATGCGGACGTAAATATCCGTATAGAAAGCGATACGGGAGATATTGACCTTAAAAACGTAATAGCCGCGGATACAATGCTTATAGAAAGCGACACGGGTGACGTTTCACTTAATTTGTGCGACTCTGCAGATATTTCTATAAGAACAAGCACAGGCGATGTTTCAGGTACGCTTCTTACTCCTAAAATGTTCTCTCATAAGACCTCAACGGGTGACGTTGATCTTCCCGAGCCCGAGGCGGGAGGCAAGTGCAGAATAGTTACCTCCACGGGCGATATCGAAATGAGAATAGCGAAATAATAAAAATACCGAAGACTTTTCTTGACAAAGAGAGAAGTTTTCGGTATTATATTATCAGTAAGATTTTTGACGGAGGAGAGTATATGTTTTCTAAGGTCTATATTGAAATAACCAATATCTGTAATATGAGCTGCTCCTTTTGTCACGGACATAAAAGACCGCCAAGGAGAATGACGAGGGAGGAATTTTCCTTGATCTTAAATAAGCTTCAGGGTCACACCAAGTATATTTATTATCACTTGATGGGAGAGCCTCTTACCCATCCATGCCTAACTGAATTTATAAAAATGGCGGGGGAGTGTGGATATAAGTCCATAATCACCACTAACGGCACCCTTCTTGACAAACGTGGAGAGAGCCTTATTGAAAGCGGAATCCATAAAATAAACGTTTCCTTACATAGCTTTGAGAGTGGAAGCGACGAGGATTACGAAAGGTATGTATGTAATATTACAGACTTTGCAAAAAAGGCGTCGGACAAGGGTATAATAGTGGTTATAAGGCTATGGAACAAGGGCTTTGACGAGGGAAGAAACGCAAGATCTCTTGAGCTTATCCGTAATAATATAGACGGAGAATGGAAGGAAAATACAAGAGGCATCCGCATAAGAGAAAAGCTCTTCCTTGAATGGGGGGAGCGCTTTGAGTGGCCCGACAGGGAAGCCGAATTCTACGGAGAAAAGGTATCCTGCTACGGTATGCGGGATCAGTTTGGTATTCTTTGCGACGGAACGGTGGTGCCCTGCTGTCTTGACAGCGACGGAGTAATTAACCTCGGCAACGTGTTTTACGAGGACCTTACCGCTATCCTCAATTCCAAAAGAGCCACGGACATTAAAAAGGGCTTTGAATGCCGACATGCCACAGAGGACCTTTGTAAAAGATGCGGCTACGCGCAAAGATTTTCAAAATAAATGAAAAATAATAAAGAAAGAACATAGCGAAGCAACCGCTATGTTCTTTTTTGTTTTCGATAAATAAACTATTGATGGTTTCGTGGTATGAAGAATTTATGTATCTTAAGCCTTCCCTAAGTAAGGAAAGGTGGCACCTGTGGTGACGGATGAGTATGTATCCAAAAATCAACTACCTATCCGATCAGATGAACATTACTTCTTTTCAACGGGAATCCAGATTTCAATAGTTCTTTCCTTATATCCGCCGATGATTCCCCAATGATAAACGGCAAGCTCGGGAGCATTTACAATCTGATACTCATTATTTGACAGCCAATCTGTAGCAATCTGTTTGCGGATGTCAAAGTATTCCGTAACAGGTATCCTCTGCTTTTTGGTTTCAAAAACGGCATAAGTCCTTTCGGGAATAACAATTTTTTCGAAGTGGAATTTATCCATAAAATCAATTCCCGTAACGTCACTGTTATACAGGTTATCAAGCTCATATTTGTCCGTTTTTGCGGAAATATAAAAGTCATAGCCGTTATCGTCCATATTGGTAATCACACAATAGTCGGAGAGCTTGTCGCTTGACATTCCCTTCAGCATCCATTGATGAGCCCTTGTGGAAATAAAAAAGCTTTCCTCCTGCTTGTGTCTTTGCTCGTCATAGGGCATACCCTCGAAGCGTCTTTTGTAACCGAGAAGCGTTATCTGTGGTTTTGTTTCGATTCGATAATTCATAATAGTACCGCCTTCCAAAGAAATTCGTATTGACAAGCGGGAAAATGATTTGAGCAAGCTTCCGTCTGCGCGCGCCTGCGACGGAGTAATGCCGTGAAATTTATAAAATGCCTTTGCAAAGCTATCGGGGCTGTCGTAGCCGTATTTTAAAGCAACGTCTATCACCTTTTCCTTACCGCCTGCAAGCTCTTTGCCTGCAAGGGATAAGCGGCGCATACGAATATATTCTCCAAGAGTGTAGCCGCAAAGAATACTGAACATTCTTTGAAAATGATAGCTTGAAGAAAAGCTTTCGGCAGCGACGTCCTCATAATTGATTTCCTCGGTAAGATTTGCCTCAATATAATCAATTGCCTTTTGCATTCCCTTTATCCAGTCCATTTTCATCCCTCCTGTCTGAGAATATTTTATCAGAAGGACTTCCTAAAATCCCGACTTTTTGTGCTGACTTGTATCGGATATATTGTATCATATTGTTAATAGCTTTTCAAGTTGGATAAGCATCGCCTTTTATATCAAATTTCTCTTGCAAATGTATTCTACCTATGTTATTATATAGATAGAAATACGCTTTAATAAGGAGCTTTTATGAAAAGAGAAGATTACATTTCCTGGGACGAATATTTTATGGGCGTGGCATTTCTTGCCTCCATGCGCTCAAAGGATCCAAGCACACAGGTAGGCGCTTGTATCGTTGACGCTGACAACCGTATTCTTTCCACAGGATATAACGGATTCCCTGCAGGCTGCCCCGATGATGAATTCCCTTGGGAAAGAGAGGGCGAATATTCAAAGGTTAAGTATCCCTTCGTCGTACACGCGGAGCTTAACGCTATTCTTAACGCCCGCGGCAAAAACTTGACGGGCTCACGTATTTACGTTGACCTTTTCCCCTGTAACGAATGCGCTAAGGCGATAATTCAGGCGGGAATCAAAGAGGTGGTTTTCCTATCCGATAAGTACGAAAAGACGGACTCTACCATAGCCTCCAAGCGTATGCTTACCTACGCAGGCGTTACATACCGTAAGGTTGCCTTTACCCATAATAGACTTGTTATAGATTTTGAAGCTAAGAAGTAAGGACTGCTGATATGGAAATCTGGGAGATTCTTTTTATAGTATTCGGATTTATATCCGTAATAAACTTTTTTATGTACGGCATTGATAAGCTCAAGGCGAAGAAAAACAAGTGGCGCATTTCGGAAAAGGCGTTGCTTTGCACCTCGTTCTTCGGTGGCGCTATTGGCGGCTTCCTCGGTATGCAGGTGTTCCGTCACAAGACGAAGCATTGGTATTTCATAGCTGTTAACATTCTCGGCATTTTGTGGCAGGTCGGACTTATTGTGTATCTTTATATCAAGGGTTAATTTATACACCTAAGGTGATGATATACGCCTGCGTCGATGATATACACCCTACGTGTGATGATATACCAAGCCGTTGGCTTGGATGCGTGAAAGCAGGTAGGGGCGACCAATGGTCGTCCGCTTGATGAAAAGGACAGTGGAGGACGCCTGATAAAACGGACAGTCGAGGAAAGATACAACATAATACAATAAACGTAAAAATACCCTTCGGAGTGAAGGGTATTTTTGATTGTATAACGAAAACCCCGACATAGTGGCGGGATTCAAAAGAGGTTAACCGGTGAATCGAAAAAGGACACAAAAGAAGAATGCGAAAAAAGCCTTCCCCAGCGGGGGAAGGTGGATGCGAAGCAGACGGATGAGGTGTTTCTAAAAATCAACAAACTAAAAGAACATACTCATCCACCAAGCAAGCTTGGATTTGCCCTTCCCAAAACATAGTCACCTCGTGCGCCTCGATGCACTCGGCTTCGATGTTCCTTGTTTTGGTTACACACTCGACAAATTAACACACCGTGTTGATTTGCCTTCGTTCTCCCCTTCCCTTTCTTAGGGAAGGCATAGATAAGACCTATTTACAGGTAGCAAGTAACAGTTGCATGGCTAGCAGGCCAAT
>JAFUOY010000015.1 GCA_017481595.1 Clostridia bacterium | reverse complement strand
GATTTTTACATACCAAAATATAAAATCGTAATAGAGCTTGACGGCATACAGCATTATACTGATGAAAGCATTGACAAGGATTCAGAACGTGATATCTATTTGCAAAGCAAAGGGCTACACGTGTTAAGATATCCTAACTCAAACATAAACAACAAATTTGAGGGTGTATGTGCTGATATCGTTATGAAAATAAAGGAGATATGTGATATCAAGATAGATAATTTTTGATATTTACACCTCATCCGTCACCACAGGTGACACCTTCCCCTCAAGGTGAAGGCTTTTCTATATAAAAAATCGGACACCCTGTGTCCGATTTTTGTTTTATATATTTGAACTTATATTTTATCTTACGCCTTCTTTTGCCAAGCCTTGGGAGTAAAGAGTACCAGCATAGGAAGTATCTCAAGTCTGCCAAAAAGCATATCAAAGGAAAGCACCAGCTTTGAAAAGGCGGAGAAGCCGCCGTAGCTGCCCACCGGTCCTACAGCCCCAAGTCCGGGACCAATATTGTTAAAGCAGGCTATTACCGCCGTTGAGTTAGTGGTAAAGTCAAAATTGTCAACGGAGATAAGAAGAAGTGAGACCAGCATAATGACCATATACATCATAAAATAGATTATCGTATTATAAGAAACGGAGGAGTCAATAGGCTTACCCTCAAGCTTTATTACCGTAACGCTTCTTGGGTGCATAAGCTTCTTTATTTCCTTTTTAAAGCTCTTTAACAGGATTATCAGTCGGCTGACCTTAATGCCGCCTCCCGTAGAGCCTGCGCAGGCTCCGATCAACATAAGAAGGACAAGCACCGTCTTTGACAGCTCGGGGAAGGTAGTATTGAAGTCCGTTGTTGAAAATCCCGTGGTGGTGATAATTGTCGCCACCTGGAAAAAGGCGTATCTGAAGGACTGTCCCTTAAAGGTCTTCATTATGTTCAACGAAATAGTAAGGGTGGATAAGCCTACGATACCAAGATACCAGCGAAGCTCCTCACTCTTAAGCGCCTCCTTGATATTGCCGAGAAGGATAAGATAGTAAAGGTTGAAGTTTATGCCGAAAAGGAGAATAAACACCGCAATTACCATTTCAATATAGGCGCTGTCATAAAAGCCTACGCCTGCGGTCTTTACGTTAAATCCGCCCGTTCCTGCCGCTCCAAAGGAGTGACAAAGGGCATCGTACACAGGCATCTTGCCAATAAGCAAAAGGATAAAGCACAAAAAGGTCATAACGATATAAATACCGTAAAGAACTCTTGCCGTATCCTTCATCTTCGGCACCAATTTACCGACAATGGGTCCCGGGGATTCAGCCCGCATAAGATAAAGGGATCTTTCCTCGGAGAGAGGAAGAATTGCCATTACAAATACAAGCACTCCCATTCCTCCGATCCAATGAGTAAAGCAACGCCAGAAGAGAATGCAGCGTGGGAGTATATCGATTTCCGTCAAAACGGAGGCCCCTGTGGTTGTAAATCCCGAAACCACCTCAAAAAAGCAGTCTACATAGGAATTGAACTGACATCCCTCGTAATAGCCCCTGCTAAGATAAAAGGGAAGCGCGCCGAAAAGTGACATAAGCACCCAGGCGCTGGCAACGATAAAAAATCCGTCACGGGCGTATATTTCTCTGTTTTTTGGCTTCCTTACGGAAAGTAATACTCCTATAAGGACGAGAGCCAAAATGGGCACAAGAAAGGCAAGGGCCGCCTTTTCCTTGTATATAAGACCGACTATGACCGAGGGGACCATAAGCGCCGCCTCGACTATCAGGATCTTACCCAGAATATGAAATACCATTTTTCTGTTCATATCAGTCCTCTATAATGTCGCTTATTTTATTTACGATATGTCCCGAGGTAAGAACGAGAACGGAATCTCCTACAAGTATCTTATCGTTACCGCCGGGGATAATGGCGTCGGTTTTACGTACTATACCCGCAATAAGAAGATCCTTTTTAAGAGTAAGCTCTCTTAAGGTCTTGCCCGTAAGCCCTTCTATTTCCTCGTCTATTATAAATTCAACTATTTCCGCGCGTCCGTCAAGTATTTTAAAGAGGGACTGTATATTTTCGCTCGATTCACTCTCCGCCATGGCGCGTACATAGCGCAAAATTCTGTTTACGGTAACGGTTTTCGGAGACACGGAGGTCTCGATACCGAAATCCCTTGTAAGCATTGCCATTCTGTCGCCGTCAGTTTTTGCAATAACCTTGTTAACTCCGTTTTTCTTTGCAAAAAGGGCGCTTAAGGTGTTTTCCTCATCAGTTCCGCCAAGAGCGATAAATGCGTCCGCCTGTCTTATTCCTTCCTCAAAAAGAAGCTCCTCGTCGTAGGCGTCGCCGTGTAAAACAACGGCAGAGGGAACGAGAGAAGCGATCTCCTCAGCCACGTCCCCGTCCTTTTCTATGATTTTAACGGAAATATTCTTTTTGTAAAGAGCCTCGCAAAGGTGGTGGGTAATTCTGCCGCCGCCGTATATCATAAGCTCCTTAACGGGGTTTACGTACATCTTTGCGCGGCGGAAGGCGCGCTCAATTTCCTTGGGAGAGCCTGTAATGTAAAGCTCGTCCCCTTCTCTTATAATAAAGTCACCGTAGGGAATTATAAGCTCTCCCCCGCGGTCAACGGCGCACACAAGCACCTTGATATTAAGGGTGGGTACAAGCTCCTTAAGCATCATATTGTTAAGGGGGTTGTCCCTTGGCACCTTACAGGAAACAAGCTCCATTCTGCCCTTGGCAAAAAGCTCTATACGGGATGCGGAGGGGAATCTGATAATTCTTGCAATTTCCTCAGCCGCCGCCTTTTCGGGATTTATGGTCATAGTAAGTCCAAGGTCCTTTTTAAGCTCGTAAAGCTGGGAGGTGTATTCCACGTTTCTTACTCTTGCCACCGTATGCTTAACACCTAATTTATGGGCGCAAAGGCAGGAGAGCATATTTATTTCGTCGGAATATGTAACGGCAATAAGAAGGTCGCAGTCCTCTATTCCCGCCGCCTGAAGCACGGAAAATGAGGCTCCGTTACCAACGTAGCATATAACGTCGTTACTGCTGCCAATGCTATCTAATATCTTTTCGTCGGGGTCAATAACCGTAACCGCGTGATTTTCCTCCGCTAAGGATCTTGCAAGGGAGCTGCCTATCTGTCCTGCGCCAACTACAAATATCTTCATTCTCTTTTCTCTCCGTAAAACCTTGTAAAAATAAAACCAATCATTCTAATTATATTGCTTTTTTATTAAAATTTCAAGTATCTTTATAAAATATATTATTTCATTCTTTATTCTCTCATTTTTAGCGGCGATCCACATAAAAACAAAAGACGAGCTTAGGAGCCTTCTCATAAGGAAGATTACAATTTGTAGGGACCGGCGTCCTCGACGGTCCGTGACACATAAATTTCGGCAGAGATGTTGTTTTCTCTTCCAATTTGTAGTATAATAGGGCTAACGAAAAACCTCCCTTTACACAAGGGAGCCTTTGGTTGCGCTCGTTCATCTTTAGGGGTATGGGCTTTGCCCTATTCCTTTGTAATACAAAGGCGAAACTGGCGATAAAGCAGAACGATAAATAAGAATTTGACGGAGGTTATGTATGCTTGAAAAAATGAGTGATTTCTTTGAGGCAAGACTTGACGGATATGATAAGCATATGATGACTAATATCGAATGTGCAAGTGAGTTCTATCCTTTTACGGCAAAGCAATTACCGACCGCTGAAAACTGTCACATACTTGATTTGGGTTGCGGTACAGGATTGGAACTGCAAGAATATTATAAGCTTAATTCTTCGGCAAAGGTTACGGGAATAGACCTTTCACAAGGAATGCTAACCGAGCTTCAACGAAAATTCGTTGGTAAGGATATAACCTTGATTCTTGGCTCATATTTTGATGTGCCGCTTGGTGAGAATGTGTTTGATTCTGCTGTATCGGTAGAAAGCTTGCATCATTTTACAAAAGAAGAAAAGGTCGGTCTGTATTATAAATTGTATATCGCATTAAAGGATAATGGCTATTTTATACTCACGGATTATTTTTCCTTATCCGATGATGAGGAACGGATGCACCGAAACAATTTGATAGCTCTGAAAACAGAACAAGGTATTACCGATAACGAGTTTTACCATTATGATACGCCGCTTACTGTGAAGCACGAGATTGAAGCTCTTGCTGAAGCGGGCTTTGCAGCGATAGAGGTGTTGAATAATTGGGGAGCAACATACACCATTAAGGCAGTTAAATAACTGTCAAATTCCAATTTGTCAAATAGTAACCCCCGACAGACCGCTAAAAAATCTGTCGGGGGTAATCTTTGTCTTCTGCGTTGCATTTATACCTTTGCGGACAGTCGAGGACGCCTGTCCCTACAAGGAGAAATTAAACTTCCTTATGAGAAGGAGCCTTTACGGGAAATTTTTAATTCAAAATCTGCCTTCTATTGAATGCTGCACCTACAATATTAACTATTTATTATTTGTCTTTTTATCCGCCCAAATGAAAAAATATCCCCATTTGTCTTGACTTTAAGACTAATATATATTATAATAATATTTGTATAAGTATGTATAATAAACAATTTTAAGAAATATGGTAAATATTATTTTATTATACTTTCGGAAAGGACGATTATGACAGACCTTGAAACTATATGGAGCTACGTGTTGGAGATCCTTAAATCAAATCACACCGATACGGTAATAAAGCTGTGGTTCAGCGACCTTAAAATGATCTCTATGTCTCCTGATGAGGTTGTTTTTACCACCCCAACCAATATTAAAAGAGATATCATTGCAAAGCAGTTCAGCGACGAGCTGGGGGGCGCCCTGTTCCAGATAATGGGCTTTAAGCCTGAGGTTATTATCAATTCCCGTGAGGGTGGCGAGGCTGATCTCTCCCGTGAGAATATAGAAAAATTCAAACGAATTGAAAAGGGTGAGGATACCGACGGAGCAAAGGTGTCCATTCCCGACAATTACAAGCTTGAATATACCTTTGATAACTTCGTTGTAGGCTCGTCAAACAAATTCGCCCACGCAACCGCTCTTGCCGTTGCTGAGAAGGATTACGACACTGTAGACACGCAAAATCTTTACAACCCATTATTTATCTACGGTCCCTCGGGCGTTGGTAAAACCCACCTTCTTTACGCTATTACAAACGATATTTCAAAAAGATATCCCACAAAGAAGATAATCTACGTTAAGGGTGAGGAATTTACCAATCAGTTAATTGACGCAATTCAGAAAAAGACCACCATACAGTTCAGAGAAAAATACAGACGCGCCGACGTTCTTCTTATAGACGATATTCAGTTCGTTGCGGGACGTATATCCACACAGGAGGAGCTGTTTAACACCTTCAACGCGATTTACGAGGACTATAAGCAAATAATTCTTACCTCCGACCGTCCTCCCAAGGAGATAAAGACTCTTGAGGAGAGATTGCAGACAAGATTTATGTCGGGAATTATGGCGGACGTGTCCTTACCCGACTTTGACCTTCGCGTTGCTATTCTTAAGCAAAAGGCAAAGCAGTCGAATCTTTTATTAAGCCCGGATATTTTAAATTTCCTTGCGGAAAACGTAACCTCCTCCATCCGTCAGCTTGAGGGAGTTATAAAGAAGCTTGGCGCAATATCACTCCTTGAGGGAGGCTCCCTTGATCTTGAAAGGGTAAAGAACTCAGTAAGAGATTTTGTAAGCACCAAGGAAAACGACGGAAAGAGAATGGATGAAATTATTCTTGCCGTATCCAAGAAATACGATATTTCAAGGGATGATATCCTCTCCTCCAAGAGAAATAAGGAGATCGCCATGGCAAGACACATCTGCGTTTACATAGCAAGGACTATGACCACCCTTTCCCAGTCACAGATAGGTAAGGCGCTTAACCGTGACAGAACGACAGTTATCTCCTCCGAGGGAGTTGTAAAGGAAGAGATAGAAAAGAACAGCGAGTTTGCTATGGAGGTACGCGAAATTATCCGTACTATCAACTCGGGAATATAGGGGTGTGGAAAACTGTGGAAAACTTTTCAACATTAAAAATCATTAAAAAAGCCTTATAAATCAAGGGTTTTCGCGATTTTTTAAAAATTTGGAAATTTGAGTTTTCCACTAATAATTATTAACCCAACGGGTTTTTGTGGAAAAAAGGGGAGGCAGAATGTGGAAAAGAGGTAGTTGAAAATTACTTATTTTTCCACGCTTTTATACCTTGAAAATTTGATAAAATTTCGGGTTTTTCCCTTTAAAATCAAGGCTTTTTATAACTTTTCCACCTTATCCATAGTCCCTATTACTTTTACTCCTGCTACTGCCAATATTATATATTTAATTAAAACAAAAAAAACAAGAAAAAAAGTATTACGAATTTTTCACTCAAAAATTTTTCAGTATCCAATCCTTATTTATTTTCAGGGAGGAGCAAGCCCCTCCCCTACCATATTATTTACTATTCAAATTATCGGAGGATTTTTATATGATCGTATATTTTGATAAGCAAACTCTTTTGAATTATCTTACACCTGCTACCTACACAGTTTCCAACAGAGCAACCATACCTTCTCTTGAAGGCTTCCATCTTGTTTGTACCTACGATAATATTTGTAAAGTAGAAACATTCGATAACGAAAAGGGAATTAAGACCAAGTTTGAATGCCGCGTAGAGGAGGAGGGTAACTGCGTTATTGACGCGCAGAAGTTTTTACAGATCATAAAAACTCTTCCCGACGGAGAAATAAAGGTTACCGTTGACGCAAATTTTAAAACTATAATAGAATCGGGTCCCTCCCATTTTGATATCAAGGCTTTACCGGGTGAGGATTATCCCTCCATTCCCGATATTGTAGGAGACCGCGGATTTATTATCCCTCAGTACCTTTTTAAAAAATTGGTAAATAAAATATCCTTTGCCATCGCTCAGAATGACAGCCGTCCTGTTTTCTCAGGAGCTTATTTCCAGATCACAAAGGATACAATGACCCTTGTTTCCTGTGACTCCAACCGTCTTGCCTTCTGTGAAAAGAAGATCGAGCTTGAAAACAGAAACAAGGACGGCTCATCCCTTAATCTTAAATTTATCGTTCCCGGTAAGACTCTTTCCGACGTTATCAAGATGATAAGAGACTCCGAGGATGATATGGAAATTAAGGTAACGAGAAGATACGTTGTATTCAAGATCGGCGAGTTTACCCTTTTCTCAAAGACAATAGACTCCGAATATATAAATTATGAAAGACTTTTACCTAAGGATCATAAGATAGTAACTTATCTTAAGGCTGAGGAGCTTCGCAGCGCCCTTGAAAGAAGCTCACTTATCGTAGAGGACCGCTTGAATGGAAGCATCCGTTCCTTTGTTAAATTTACCATTGACGAGGTTCTTTCCATTTCTACCAATTCATCAAACGGTAACGTTTATGACGAAATTGAAATAAAGACCGAGGGCGGCTCCATCGTTATTGCATTTAACTGTAAATTCCTCCTTGACGCTATCCGCGTTTGTGAGGACGGAGAAATAAAGATGTCCTATTCAAATCCCTTCTCAGGCGTTCTTATTGAGCCCCAGAATAAGGAAGAGGGCACATATAAATATTTCGTAATGCCTATCAGAATGAACAACTGATGAAGGTAAAAAATATTGAGCTTACCTCCTTTCGTAATATAGAGTATGAAAAGCTGGATTTTAACGAGGGGGTAAACGTAATATACGGAGATAACGCCCAGGGTAAGACCAACATACTTGAAGGAATCTATATTTTTGCCAGGGGAAAAAGCTTTCGGGCTTCTAAGGATAAGGAGCTTATTAAATTCGGCAAAAACACGGCTTATTCCCTTTTAAATTTCAATAATTCCTCAGGGGACACCACCCTTGGAGTAGAAATTTCCTCAAGCAAGCCAAAATCCTTTTACAGAAATAATTTAAAGGTATCAAAAACCTCGGAGATAATCGGCGAATTCCGCTCCGTATTGTTCTGTCCCTCCCATCTTGGGATAATAAGTGATTCTCCGTCTGTAAGAAGAAGCTTTATTGACGTTGCAATATCACAGCTTCGCCCCGTTTATATAAAGCTTTTATCAAAGTACAACAACTATTTAATGAATAAAAACGCCATCCTTAAAAGAGAGGATATTTCGGAACAGAGAATAAAGGAGCTTTGCGATATTTATTCCGAGGAGCTTGCCCTTATCTGCTCTGAGATCAGCGAGATAAGACAGGATTATATAAATAAGCTTGATCATTACGTTAAGGAATTTTTTAAGGATATGACGGGCGGCAGGGAATTACCCACCGTTACCTATGATGCAAGCCACTCATTAAAGGAGGGAGCATCAAGGGAGGAAATAAGGCAGAAATATCTTGATCTTTATGCAAGCTCGAGAGAAAGGGAGATAAAATACGGCTCCACTCTTTACGGTATACACAAGGATGACTTAAGGATAGATATAAACGGCAAGGACGGCCGTTTTTACGCCTCCCAGGGGCAACAAAGGTCACTTGCTCTCGCTATGAAGATGGCGGAGGGAGAAATAAGCAGAGAAGCCACAGGGGAGTATCCCGTATTTCTCCTTGACGACGTATTATCCGAGCTTGATGAAAAGAGAAAGAGCTACGTAATGTCATCAATAGATAAAAGACAGGTTATTATTACCACCTGTGAGCCCTCTGTGTTCAAGGGAGACAACGAAAGCTTTATAAGGATAAAGGAAGGAAAGAGGATCTGATGTATATAAGCATAGGACCGAGTAAGGTCGTAAGAAGAGAAGACGTGGTTGCAATATTCGATCTTGACTCCTCTACCGTTTCCTTATACACAAGAAATTTTTTAAAGGACGCCGACAAAAATAAAAGGGTGTTCCCCTTGGGCTTTGAGCTTCCCAAATCCTTTATATTGATGATAGATAATACGGTTTATTTGTCACCATACAACTCATATACGATATACAACAATAAGATATAAATTTGCGACACGGGGTAGGTATTTTTCTGCGAGCCTCCATTTTTGAGGGTGAATGAAGACAAATTAACACGGTGTGTTAATTTGTCGAGTGTGTAACCAAAACAAGGAGCGTCGAAGCCAAGTGTATCGAGGCGCGCGAGGCGACTATGTTTTGGGAAGAGCAATCCATCGTTAGTGGTGGAAGGAGTAAAAAACTCCCCCAGTCAACTCCGTTGCCAGCCTTCGGCCCAGGTCGCAAGCATAGCTTGCTTCCCGCTTTAGCTAAAAATATGCCACCGGCATATTTTCTTAACGCGTCGCGCCCTCAATGAGGGAGCCTTTAATACCTATTAAAAAATAACAAATCCGTAAAGGATATTTAAATCAAAATCCTATTCCCTTAAGGGAATTTAAATTCTGCATTCTGCATTCTGCACTCTGCATTTAAGAACAGGAGAAAATCAATGGAAGAAGTAAAGAACAACAACACTTACGAGGCTGATCAAATACAGGTCCTTGAGGGACTTGAGGCCGTAAGAAAAAGACCGGGTATGTATATTGGTACTACATCCTTAAGAGGTCTTCATCATCTTGTATACGAAATAATGGACAACTCCATTGACGAGGCTATGGCGGGTCATTGCGACACCGTTGAGATCTGCCTTCACCCCGATGGAAGCGTTTCCGTACAGGATAACGGACGCGGAGTGCCCGAGGGAATAAATGCAAAGACAGGTACCCCAACTCTTGAGGTAGTTTTTCTTGTGCTCCATGCCGGAGGTAAATTCGGCGGAGGCGGATATAAAATATCGGGCGGCCTTCACGGTGTAGGCGCTTCCGTTGTTAATGCTCTTTCCGAATGGGTAGAGGTAGAAAACTGCGTAAACGGTAACAGATACACAGAAAGATTTGAGCTTGGTAAGGTGGCAAGACCCTATAAATACGAGGGACCCGCACCCGAGGGTAAGCACGGTCTTTACGTAAGATTCAAGCCCGACGCCACTATATTTGAGGACGTAAACTTTGACTACGAAACTCTCCTTACAAGAATAAGAGAGCAGGCGTTCCTTAACGCAGGTATAAGGATTATATTCAGGGATCTCAGAAGTGAGGAGATATTGGAAAACGATCTTTGCTACGAGGGCGGTATAAAGCAATTCGTAGAGTACGTAAACTCCTTAAAGCACGCAAATATGATCCATAACGACGTAATATATATGAAGGCGGAAAAGGGAGATATTACGGCAGAGGTGGCTCTCCAGTACAATGACACCTATACAGAAAGCATTATTACCTTTGCTAACAACATGGCTACCGTTGACGGCGGTACCCACGAGATCGGCTTTAAAAACGCTCTTACAAAGGTAACTAACCAGTATGCAAGAAAGCTTGGCTTCTTAAAGGATGCCGATAAGAACCTTTCGGGTGAGGATGCAAGAGAGGGTCTTTGCGCCGTTGTATCCGTTAAGCTTCCCGACGCGCAGTTTGAGAGCCAGACAAAGGCGAAGCTTGGTAACAGCGAAATAAGAAATATAGTAGATAATATAGTTTGCACCAAATTGGGCGAATTCTATGAAGAAAACCCCGATATTGCAAAGCTTATAATAGATAAATCCTGCGCCGCGTCAAGAGCGCGAGAGGCGGCAAGAAAGGCAAGAGACCTTGCAAGACGTAAGGGTGTGTTTGAAAGCTCATCTATGCCCGACAAGCTTGCTGACTGTCAGGACAGAAGAAAGGAATTTACCGAGCTTTATCTCGTAGAGGGAGACTCTGCGGGAGGAAGCGCAAAGGATGGACGCGACAGCAGATTCCAAGCAATACTTCCCTTAAGAGGTAAGGTATTGAACGTAGAAAAGAGCCGTCTTGACAAGGTATATTCAAACGAATCCCTGATTCCTATTATCCAGGCACTTGGCTGCGGTATAGGAGAGGAATTTGATATAAATAAATTAAGATACGGTAAGATCATTATTATGGCGGATGCCGACGTTGACGGCAGCCATATTCAGGTGCTTCTTCTTACATTCTTCTTCAGACATATGAAGGAGCTTATAGAGCAGGGACACATCTTCCTTGCAAAGCCTCCCCTTTACAAGATCACAAAGGGTAAGACGGAAAAATACGCTTACTCCGATGAAGAAAGAGATGAGATAGTAGCTGAGATCGGCGGCGGACGAGTAGAAAGATATAAAGGTCTTGGAGAAATGGATAAGGAGCAGCTTTGGGAGACCACAATGGATCCCTCCACAAGAACTCTTATCAAGGTAGAGATAGGCGACGCTATGAAATGCGACGAAATATTCTCCCTTTTAATGGGCGACCAGGTTGGACCAAGACGTGAATTTATTGAAAAGAACGCCAGATTCGTAGAAAATCTTGATATTTAAGGAGGCTCGGATATGAGAGACAGAGATGAATTGCTCGATTATGAAAATACCGAGCAAATGATAGTAAACAGACAAATGGAATCAAGAGTAAAGGAAGCCTTTCTTGAGTATTCCATGAGCGTTATAGTAAGCCGAGCCCTGCCCGACGTAAGAGACGGTATGAAGCCCGGTCAGAGAAGAGTGCTTTACGCTATGTACGAGGATAATCTTACCTCGGATAAGCCCTTTCGAAAATCCGCAACCACGGTAGGTAACGTGCTTGGTAGATACCATCCCCACGGCGACCAGTCCGTATACGGTACACTTGTAAGAATGGCGCAGCCCTTTTCACTCCGCTACGTATTGGTAGACGGACACGGTAACTTCGGTAACGTAGACGGTGATGGCGCTGCCGCTTACCGTTATACTGAGGCAAGAATGTCAAAGCTTGCAAACGAGCTTATGTCCGATATTGAAAAGGACGTAGTTGACCTCGTACCTAACTTTGACAATACAAGAACGGAGCCAAGCGTACTCCCCTCAAGATTTCCTAACCTTTTGGTAAACGGAAGCGTAGGTATTGCCGTTGGTATGGCGACCAATATCCCTCCCCATAATCTTGGCGAGGTAATTGACGGCACCATTCACTTAATGGAGCATCCCGAGGCTACCGTTGAGGAAATGATGGAGTATATCAAGGGTCCCGACTTCCCCACCTATGCAACAATTTACGGCAGACGCGGTATTATTGACGCCTATACCACGGGTAAGGGCAGAGTAATGGTGCGCTCAAAGGCTACCATTGAAGAGGAGCATAGAAGAATAGTAATTACCGAAATTCCTTATATGGTAAACAAGAGCCAGATGATAAAGGCTATTGTTGAAATGGTAAAGGATAAGAGAATTGAGGGCATTACCGACCTTCGTGACGAGAGCGGACGCCGCGGTATGAGAATAGTTATAGAATACAAGAGAGATGCAAATCCCCAGGTTATTCTTAATACCCTTTACAGAAATACTCAGCTCCAGGATACCTGCGCTGTAAATATGCTTGCCCTTGTAAACGGAGAGCCTAAGACTCTCGGTCTTCGTGAGCTGCTTGGTGAATATATTAAGTTCCAGGAGGACGTAATTGTAAGAAGAACAAAGTTCGATCTTGCAAAGGCAAAGGCAGAGGCGCATATCTATGAGGGCTACAAAATAGCTATTGATAATATTGAGGAAATAATTTCCATAATCAGAGCATCGGAAAGCACTCAGGCGGCAAAGGAAAATCTTAAGGAAAGATTTTTACTCTCCGACGAGCAGGCGCAGGCTATCGTTGATATGACTCTCGGCCGTCTTTCCGGTCTTGAAAGACAGAAGATAGAGGACAGACTCAACGCTCTTTACGCAAAAATAAGAGAGCTTAATGAGATACTCAGCGACGAGGGTAAGGTAAAGGAAATTATCAAGACAGAGCTTCTTGAAATAAAGAGAAAATACGCAGACCCCAGAAGAACGGAAATAATAGACAGCGAGGAAGAGATAGACCTTGAGGATCTTATTCCAAGACACGAGTGCGTGGTTACTCTTACTGACGCAGGTTATATCAAGAGAGTATCTACCGACACCTATTCCGCACAGAGAAGAGGCGGCAAGGGTATTATCGGTATGGGAACTAAGGAAGAGGACAATATTGACAATATTATGGTTGCAAACAGCCACTCCTACCTCCTTATGTTTACCGACAGAGGTAAGATATTCTTAAAGAAGGTATACGAGATTCCCGAGTCCTCCCGTACGGCAAAGGGCACTAACCTTATTAACATCCTTGAAATTGAAAAGGGTGAGAAGGTAACCGCTATGATATCCTTGACGGAATTCGTTGATGACGAATATCTCGTAATGGTAACGAAAAACGGTATTATCAAGCGTACACAGGTCAAGGAATACGAGTACAAGCGTAAGGGCGGTAAGATTGCTATCAACCTTGACGAGGGTGATGAGCTTATATTCGTAGGACATACGAAGGGGGACAGCGATATTATTATCGCAACCCGCAACGGTCAGGGCGCACGCTTCTCTGAAAGCAAGGTAAATATCGTCGGCAGAACCGCAAGGGGTGTAAGAGGTATTGAGCTTCGTGACGACTGCGTAATCGGCGCGGTTATCGTAGACGACAGTAAGGAAATTATTACCCTTACGGAAAAGGGATTTGGTAAGAGAAGTAAGTTTACGGACTTTGAATCAAGAAACCGCGGTATCTTCGGCGTAAGAGCCCATAATCTTAACGAAAAGACGGGTATGCTTGCTTCCATTGGCGTAGTTGACGAAAATAAGGATATTATCGCCATAACAAACGAGGGCGTGGTTATAAGAACCTCCGTTAAGGAAATACCCGTATACAACAGAAGCGCAACGGGCGTTAAGGTAATGAAGCTTGATGATGATGCAAAGATAATCAAGATGACATTTACAGACTGTGAAACAGAGGAAGAAAAAACAGAGCAAGAGAATGTAATCGAAACTGCGTTTGACCCCAAAATCAAGGAAGAAATTACCGAAAATAATGAAAAAACAGACACATCCCCTGAGATAATTGAGGAATAAAGGAAAATGAAGAAATATTTAAAGGCTTTTATATGCTTGATTTTGATATCTGTATTTTCCTTATCCTTTATATCCTGTAACAAAAAGGTAACCGAGGATGAGGCGATAAAGCTTGTAAAGGAATTTCTTACCGAGTCCTACGAGCTTAATGAAATTTACTACGGTAAGGGTATAGATTACGAAAAAAACGAGGACGGAGTGTACGATAATATCTACAGTCCCGTATTAAAAAATCAGCCCTATACCACGGAGGCTATTTTAAGGGCAAAGACGGAGGACGTGTTCTCCGCCTCCCTTGCAAGCTCTATAATCGGATACCATTTCAATCTTACCCAAGGCATTGCGGGAGGAGCGAATTATCCCAGATACTTTACAGGCAGTAACGGATTTTTGACCGTATACAGAGATTACAAGGTAAGAGATATTACGGAATACGATTACTCCACTATTGAGATAAAGAAGATAAAAAGAAAAGAAATCAAGGCAACGGTTGTAAGCACGGAAAACGAGGTAGTTGACGTTATACTCGTTCTTGAAAGGAACGGATGGCGTCTTGATTCCGTTACAGCCTGACAGATATTTAAAAAAGGAGAAAAATAATGGCGAAGAAGTCAACCAAGGCTACAGAAAAGAATGATGCAGTAAATGACAGAAAAAAAGCTCTTGAAACTGCTATTGCCCAGATAAGAAAGGAAAACGGTGAGGAATCCATCGTTCGCCTGGGAGATCAGAAGAAATCAAAGGTAAGCGTAGTTTCCTCAGGATCTCTTAATCTTGACCTGGCGTTGGGAGTAGGAGGCTTGCCTAAGGGAAGAATCATAGAAATTTACGGTCCTGAATCATCAGGTAAGACCACGGTTGCCCTTCACGCCGTGGCAGAAACTCAAAAGGCGGGAGGAACTGCCGCGTTTATAGACGCGGAGCACGCCCTTGATCCTGTGTACGCAAAGGCTATCGGAGTTAATATAGACGATCTTTATCTCTCACAGCCCGACGACGGAGAGCAGGCCCTTGAAATTACGGAAACACTTATAAATTCGGGCGCGGTTGATATAGTTGTAATCGACTCCGTTGCCGCCCTTGTTCCAAGACAGGAAATTGAGGGAGAGATGGGTGAGAGCCATATGGGCGTACAGGCAAGACTTATGTCACAGGCACTTCGTAAGCTTACCGCTATAGTTTCCAAAACAAATTGTATAGTTATTTTTATAAACCAGTTAAGAGATAAGATAGGAATTGCCTACGGTAATCCCGAAACGACAACGGGTGGTAAGGCGCTTAAGTTCTACGCCTCCGTCCGTCTTGACGTAAGAAAGACGGAAACTCTTAAGCAGGGTACTGAATCCTACGGTAACAGAGTTAAGGTAAAGGTAGTAAAAAATAAGGTAGCACCCCCCTTCAAGATCGCAGAGTTCGATATTCTTTACGGTAAGGGTATTTCAAAGTCATCCGAGATAATCGATATGGCTGTAAACCTTAATATCGTAGAAAAGAGCGGATCCTGGTTCTCCTATGACGGAGCTAAGATCGCTCAGGGTAAGGACAACGCAAGAAAGTTCTTTGAGGATAATAGCGAGCTTATGAAGGAGCTTGAAGAAAAGATCAAAAATAAGATAGAAAACGGAGAGGTTGCCGAGGACGACAGTTTTGACATTGACTCGAGTGATTTCGATATTGACGCGCTTAATTTGGACTAAACGACTATGAAAAATGAAATTTATTACACCGTAGAAAAAATAAAGAAATCTACACAGGGACACACCTTATATATTTCCTCTTCTATGGGTACTAAGTTTGAGATGCTTCTTTCAAACGATCAGTACGAGAGATTTGATATTGACGCGGGTGACGTTATAGACGATAAGCATTTTCTTAAGATAAGAGAGGAAATGCTCTTTGACAATGCCCGACGCCACGCCTTTACCATACTTTCATACGGAGATAATAACAAAAAGACCCTTGTTACCAAGCTTATGCAGAGAGGCTATTCAAGGGAGCTTTGTGAAAACGTGGCTATCTATATGGAACACAGAGGATATATAGACGAAAAGAAGCAGATGGGTATTTTGCTTGAGACCTGTCTTAAGAAAAAGTACGGCAAGATTAAAATAGTTGATGAATTTATTGTAAAGGGATTTATGAGAGAGGACGCCATTGAATTTCTTAAGGTAGCCCTTAAGGACGTGGACTTTGGAGAAAGCTGCGCCTTTATCATTTCTCAAAAATACAATCCCTTGCCCAAGGAAAAGGATGAAGTGGGCAAAATGATGGCGTCCCTTATGCGTTACGGCTATAGCATTAACGACATAAAGGCAGGACTCCGCATTTTTACAGAAGGAGAAAAAAATGGCAATTAAAATTGGATTCGTTTCCCTCGGCTGTCCTAAAAATCAGCTTGATACCGAGGTTATGCTCGGACATCTTGTAAAAGAGGGATTTGAGGTAACTCCCGAGGAAACAGAAGCGGATATCGTAGTTATAAATACCTGCGCCTTTATTCAGGATGCAAAGCAGGAATCTATTGATAATATTTTAGATATTGCCTGGCTCAAGAGCCACGGCAAGCTTAAGGGCATTGTGGTTACGGGATGTATGGCAGAAAAGTACCGTGACGAGGTAATGGAGGAAATGCCCGAGGTTGACGCCCTTCTCGGTACGGGCAGCGTACACAGTATCTGTGATGCGGTACGCGCCGTTGCAAGAGGAGAAAAATTCAAGGAATTCAAGGATAAGAACACGGTGGAGCTTGGGGGTGACAGAATAGTTACCACAGGAGAGGCTATGGCTTATCTTAAGATATCCGAGGGCTGCGACAACTGTTGTACATACTGCGCAATTCCGAAGCTGAGAGGCAGATTCCGTTCAAGACCTATGGACGATCTTGTTAAGGAGGCTGAGGAGCTTGTTTCCCTTGGCGTTAAGGAAATTGTTATCGTGGGACAGGATACCACATCCTACGGTATTGACCTTTACGGTGAGTATTGCTTGCATAAGCTTATCCGCCGTATCTCTGAGGAGACGGATATTTCCTGGATAAGAGTTCTTTACTGCTATCCCGAAAAGGTAACTGAGGAGCTTATTTGCGAGTTTGAAACAAACAAGAAGCTTGTAAAGTATATTGACCTTCCCGTTCAGCATATTTCTGATAAGATACTTAAGAGAATGAATCGCCACGGCAACGGCGAGCTTATCCGTAACGTAATAAAAACTCTTCGCAGCCGTATAAAGGATATTTCTATCCGTTCCACCGCTATCGTAGGCTTCCCCGGGGAGACGGAGGAGGACTTTAACGAGCTTTGTCAGTTTGTAAAGGAAGCAAAATTTGAGCATTTTGGAGCCTTTACATACTCAAGGGAGGAAAATACTCCTGCTTATGATTTTGATGATCAGATCGACGAGGAGGTTAAGGAAAAGAGATACGATATTATTATGAAGACACAGGATACGGTAAACGAAGCGTATCTTAAGTCCAAGGTGGGCAAGGAGATAACCGTTCTTTGCGAGGGATACGATCCCGTTATTGAAAGATATAAGGGAAGAACGGCGGACAACGCCCCCGAAATTGACAGCGTTGTATTCTTCAGATCAAAAATTAAGATTCCTGAGGGAACATTTGTTCAGGTAAGGATAAAGGATTATCTTGAATATGATTTAATAGGAGAAATAATATGAAAGAAAGCAAAAAGAAAATGAATCTTCCAAACAAGCTTACTATTCTTCGTGTTCTTCTTGTTCCTGTTTTTGTGGCTTGTATTCTTTATATTCCCAACGTAATTGTAAGAGGTCTTGTTTCCGCCGCCGTATTCGGCATTACCGCATTTACGGATATGCTTGACGGCAAGATAGCAAGAAAGCATAATCTCGTTACCAATTTCGGTAAATTTATGGACCCCTTGGCTGACAAATTTATGGTTTTTGCCGCGCTCCTTTCAATTACCGTGGTTTCAAGAGGTGTTTTACAGTCCGTTATGGTTTGGGTAAGCGCAATAGTATTCTTCCGTGAGCTTGCCGTAACATCCATTCGTCTTGTATGCTCGGGATGTGGCGCAGGCGTTATCGCTGCCAGCTTCTTTGGTAAGGCAAAGACCGTTACACAGGTTGCTTGTATAGTTGTTATGCTTCTTGAGCCTGCAGTTTGCGCTATCTTTAAGATAAGAGATTATCATATCGTAAGCTATATTACTATCGCCGCTATGACCTTTATGACCGTAGCGTCGGGTATTGACTACTATAAGACCTACTCACAGTATCTTGATCCTAACGAATAAATTAAATTCAAAATTCAAAATGCAAAATTAAAAGCCGACCACGTGGTCGGCTTTTTTAATATTATATACATACTCATCCACCACTTTGTGGTCCCCCTTCCCTTTCTTAGGGAAGGCTAATTTT
>JAFUOY010000014.1 GCA_017481595.1 Clostridia bacterium | reverse complement strand
TCGCGACACAAGGTCGCCCACTCCAGTCGCATAGTCGCAAATTATCACCTCGGTACACTCGGTTCTATTTGCTCCTTGCTTTGTGGAGAAAACTTCGGTAAAAACAATTCTCAATTGTTTTTATCCTCGTTTCCCAGTTCGTGGAGTCATAATGGTGCAACAATTTTGCACCCTAACACAAAAGTCCTTGTTTTACAAGGGCTTTTCGTGTTTTTAGGGAGTGAAAAACATCCCTCTTTCACCATTAAACCTTTTCCACGACCTTTAGGACTTAAACATGAGATATTTTCGCACATTTGAAATGTAGTAACATACGAAAGCACTGTCAGATTTCAAAGTAACACAAAAGTAACATCATTTTTTCTTGATTTGTGTTATAATATAGGTGCTTGGAGGTAACATAATATGGAGTTTAAGGAAAAACTAAAGCAACTGCGAATACAAAAAGGACTCACTCAAGCACAATTGGCAGACAAGCTCTTTGTGAGCCGTAGCACTGTTGCAAAATGGGAAAACGGTCTGGGGTTGCCCAATCCCGAATCCATGGCTACGTTGGAGAATCTTTTTGATATTTTTGCCGAGGATCTTGCCACCGAAGAGCCTGAAAGAGTAATCGTAAAAAAGAATCGGAAATTACGGCAGATAGGACAGATTGTCGGATGGTCAATAATTCTCATCTTGCTTATTGCGATGAGTTATCTTCCGTTTGCAATACATAATGGAGAGTATGGCTTTACTCCGAATATGGCAGCCGGAAGTTACGCTGATGAAACGTATATTGACACCGGCGATTATCGAATCTATTATTTCACGTTCGAGGGCGACTTGGAGAATGGCAAACATTGGTCTGATCTGCAAGGTTTTAAACCTGTAAAAAAGCATTTTTGGGGGTGTACTGTTTCGGAAGATGACTACTCATACAAGGTGTTTACCAAAAACAATTACGTTGTTGGAAGACTCTATACCATTAAGGGAGAAGATGGGTATTATAATCTAATCAATAAGGCTGGAATATATAAAGCCGAGGAGTCGGGGAAGCCGATAATCTGGGATATTCCCAGCGAATTGATTACAGCTACAACGATTACAATCTCAGGTATAGAATATGAGCTTCAAGAAGGGTTCTTTTTTATTACAAACGAACCTGTAAGATATTTCAAAATCGGTGAAGAATGGTATGACGTAGAATAAAGCAAGTTGCATTTTTATACTATAAACCAAAAAGGAAAGAGACCATCACACGATGGTCTCTTCTTTTTGCCTCTCCTTACTATGGCGAAAATCGGTACAGCATAGCCGTTTTGCGACACGAAGATAGTCCCTTTAGGGTATTCAAGGCTCTAACCTCGATATTGCACCTTATCTTGAATCCTAGACTTTAGAAGAATATGTTGATTTTATAGAGCATTTTTGATATAATAAAACAAAGAGAGGAGGTATAATATTATGAAAATACCTTATATTGCAGGAGATTGGAAAATATTATTTAAGCCCGAGAAAAATGGAAATTATGTTAACGACCACTCTATTATAAAGGGAGCGGATGGGAAATGGCATTTATATGGCATAACAAGTTTTGAGGGTATACCTACGCAAGAGCGTTATTTCGTACACGGAGTGGGAACAACATTTGATGAACCCTTTGAAGAGGTTGGACGTTCTATTGACCGAGGTACTCTTGCTTGGGCTCCGTGCGTGATAAATAAGGAAGACAACTATTATATGTTTTATGGCCCTTCACCTACGTCTTTGGCAGTTTCTTTTGATATGTATGAATGGTTTGGAACAGGAGTTTCTCTGAATGGTGAACCGTTGATGGGGGCGCATCGAGATCATTTTGTTTTGAAGATTTCTGATGACGGATATTTAATGTATATAGTAGGTGTTCATGAAAAAAGAGGAGCAGTATCCTGCTTTTCCTCAAGTGACCTTTTGACGTGGAATTTTGAGGGCTTCGCGCTGACTTCAGGAAAGAGTGCTCCGTTGAAGCCCGCATGGGGAGCCTTTGAGTCTCCGTTTGTTGTAAAAAAAGACGGATTGTTCTACCTTTTTGTTACCTATACTGATTGTTCCGACGCTACCTATAATGACACATTTGTATTTTGCTCGGAGAATCCAAAGGATTTTGGCATTTATAATGGAGATGACGGTCAAAAGCCCATTGCAAAGCTTAAAGCCCACGCTCCCGAAGTAATTGAAGACGGTGGAAATTTCTACATCACAACTTGTGGTTGGAATACAAAGCCGAATCCTAACAAAGGTGCGGTATCAATAGCCCGACTTGAATGGCGCTAAAGTTGTAATAGTATCCTTAGATCAACTAATATTGGAAGACACGAACTTTTTTTAGGTTTGTGTCTTTCTTTATTATCCGATATTTAAGTATTTTATTTGATGTTGATATCTCTTCTTAATCCGTGATACTTTAAGGCATACTTAAATAACAATCAGGTAACCCCTTTTTATTTTCAATAACTTAATTGACAAGATGTATATGATGTGCTATAATGTTGAAACCAATTTTAATAATAGGTGGGTGATAAAATGAAAGAACCATATTACATGGCATATGAAAAACGTTATCAAACAGTCTTTTCTGCAGGTGCAAAGTGTTGGGGACATACTCCAAATGATGACGTACTGTATAACACGTTGAAGACATGGGTAGAAGAAAATAATTTAAAAGGTAAATCTATAATTGAATTTGCATGTGGCGAAGGGGCTTGCGGTGTTATATTGTCCGAGTTAGGATGTGTGTATTATGGAGTAGACGTTTCTCCTACCGCTATTATGAAAAGCAAAAAATTATTAGAAAATTATCCAAACGCCACAGTTGAAGTCCTTGATATGGTGAAGGATAAAATAGATAGAAAATTTGATGCAGCATTAGACTGTATGGGACTTCATATGTTGATTACTGATAATGATAGAAAAAGCTATTTAGAGAATGCGTTTAATTCATTAAAAGAGAATTCACCAATGCTTTTCTTCAGAGAATCATATCGAGAGAACGGGACTTATCGCGGAGTTGTTAATTCAGCTGATGAGTGGGCTAAAATAACAGGCGATGATTATAATACACCTATGTTGCGTCAAGTACAAAATGCGAAAGACGGCAGTGTGGTAGAGGTATACATTCCACTTGTTCCTGCTCGAGCAAAGGATAAAAACGGATATATTGAAGAATTTGAAAATATAGGATTTAAAGTTGAAAAATTTGTTTGCATGGATGATTCGACCGCTATCCCATATTCTGCGAGTATTTTTGTAAGAAAATAATAAGGAGGATACACTATATGGCTAAATATAAATGGCGTAATTCAAAAGTGCCGAATAATATGCCAATAAAACAAGTGTACAGTATCCTCTTTTCCTTAGACGGCAGAATTCTTTTGATGGCAGAGAAGCAGATAGACAGAATAAAGTACTGCTTGCCCGGCGGACATCCCGAAGATATTGATAAAACCTTAGAAGACACTTTAAAACGTGAAGTTTTGGAAGAGGTAAATATATCTGTTAAAAATCCTATATTTGTAGGTTATCAGGAGGTTGATGAAGAAGACGGTTCTTGCTTATATGCACAAGTGAGAATGGCTGCCGTGATAGATAAAGTAGGAGAGAAAATTCCTGATGTAGCCAACGGAAAAACATACGACAGACTTCTTGTTTCACCATCGAAAGCAATCAATCTGCTCAACTGGGGAGAGGTTGGATGTTTACAAATTATGTCAGCCGTTGAAATAGCAGAAAGATTCTTTGGCACGAAAATGTTGACAGAAGAAGATGAGTTTATATAAAAATAAGGTTTACTCAATATAAAAAGTAAGCCTTTTGTTTTTTTGTATTCAAATTTACGTATTTATATGGTATAATATTAAAAACACGTTAAGGAGGTAGTTATGGCGCTTGAAAAATCAGTATTGACGGATACTATTATTTCTGATCTATTGTTAAAACATTATGGAATATATTTTGTGTCTGCTCAAAGGTTAGAGCTTGGAACTGCCAATTGCTATCGTGTTTTTGATGGGAATAAATTTTATTTTTTAAAAGAGTTTCAAAGCTCATTTTTGGAAAATGACGTGATCAGAGAAGCGGAGCTTTTAGAGTTCCTCGTGAAATCCGATATACCCACAACTCGGTTTTATAAAACCTTTCAAAATGAATACGTTATAAAATATGAAGACCGCTTGATTTGCTTGGAAGAATATGTAGAAGGTCAAGCCTATAATTATGATGATTTGCCTTGTCATTTATTACCTCAGGTAGGCAGAATGTTGGGAAAATTACATTACGCACTGAGGAATTATTCTTTGCCTATTGATATGTCGGATGATTGGCTTAAATCATTTTCATCCGAAAATGTAATCAAGGAATATGATTCTTTGATCGAAATCGCAAAAGGCAGATATAATGACAAGTATGTATCGCAAATTATAGAGGACCTTGAATATAAAAAGCAGTTAGCCGTAAGATGTGAGGCATATAAGAAATACTATAATGGAATTACTTATTGCGCAACTCACGGTGATTATCAAGGCTGCCAAATAATATTTAATGGAGAAGACGTTAAAGCAATTATTGATTTTTCATCGGCAGCTACCTTACCTGTAGCTTGGGAAATTATGAGATCATACGTTCAGTCCTCTGAGCAATGCAGGATGGATGCTAAGATCGATATTGGCGGATTTTGTTCTTATGTGAATGAGTATATGAAATATTCAAATCTTACAAAAGCAGATATGATATCAATGCCTTACGTTTACTTGTTTCAACTCGCGCGGAGTAAATATGGATATCCGCAATATCTGAAAACCGACTCTCCCGATAAAGACAAATTACTGGAATTTGCTTTTTGGAGAACACAAATGTGCCGCGAGGTTGAACAAAAAGCATCCATAATTTCAAATGAGCTGTTAAAGCTTTTATAAAATAGAAGGAGTTGACCCTATGGAAAAATTGAGATATAACAGAGCATTTAAGCGGGGTATGGCGGCTATTTTATTTTGCATACTGCTGTTTGGATTGCTACTTATATCACTTGGCTATTAAAATTATATTTACAAAGTAAGGCGAGCATTTTTGCTCGCCTTACTTTGTTTTTAAATATTTAAATTCAAGCTATTATTTTCACCCTTTGACAATTTGAATTTCTTTGTTATCGTCTTGCCACAAACGGAAATTTCCGCTTCGTACTCACCGTAAAAACCACGAAAATCGACACGTCCCTCGTCATTTAAGGTTAAATCAAGGTCTGTGTGCCATTTCTTGTTGATAAGGTTTTGAAGAGCGATCAGGGCAGGCTTTGGACTCATATCAAAACGGAGAAGACCTCCGTAATATACGTTTTCACCAATGGTCATATTTCCTTGCGTTCTTCTGATTGTCTCCGGTGTAGGATCATCAACGAAGGCATATCCATCAATCAAATTCCAATAGATAATTTGCTCCATTGCAGGATGTGAAAACCATACGCTGTACAAATATTCCAAGAGTTTTGCCTGAATTTCTTCATCTTCCTTTTCGCTTGAATAGGCAGGAATGGTAATCTCAGTTACCTGCAGACGATCTGTAAGAGAAGAGTATAGATTCATATGGTCATAAAGGCATATTGGATTATATAAGTAGTCAGATTTTTTTAACTCATTTTCTCTGGATTCAAAAATATGATATTGCGCGCCGATTGCGTCGATTTTTGCGCCCTTTAGCATATTGGCTTCAATGTATGCGTAGTATCTGTCCGTCGCGCGGCAGTTTTCACCCCAGAAAGCCTCCGTATATTCGTTTATAACAAGATGATTATTGGGAAAATACTTTTCCACTGTTTTAAAGCACCATTCTATGTAATCGTTTTCATCATAAAATTCAGTGACCCTATGATTCCAAAGCATTTCATTAGTTACCTCAATTGTGTTAATCTTGTCCGCATAACGCTTTGCCATTTCCTTGATTCTTGCTTCAAGCTCCTTTTTGACCACATCAACACTTGCATCAGCTAACCATTTGGGAAAATGATGCTCGTAAGCCAAGGCGTGCTCCCTTGGTTCGATCCCGTTTTCCTTACAAAATTCCATACAAAGGTCGATAGGAGGGCGTCTGTACCATTTTACGCTATCCTTATCATATCTTTTAAGACCCTTTTCAGGCTCGCAGGTGTCCCAATAAAAGGGAAGGGTAGCCATATTAAAGGTGTTTTTGAAATATTCCTTGTATAAATCGTTCTTTTCCTCGGTTTCAAGCTCGTCAAGCATAAATATATTTGCGCCAAATCTGAAATTGTGGCTTTTTTGCTTTATTCTGATTTTGGCATCACTTACCACGTTGCCGTTTTCATCAGTAATGCGTAAGCTCATATTTCCCTTGCGGTATTTTTCAATGTTCGGGTAAATGGTATTTTCAAAAAAATCCTTGTTTTCTTCAAAATATTTTAGCACCTGTCGTCTGTCCATAGTACACCTCTTTTTTTCGGCATTGCCGTCTTTAATGAAATTATAAGATGAATTTCAATAAAAATCAATAATAACATTGGATAAAATTTCAAAAACCTATTGACAAAATGCTCCTACAGGTGTAGTATATAGTCATACTACAGTTGTAGGAGGTATAAATATGACTTTATCTGAAAGAGAATGGACCGTTCTTAACGCATTGTGGAAAACAGGCGGAGCGGAGCTTGGTGTCCTCGTTAACGAGCTTTATAAGGAAACGAAATGGAACAGAAATACGGTGCTTACGTATTTGACCCGTATGGAATCAAAGGGATTAGTGCGAATAGATAAAGAGGTCGCCCCACATATCTATTACGCCACCGTAGACAGAGAAAGCTGCCGTAAAAAGGAAAGACAAAGCTTTTTGAATAAGGTTTACAGCGGCTCCGCAAGTGATCTTATTGCCGCATTTTTAAAGGAGGAATCTATTTCTCAAGAGGAAAAGGAGCGCCTTCGCAGGATGCTTGATGAAATGGAGGTATAAAAATGCTTGATATCTGGAGCTTTCTTCTTCAAACTCTTACCGTATCGGGCGTTGCCGCGCTGATACTGTTAATAAAAGCATTGTTCAAGGATAAGCTCCCTCCAAAATGGCAGTTTGCCGTATGGGGCGTGCTTGGCTTAATTATGCTAATTCCTGCAGGACTTTTTGGAAGATATACCTTGTTCCGTTGGCAGATAGTTATAGAAATGATAAAATCCTTGTTTGGAGATTATTCCTTTACAAGAGTTTATTTCCCTATTCCCATGATCACGTCAATGCCGACAAGCGTTGGGGACTGGTTATTTGTAATATACGTCCTTGGAATTATACTTCTTCTTTTTAAATATCTCATTTCCTATTACAGATTAGAACGGATCTTGAAATGCGGAAACGAGGTAAGCGGAGAAAGGCTTTCAAAAATAAATGAAATAGCCGAACTGCATAACGTAAAAATACGCAGGGTAACGGAGGTAGACGGACTTCCAAGCGCCTTTGTATTCGGAGTATTTCGCTCTGTTTTGGTTGTTCCCAAGGGAAAAGACTTAAATGAAAAGATAATTCTGCACGAGCTTTTTCATTTAAAAAATAAGGACACCGTATGGAGCGTAGTTATATGCCTGCTCAAGTGCTTTCATTGGTGCAATCCCTTGATAGTATATTGTGCAGACAAAGCCCTTAACGATATGGAATCCCGTTGTGACCAATACGTGCTTGAATCACTTGAAGGTGAGGAGCGCCGTGAGTACGGTAAGATCCTTCTTTCAATGGTTAGCGAGGGGTTTTCAAAAACTCCCGGCAGCACGAGTATAAACAATGGTGGAAGAAATATAAAGGACAGAATAGAGAATATAGCGCGCTTTAAAAAATATCCGCAGGGTATGGGGCTTGTGTCAATTTGTATTCTTATACTTATGGCGTTGCCACTTACAATGGGAGCGCAGGCATCCACAGTACGGGACTTTGGCGCAAACGTAAATTTTGATCTGGCTTACGCAAGAAGCATACCCTGTACGACAATGGCGGGAGCATTTGATACCTATGCAAAATCGATCCTTGACAGAAACGGATACTACAGAGCAATGTGCGCTCCCGAAAATATTCAAAGGGACATACTTGATACAATACGCGAAAATAATAAAGAAGGGATAATGTGGAATCCCGGACTTAACGAGTGGGCAGACCCTCAAGGCGGTTATTATATTTATAATTTGGTGGAAATTGACAAAAATACCTACGAGGGCTTGCTTGTTGTAAAGCTTGCCTATCCGCCAAACGGAGAAGCAGGGGAAGTAAATATGATGTACCTTGCCACACAAGATCTCCGCGTGGAGAAGGAAAACGGAAGATGGGTAGTTACCCCTCTTGAGGACTTTAAGTATAAGGAAATAAGAACTCAAACAACGGCTTGGGGATGCATTGACTTGCCATTTATTACTTATGTTGGAGAAGCAAACGATATAAAAATTGAGGTAACTTACCAAACCGTACATATCGTAGATAACAAAAGAAATCTAAATAATGATTTTCTGTTTGGAGTAAGCTCAAATTACGATCTTACACTCAAGCCAAACGCGGAATTTAGCGAGGCAAACAGAAGTAATTATTCTATCTGTACCTATCTTGGAGACGAATCTGAGATGAATAATATAACGCACATCGGTCTTTCATTTGCGCCCGTTTTCAAAGGCGAAATGCGCCCTGATAACTTAATGGTTCCATCGGGAGACCATAAAACCACAAGCTCCACTACGGGAGAGCAATGCGTAAGTATGAAGCTTTATCCCGATTGGGGACCGACTCTGACTATGGATGGCGGAGGCGGTGGATTCAATTTTGAGGATGTTGAACGCCCCGAATACTACGCAGCGGATCTTTATCTCAATAATGAAAAGGTTGCAAGCCTTGATTTACTTTTGCAGGAAGGAGAATCCAAATGAATGTATATCAAAGGCTTTATAAAGGAATAGGAAGAGCAGCCTGGGGATATTTCTTTATCTATTTTGATTTCAATATCAACACAGTAAGCATAATTCCCTCCTTTATTGGATATATTCTTTTTCTTTCAGCCATTGACTTTCTGTGTGAGGAGGAGAGGGAGCTTGACTTACTAAGAGTTTTAGTCGGTATTTTAACCGTATGGCATATTGTTTCCTGGCTTGCAAGCCTGGTATCGATTGATATTGAGGGTATGCTTCAGGCGGCTGATATTGTTATTGGAGTTGTCAATATATATTTCCATTTTCAGCTTCTTACAAATCTTGCTTCCATTGCTGCAAAGTACCAACCCGAGGAGTATTATCTTGACGAAAAGCTACTAAGTTACCGCACTATGCAAACCGTATTGCTTACGTCTGTAATAATTATAGGATATCTTTCAAAATGGCTTGGGGACCTTGCCGCAGTAACGTCCGTAATAATGATCATAGCTTACCTCATTGCAGGAGTTCTTTTGATGAAGGCTTTGTTTGACTTAAGACGTTGCTTGCCTACGGATGCTTAGATTTTCAAAAAAGACAAACAAAAATCAAAACCTGTATTGAAATAATAATCAAGCTGTGCTAAAATTTATACAGAAAAAACAGAGAAGTATTGACAAGATACTTCAAAAGGAGATTATTATGCAAATGACGTTTCGTTGGTACGGAGAGGGTAATGACCGTATCAAATTATCGGACATAAAGCAGATTCCGGGTGTCAGCGGTATTGTGTGGGCTTTGCATCACAAGATGCCGGGTGAGATCTGGGAGGAAAGCGAAATTGCCGAGGTTAAGCATCAATGTGACGAGTACGGCTTCAATATTGATGTTGTAGAGTCCGTAAACGTTCACGACGATATTAAAATAGGACTTCCCACAAGGGATCAGTACATTGAAAATTATAAGACCACCATCCGCAACCTTTCAAAATTCGGTGTTAAGGTAATTTGCTATAACTTTATGCCCATTTTTGACTGGACGAGAAGTGATCTTTTCCACCCCGTAGGGGATGGCTCAACCGCGCTTTTCTATCAGAAGAATATGATCCAGGATGACTATAACGCTATGGCGAAGTACATTCTTGACTTTACGGAAAAGTACAATATGTCCTTTCCCGGTTGGGAGCCTGAAAGAATGGCAAAGCTTGATGAGCTTTTTAAGGCTTATGAGGGCGTTACCAAGGAAAAGCTTTGGGAAAATCTTAAGTATTTCCTTGAGGCGCTTATGCCCACCTGTCGCGAGTGCGATATAAAGATGGCAATACATATGGATGACCCGCCGTGGGATATCTTTGGCTTGCCAAGACTTCTTGTTGACGAGGAGAGCATAGGCAGATTCCTCTCTATGGTGGATGACGAGTATAACTGCTTGACCTTATGCTCGGGCAGTCTTAACGCAAACCCCGAAAACGATGTGGCAAGCATAGTTCGTAAATATTGCGACAGAATTGCTTTTGCTCATATAAGAAACGTAAAGCATTTTGAAAACGGTGATTTCTCCGAGGCAAGCCATAGAGATTGCGATGGCGACACGGGAATTATCGAAATCTTAAAAGCATATCACGATGGCGGCTTTAAGGGTTATATCCGTCCCGACCACGGCAGACACCTGTGGGGAGAGGGACCGGGAACAGTTCGCCCGGGCTATGGTCTTTACGACAGAGCCCTTGGAATTATGTATATGCTTGGAGTATGGGATACCCTTGAAAAGGAGAGTAAGAAATGATAAATTTACCTTTGAATATTGATTACAGCGGTAAGGTCGTTGTAGTAACGGGCGCAGGCGGACTTATCTGCGGCGCAATGGCAAGAGCATTTGCACAGAGCGGAGCAAAGGTTGCCGCACTTGATCTTAACGAGGAGGCTGTAAAGAAGCTTGCAGATGAGCTTAAGGCTGAGGGCTTTATTTGTGAGGGCTACAAGGTTAATGTTCTTGATACCGAATGTTTAAAATCAGTACACGAGGCGGTAGTACGCGACCTCGGTACCTGCGATATCCTTGTAAACGGAGCAGGAGGAAACAATCCGAGAGCAACAACCGATAACGAATATCATCACGAGGCGGTTGAGGGTAAGAAATCCTTCTTTGACCTTGAGGCTGACGGTGTGGATTTTGTGTTCAAGCTTAATTTCCAGGGTACGCTTTTGCCTACTCAGGTATTTGCTAAGGATATGGCGGACAAGAAGGGCGGCTGCATTCTTAATATTTCTTCAATGAATGCCTACACACCCTTGACAAAGATCCCCGCGTATTCCGCGGCTAAGGCAGGTATCTCCAACTTTACACAGTGGCTTGCTACCCACTTTGCAGGAACGGGCATTAGATGTAACGCCATCGCCCCCGGATTCCTTGTTTCCGCGCAGAACTATAAGCTCCTTTTTAATGAGGACGGAACTCCTACAGCAAGAAGCGCAAAGATTCTTAAGGGCACACCTATGGATCGCTACGTTGACGCATCCGAGCTTCTCGGCGCAACACTTTTCCTCTGTGATGATCGCAGCGCCTCTGCTATCACAGGCGTAGTTCTTCCTATCGATTGCGGATTTGCTGCATATAGTGGAGTATAATTAAAAATTAAATGGCTGTTTGCATTTACAAGCAGCCATTTTTTATGTATTGCAAAAAAATCACAAAAGTTTTATAATAAAATTACAAAAAACGCCAACCTTTAAAAAAACAGGTCCACTATATAGTCAAACAGCGCTGGAGAGAGAAAATGGAAAAACAAAAAGCCGACAACATCATAACCGAATACTTAAATAAAATATACGGTTTTGCATTTAAAAAATCCTTTACCTACACCGAGGCAGAGGATCTTTGCTCCGATATTATAACCGAGGTATATACTTCATTGTTAAAATCCGGTGAGATTGAAAATATCGAGGGGTATATCTGGAGAATAAGTGAGCATACATATGCAAAATACGTGTCGAGAAAGAAAAAGCAATCAGGCGTATCCATTGATAATATGATACTGCCTCATTATGATGAATATTTCTTTGATAAGGACGATGAGGAACGTGATTTGCTAAGAAGAGAGATAGCGTTTCTTTCGGAGGTCAGAAGGCGTATAATTTTCCTTTTCTACTATGAAAACAAAACCATTTCATATATTTCCAAGGAAATGAACATCCCCGAGGGAACGGTGAAATGGCATCTTAACAAGGCGAAAATTGATTTAAAGGAAGGACTAAAAATGGAAAGAAAGATTGGTAATTTGGGACTTAACCCTATAACTGCAGTATGCTACGGACATAGTGGTGACCCCGGTAGCAACCAGGGCCCCGAATCCTATATAGGAGATAAGCTTAACCTTAATATCGTATATAGCGTGTACCACACTCCAAAAACAAAGGAGGAGATCGCACAGGAGCTTGGCGTTACGCTTGTATTTATTGAGGATAATATAAAGCTTCTTGAGGAAAACGGATTTTTGGTTAAGGAAAAGGGTAAGTATACCACTTACGTTAGATTCTCCAAGGAAAAATATTCCGTAGAGCTTAACGAAAAGAGATCTAAAATTCAGCTTGAAATTGCAGAGCTTTTGGCTAAGGAATACGCTCCCCTCGTTATTGACGCAATAAAGGACGTAAAGGACGTATATCTTCCCGACGGTAACCCTCAGCTTCTTTATGCCGCGGCAATTTTTGACGGTATAGCAGAGAAGTGTAATATAAGTATAAAAAATGACTACTCCAAGTATAATATCAAAACTACTGCAGGGGGCGATTTTATTGCCTCGATCGATCTGAAAATGGAGTGCGAGGACCCCAATTACGTTCCCACCCTTGATCTACCTGATTATTGGGCGTGCGGTAGCATGACAAGATTGTCCGATAAATACCCCGTTTATTCCTGGTCCATAGATACAAGATATTCCTCGCGAAAGGGTGCTTGGCAGAACAATTTAACCTCCGACTACGAGTATCTTTATGAGGTAATGACAGGACTCATTAAGGAAAACCCCGCTACAGCTGACAGATTTAACCGCCTGAGAGAAAGAAAATTCTTAACGGCGGACGGTAAGGTAAACGTAATGATGGTAAAGGGAGAGCATAAGGATTTCTTTGATAAGATCCCTTACCTTAATGATGAGCTTAAGGCAAAGTACGCAGGCAAGGCGCTTGAATTTGCGATGATAGAAGCAAAGGACTATCCCCCTCAGATGCAGGACCTTATAGTCGGCTGTGAGGTAGGAGGCTTTATAGGTTGTAAGGTAGCCCTTATGGTGCTTGATATCCTTTACGCAAACGGCACTTTGGCTCCCTTGACCGAAAACGAAAGAGTAAGCGCAAATCTTATTATGTTTGCGGATAAATTACCAAGTGATGTTGACTAAAGGAGATAACAAATGGAAGATAAAATAAAAGAGCTTGAAAAAAGAATAGAGGAACTTGAAAGTATTATTAAAAATATTTCTTTTGGTGACGGTGTGAATATTACTATTTCAGACTCCACTTTTGAAACCGTTTCGATAGGAGATGGCGCAAATGTTGATTTTAAAGGCTGCACTACAGGAACAGTAGTAGCAGAGGATGGGGTAGAGCTTTCAATTATGGGAAGCGTAACAGGTCCTATAGTAAATCGTGACGGGAAAATATGATTTAATAATAAAAAATTGAAAAGAAAACAACTAATTTTAATAGAATTATTGCATGATTTGGATAATGCGCCTTTAAAAGTGTCTGATTTTTTGGTGCATTATCCATATTGCTATATTGTAAGCTTGTGTTATAAATATATAAAAGAGGTAATCAATGAAAAAAATAATTAAATCTTTTGAGTATTCATATAAATGTATTTTGTTTATATGGAAAAAAAGTAAAGTATATTTTCTGCTTACGATTTTTAGTATTATCGTAAGCTCTATACAAGCATTTCCCGGAATGTATTTAGTTAGCTATTCTATAGATCTTTTAACTAAAAAAGTTGATTTTAATAAATATTTGAAAATTATAGGATTTATAGTTATTTTGATGTTGTTAACATCTATTCTTTCGATGTTAACAAATAGTATGTTGGAATATTCCAAGAAAAAGTTTTATACGAAAATAAGACAAGATATAAATTATATTTGCTTACATACAGATTATGAAAAAATACAATGTAAGTCTTTTATAGAAGAGAAGGATTTTGCTTTAAGTGCATTAAATAATGATAGCTTAGAAATGTATATACAAAGCGTTAAAACATTGATAAGCAATATTATTGTAATTGCGGGAACTTTGTATATTATATCATTCGCATCCCTATTTATTTTAATTCCTTTGGCTATATCTATTATTCTTATATCTTACAATAGCTATCTGAATGCTATTCAAAACTATGTTGAAACAAAGGAAGAAATAGAGTATAGGAAGAAATCTACTTATCTACAAAGTATAAGCAGGGATTTTTCTTATGCTAAGGAAATAAGAGCTTTCAGTCTTAAGGATAAATTCAAAAAAAGGATGGATGAGGTAGATGAGCTTTTATTAAGAATAAAAGAAAATCGCAGAAAAAAGAGAAGACCTTCCAATTTGCTTGTGTATTCTGCGGAAGCAATATTGCAAATAGCAATATATTTATATTTCGGATATAAAGTTTTGACTTCAATTATTACGTTAGGTCAATTTTCTTTATATTCAAGTGCCGTTGAAAAATTAAAAGGCTCTCTTGAAAATATTATGTTTGTAGTTACTGAATTTATGGTTAATACAGAGTATGTTCAAGGTTTTTTTGATTTTATGAAATCTGATATCAGAACATCAAAACATGATAAAGTAGATATATCCTCGGCAAAAATAGAGTTCAAAGGTGTAAGCTATAAATATCCTCAAGCTGAAACCTATGCACTAAAGGACGTAAATTTAAGTATAGATGCGGGAGAAACCCTTTTAATTGTTGGAGAGAATGGAGCAGGAAAGAGTACATTTATAAAACTGCTATGCGGCTTGTACAAGCCTACAGAAGGCAAAATTTTAGTTAACGGTATAGATATATCGACAATAGATTCAAAAGATTATGTAAAAAATATATCTGCCGTTTTTCAGGATTATAAGCTTTTTGCTTTATCCATAGCAGATAACATTGATGCATTGAAAGATTTTGATAGCAGTAATATGGATAAATCTCTTGAGCAAGTAAACCTTTTAGAAAAGGTGAGGCTATCAAATGGTGTAGATACACAATTATACCGAATATTTGATGAAAATGGATGTGAATTCTCAGGGGGCGAGATGCAAAGGCTTGCCATTGCAAGAGCAATATACAAGGATGCTCCAATTTTAATATTGGATGAACCAACATCCGCTTTGGATCCTAAGGTAGAGTACGAAATATATAATAGCTTTAAGCAAATGTCAAAGAATCGCACCGCAGTATATATATCTCACAGATTATCAAGTATTAAATTTTCAGACAAAATAGCAGTATTTGACAAAGGCGCAATTGTAGAGTACGGAACACATGATGATCTTATTGCAAAAAAGGGAATATATGAGGAATTATATTCTATTCAGGCAAGCCTTTATCATAAGGAGGAGCAGCAATGAAAAAAATAAAAGAACTTTTTAAGGCGTTTGCTCAATTACCAAAGCTATTTGGATTAGTGTTTAGAACTGATAAAAAGTACCTTGTTTATATGATTTGTGAAACTATTTGTTTTGCGTTATTGCCGTATCCAACTATGTTTTTGGCAAAATACTCGCTTGATGCATTGGAAAAGAAGATATCATATACAGAGTTTGCAGTTGTATGCACATCGCTTATTTTGTTGCAATTTTTTGTTTCAATGTTGAAGTCACTTTTTAATAGCATACGTCCGGGCAGAACATCATATGTCGTTGGAATATTGAATAATGATTTTCATAGAAAAAGTATGGAAATTGATTATGAGCTTCTTGCTGAAAAGAAAACACAGGAGCTACAGGCATATGCCGGGGATTTTATAAAATGGAAATTAAATAATACAGTTTGGAATTTTATTTCCCTTTTTTCAAGCTTGATTTCATTTTCAATATCTTGTGTAATTTTGTTGAATATCAATGCGTATATTATAGGCATCATTGCAGTTGTTATGTGTTTGGATGCTCTTTTTGCAATGGCGTTTTCAAAACCTCAATTTAAGATAAATAAAAAAATCATCCAAAATGACAGGTATATCAATTATTATAACGACATATCAGTAAGCGAAAACGCTGCTAAGGATATCAGAATATTTGATATGAGTGATGGTATACAAGAAAAGGCGGAATCATATTATAAAAGCAATTTGAAATTGGAAAAGAAAAAAAGATTTTTTGCCAATATACAAGAGCTATTTAATTATCTTATCTCACATTCAATGGATTTTGCAGTTTATGTACTTCTTGGAGCATATGTATTGAAAAGTGAATTATCTCTCGGAGAAATGTCCCTTGCAGTAAGCAATATTGTTACCTTCCGTCAATATTTTAAGAAGGTATCTTCTACACTTGTTGGATATTCTGATACTGCAAAATATGTGGAGTATTATAATTCATTCATGTCATTGGAAAGCAAATTCAGAAAGACAGGACAAGAAAATTTTATATTAAACAAAACAGACAAATTTACAATAGAATTTAAAAATGTATCATTTCGTTATCCCGGTCAAGAAGAATATGTGCTTCACGATTTCAATATAAAGATCAACAGTAATGAAAAAATATCCATAATAGGTGAAAACGGTGCGGGAAAAAGCACTTTTATAAAGTTACTTATGCGTCTTTATGATCCAATAAACGGTGAAATTTTATTTAACGGTACAAATATAAAAAATTTTGACTATGATCAATATTTATCTATTTTTACTCCTGTTTTTCAGGATTTTAAGTTGTTTGCTTTCACTTTGAAGGAAAATATATCCTCATTTAAGTGTGATGACTCTGATAAGGTTATAGATGCAGCCAATAAAGCGGGAATAGCTAAATACATAGAAAATTTACCCGATGAATACAACACATTTATCTCAAAAAGATTTTGTGAAAGCGGAGTTGATTTTTCCGGAGGAGAACAACAGAAAATTGCCATTGCCAGAGCATATTATAAAAATAATTCTTTGATTACTATACTTGATGAGCCGACAAGCGCCTTGGATCCAAAGGCAGAGTACCGTATATATAAAGAATTTAATGATTTGATAGGGGATAACACGGCATTTTTTATTTCTCATCGTTTGGCAAGCACAAAATTCTGTGATAAGATTATGGTTATAAAAGACAAGAAACTTTTTGAATATGGTACACATAAGGAACTAATGGCTAAAGATGGATATTATAGTGAATTATATAATATGCAATCCAGTTACTATGAATAAATTATAACTAAAGGTATTAAAAATTAGCCCTGACAGATGTCTGTCAGGGCTAATTTTTTTCACTTTTTAAAAAATAGAGAGGTCTATTTTAGCAAAAATGATATTTTTGTTTACCAATATTTATGTTAGAATAGTATTACAAGGTGAAGGCATTGACTTTGTACTTGCAAAATGATAAAATATTTTTGGGAGGGGTGTTAGTATGGCAAAAATAGAACTTGACAACGAGAAAATAAAAAAAGATCTTAATAGTGTTGCAAATAGAGCTATACCAAGAATGATCGTTCTTGCTTTCTTGGGTGCATTGGTAGCTTCCGCTGTTGATCTTATAGCTAAGATTGAAAAGCAAATAAATCCCGATGACGCTGCTCTTATTATTATGGTTGTGCGTATTCTTGGTGGACTTTATATTGCGTTTCTTCTTTATGAGATTATATATGGAATATACTTGGTAATAAGCTTGAAAATCAAAGCGGCAAAGGGAAAATTCACCGTTGAGATGGATGAGCTTGTTGACCGTGAGCCCTATAAGACTTTAGGCTTTAAATTCATAATCCGACTTATACCCCGAATAAAGGATTATTATCTCCGTCAAAGCTATATGGAGCTTAAAAAACACGGCATGTATCGTATATCATCGTTGGAGGATGACAGACACCTACGATATATTGATGGTAATGATAAGGTTTACGTTGTCCTTGTCAAGGGCTTTAAGGAGCCTATGCTGTTGTACATAGATATGCTCTATACGTATTGCGAACAAAAGGAAGTAACAGAATAAGGATAAAAAGAGGATGTTTTACATCCTCTTTTTTGTATTTTTTAAAAAATAGAGAGGTCTATTTTAGCAAAAATGATATTTTTATTTGTCAATATATATGATAAAATAGTGTTACAGGTAGAAGGTATTGACTTTGTAATTGCAAAATGATAAAATATTTTTGGGAGGGGTGATAGTATGGCAAAAATAGAAATTGATAACAAGAAAATAAAAAAAGATCTTAACAGTGTTGCAAATAAAGCTATACCCAGATTGGTTGGTCTTATATTTTTGGGAGCATTGGTAGCTTCCGCAATTTGGGGTATAAGTGAAATTCAAAAGCAAATAAATCCCGATGACGCTGCTCTTATTATTATGGTTGTGCGTATTCTTGGGGGACTTTATATTGCGTTTCTTCTTTATGAGATTATATATGGAATATACTTGGTAATAAGCTTGAAAATCAAAGCGGCAAAGGGAAAATTCACCGTTGAGGTAGATGAGCTTGTTGACCGTGAGCCCTGTAAACCCGTAGGCTTAAAATTCAGATTCAGGCTTTTGCCCCGATTAAAGGATTATCATTTCCTTGTAAACTTTACGGCACTTAAAAACCACGGCACATACATCACAACCTCGTCGGAGGATGACGGACACCTACGGTATATTAACGGTAATGATAAGGTTTACGTCGTTCTTGTAAACGGAGTAAAGGAGCCTATGCTGTTGTATACGGATATGATCTATACGTATTCCGAGCAAAGGGAAGTAACAGAATAAGGATAAAAAGAGGGTACGCCCTCTTTTTATATTGCAATTAAGTTGGTTTTGTGGTAAAATATTCTTATATCTTATATGGGAGGCGTTATGAACAGATATAAAAAGTATTTAATAAATTTGCTCCTTCCCGCCTTTGTGTTCGGCTCTGTAACGGGTATTATTACCTCGGTAATAGTTACCTTTTATAAGCTCTGTGCAAAGCACGTGATCTCTATGTCTGAAAACGGGTATGAGCTTTTAAAGGAGAATTGGTATTTTATCCCCGCGGTGCTTCTTGTCCTCTTTGGAATATCGGCTCTTTTTGCCAACATTTATAAGCGAGTTCCTAATCTTAAGGGCGGTGGTATTCCAACCTCCATCGGTATTTTAAGAGGAATTATCACTTTTAAGTGGCTTCGTAACCTTGTGGGCGTTTTCTTAATGTCACTTACCACCTTTATGATAGGAGTGCCTCTCGGTAACGAGGGCCCCTCGGTGCAGATGGGTACTGCCATCGGCAGAGGAACAGTTTTTACGTTTGCCAAAAATCAGAAGGCTTGGGACAGATATTCTATGACGGGCGGCGCTTGCGCAGGCTTTTCCGTAGCTACGGGATCCCCCATCTCGGGTATTTTGTTCGCCATTGAGGAGGCGCATCAGCGCATTTCCCCAATGATACTTATCGTTTCTGCCACCTCTGTTATGTTTGCAAGCATAACGGCGGAGATACTTTCTCCCATCTTTGGCGTAAGCATAAGCCTTTTCCCAAAATTATCCCTTGTAAAGCTCTCCCTTAAGGATATATGGATTCCAATTGCGGTAGGCTTAATAATCGGGCTTTTTGCAGTTGCATTTTTGTATTATTATAAGGCAATAAACTACCTTTTTAATAAGAAATTAAAAAAGATACCCCACACATATAAGATCTTTGCGGTATTTACGGTTACACTTATACTCGGTATTTGCTCTGTATCCTTTGTTTCCACAGGACACGAGCTTATTATCCATCTTCTTAACGGCAAAACCGCAATTTATATGCTGATCCTTATCCTGCTTGCGCGCTCAACTCTTACCCTGTGCGCCAATACCAATAAGATAACGGGCGGTATGTTTATTCCTCTCCTCACCTTGGGCGCGGTGCTTTCCTCCTTGCTCGGTGAGGTAATAGAGAAGCTTTTCGGCCTTGATCATCAGTATTACACCGTTATTCTTGTCCTTGGAATCGTTGCCTGCATTTCCGCAATGATGAAAATGCCCCTTACCGCTATAGTTTTTGCGGTTGAGGCATTGGGACTTTACGAAAATATTATTTACGTTATAATAGTTTCTGCCGTATCCTTTGTAATTACAGAGATCTTCGGCGCTAAATCCATTAACGATACGGTAGTTGAAAACAGAGTAGAGGAGCTTAACGAGGGAATGGAATCCAAGGTTATCGATACCTATATCGTGGTCAAGAAGGGCGCCTTTGCTATCGGTAAGCAGGTGCGCGATATCTTTTGGCCCGCAAACCTTTTCGTCCTCTCCGTAAAGCACGATGAAACCAAGAGGGCAGAGGTCGACGAGCATGGCGGTAAGGCAATCCGTGAGGGTGACCTACTCCATGTCAGATACTCAACCTATGCCGAAGCGGAAACGAGAAAAGAACTTATGGCTATAGTAGGAGAGCAGGACTACACTGAAAAGATAGCCGTTGAAATATAATTGACTCTTGATAAATAAAGTGATATAATATATATACAAGGCATTTATAAATAGGAGGATATTATGAAATATAAGATATTTGAATATGACCCTGCACTATTGCCATATGAGAGAGACATAAATCAGCGTATGCTGAATTTTGAAAATAAGAAACGTGAGCTTTTGGGAGATAACGGCAATCTTCGTGATTTTGCCAACGGCCACGAGTATTTCGGTTTTCATAAAACCAATGATGGCTGGTACTACAGAGAGTGGGCTCCCGCCGCTGACGAAATGTTCCTTACGGGAGATATGAACGGATGGGACCGCTATCAGCTTCGTATGACTCCCATCGGTAACGGAGTTTTTGAAATTTTTCTCCCGGGACAAAACGCTCTTTATGACGGCTGCTACGTAAAGACCATTATAAGAAACGGCGAGAGAATGATGGAAAGAATTCCTCTATATATTCGCCGCGTAATGCAGGACCCAAGAGATTACAGCTGGTGCGGAGTTATCTCTGATGAGCCTTTGTATAAATGGAAGAAAAAGAAATTCACACCTAAAAAGGAGCTTTACATCTACGAGTGCCATATCGGTATGGCGCAGGAAAAGGAGGGCATCGGCACTTATACGGAGTTCCGTGACAATATCCTGCCAAGAATAAAGGACCTTGGTTACAACACCATACAGATCATGGCTATTATGGAGCATCCCTATTACGGCTCCTTCGGTTATCAGGTATCTTCCTTCTTTGCCGCATCCTCAAAGTACGGCACACCAAACGAGCTTAAGTCCTTGATAGACAAGGCTCACGAGCTTGGTATTGCGGTGCTTCTTGACGTTGTACACTCCCACGCGGTAAAAAATACCGAGGAGGGAATAAACGAGTTTGACGGTACTGTATATCAGTTCTTCCACGAGGGAAAAAGAGGAGATCATCCCGCCTGGGGAACCAAGCTCTTTAACTACAACAAAAATGAGGTTATTCATTTCCTTTTGTCCAATCTTAAATTCTGGATGGAGGAATACCACTTTGACGGCTTCCGCTTTGACGGTGTAACCTCAATGATATATCACGACCACGGTCTTGGCACCGCCTTTACCGATTATTCAAAGTATTTTTCACTTAATACGGATACGGAGGCTATTACTTATCTTCAGCTTGCAACCGCCCTTATCAAGGAGGTAAATCCCAATGCCATTACAATAGCGGAGGATATGTCTGCAATGCCCGGTATGTGCTTACCCATTGACGAGGGTGGCGTAGGCTTTGATTACCGTCTTGCAATGGGGCTTCCCGACCTTTGGATAAAGCTTTTAAAGGAGCAAAGTGACGAAAGCTGGAATATGTTCCACATCTGGCACGAGCTTACAAGCAGACGTCCTATGGAAAAATATATTGGCTACGTTGAGTCCCACGACCAGGCTCTTGTAGGTGATAAAACCGTAATGTTCCGCCTTTGTGACAGCTATATGTACACCCATATGTCGCGCTTTACACAAAGCCCTGTTATTGACAGAGGTATGGCGCTTCATAAGCTTATCAGAATGGTTACAATGACCCTTGGCGGAGAGGGGTATCTTAACTTTATGGGTAATGAATTCGGCCATCCCGAATGGATCGATTTCCCAAGAGAGGGGAATGATTGGAGTTATTTCTATTGCCGCCGTCAATGGCATCTTACGGATGATTCTACCTTAAGATATGAGTTCTTGAATAATTTCGACAGGGAAATGATCCATTTCTTAGCCGACCGTAAGGTATATAAAAAATCTCCCAAGTGCGTATTTATCGACGAATACAAGCAGGTAATGGTATACGAAAGAAACGGGCTTACCTTCGTTGTTAATTTAAGTCCCGAGGGCAGCTATGAATGTTATTACGTTGAGGTACCTTCAAAAGGAGATTACCGCGTTATCCTTTCAACAGATGAAAAGCGCTTTGACGGATATGACAGAATATCAAAGGATTATATCTATAAGGCAGAGAAGCACCCTGACGGTAAGTGGAAGCTTCCTATTTATCTCCCCGCCCGAAGCGGTCTTTGCCTTGCAAAGGTTAAAAAGGAAAAATAAACTATTCAAGCACCTTTTGTAAGGTGCTTGAAATGGATATAGGAATATAATATGAAATTAAATCAGATTTTTACATCACATATGGTTTTACCCGTTGATAGGGAGATAAGAATATTCGGCAGCGGAGAGGGAACTGCAAAAATTACCTTTAACGGTATTACACGCAGCTGTATTTCAACAAAGGGTGAATGGATGATAGCCTTTCCGGGTATGGAATACGGCGGTCCTTATGAAATGACGGTGGATCTGAACGGAGAAAAGACGGTTTTAACGGATATTTACGTAGGAGTGGTATATATTTTTGCAGGTCAGTCCAATATGCAATTTAAGATCCACGAAAGCTCTTATCCCAAAGAAAAGTGGGTATCAAATAATAAAATACGCCTTTTTAACACCTTGAGAGTGGAGGAGGGTGAGTATTTCTTGCCCGAGCACGGTTGGGTAGTTGCCGAAAAGGAAACAGTAGGATATTGGCCCGCTATTCAGTATCACACATTAACGGAGCTTGCAAAAAAAGGAATAGCGGTAGGCGCTATCAGTTGCTTTCAGGGCGCATCCGTTATAGAAAGCTGGGTACCAAAGGGAACCTTTGAAAAGGTTGGAATAAATATCCCAATAGGAGAACGTCATAAGGACCACGTTGATGAATGGTTCGGTAAGTGGAATCTTGATGCGCAGCTTTACGATTTTACTTTTAAAAAGATAGCGCCATTTTCCGTAAGCGGAGTAGTTTGGTATCAGGGAGAAAGTGATGCATCCGTTTCCGAGGGAATGGTTTACGATATTGAACTTTGCGAGCTTATAAAGGTATGGAGAAATGACCTTTATGACAATAATCTCCCCTTTGTAGTTATTCAGATTGCGGATTATGATGAAAAAATAAATGATGATGGTTGGCATCTTGTTCAGGAGGCTCAGCTCCGTGTGGAGAAAATGCTTCCTTGTGTAAAAACGGTTATCAGCCGTGACGTTTGTGAGAGTGATAACATTCATCCGGCTACAAAGGAAATCCTTTCCTTAAGAGTGGCAGATGCGCTTATCAAAATGAGATAAAGGAGTAATTTATGAGATACAATTTTTTGAGATTTCCAAACGGGAAGACAAAGGCGCTTACCTTAAGCTATGATGACGGATGCAGACAGGACCTTCGCTTTTCCGATATAGTTACAAAATACGGTCTTAAATGCACGTTCAATCTTACAAGCGCAGAAGCTTGCGGCAATCGCGCCCTTTCCGTAGATGAGGTAAAGGAGCATTTCCTTGACAGAGGACACGAAATAGCGGTACACGGCTATTTTCACCGCGCAGAGGGACGGATAAGACCTATTGAGGGTATTATTGACGTTCTTGACTGCCGCCGTGAGCTTGAGGGTAAATACGATCGGATAGTGCGCGGTATGGCATACCCCGACAGCGGAATTACCGCCTGGGCAAGCACCACCTCCTTTGAAAGAGTAAGATCCTATCTTAAGGACCTTGGTATAGTATACTCCCGTACCTTGGGCGGAGATAATGACCGCTTTGAATTGCCTACGGATTGGTACGCCTGGATGCCAAGCGCCCATCACGATAACCCGAAGCTTGATGAGTATATTGAAAAATTCCTTTCAAGAGATCTGAATACGGGCTATTGCGCATCAAGATCTCCTTGGCTTTTCTACATCTGGGGACACAGCTTCGAGTTTGACAATAAAGAGGGCGGATGGGACCACGCAGAGGATTTCTGTAAGAAGCTCTCTGGCAGAGAAGACGTTTGGTACGCTACGAATATCGAAATATACGATTACGTGCAGGCATACAACTCCTTGATTTTCAGAGCCGATAATTCCGCAGTTTACAATCCCTCCCTTCTTACCGTATGGTTTGATATTGACGGCACGCTTTACTCCGTTGCCCCGGGACAAACTCTTAAGCTTAATAAATAAAACATACTTGGGCTATCTTATGATAGCCCTTTTAATTTGTTAAAATCTTTAGTAAAAGTCTTGACAGAGATATCTTTTATTGATAAAATTAAGCGGGGTGATGAAATGGAAAAGGATATATATAAAACCAGCAGGACAATGTATATAATCGAAGCGGGCTTGGAGTATCTTATCTCCATTCTTTTTGCCGACGCATTTTTGGCTACGCTCACCGCTTCTCTCGGTATGTCAGACAGCCTTACGGGTATTATTTCGTCATTTATATCTCTTGGCTGCGTATTTCAGCTTATCGCTATGTTTTTAAGCAGAGGCAGCGCAAAGAAAACCGTAATTCTGCTTAGTATCTTTAATCAGATGCTTTTTATGTTCCTTTATGTAATTCCCTTGGCGGGAGGAGCAGAGAGCTTTAAAAAAGTAATTTTTGTAATATGTATTCTTCTTGCATACTTTATCTATAATATTGCCCACCCGAAAAAGATAAACTGGCTTATGTCCCTTGTTCCCAACAGTCAAAGAGGACGTTTTACCGCAACTAAGGAGATAATTTCCCTTATTATCGGTATGGCGTTTTCCTTCGGTATGGGTAGCGTAATAGACTATTATAAGGAAAAGGGCGACACAAGGACCGCCTTTATAATATGCGCCATAGCTGTATTCGTTCTTATGCTTATGCATACAGTAACTATGCTTCTTACAAAGGAAAAGCCCATTGAACACGTTTTAGAGGGTAAAGAAGAGCTTTTAAACGTGCTTAAGGATAAAAATCTTATTAAGGTATGTATAGTTTTTCTTATATGGTATATTGCAATGTACGCAGCAAACCCATTTTACGGCACGTATCAGACAAAGGAGCTTGGCTTCAGCCTTAAATTCGTATCTCTGTTAAGCATTATATCCGCCGTTGCAAGAATAGGCTCGTCAATATTTATGGGAATATACGCAGATAAGCGCTCCTTTGCAAAAATGATACGCCTTTGCTTCTGTATTGCGGCGCTTTCATTCCTTGTAAACGTATTTTGCGTACCCGAAAACGGAAAAATTATGTTTACCGCGTATAAGATCCTATATTCAATATCTATGGGTGGTATAAACAGCGCTCTTATAAATCTATGCTACGATTACGTTTCCGTAGAGAAGCGTGTCCACGCCCTTGCCGTAACTCAGGCTCTTGCAGGTCTTGCGGGATTTTTCTCCACCCTTATAACAAGCTCACTTGTGGATAAGATACAGGAAAACGGCAACACGTTTTTAGGAATGGATCTTTACGCTCAGCAGGTGGTTTCCGCCATATCCTTCTTGCTTACCTTGGCGGTTATCTTCTACGTAAGCCTTTCCCTTGTACGCAAGAGTAAACGAATAAATGATAAATAATTTTTATAATGTGAAGGTTGACTGAAATATGTTGACATAACATCTTTTATTTAGTATAATATAAGGTGTAAATTTAATTTAAAAAGGAGGTATTTATGTTACCTGAACCTATATTCTGGAAAGTACATATGTACGGCTTAATGATAGGAATCGGACTTGCTCTCGGCTTTGGCGTTCTCACTCTTTATTGCAAGAAAAAGAAGGTTGATGAAAAATTTTCCGATTTCATTTTTATGAACGGAATTGCGGCGGTGCTTCTCGGCTTTATGTCCGCATCCTTGTTCCAGTCCGTATATAATTATATTGAAAACCCTGAGGAGGGATTTAAGCTTGGAGGTAGTATGACCTTCCTTGGAGGACTTATTGGCGGTGTAGTATTCTTCCTTGTAATCTACTTTATTATGCAGAAAAAATACGAAACCAAGCTTTATGAGGTGCTTTCGATCGTTCCCTGTGTTATTACTATGGCTCACGGCTTTGGACGTCTTGGCTGCTTCTTTGCGGGCTGCTGCTACGGTAAGCCTACAGACAGCTTCCTCGGTGTTACCTTCCCGGGACATACACAGGCGGTGCATCCCACTCAGCTTTATGAGGCGGCGTTCCTCTTTATACTCTTCGGTGTGTTTAGCTTCTTGCTCTTTAAGTATAATTTCAGACACAATTTCAGCCTCTATCTCGTGTGCTACGGTATCTTCCGCTTCTGTATTGAATTCTTAAGAGGCGATCACAGAGGAGAGCTTCTTGGATTTATTTCTCCCTCCCAGACCTGGTCACTCGTAATGGTTATTATGGGTGTGGTACTCTATTTCCTTGTAAATAAATGGTACGCAAAAAAGGAAGCTAAGGAAAACGTATAAATAATATGCGTATTAAACAGAACGAAAGAAATTTCGTTCTGTTTTTTTATTAAAGTTGGGTAGTGTAAACACAAAATGGTAAAATATGTTGACTAACAGGTTTTTGTGTGATATAATATATAAGTATTATTGTACCTAAATTTATCTTTACGTATTTATATACTTAGAATATATTGTTTTAAAGGAGTTAACAATGGATATTTCCAGAGAAATTTTTGAAAAGGTCGCAAAAAAATTTGGTATTTGCGGCAAAATAATAGATATAAACGCCCTTACAAGTGGCAACATAAACGGCACATTCGTGGTTAGAGCAGAGGCAGAGGGCGGAGAAGAAAAATATATTTTTCAGCGTCTTAATACCTTTGTATTCAAGCAGCCTAAGCATATTATGAGCAATATTGCCGCTATAACTACGTTTATTGCGGACAAAATAGAAAGAAACGGACTTGATAAGGACTCAGTTATGCGTTTCTTAAGAACAGACGAGGGTGAAAACTTCGTGGAGGGGGACTTCGGCTTCTGGCGTGTTTACGAATACGTGCCCAATAGCATCACCATTAACCAGTCTGACGATCCCGAGAAGATAAGATCCGCAGGTAAGGCATTTGGTAATTTTCAGACAATGCTTTCCGACTTTGACGCAAGTCAGCTTTATGACACCATTCCCAATTTCCACAATACAAGGGCAAGAGTAGAAAATTTCTTTAGAAATGTAGAGCTTGATGAATGCTCCCGCGTTAAAGAGGTTGAGTACGAAATTGAGCAGATAAAGAAGCTTATGCCTCTTGGTGTCAAGCTTAACGAAATGGTTGACGCAGGTGAGCTTCCTTTAAGAGTAACTCATAACGATACGAAGATCAACAACGTTCTTTTTGATATTGACACAGGCGAAGCAAAGACGGTAATCGACCTTGATACCGTTATGCCGGGTCTTGTTGCTCACGATTTTGGTGACGCTATAAGATTTGCCGCTAATAAATCTGCCGAGGATGAGCCGGATCTTTCCAAGGTTGGACTTGATATGGGCAAATATAAGGCTTTTGCAGAGGGCTTTATTTCAGAGGTATCACATTCTCTTATTGAAAACGAGATAAAGACCCTGGCGCTTGGCGCGTTTACCATGACCTATGAGCTTGTTGTGAGATTCCTTGACGACTACATAACAGGAGATAAATACTTTAAGACTCTTTATCCAGGACACAATCTTGTTCGTACACGTTGTCAGCTTGCTTTGGCAATGGATATGTATAACAAGCTCGATGAAATGAACGAGGTAATCTCAGGTATCTCCGGTTTGAAGTTTTAAAGGAGAGAATAATGGATAAAATTATGTCTTTCAAGGGGCGTACAAGGCGTATTATCTTAAGAATGATAGACGTCCTTACCTACGTAATAATCAGCTTTATATATTATGGGGTTGATTATTTCTTCCTTGATAACAAATTGGGTCACGCCGGGGCATACGCCATAAATGCTCTTATCCTGTTGGCGGTAATAAGCTTATTCAGGGTTATATTCAAGACATATACCAACGTGTGGAGATTTACAAGCACGGAGGCGTATTTCAGCCTTGTATTAAGTGACTTGACAGGCGGATTTGTTGCTTGGGCAATCGTATATCTTACCATTGATCAAAGCGTAACTAATCACTATATTGCCGTTACGGCGGTTAACCTTATTGGCGTTCTTACCACGAGATTCGTTTACAGGATCCTTTACAGAAATCATAATCTGGAGGGTAGCAACGTAAACAAGATCCCCGTTGCCATAGTTGGCGCAGGGCAGATCGGCGCCTTGCTGGTTAGCGATCTTGTAAATAATAAAAATTCACAGTACAATCCCAAGTTTTTTATTGATAACGATATTTCAAAAATCGGCAATTACGTTGCGGGACTTAAGGTATACCCCGAAAATGATTCTACCCTTGAGTATTTAAAGACACAGAATATTGAGGAGATATTTATCGCTATCAATAATCTTGACAGCGATTGGCTAAATTCCCTTACTGATTTCTACAGTAAGACCACCTGTAAGCTTAAGGTTTACGAAACCCCCATAAAGGAGCTTAATGACGGCGAGGGCGGAGAAGTAAACAGAACTATCAGAGATTTCAGAATCGAGGACCTTCTTTTCAGAAACAAGGTAAACGTAATAAATAAAGAAACTATAGATTACTATTCGGAAAAGACCGTTCTTATTACGGGCGGCGGCGGATCTATAGGTAGTGAGCTTTGCCGTCAGATCGCAAAATGCAGCCCGAAAAAGCTTATAATCTTTGATATTTACGAAAATAATGTGTACGAAATTCAGCAGGAGCTTTTAAGACATTACGGCAGTAAGCTTGACCTCGCTGTTGAAATAGGCTCTGTTCGTGACAGAGTTCGTCTTGAATGTGTATTTAATGCGTATAAGCCAAACGTGGTGTTCCACGCGGCAGCTCACAAGCACGTTCCTTTAATGGAGCATAGCGGTTGTGAGGCTATAAAGAATAATGTACGCGGCACGTATAATACCGCTGATATGGCGGAAAAGTACGGTGTAGAGAAGTTTATTCTTATCTCCACAGACAAGGCGGTTAACCCGACTAATATTATGGGCGCGTCAAAGAGACTTTGTGAAATGGTGGTTCAATGCAGAACCGACAGTAAGACAAGCTTCGCCGCAGTAAGATTCGGTAACGTTCTCGGCTCAAACGGTTCAGTAATTCCCCTTTTCAGAAAGCAGATTGAAAACGGCGGCCCCGTTACCTTGACCGACAAGAGAATCACAAGATTCTTTATGACTATTCCCGAGGCAAGCCAGCTTGTCATGCAGGCGGGCGCAATGGCAAAAAACGGAGAGCTTTTTGTGCTTGATATGGGTAAATCCGTTAAGATCTATGATCTTGCCGTCAATATGATACGTCTTTCGGGCTTTGAGCCTGAAAAGGATATTAAAATTGAGGAGATCGGTCTTCGTCCCGGCGAGAAGCTTTATGAGGAGCTTCTTATGAAGACGGAAACTCTTACAAAAACGGATAACAATAAGATATTCGTTGAAAAGAGTACGCCTTATTCTCGCTTAGAGGTTGAGGACAAGCTTGCAATTCTTGATGCGGCTATTGAGCAGTTCAATAAGGAATCTGTTAATTCAACCGCTATTAAGGAGGCTATCCGTAAGGTAGTGCCCACCTTCCATGATCCGGAGGAGCTTAATAAGGATTTCAAAAACTAATCATTAAGGGGTTGTTGCAATAAGCACAGACCAAAACAGACACGTTTAATAGCAAAGGTTAATTTGTCAGTATATTTCATAATATTTAATGTTGAGATTTTGCCTAAGGGCAAAATCTCTTCTTTTTTATGTGTCTGTTTTTAGTGAACGAAATAAAATCAGCACGGTGTGCTAATTTTATAAGTGTGTAACTAAAACAAGGAGTGTCGAAGCCGAGTGCATCGAGGCGCGCGAGACGACTGTGTTTTAGGAAGTTCCGCGCGCGACTTATACGCATTCACGCCTTCCCCAAGGGTCCCCTGAAATTGTTTTGCAATTTAAGGGATTGGGTCAACACTCATTTCACTTCCCCCTAGTCACATCGAGATTTTTGTAATAAAAGTAAGAAAAATGATTAAATTATAATCAAGAATACTTTTAAGGAGGATATTATGTGCGGTATAGTCGGAGTGGTCGGAGCAGAGAATACTATGGGGGTGTTGCTTGACGGCCTTTCAAGATTGGAATACAGGGGATACGATTCTGCAGGGGTGGCTGTATATGAAAATAGCGTAAAAATAATAAAATCAAAGGGAAAAATAGAAAATCTTAAGAAAAAAGTAGGCAATTTAAGTATTCCTGCAGGGTGCGGAATAGGTCACACAAGATGGGCAACCCACGGTGAGCCGAGTGAGGTAAACGCCCATCCCCATTACAGCTACCGTAAGAAGGTGTGCGCCGTTCACAACGGAATTATTGAAAACTATAAGGAGATAAAGGATTTTCTTTTGGAAAAGGGATATAAATTTTATTCCGATACCGATACGGAGGCGGCAGTTAATCTTATCGATCATTATTTAAATGAAGATCCCATAAGCGCAATTATCAGCGCTATGAAGCGTATAAAGGGCTCTTACGCCCTTGCTATTATTATAGAAAATAAACAGGACGTTATTTACCTTGCAAAAAAGGACAGTCCCTTGATAGTTGGTATAGACAAGGAAAAAAGCTATATTGCATCAGACATACCTGCAATTTTACCTTACACGGACAAGGTTTATTATATGGATAATATGGAGCTTGCAAGGGTAGAGAAGGGAAAGGTTGAGTTTTTTGATATAAATGGTGATCCTATAGAAAAAGAGCTTCATAAGATCAGCTGGAGCATAGATGAAGCGGAGCTTGGAGAGTACGATCATTTTATGCTAAAGGAGATCTACGAGCAGCCCGCAAGCATTTTAAATACTCTGAAAAGGTATATAAAAGAAGATACTATAGATTTTAATAGCGCAGGCATAGATAAAAATATATTATCGAAAATAAATAAAGTAAGGATCTTAGGCTGCGGCTCAGCCTATCACGTTGGAGTGGTTATTCAAAACGTGATAGAGGAGCTTTGTAAGCTGCCCGTAAGGACGGAATACGCTTCGGAATTTCGCTATGGCAGCTCGGAGTGCAGCAAGGACGAGCTTGTAATCGTAATAAGCCAATCGGGAGAAACTGCAGATACCTTGTTTGCACTTCGCTTGGCAAAATCACAGGGGGCAAAAACCGTAGCTGTAGTAAACGTTGTGGGCTCATCCATAGCAAGAGAGGCAGAGCATACCCTATACACAATGGCGGGACCCGAAATTGCCGTTGCAACGACAAAGGCTTATACTGCGCAAATAACCGTATGTATGCTTCTTGCAATAGAGCTTGCAAGGGTAAAAAATTCAATAAACGAGGGCGCTTATAGTAAAATGATAAGCGAAATAAAGGAAATTCCCGATAAAATAAGCAAAATTTTAGAGGAAAATAAAAAAATAGAGGAATTGTCGCTGAAATTTAAAAATTTACAGCACGCATTTATGATAGGACGCAGAATGGATTACGGTATATGCCTTGAGGGTAGCCTTAAGTTGAAGGAAATAAGCTATATTCATTCTGAAGCCTATCCTGCGGGAGAGCTTAAGCACGGAACCATCAGTCTTATTGAAAATGGAACCATTGTAATAGGCGTTATGACACAAGATGAGATAATTGAAAAAACTATCAGCAATCTAACCGAGGTCAAATCAAGAGGAGCGTATATAATCGGCATTACCTACGAGGGTAATGCTATGATTTCCGATGCTTGCGATAAAATAATATATCTTCCAAAAACCTTTAAGCTTCTTTATCCTATCCTTTCAGCCATCCCCCTACAGCTCTTAGCCTATTATGTAAGTGTAGGCAGAGGGCTTAACGTAGACAAGCCAAGAAACCTTGCAAAAAGTGTAACCGTAGAATAGAATATTTCCAAGGTAATAAAAAAATATAACGTTAGCCCAAAATCTGTATTTGAAAACGGGATTTTGGGCTAAATTTGTCCTTGTTCTAAAGAATTATTTAAATGAACAAATAAACAAATGAACATATATTGTCAAAATATGACAAAAAACGGGTAAAAATTACATCTTTTAAAGAAAAATATAAGAATTTTTAAATTATTCTTGACAAGTAAATAAATATGTGCTAACATATGTACATCATAGAGGCGCAGTTAGTCAATAGTAGGTTCATCCGCTAACTCAGGCGAAGAGTTGGATGCTCTGAAAGGGGCAATTGCCGAAAGGTTGGGTCGCATCCTGCCTTGGTCTTTCAAATAATATTTGACAGACTGTCGTTTTTAACGGAGTGCTATGTGTTTTAGTCATACTATAGGCAATAGATTTTTTGCCTGTATTTTGCTATATCACGGTGCTCGATAACTTTCGGGCACTTTTTATATTTTTTACGAAGCGAGGATATTAAAATGAAGAAAACTATATTTACAGGCGCTGCAACCGCCCTTATCACACCCTTTGACTCAAATGGTAAGATAGATTATGAAAAGTTTGCTGAGCTTGTTGAATTTCAGATAAACGAGGGTATCAACGCCCTTGTGGTTTGCGGCACAACAGGTGAGGCTTCTACTCTTACAGATGACGAGCACAGAGATGCCATTTCCTTTGTAGTTAAGCAGACAGCGGGCAGAGTTCCCGTAATTGCAGGAACAGGAAGTAACGATACAGAATACGCTATCGGACTTACTCAGCACGCTTGTGAGGCGGGGGCTGATGCGGTTTTGGTAGTTACTCCCTATTATAATAAGGCTACTCAGAAGGGTCTTATCCGTATGTATACGGAAATTGCAGACGCTTCTACAAAGCCCGTTATACTTTATAACGTTCCCTCAAGAACAGGCGTTTCTATTGAGCCTTCAACCTATCTTGCCCTTGCAGACCACCCCAATATCGTTGCAATTAAAGAGGCAAACGGTAATATCAGCAAAATTGCGGAAACAATGGCGCTCGTTGGCGATAAGCTTGACCTTTACAGCGGTAACGACGACCAGATAGTTCCCATTATGTCCTTGGGCGGTAAGGGTGTTATCTCCGTTCTTTCCAACGTTGTACCTGCAAAAACCGTAGAAATCTGCGATAAATTCTTCAACGGTGACGTAAGCGGCAGCTGCAAGCTTCAGCTTGAGCTTCTTCCCTTGATAAATGCCCTTTTCTGCGAGGTAAATCCCGTTCCCGTTAAGGCTGCTATGGCTCATATGGGATATACTGTAAACAATTTGCGTTCTCCCCTTTATCCTATGGAGGATGCAAATGAGGAAAAGCTCTTGAAGGCTATGAGAGAGCAGGGAATCAACGTATGAAAATAATTTTAGTCGGCGCAAAGGGCGTTATGGGCGGTCACGTAATAAACGCCGCAAATAAGCTCGGATACGATATTTGCGCTCTTGTTGACATAAAATGTGACCCCACCGTGGACAGTGAATACGTAAAAATTGCTGATTTTAAAGGGAAAGCAGACGTAATTATCGATTTTTCCTTCCACGGACTTATAAAAGAGATAACGGATTACGCCGTTATGACAAAAACTCCCTTGATCGTGGCTACAACAGGCCATACAGATGAGGAAAAGGAGATAATTAACGCAGCATCCAAGGAAACTGCGGTGTTCTACAGCGGAAATATGTCCGTTGGTATTGCTACTCTTTGTGACGTAGTAAGAAGGGTAGTGTCCGTTTTCCCCGATGCAGACGTGGAAATTATAGAAACTCATCACAACCGTAAGCTTGATGCACCAAGCGGAACGGCAAAAATGCTTTTCAACTCCGTAAAGGAGGCAAGAGAAGAAGCATACGCCCATTACGGAAGAAGCGGAAACTGTAAGAGAGAGAAAAACGAGGTTGGTATAAACGCCATCCGCGTTGGTAATATCGTTGGTATTCACGAGGTTATTATCGGTACCAACTCCGAGCAGATCACCCTTAAGCACGAGGCATATGACAGAGCCTTGTTTGCTGACGGGGCTATAAAAGCCGCTGAATTTATGACGGGCAAGGGCGCAGGAATGTATACAATGACTGAGCTTTTGAAAAATTGATCTAAGAGGTTATTATGCTACACGAAAATTTATCGGTAAACGAAAAGGGCCACCTTTGTATAGCGGGAAGTGACACCGTAGAGCTTGCAAATAGATATGGCACCCCCCTTATGGTGATGGATGAGGGCAGAATCAGACGGAATATGCGTATTTACAAGGACGCAATGAAGAAATATTTTGGTGAAAGCTCCTATCCCCTCTTTGCAAGTAAGTCCTTTTCCTGTAAGTATATATACAGGGTAGCCAAGGAGGAAAATACAGGTATTGACCTTGTTTCCTCGGGAGAGCTTTATACTGCCGTTTCTGCAGGATTTGACGTAAAGAGATCCTTCCTTCACGGCAATAATAAAACTGATGCGGATATTAAATACGCAATCGATAGCGGAGTAGGGTATTTCGTAGTGGATAATCTTACAGAGCTTGACAGAATTGATGAGGCAGCCAAGGAAAAGGGAATTATTCAGTCCGTTATCCTTCGCTTGACTCCCGGTGTTGACCCCCATACTCACGCCGCGGTAGTAACGGGCAGAATAGACAGTAAATTTGGTATAGCTATCGAAACGGGACAAGCCGATACCGCAGTCGAATACGTATTAAAGAAGGAAAACGTACGTCTTTGCGGCTTCCATTGTCATATCGGCTCTCAGATATTCGATATCAAGCCCTTCTGTGATGCGGCTGAAATAATGATAAAGTATATTTCCCACGTAAAGGAAGTATTTGACTACGAAATAGAAATACTTAATCTTGGCGGTGGCTTTGGCGTAAGATACATAGATAGCCAGCCCGAGCTTGATTACGAGGAATTTATCCGTTTGATATCCATATTTATCCACAACGAGGTTAAAAGAAGCGGAATCAAGCTTCCTACGGTTGTTATGGAACCGGGAAGAAGCATAGTTGCAGATTCCTGCCTTACCTTATATACCGTTGGCGGAACGAAGGAAATCCCCGGATTTAAAAACTACGTGTCCGTAGATGGCGGTATGCCCGACAATCCAAGATACGCCTTGTATCAGTCCGATTATACGGTTTGCCTTGCCTCCGATATGAACAGAGAAGCGGATTTTGAATGTACCGTTGCAGGCAGATGCTGCGAAAGCGGAGACCTCCTTCAGGAAAACGTGCTCCTTCCCAAGCCCGTGCGCGGAGATATACTTTCCGTACTTGTTACAGGTGCGTATAACTATTCTATGGCAAGTAACTACAACAGAATTCCAAGACCTGCCGTTGTTGGAATTGCCGACTCAAAGGATTTTGTGATTATAAAAAGAGAAACCTTTGAGGATCTTATAAGAAACGATATGTAAAAAATAGGGGTGCTGATTAGCGTGATACTCCGTTAAGGGTATCACGCTAATCAGCACCCCGTTTTAAATTTGTCTTAATATATCTTAAAAAGTTTTATATTGAAAAAACGTGTTATTTTTTGATCACCTTTTTGCACCAGGTGCGCTTTCCGCATTTGGGACACTTTAAGTATCGAGTTGTTCCTCTATGCATCGCATTAAGTGCCTGTTTATAGGTAGAGTGGGTTTATTGTTAAAATCTTAACAAAATCGGCAGAGTATGAATTTTCTCTGCCGATTTTTATTTGTATTAGCTATAAATTAAAGTCTTTCCTTTGTTTCGCGTACTATCTTTTCGATAAATGCTTCAACTGTCATTGTCTCGGTCTGAGCAGTATCGCGGTAACGGATAGAAACTGTATTTGTTTCTACCTCCTTCTGACCGATGATAACCATGTAAGGAACACGGTCAACCATCTGCGCCTCACGAATCATATAGCCGATCTTTTCATTTCTGTTATCAAGCTCGCAACGGATACCGTTTTCACGAAGAGCAGAGTAAACTCTGTCTGCCATTTCCGCGCTCTTTTCAGAAACGAGAAGCACCTTAGCCTGAACGGGAGCAAGCCATACGGGGAACTTACCTGCAAAATGCTCTGTAAGGATACCGATAAAGCGCTCGATAGAGCCAAAGCATACGCGGTGGATCATAATGGGACGCTGCTTTTCGTTGTTTTCGTCTGTGTATTCAAGACCGAAATTAAGGGGCATCTGGAAGTCAAGCTGGATAGTTCCGCACTGCCATGTTCTGCCAATGCTGTCCTCAAGATGGAAGTCGATCTTAGGACCGTAGAATGCGCCGTCACCCTCGTTTATGATATAGTCAAGACCAAGCGCCTCAAGTGCGTTCTTAAGGCCGTTTGTTGCTGCCTCCCAGTCCTCGTCACTACCCATAGAGTTTTCGGGACGTGTGGAAAGCTCGATAAAGTACTTGAAGCCAAACTTTGTATATACCTCGTTGATAAGGTGAACAACACCCATAATCTCACTTGTGATCTGCTCACGGCGCATAAAGATGTGGGCGTCGTCCTGAGTAAAGCAACGAACACGGAAAAGACCGTGAAGCGCGCCCTTAAGCTCGTGACGGTGTACCATACCAAGCTCGCCAACTCTCATAGGAAGCTCACGGTAGGAGTGGGGCTTGCTGCGGTATACCATAACTCCGCCGGGACAGTTCATAGGCTTGATGCAGTATGTTTCCTCATCAATAAGGGTGGAGTACATATTGTCCTTATAGTGATCCCAGTGACCGCTTGTTTCCCAAAGCTTACGGTTCATAATAAGGGGAGTCTGTACCTCAACGTAGTTATCTCTTGTATGGATCTCTCTCCAATAGTCGATAAGAGTATTCTTAAGCGCCATACCCTTGGGAAGGAAGAAGGGGAATCCGGGTCCCTCCTCGCAAAGCATAAAGAGGTTCATTTCCTTACCGATCTTACGGTGGTCGCGTCTTTCAGCCTCCTCCATAAGCTTGTTATATGCATCAAGCTCCTCCTGAGAAGCGAATGCAACGCCGTTGATTCTTGTAAGCATCTTGTTGTTCTTATCGTTCTTCCAGTATGCGCCGGACTGCTGTGTGATCTTGAACGCCTTAAGCGCCTTTGTGTAGCAAAGGTGAGGTCCAACACACATATCAATGTAGTCGCCCTGCTGATAGAAGCTGATTATAGCGTCCTCTGCAAGGTCACCGATATGCTCAACCTTATATTTCTCGCCGCGGCTTTCCATAAGCTTAACAGCCTCCTCACGTGGAAGAATGTAAGGCTTAATGGGAAGGTTTTCCTTTACGATCTTACGCATTTCCTTTTCAATAGCGGCAAGATCCTCATCAGTAAGCTTCTTGTCGCCAAGGTCAACGTCGTAGTAGAAGCCCTTTTCCGTTGCGGGGCCGTAAGCAAAAATAGCCTCGGGGAAAAGTCTTCTGATAGCCTGAGCCATAATGTGTGCAGCAGAGTGACGAAGGACGTGAAGCTCTTCTTCCTTACTTTCACATTCTCTGACTGTTCCGTCATTCAAAATGATCTTCATTTTAAAGTTCTCCTTTATATAACATAAATTTTACAAAATAAAAAAGCCCTAACAAGCAAAACGCCTGTTAAGGGTGCATAGCACGGTTCCACCTTAAGTTTAACTCAAATACCTTTAACGCAGGCATACGGTAAGGCTTGTAACCGCCTACAGCTCGGGAGTGGTCTTCATTAACGGGTAATAACGGATTCGCACCAAATATCCGCCTCTCTGAAAATAACCGAAAATTACTCTTTCCTTCAACGCTTTATGGGGATATTATAACATTGTAAAATAAGAAAGTCAAGTAAAAATATAAAAATAAAAGGGGACGGAGTATAAAAAACCGTCCCTTAATGGTTTATTTTGCATTTTATGTTAAAATAGAGGGTATTATTTTGCATTTTCTGTTATTTTTCTCTTTCCGGTTTGGATGTATAATATATTTACAAAGCATCCATAAAGGAGAAGTCTATGAAAAATGAATTCTATTAGTTAATACCGAGAAGCATAAGCACAAAGCCGAAAATTGCAGAAATTCCGTATAATACGGCAATTATGCGTATATTTTCCTTTTTACACTTATTACTTTTTATAAGTACCGTAAGTCCGATTCCCGCCCCGGAGCAAAGTCCCGCTACCGCAGAGCCAAAGGAGATGGCGCCTTCAATATAAAGGTTAGTAAGCATAACGGAAATTGCGCAGTTAGGCACAAGTCCTATAAGCGCGGTTATAAAGGGCTGGAAAAGGCTGTCGCTCAAAAGCAAGGAGCTAAGCTTGTCCTCACCGAGAAAATGTATGGCAAGTCCGAGAAGCACGTTTATTATAAGAATAAATACGGATATTTTAAGGGTGTGCTTAAGAGAGGGCTTTAAAATTCCTTCCTCCTCGTCACATCCGCAGTCACTACACATATCGATGGGAGTCTTGCGTATTTTTGCAAGCTTGAATATTATATCGATGGCAAATCCTGCGACGATACCGATCATCACCTTACAAAGAATAAGCTTCCATATGGAGCTATGTCCGCTTGCGTTTGAAATAAGGATGGGTAATGCCTCGTCAGAGGTGGAAAGGAATACGGCAATAAGCGTACCCTCGGTTATAAGTCCCGCGGTGTAAAGATTCGATGCAGAGGCAGAGAAGCCGCATTGTGGAATACATCCAAGGGCAGAGCCAATGGCGGGACCCGCGTTACCGATTTTCTTTAAAGAAGCTTCCATTTTGGAGGACGCCTTATGCTCAATAAACTCCATAAGAAGATAAGCCAAAAAAAGAAAAGGAACGGTTTTTAATGTTTCTATTAAAGCATGTAATAATTCATGCAATATTTCAGTCATATTTTAATCCTTTTTTAAGTTTGATTTCAAATAAATACAGGTTCTTGATTTGATGTTGATATTATATATTAAAAAATAAGGAATGTCAATAAGGAAAATGTAAAAAATGAAATCAAATCTATTGCAAAAACCCATAGACTGTGTTAATATATACGTATAAAACAGAGTAAATACACGTGCGTTAAGTGTCGGGGGAACGGGGAGTTGTCCATCGAACGAAAACCTATGTTGCGGTACGTGTGTTGCATCCCGCTGGAGGTATATCAGGGTGAAAAATAATAGAAATTTCAAAAACGAGTTGATTCTTTTTGGCAATCTTAAGGTTATGGTATGCTGCGCGCTCTTGGTGGCTATCAGTATTGTATGCGGTAAGCTGCTTGCCTTTAATATAGGCACGGTGCTTCGCTTCAGCCTCGAAAATATGCCGATAATTCTTGCTTCGGTTGCATTCGGTCCCCTTATCGGCGGCGTTACCGCCGTGGTTGCCGATCTTATCGGTTGCCTTATAGTGGGATATGAAATAAATCCCATTGTAACAATCGGCGCGTTTTGTATAGGGCTTATAAGCGGCGCTGTCTACCGTCTTTTCGGTAAAGCATCGGGTAAGGTAAAAACCGTTTTGGCAGTTTTATCCGCCCATCTTGTGGGCTCGGTTATTGTAAAGACCTTCGGACTTGCAAAATTTTATGAAATGCCCTTTGAAATATTATTACTGTGGAGAGCGCTTAATTACCTTATAATAGGCGCCCTTGAGATAATTATTATCCATCATTTGTTAAAAAGCAGATCCGTTGTCGGTCAGCTTGAAAGAATAAAGCAAAACAGGGGGCAGAAATGAATTATAAGGAAGCTCTTGAATACATTCATAAAATAAATTGGTGCTTTTGCAATCCTGGGCTTGAAAGGATAGAAAGGCTTTGCAGTAAGCTTGGCGATCCTCAGAAAAAGCTTAAATTCATTCACGTTGCAGGCACAAACGGAAAGGGCTCATTCTGCGCTATGCTTTCTTCCGTTCTTAGTGAGGCTGGATATAAAACGGGACTTTTTACATCCCCGTACATAAAGGTCTTTAATGAAAGAATGGCAATAAACGGGGATATGATCTCAGATGATGAGCTTGCGTATCTTACAGAGCTTGTTCGTCCCATCGCCGACGAAATGGAAGAAAAGCCAACTGAGTTTGAGCTTATCACAGCCATAGCCTTTGAGTATTTTGCAAGAAACAATTGCGATTACGTAGTGCTTGAATGCGGACTTGGCGGCAGACTTGACTCCACCAATATAATTGATACGTCAGTTCTTTCCGTTATTACAGGCATTGATTTTGACCATACCGCTATCCTTGGTGACACTATTGAAAAGATAGCCTTTGAAAAGGCGGGAATCATAAAAAGTGGGACCCCGTGTCTGTGGTGCGGTGAAAACGAGGATGCTTACAGAGTAATATCGAAAAGAGCAGAGGAGTGTAATTCACCCTTCTACAGTGTAGATCACACCCTGACACGTATCAACCGCTTTGAGCTTGACGGTACGGAATTTGACTACGGAAAATACAAAAACGTATTTATTCCCTTACTTGGAGAGTATCAGCCCTTCAATGCTTCAAACGTCCTTGCGGCAATAGATATTCTTCGTCACTTGGGCGTTGATATTAAGGAAGAGCATATCCGCAATGGACTTAAAAAGGTAGTATGGCACGCAAGGTTTGAGATAATTTCAAAGTCTCCCTTGGTTATTGCCGACGGCGGACATAATCCCGAAGGGGTAAGAAGCGCTATAAACAGTGTAAAAAGATACTTTAAGGATGAAAAATTAAATATTATCAGCGGAGTAATGGCGGATAAGGATACAGGATATATAAGCGGACAGATAGGCTCTGTTGCAAAAGAGGTATTTTGTGTCACACCCGACAATCCAAGGGCATTGCCCTCAAAAGAGTATGCAAAGCTCTATAATGATATGGGTGTAAAATCAAGTCATTATGAAACTGTAAAGGATGCCGTATTTGCGGCTATGCAGAATGCCATCGACACAGGGTCGAGCGTTTTATGCGTAGGATCCCTCTATATGTACTCAGAGGTCGCAAAATATGTGCAGCAATTTAATGTTCAAAATAAAAATGAAACTATATAGGAGGTGCATTGATGGATTATATGGTATGGATATGGCTATCCGCAGCCGTGGCGCTTTTCATTCTTGAAATGTGTACTACGGATCTTGTGTCGATCTGGTTATCGATCGGCGCGTTGCTTACCACGGTGGTTGTAGCTATCTTTCCTAAAATTCCTATCCCGTGGCAGATACTTATGTTCATAGTTTTCTCTGCTATTATGCTTGTTCTTACAAGAAGATTTGTAAAAAAATTCCTTGCGAGATCTAAGGAGCAGGCTACCAATTTGGAGCTGTATTACGATAAAACAGCCATCGTAGTAGAGGAGATCGACAACGTAAACGCTACAGGTGCGGTTAAGATCAATGGTCTTGTATGGACGGCACGTTCGGAAAATAATGAGATCATTGAAAAGGATGCAGTCGTATTATTTAAAAAAATAGATGGTAACAAAGCCATCGTAGTTAGAAAAGGAGAATAATTATGCCAGGATTATTTATTGCATTAGGTATTATTTTAGCAGTTGCGGTTATCGTTGTTATCGCAAGCGTCAAGATCGTTCCTCAGTCTAAGGCCTACGTTATTGAAAGACTCGGCGCATACAAGGAAACGTGGGAAACAGGCATACATATTTTGTGGCCCGTTTTCTATAAGATCTCAAAGCAGGTTTCATTAAAAGAGCAGGTTGCGGATTTTCCTCCTCAGCCCGTTATTACAAGAGATAACGTAACCATGCAGATAGACACGGTTGTGTTCTTCCAGATCACAGACCCTAAGCTTTATGCATACGGTGTTGAAAACCCCATTACAGCTATTGAAAATCTTACAGCGACAACTCTTCGTAACATCATTGGTGATCTCGAGCTTGACCACACTCTTACGTCAAGAGATACCATCAACGCAAAGATCCGCTCCATTCTTGATGAAGCGACAGATCCTTGGGGTATCAAGATAAACAGAGTAGAGCTTAAGAATATTAAGCCTCCGGCAGAAATTCAGGACGCAATGGAAAAGCAGATGAAGGCAGAGCGTCAGAGACGTGAAGCTATCCTTCGCGCAGAGGGTGAAAAATCCTCCAGCATCCTCGTTGCAGAGGGTAAGAAGGAAAGCCAGATCCTTGAGGCTGAGGCTGCAAAGCAGGCTGCTATTCTTCAGGCAGAGGCTGAAAAGGAAGCAAGAATCAAGAAGGCAGAGGCTGAGGCCGAGGCTATTCTTAAGATCAACACAGCTCAGGCTGAGTCCATCAGACTTATTAACGAGGCTAAGCCCGAGGAAGCATATTTGCTCCTTAAGAAGCTTGAAGCCTACGAAAAGGCTGCTGACGGTCAGGCAACAAAGATAATAGTTCCCAGCGACCTTCAGGGCGTTGTAGGACTTGTAAACTCCGTTGTTGAATCCACAAAGAAATAATAAATAAGACAGAGGATAGAGAACGAAAGCGTTCTCTATCCTCTTTTTTTTAATAACTATATAAATTCAGAAGCAGGAATTATTTTTCCTTTTCCTCAAGAGCCTTAACACCCTTTAAAATTTCCTGCGCCTCAAGGGGAAATCTGCCAAGATGGTCGGGACCGATATTGATAAGGTAGTTTATATCAAGTCCGTTCAGCTTTTTCTTGTTTTTATAGATCTGCTCGCTGCTTTTCCAATTGTGATCCCAGATGTTATATCCCCAGGAATCATTCAAGGTACAAGCCGACTCGTAAAAGCCGTAGGGAGAAGGCTTAAAGCCTTCAATAGAGTTAAAATCAACCGTTTTCTCAGTTGCTTTCTTATCGTCGGGTATTTCGTTATCTCCCAAGGAAACGTAATCGTATTTGCCGTTTCCAAGGCGGGAGTTTACAAGGCAATTTGGCTGATGCTTTTTAACAAGATCGTATATTCTTTGGCTCTGCTCAGCAGTCAGAGTCATTGGCATATCAAACCAGGCAAGAGCGATCTCACCGTAGCCTGTCATAATTTCGGTGATCTGGGGTATTATCTTGTTTTCAAAGGTGATATTAAAGTCCTTTTCCTCCTTGCAGGGGAAGTCCCAGGAGTTGTCCCAGCTTACTCCTGCGCATCCTACGGGCTCAGTCTTATATCCGCCGCCGTTTTTCTCATGCCAGTCAAGGTCCTGAGAATAGTAAATGCCGAATTTTAAGCCGTATTTCTTACAAGCCCGGCTTAATTCCCCAATAATATCTCTTTTGAATGGAGAAAAATCAACGCAGTTATATGAGTCGGCATAGGATTTGAAAAGCGCAAATCCGTCGTGATGCTTAGTCGTTATAACAACGTATTTCATTCCGCAATCATACGCGAATTTAGCCCACTCGTCCGCGTCAAAGTATATAGGGTTAAATGCTTTTGCAATTCTTTCCATTTCGCTATTGGGAATTGCAAGCGCAGATTGTATCCACTCCGCATAATTGTGGGATCTTTCACCCTTGTAAACTCCTCCTAAAGCTGAGTATAAGCCAAAATGCAGCATAAGACCGTATTTTGCTTCCTTAAACCATTTAATTCCGTCCATATTGCACCTCACAGTAAAATCTGAAATGATTATATCACCGATTCTGACTTTTGTAAATAGAAAAAGTCAACTAAAATTTTTTATTGGATACAAAAACACCGCCAAGGATAGCTTTCCTTGACGGTGTTGAATTATATTCATATACTGTCGCTTTTACCGGATAAATAGGCAACCTCGTTTTCCGTAAGCTCACGCCATTTGCCTCTTTCAAGGTCGTTTAGCTTAAGCTTGCCGATGGCAATTCTTGTAAGGCGCATAATGGTAAGACCGCATTGCTCACACATTTTGCGTATCTGTCTGTTTCTGCCCTCGTTTAAGGTGAAAAGAGTATTGGTAGCGCCGTTTTTCTGGGAAATTATCCTTACCTTAACAGGCTTAAGCTTATATCCGTCTATTTCCATAGGAGAGGTAAGCCTTGATAACTGCTCGGGTGTAATATCACCCTTTATCATTACGCTGTACACCTTTGACATGTTGTTCTTCGGGTGGGTAAGTCTGTTAGTAAGCTCACCGTCGTTGGTGAGTATAAGAAGTCCCTCGGAATACATATCAAGTCTGCCAACGGGATAAACTCTTTCTCCCACGTCGGAAACAAGGTCAAGCACAGTCTGTCTGCCTTTTTCATCGGATGCGGTGCTTACGTATCCGAGAGGCTTGTTAAGCATAATATAGCGCTTCTTTTCCGCGCTGTTCTTTATAACCTTGCCGTTATAGGTTACGGTATCTTTTTCGGGGTCTACCTTATCCCCAAGCTTGGCAATAACTCCGTTTACCTTTACGTTGCCCGCCTCAATAACCTTTTCGGCATTTCTGCGGGACATTATTTTATTATCTGTAAAAAACTTTTGAAGTCTGATTTTTTCCATATTATCCGAAAATTCTTTCTAAAATTGATTTTCTGTATTTAATGCATTTAACGCTTTCAAGTGAGTAGAGAGGACACTCTCCAATCAACCTCTCACCGCAGTAAAATGCAATTCTGCCTATTTTATCTCCCTTTTTAATTGGAGCTGAAATTAACCTGTCGTACTCCGTCACGGCGCGAATATTATCTCTGTTTCCCTTCTTTAGGGTAACGGACAGAGAATCGGTGTTGGAGCAGAGAAAGGAGTCCTTTTCGCCGTTAATACAGCCTAATGAAAGGGTATAGTCCTCAGCCTCTGCAAGATGTATCCTTTCAAAGCCGTCAAAGGAGGAGCTTAACAGATATTTATGGTCGTTCCAATCGTTTGGAGCATTCAGCGTCACGCATATAAGTCTTACCCCGTCACGCTCCGCGCAGGAAACAAGACATCTTCCGCTTTTCTTTGTAAATCCCGTTTTGACACCAATAGCGCCCTCAAAAAGACGAAGAAGCTTGTTGTGGTTAATAAGCACCCTGCTTCCATCATTCCCTAAAGGAATAACGTGCTTTTTGGTAGAAACTATTTCCTCAAATACAGGCTCTCTCATGGCGTATAGCGCAAGGGTAGCAAGATCGTAGGCGGTGGTATAATGCTCATCATTATCAAGACCGTGTGGATTTGTAAAATTGGTGCTTTTTAACCCTATTTCCTTTGCCTTTTCATTCATCATTCGGGAAAACTCCTCCAGGGAGCCACCTATTTCCAGGGCAATAGCGCAGGCTGCGTCATTTGCGCTCTCAAGCATCAGCGCATATACAAGATCCCGTAAGGTAAGCACCTCACCCTCCTTAAGATAAATGGAGGAGCCCTCAATTCCCGTAGCCTCTTTCGGTATGGATATCCTTTTGTCAAGGTCACCGCTTTCAATAGCTACAAGAGCGGTCATTATTTTCGTCGTGCTTGCCATAGGCGCTTTGATACGGGCGTTTTTTTCGTATACTATCTCCCCGGATTCCGCTTCAAGCACGATCGCATGCTTTGCTGAAATATCCGTAGCGTGACAAACGCATATAAAGGAAAAGAGAAGTGTTAAAAAGCTTAAAATAAACGTAAAGAGCTTAGACATATCAAACCTCAAAAATCATTTTTGATTTAGTATGCCTCGCTTTACATATTTAAATTTCTTGATTAAAATTCCTCGTCTGTATCATCCTTGTCTTTTTTGGAAAAAAGATTCTTGAATTTTTCGATAATTTCGGGGGAGCTTTCGATCAAGCCGATTATCTGAGATACGGGATCTCTTGATTCTGCATTGATATTAAGAAGCTCAACCTTTCCCTTGGCATCAACAACCAAGAAGCCAACGGGAGCAACGGTAACACCTGTTCCGCCGCCGCCACCAAAGTTTTTGTTGTCGGGCGCTTTCTTACCGAAGTAGTCAATACCGCCTGTTGCAAGTCCTACAAAAATTTTGGAAATGGGGATAATTACAGTTCCGCCTGCAGTTTCAATGGGCGTACCTGTAACCGTGTTTGCATCTACCATTGATTTTACGTTTTCAAGGGCAGTTTTAATAATATCACTCTGAGATGTTTTTTCCATTTTTAACCTCCGTTAGCTTTTCTTTGTGTGTAGTATAAGTAAAATATGTTTTTATAAGGTGTATAAGCACCGCCAAAGCAGAGAATACGCGGATATAAAGGGTTATCTTGCACTCTGCCTTTGATTTTCTTGATATAAAATTGCTGCTTACGTTAATGTCGGAAAATCTTGATATTTCCACGTTTGATATACTGTCAAGTATTTCCAAAAGATAGGCTACGCCTTGGGTTACCGCGCCGTAAACAAGGGCAGTCTTTGCGGCATCCTCGCATCCGATCTCTATATTCAGCCTTGCAAATTTAAAATGCAAGCGATTCATAGACTTTTTTAGCAAAGAAAGTATAGCCTCGCGTATTTCCCAGACAACCTTTACAGGGGATATGCCTTTTTTCTTTTCCCCCTCGGCTACAGGCTTCGGATCTGACTTTTTCTTGGATTTTTTATCTTTTTTTATCTTGATCTTTTCTTTTTTGGGCATAAGCTTTATTTTTATAAATAAAATACGTAAATATACACATAGATCCTCCTTGTAGGAAACTATGATATTCACTTTTAACGCAAGGATCAACGCAATAAACAAGATTATGGCGCCGACAACGTACATCCAGGTATCCATTAGCTCCTCCAATAAGAATTTAACGTGTATTTTTTGCTTATTCCCCGTCAATATCCATTTCGGGACTCTCAAGAAGCTCAAGCTCCTCGCCTTCAGCCCCACTTTCAACCTCAGAGGAATCGTCGGGATCATTCATTTCGGGAATTTCAATATCAAGGGGAATAATTTCACCCTCGTTTTTCTGTCTTGGCGCATCTATGTAAGGAAGCTGCTCGAGGGATTCAATTCCAAAGCATCTTAAAAATGTAGACGTGGTTCTGTAAAGATAGGGTCTGCCGGGAACGTCAAGCTTACCGCATACCTCAATAAGATTCTTTTCGCAAAGAGCGTTTACGATATAAGCGCTGTCAACCTTTCTTACCGTATCCACAAAGGCTCTTGTAACGGGCTCGTTGTACGCGATTATTGCAAGCACCTCAAGAGAAGAAGCGGAGAGGTTACCGCCCTTTTTAATTCCGAGAGCCTCTTTTATATAGGGCAAAAACGATTCTCTTGTGCATAACTGACAGGAATCCTCAAAGGTAAGCATCATAATGCCGCGCTCCTCGTTTGCGTTATATCTTTCGGAAAAGGCGCGTACCGTTTTTCTTATTTGGGATTCCGTATAGCCAAGCACCTCGCCAAGCTTTGTGTAGGTTACGGGGTGACCTGCCGCAAACAGAATCGCTTCTATGGCTTTTTCAAGATCCTTTATTTCAATCTTTTCTAAATTTTCCATCATTCCTCATCTCCGTTTGCAACAGTTATTTTATCGTGATTAAGTTCAATATATATGTTTTCTGTAAGGTCGAGCACTCCGTCAGCGTTTGTGGCATCCTCTTTTATCTGCAGTCTGCCTGTTTTCAGCATTTCAAGCACCGCCATAAAGGTGGCAACAAGCTCGTGCCTGCTTCTTATACCGTTAAAGCAGTCTGTTGCCTTTGCGCTTCCGCCCTTTATAAGCAGCATTCTTAAAATCGAGTATACCTTTTCCCTTACGGATACCGTACGTCTGCTGATAAGAGGCCTTATCTTTTCCGTCGCCTCCTCATCCGTTTCCTCTATGTTTGACATTACCTTCATAAAGGCAAGGGAAAGAAGCTCGATATTATGATCCGCAACGTAGGTTCTGTCGGGAGATATCTCGTCCGTATCCTTTTCAAAGCGTCCCGCGTAGAGGGAATACATACCCGACAGCTTTTCCGATGCCTGCTTCGCTCTTTGATATTCCAAAAGGGCGGAGGCAAGGGCTTCTCTTGGGTCCTCATCATCCTCGGATACTCTGGGCAAGAGCATTTTGCTCTTTATGTACATAAGCTCCGATGCGGTAACTATAAACTCTGCGGAAATATCAATATTCATAGTCTGCATGCTTTCAATATACGCCATATATTGGTCGCAGATTACGGATATCTGTATATCCTCTATTTTCATTTTATTTTTTTGCACAAGGGTAAGAAGAAGGTCTAAGGGGCCTTCAAACTGTTCAATTTTATAAGTTATCTGATCCATTTTACACCTCAATACAAAAATGAAAATAGTGAAAGCATACCGTTCATTATAAATACTACTGCCCTTGACAGTAATCCTGTGAATACACCGTTCAATATTCTTGAGTCAAGCAAAAGAAGTACCATAAAGATAGCGGATATCTCCCTCTCGTAGCGCACTATTTTTGCATAAGTGCGGTAGGGAAGCCATATCAAAAATATTCTTGAGCCGTCAAGAGGGGGCAGAGGAATCAAATTAAACAATGCAAGGGCAATATTAAGCCATATGAAATTATACACAAGCACCGCGTATGCGTAGCATATGTAGTACAAAAATCCGCTTTCCGTAAGAATACTGTCGGATATCCACGGAATGGTAAGAGAGTACAAAAACGCTCCAAATAAAGCGAGCAGAATATTAGCCATAGGTCCCGCAAGGGCGGTCAGACATATATCTCTTCTCGGCTTTTTAAAGTATCTTACGTTGATCGGCACGGGCTTTGCCCAACCGAATCTGAAAAACACCATACATAGGGTGCCCCACAGGTCGAGATGCTTTAAAGGGTTTAAGGTAAGTCTGCCCATATACTTTGCGGTAGGGTCTCCAAGCTTGTAGGCTATAAATCCGTGGGCAATCTCGTGAAAGACCAATGCAACAAGCACGCAGGGAAGACTTATCAGTATATCTAATAAAAAATCAACCATCTTATCTCTCGATATATTTCATAATTTCGTTCCACACATCGTCCTTGCCCTCTCGCGTTTGGGAGGAGCAGAGGATAATTGTGGTGTTTTCTCTTAAAACAGGATTGGTAATAAGGGCTCTTACCGCCTTTTCCCTCTCCGTCTTGTTAAGCTTATCCGTCTTTGTGGCGACAATGATATAAGGCACGTCAGCCTCGTTCATATACTCGATCATATCAAGGTCGTCGTTTGTGTATCCGATACGGGAGTCCACAAGCTGAACGACAAGCTTTACAAGGTCTATGTTAGGATTCTTTGTAAAATATCCGTCAACAAGGTTGGACCATCTTAACTGGTCCTGTGCGGTGCGCTTTGCATAGCCGTAACCGGGAAGGTCAACGAAAAAAAGCTTTCTGTCCACGTCATAAAAGTTTACGGTTATGGTCTTACCGGGCGCGCTACTTACCCTTGCCAAGGAATTTCTGCCGAGCAGAGTGTTTATAAGGGAGCTTTTTCCAACGTTTGATCTGCCTGAAAAAGCCACCTGAGGTATAGGATCTCTTAAAAACTGTGATGCATTTCCCGCGCTGATCTTAAGAGAAACGTTATTTGTGTTTATTTTCATTTTTCTACCTTTGCTTTCGCATATCTGTGAATTATTGCTATAAGCTCCTCCTCGCAGAAGGCAGCGTTAAGAACATCGAATATGGTCTTTGCAGGTATAAAGCTTACGTTTTGCTTTACCACCTCGTCAACGTCCTCAAGGTTTTTCATATTTCCGTAGGGGATGATTATATTCTTGACTCCCGCCGTGTAAGCTGCCAAGGTCTTTTCCTTAAGACCGCCAATGGGAAGCACCTTGCCTCTTAAGGTTATTTCGCCCGTCATTGCAACGTCGCGTCTTACCGCGCGGCCGGAAAGTATACTTACAAGGGCAGTAGTCATAGTAACTCCCGCGCTTGGCCCATCCTTGGGAATTGCGCCCTCGGGCGCGTGGATATGTATATCGTACTTTGAATAGAAGTCGGGGTCTACGTTAAGCTTTTCTGCGTTTTCTCTTATAAAGCTTATGGCTATCTCGGCGGATTCCTTCATAACGTCGCCAAGGCTTCCCGTAAGCTTTATCTTGCCGTTACCCTTCATAATGGACGCTTCTATCTTAAGCACGTCGCCGCCGATGGAGGTATATGCCATTCCGTTTACAACGCCGATCTCATCCGTATCGCTTATCTTTTCGTCCTCAAATTTGCGCACTCCGAGATATTTGCTTATGTTTTCTTCGGTAATGGAAACGGCTTTTACGTTATTTTCTATTATCTCCTTTGCCGCCTTTCTGCAAAGGGATGCGATCTCTCTTTCGAGATTTCTTACGCCCGCCTCGGCAGTATAACCGTCAATCAAGGAGAGAATAGCCCCGTCGGTAAGCTTAAGCTGACGCTTTGAAAGACCGTGAGCCTTAAGCTGCTTGGGAATAAGGTGATTTTTCGCTATATTAAGCTTTTCATTCTTTGTGTAAGAGGAAAGCTCAATTATTTCCATTCTGTCAATAAGAGGCTTGGGAATATTCTCAAGGCTGTTTGCCGTCGCGATAAACATACAACGGGAAAGGTCAACATCCATTTCAACGAAATGGTCACGGAACGCCTTGTTTTGCTCACCGTCAAGAACCTCAAGCATAGCGGATGCAGGGTCGCCCCTCATATCGGAGGTCATTTTATCGATCTCGTCAAAAACCATAACGGGATTCAACGTTCCGCAGCTTGAAAGAGCGGTGATGATCCTACCGGGCATAGCGCCTACGTAGGTTTTTCTGTGGCCTCTGATTTCTGCCTCATCACGAATACCGCCCAAGGAAACGCGTACGTACTTGCGCTTAAGAGCTTTTGCAATGGAAGCGCAAAGTGACGTTTTACCAACACCTGGAGGGCCAACAAGACATATTATCTGGTTTTTAATATCGGGATTAAGCTCCTTGACTGCAATAAATTCAAGGATTCTTTCCTTTACCTTGGAAAGACCGTAATGGTCAGCCTCCAAGGTTTTTCTTGCGTTTGCAACGCTTGTATTGTCCTTTGAATACTTACCAAAGGGGATCTCGATACAGGTTTCAAGATAGGTGCGAAGCACGGTAGCCTCGGGAGAGCCGAAGGGAGCCTTGTTGAACTTAGCAAGCTCCTTTAAAAGCTTTTCCTGTACCTCGTCTGGGAAATTCTTGCCTGTGATAGCCTCGAAAAGCTCGTCGCTTTCACTTTGCGTATCCGTACCAAGCTCACTCTGTATAACCTTTAACTGCTCACGAAGGAAGTAATCCCTTTGTGATTCCTCGACCTTGGATTTTGTCTTTAATCTTATGTCCTTCTCGATCTTAAGTACCTTAAGCTCTCTTGACAAAATACCAACAAGGCTTTCGGCTCTTTCATACTTGTTGAAATGCTCAAGAAGGAACTGCTTGTCGGATGCCTTTACAAGAACGTTTGATGAGATGAAGTCGCAAAGCTCTCCGATATCGTTCATAAAAATGAGCTTTGTCATAAGATCCTTTGAGGGATAGGGAAAAAGAGAAACCAAGTCATTTGTTTTTTCAAGAATAATTCTTGTAAGCGCCTCTTCCTTTTCCAGGGGATATCCGTTTACCTCAAGGTTGCAGGTCAATACGTCGCACTCGTAATATCCGCCCACAGCTCTTAAATTCTGTGTCTTGGCGCGAGCTACTCCCTCTACCATTGCTTTAACGTTACCGTCATTTCCTTTTATTATCTGCTTAATTTTGGCAACAACGCCAACATCAAAAATATTAGACTCTATTTTTTCTTCCTCGGATGCATCGATCTGAGCAACGAGGTATATTAAAGATCCTGTTTTTTGTGCTGTGTCAACTGCATTTTTTGAAAAAGAACGAGCCAGCTCAAGGCTGATGGTCATTCCCGGAAATGCGACAATGCCGCGAAGGGCAACGGTAGGTAATGTAAATTGTTCGCATTTTTCATTAAATGTAATCATTATTTATCCTTTCCTGACAGAATGCGGGTGAATTTGCGTTTTTGCATACTGCCTTAAGGTACAGTATATCATAAAAGTGTGAATATTTCTATATATTTTTAAAATTTTTAAATAAAATATTTGACTTAAGGGGCGCTATGATGTAAAATATACAGAAAGAGGTGATGGTTTTGGTAAAAACAGAAAAAAGAAAAATGGAAAAATACCTTTTTAATACCTTACCCGAGGTGCTTGTACCCATTGAGATAACGAAAAGAGGTAACAAGCTTAAGATAGAAGCCTTTAAGCGTGTAAAAAAGGTTGCAAAGCAGTTTTACAAGCTGTATAAGGACGATCCGTTTTCCGAAAGCGCAAGAGAATACCTTCATAACAATCTTAAGGATGCGGTTGACTCCTGGGGATATTTTACCGATGACCTTAGCGAGGGGCATATTGCAACCTATATTGCAAACACCTTTGATGAAGGTCTTATACAAGACACCACCCTGCAGATAAAATCGGGAGAGGGGTATGAAAACCTTACCGAGTATGAGCTTGAAAAAATTGATTCTGAAAGTGACGAATGTTATTTTGTCACCGTAATAGATAATAAGATCGTTTCAGTATGTGAAACAAACGCATCCGACGCTTTTATAGGAGCGAAGGAAATAAACGTATATACGGCACCCGAATATAGAGGAAAGGGCTACGGCGCATCCAACGTATCCGCTATGATAAAGCATTATATGGGACTTGAATATAATGTGGCGTATACATCAAGAATGGATAATTATGCATCTATTCGCCTGGCGGAAAGATGCGGACTTGACCGCATTGCAGAGTCCTATTATTATATTTGCTACAGGGCGCTATAAGGGAGATAATATGGCATTTGATGCAATAATGATGGGAGAGATAGCGAAGGAAATATCCTCAAAGGGCGTTTTGAAGGTAGAGAAGATATATCAGCCCGTAGGAGATGAGATCGTGATTTTGCTCCGTTCCTTCAAGGAGAGCTATAAGCTTCTTATAAACGCGGGCTCAAACTATCCGCGTATCCATTTTACCGCGTCACAGTCGGAAAACCCGGCAAAGGCGCCTATGTTCTGTATGCTTCTTCGTAAGCATCTTGCGGGGGCAAAGCTGCTTTCCGCATTTCAGACCGAGCTTGAAAGAGTTTGCTTTTTAGAGTTCGAGGCATACGATGAAATGGGTTTTAAATCAAAAAAATACCTCATTTGCGAGATAATGGGTAAGTACAGTAATCTTATTCTTACTGATGCGGATAAGAAGATTATTTCCGCATTGAAAACCATAGATTTTTCTACCAATACCCAAAGACAGATACTACCCGGATTTTCCTATTCTATGCCTCCGAAGCAGGATAAGATCGATCCCATTTCTTTCTCAAGAGATAGCCTTGCGCGCCTTTTTGAAAGGGTGAATAAGGAGATAAGGACCGATAAATTTATAACCAATAACTTCCTCGGACTTGCTCCCTCAACTGCAAGACAAATTGCGTTTTTAAGCGGCAAAACCATAGATTGTACACTTGAAAATGCAAATTATAAAATTCTTGAGGATGCTTTCTTCGGCGTTACGGAGGGATTTAATGATAATACGCTTACTCCATACATAGTGTATGACGAAGGCGGTGTGCCCGTGGAGTATTCCTATATGCCTATTGAGTATTTTGGCAAGGGTTATAAATGTCAGAGCGTGGGCTCATTTTCCGAGGCGGTAGATCTTTTTTACTCCAAAAAAAGCAAGCACGAAAGAATAAGACAAAAGTCTACGGATATTTTCAGACTTCTTGTAAATGCCGAGGGAAGAATCACAAGGAAAATTTCAATTCAGACATCAGAGCTTGAAAAATGTGATGACAACGAAATTTATAAGCTCTATGGCGATCTTATAACCTCAAGCATTTATATGATGAAAAGAGGACAGGATAAGCTTGTCACCTGCAACTATTATGATGAAAGCTGTCCTATGATAGAGATCCCTCTTGATATAAGGCTTTCTCCATCTCAGAATGCCCAGGCATATTACAAAAAGTATAATAAGTCCAAAACCGCAAAAATAGAGCTTGCAAAGCAGATCGCTCTTGCCAAGGAGGAGTTTGAATATATAGCCACCGTTTTTGATTCCCTTAACAAGGCGGAAACGGAAAACGATCTCCACGAGATAAGAGATGAGCTTTACCATAGCGGATATGCATCAAGAATGAAAAATTATACAGCCGCAAAGCAGCAGGCGACAAAGCCCCTAAGGTTTGTTACCTCGGGTGGATATAATATTTATTGCGGTAAAAACAATAAGCAAAATGATTACGTAACTACTAAGCTTTCCGAAAAATCGGACTGGTGGTTCCACGTTAAAAATCTTCCGGGCTCCCACGTGCTTATGCAGTCAAACGGAGAAGAGCCCTCCGAAAAGGATTTTACGGAGGCAGCCGAGATAGCCGCCTTTTATTCCAAGGCTGAGGGCAATAACATTGCCGTTGACTATACCCTAATAAAGCACATTAAAAAGCCCGCAGGCTCTAAGCCCGGCTTTGTAGTCTACAACGTAAACTGGACCGCATACGTTTCCCCAAAAGAGGAAGAAATCAAAAAATTACAAGTAAAATAATGATAGAAAAAGGACGGAGCAAATCCGTCCTTTTGTATTTAAATTATTAGCGCTTCAGCTTTCCTTGGTATTCTAAAAGTGACATAAGAATTTTAGCGGTTTGTTCACGGGTGAGTGGAGAATTGGGGTTTATTTTGCCGTTTACCTTTGATAATATGCCAAGCTCCGTAAGAGAGGTAATGTCCTTAAGCGCCCAAGCAGGGATATCGTCCATATCGTGGAAAACCGTCATTGTCCATGAGGATTCCGCGCCGATAATTCTGTTGATTATAACCGCCGCCTCAGCAATGGAAATAGTTCCCTTGGGATTTATATGTATTCCGTCCGCTTTTCTTTCTCCCTCAATAATTCCAAGGGAAAACGCGCCCTCTATATAGCCCTTGTATTCATCCTTGATATCCTTATCGTCGGCAAATCTCGTTGTTTGAAGGACGGGAACGTCCTTTGCTCCCATTGCTCTCATAACAAGAACTATAAACTCCTCCTTTGTAACCTTTTCCTTGGGATTAAAGGACAGAGTGCCGTTTTTGTTTGCAGATACCTTCATAAGATTATTGTCCGTAACTATAATTGCCGCATTAAGCGCGGTGCTGTTTTTCATATCCGAAAATACAAAATCCGCCTTAAGCTTTTTTATATTCATATTTACCTTTATTTCCTCGGAGTAATTTCCGTTGCAGTCACGGACTCTGTAGGTAAAGGAATCGTTTCCGTTTGCCTTTTCATATGGAGTGTACTTGTAGTCACCCGTTGCCGTATTGGTTATTTCTATAAGTCCTTTTTTGGGAAGAGAGGTGATCTCAAATCTTAAGCTATCTCCGTCGGGATCGTAGCCCTTAAGAGTGCCAAAGGTAGAAATATCCGTTTGTGTCCAGGCGTATACCTCGTTACCGTTTGTTGCAACGGGAGAAAAATTCGTGCTTTCTATTACCTTTAACGTACATAGCATTGCGTAACCGCTTTTGTTAGGCACGAACGTAAAGGAGCAGCTGCCCTCCTTATTTGATTTGGGAATAAATTTTAAGAATGGAAAATCCTCTCTGTAGATTACCTGGTTTTCCACAACGTAAAGATTACCCACCATCAATCTGCCCTCGTTTTCATCGGGCAGAGTTTTTACAGTTATGGATTTTGCATTTGTACCAAGTGCGTTGTCAAAATCATTTACGTCAAAGGTTATTTCTCCGTCATAGATCACTCCTGCCTTGACCATCTCGTTTTCATAGGCTATAACGTCAAGGGCGGGAGATATTCTTTCCGTTGCAAATATGCTTATGGTAAACATAAAAATGCAAAGGGGAATAAATAATAAAAATTTTTTCATTTTCGCCTCCGTATTCTTTTTACTACAATATATTTCTAAGGCTTGAAAATAATGACGAAGGGAAGTAAAAAAGGAAAAAATAACAGAAATTGTTCCTTGCACAAAAGTAAATCTTTCTTGTATAATGTTAATAACGGAGAAATACTATGGAAATTATTAAGATCAGATTTAAAACCTTTAAGATAATACTTAACGAGGAAGAGAGTGAAAAATACAATTTTATAAACGACAGGGAATTGACGGATGATGAAATATCAAGATCCGTTGACGAATTTATAGATGATATTGCAAAACAGGAAAGCGTGGATATAAAAAACGAAAATCTTTTAATACAGGTATACCCTGCAAAAAATAACGGCTGTGAGGTCTTTATAAGCGGTACGGAGGAGAATAATATGTACAAGGACAGAACGGCGCCCGCAGGACAAAAAAAGAGCGCATCCTACATAAACGTATACAGATTTGACGATATAAATACGCTTATGGATGCGTGCAGCAGATTGAGTAACGTAAATACAGACACCGACTCACAGGTGTACTACGATACGGAAAAATATAAATACTATCTTTTGTGTCAGGGCATATCCTCAAAGGAGATGCGCTTTGCTTTTCTAAACGAATATGCAAGGCAGTTAAAATCTCCCTATGCATATTACGTGCGGGAGCATCTTAAATGCTTATGCAACGAAAATGCCATAGAGCGCTTTGCATCCTTGAATACTGATTTTTCATTCGAGCTTCTGAATTAAAATACAGAATTGCAAACAGAGAGAGAGGGAGTGTATTTTCACTCCCTTATGTTTTTTTATAAAGGGAATTTAAAATAGATGCGGATATTATTTCGGACATTGATTCTATTGTAAAATCGATATCGTTGGGAGAAATGTAAAGACCGCAAAGCTCCTCGCTTTTTGTAAGCGCTCCAAGATTTGATACCGTAGGCACGCCTATGGAAATTACAGGAATACCAAGGGTATTTTTGCTTATTTCCTTTTTATGATTTCCTATTCCGCTGCCCGGTAATATTCCCGTAGCGGAAAGCTGTATCGTTGAGGCAAGTCGGTCCGCCCCCATGGCGCAGAGAGAATCTATTGCTATTATCATAGAAGCATCCATCATTTCCGATGCCTCCTTAACAAGCTCAAAGGAGGAAAATCCGCTTTGCCCCTCCACACCTGCGCAAATAAGCCTTATTTCATTTTCAAATTTATCCTTATCCACCGCAGGATACAGCATATCCACAACGGAGGGACCAAGGGAATCGGATCTTATGCTTCTGTTTCCCAACCCTGCAATAAGTATCCTGTGTGAGCCTTTACCGTGATGAAAAACCATAGAGGAAATACACAAAGACAAAGCGTTTATTACCGAGCTTACATATTCCTTGTTATACTTCCAGCATTTACCCGTATAAAGAGTTATATTTTCCGTAATAAGGCTTTCCCTCGATACAAAATTTATGGTAGTAATGCCGTACAATTCCTTTGTATATATTTCATATGATTTTTGTTTTTCGGCGTTTTCCTCGCAGGCAAGGTCCGTGTAACGCATATTTTTCATAAAATTTTCCTCTTTTTTATAAAATAAAGTTGAATAAGGGATAAAATTGTGATATCATAAATATGTATCGACTAAAAAAGGGGATGTTTAAGTGAGTAATTTTATGAAAGATAAAAATGAGATAAAAATCTTTATTCTTTATCTCATGGACAGAATAGGATACCCTGTCAAATTTAATGACGTTTGCAGTATATTGTATCAGGAAAATATAGTAAGCTATTTTGAATGTGGCGACTGCTTTACAGAGCTTGTTGATGCAAATCACATTACCGAGCTTCCTAAGGAAGAGGGCGAGGAGGAAAGCTTGTATATCGTTTCTCCCACAGGAAAGACAATAGCGGTAGAGCTAAGCGATACCATTGCATCAAGCATAAGAGAATCAAGCTACAGAAGTGCCATAAGACACCTTTCCTTTGAAAAGAGAGGGGCTACCACAAATTCGTATATCAAGGAGCTTGATAACGGTAAATATATGGTACATTGTGAAATTGCCGAAAGAGGAAGAAAGGTGCTTGATATTAACGTTGAGGTTGATTCCAAGCTTGAGGCTGACCGTATGGTGCGCAACTTCAATCGCAGACCTGAAATCGTATATCGCGGTACTCTTGCTCTCGTATCGGGAGAAACCAATTATATTTTCGAGTAAAATCTGATTTTTATTGTACGAATTGGTTATTTTACACAAAAAAAGACAAAAAATTTTGTATTTTTTCAAAAATATGTGAAAAAATGCTTGACACAGGTAAATTATGTTGCTATAATATTTTTATATTGGAGTAGTGCATATGACGGATATTTTAACGGTTGTGGAAAAGGCAAGGTCGGGAGACGACTCCGCTTTTGAGGTCTTGCTTAATAAATATAACTCCCTGCTTATAAGTATGGCTCGAAAATATTCTGATATGTGCAATACACCGTCACGGCAATATGACGATTTTTTGCAGGAAGCAAAGATGGCGTTTTACAATTCTGTTCTCACCTTTAATGAGGACAGCGGTATTACCTTCGGCGCTTATGCAAAAATCTGCGTAAGAAACAAGCTTGTTTCCTGCGTCCGTGTACTCAACTCTAAAAAGCGACAAAAAAGATCTGATTCAAAAGAAGATTACGGTAGTGAAAATCCTCAGGATGCCCTGATAGTGCGTGAACTTGAAAAGCAACTTTTTTCCCATGCCCAGGATTACTTATCAGCTTATGAAAAAAAGGTTTTTGCCTGCTATATAGCGGGTGAAAGAGCCAAAGAGATCTCACTTAAGATGAGTAAGAGTGAAAAATCCGTTAATAACGCCATTTACAGAATAAAGGCTAAGCTTAAACGGATCGCAAACAACGGTACTTAGCGAAAGCTTTGTATAAATAATTTCTACCCAAAGGTAAGGAGAAAAAAGAATGTTTCAGGACAAGACATTAAAGTGCAAAGATTGTGGACAGGAATTCGTATTCACAGCAGGTGAGCAGGAATTCTATCAGGAAAAGGGCTTCCAGAACGAGCCTCAGAGATGTAAGGCTTGCAGAGACGCAAAGAAGAATGCGGCTAAGGCTCCTCGTGAAATGTTTACCACAACTTGTGCAAAGTGCGGCAAGGAAGCTAAGGTTCCTTTCCAGCCTAACAGCGACAGACCTGTATACTGCAGTGAGTGCTTCGCTGAAATGAAAAATCTCTAATATTTCGCATTTACGGGAATAACTAACTTATGAAGGCGCTTGCGCCGTCGTTTGGTATATATTTTTGTTCTTAAAAAATTTAGGATTTGATAAAAACGGGCTTTTATTCATAAAGGCCCGTTTTTATTTTTTTATTTTCCAAAAAAGTCTGTACAAAATTATATAAATATGATAAAATAACTATGAATATTATTTTATGGTTGGGTGATAGAATTGAAAAACGAAAGAAATTTTAATAAAGGCGCAAAGCAGTCCTTTAACAAAACTAATAAGGAAAAGAGAGCTGTAGATACAAGACCTGCCTTTGACAATGAAAGAAGCTTTGATAATGAAGAAAGCAATTGCGGTATTGTCAGCGGCAGAAATGCGGTTGCCGAGCTTTTGAAGTCCGACAGAACCATAGATAAAATTTACGTGCGCAAGGGTACACACGAGGGTTCTATAACCGTTATAGTTGCCAAGGCTCTTGAGAAAAAGATCCCCGTTGTTGAGGTTGAGCAGAGAAAGCTGGACTTTTTAAGCGGAGGAGTAAATCATCAGGGCGTTGTAGCTATGGCAGCGATGAAGGATTACGTTGACGTTGACGATATACTTAAGATCGCGGAGGAAAGAGGAGAGAAGCCTCTTATAGTAATTTGCGACTGTATTGAGGATCCTCATAATCTCGGCGCAATAATCAGATGCGCGGAGTGCGCGGGCGCCCACGGTATCATTATTCCCAAACGCCACGCAGTTGGTATTACTCCCGCCGTGTACAAATCTTCTGCGGGAGCTATTGAGCATATGGCTATTGCCAAGGTATCCAATATTGCCACTACCATTGAGGAACTGAAAAAGAAGGGCATATGGATATTCGCTTCCGAAGCGGGTGGCACACCCTATTATGAAACAGATTTCAATTGCGCCTCCGCCATTATTCTCGGCTCTGAGGGTAACGGCGTAGGAAGACTTATAAAGGAGAGAAGCGATTATATTGTTTCCATTCCTATGTACGGACAAGTTAATTCACTAAACGTGTCTACTGCCGCATCTGTAATACTTTGTCACGCGGCAAGGATTCAAAGAGAGGGAAAATAATGGAAAATAAATTTAGTCAGCTTGAAATGGACGTAGGCGAGGTAGAGCGTATCGAACCGACTAAGCCCGCCCAGAATAAAGAAAGGAAGCCATATCAGAAATATCCTGCAAATATGAAGATAGATGAAGCATTGCTTAAAATGGATATTGATGAAGAGGATGGTGACACCGATCTTATTTCACCTAATCAAGAGGTGTTTAAAAAGGTTTCCGACAGTATAAAGAAAAGCGGAGAAAACGTAGATCCGCCTAAATTTTCGTGGGACAGACGTGAAGAAAGCGGTGACTACGTTGCTAAATTTGACGATACCTACGCAAATACCGCTGAAACAGAGCATAGCTTTATGAAGACCTTTGGCTTCATAGAAAACACTCATAAGAGCGTATCTATGGAGGAAACAAATCAGACCACCACGGAAATTGAGGCTCTTCAGGGAGATATACATTCGGATTATTACGAATATACAGACAGACAGCAGAGAAAAGAAATCATAGGAATGTACAAGTATGCAAGAAAGAGCATTAAAATAAAAATTATTATTGCATCCGTGCTTACCCTTTTACTTATGTTTGTTGAAAACGTAAATGTATTTTCTCCCGCATTATACGAGCTTATTGATATTCCGTCCCATCCTTACATATTCTTCTTTGCGGATATAGTTATTTTTCTTGGATGTATGGCGTGCGCGTATGAGCAGCTGTATTACGGAGGTAAGGCTATACTTGCAAAGGATCACATACCGGAGAGCATATCGGTATACGCCTGCTTTGTAGCATTTATCTACTCGCTTATAACCCTTATATTCGTTCCCTTCGGATATCAGCAGTATTTATATAATTTCCCCGTTGCCCTCATTTGTCTTTTGTCACTTATATATTCCTATATCAACGTGGTAAGAGAAAAATATGGCTTCAGCGTGATTTCGTCCAAGGATACCAAATTCGTTGTAAACAAGGTGTCCGGAGATGAAGCAGAGGTGGAATACGAGGCGTTTACTACCACAGGTGACGGTATAACAGGTAATGTAAATATCGTTAAAATAGATAAGGCTAATTTTGTAAAGGGCTATTTCTCGAAAACCAATCAGCCCGCAAACGTAAAGACCATTGTAGATGCATATGCTCTTGCGGCTTTGGCTGCGCCTCTTGTTCTTTTCGTTATTGCCGTTATAAGAGGATACTTGCTTACCGACGTTCTTGCAATATGGTACAAGGGCTTTTTACTTGCAGTTCCCGTTGGATTTTTGTTTACGTACAGCGTACCGTTTCTTCTCGGAAACAAAAAGCTTTTCAATGATGAGGTTGCTATCATTGGTGAAGAAACCATAGAGGAATTTTCTGACGTTAAGGTAGTTTCCGTTGTGGATACCACCGCGTTCCCTCCCTATAATGTTAAGCTTAAAAATCTGAAAATATACAATGATTTTGATATGGAAAAGGTGTTGTATTACGCATCCTGCGGCTTCAGCGTAGTGGGCGGACCCTTGGAGGCGGTGTTTGATTCTGCCACGAGAGAAGCTATGCAAAAGAGCAAGCGCTCCAAGTTTATCTGCTCGGGAAGAAGCTATTTCTGCGTAAAAATAGACAACGACACCCTTATCTTTGCAGACCGTTACGGTATGGCTTCACAGGGAATCGAGGTTCCTGCGGAAAATGAGGACTACGGTGAAGAGGTCAGCATTATGTATATGGCTTGCAACGGCACCCTTTGCGCAAAGATCTACGTTCAGTATTTAATAGATGAGGAGTTTGCGCACATTGTACGTACCTTGAATAAGCACGGCACATCCGTTATGATACGTACCTTTGACCCCAACCTTAACAATGAAATAATAGCAAGACAAACCATATTCAAAAAATCTGAGCTTTGCGTAATTAAGCTTACGAACAATGAACAGATTCCAAAGGTGATAGAAAAGATTGATAGCGGTATTGCGTCAAAGGGACGTTCAAGAGCGCTTCTTAAGGCTATCCCTGTTTGTAAAAATATAACCAAAATCAGAAAGGCGGCTCTTACAGTTAAAGTGTTGGCATCCTTTACGGGACTTTTCATATTGGGATTGTCGGTGTTTGAGGTTTTGCCTCATATCCCCGCTATCTTAATAGGATTTTCCTATTTCCCATGGATGCTTATTATGCTTGCAATAAGCGGAATTTATCTTTCAAGAGTGAAATAAAATGCAAAATTTAAGTACAATTTTAAAATCCGTATCCAAGCCGGGTAGATATACGGGCGGAGAATACGGACAAATAATAAAGGACAAAAAAAGCGTTGATCTTCGCGTTGCTTTTTGCTTTCCCGATACGTATGAAATAGGTATGTCCAATCTTGGCGTACGCATATTGTATGGGGCTCTTAATGAAATGGACGGCGTATGGTGTGAAAGAGTATATGCGCCCTGGCCCGATATGGAAGAAAAAATGAGGGAATTCAGTATCCCCCTCTTTGCCTTGGAAAGCAAGGATGCGATAAAGGATTTTGACATTATTGCAACCTCATTGCAGTATGAATTATGCTACACCACCGCGGTAAATATGATAGACCTTGCGGGTCTGCCAATATTTGCTAAGGACAGAGGAGAAGATTCTCCTGTATTGCTTGCAGGCGGACCCTGCGCGTATAATGCGGAGCCCGTTGCTGATTTCTACGATATTTTCAGTATTGGAGAGGGCGAGGAGGCATTGCCCGAGCTTTGCAGCCTTATGCAAAAAATGAAGAAGGACGGCACTTATACTAAGTCTGCCTTCCTTCGCGAGGCTTCTCATTTAAAGGGCTTTTACGTTCCTTCCCTTTATAACGTTGAATATAACGAGGACGGGACTATCAAGTGCTTTGAGCCTAAATATGATGACGTCCCCAAGCGAGTTGAAAAGAGAATAGTTGAGGATCTTAATACCTCCTTTTTCCCCACAAAGCCCGTTATGCCGTTTATAGAAACCGTACACGATCGAATTATGCTTGAAACCTTCCGTGGATGCATCAGAGGATGCCGCTTCTGTCAGGCGGGTATGGTATTCCGTCCCGTAAGAGAAAAGAATGCGGAGGTTCTAAACAGACAGGCAAAGGAAATATTCAAAAACACGGGATATAATGAGATCTCACTTACGTCCCTCTCTATAAGCGATTATTCCTGTCTTGAAAGTGCTACGGATCTTTTGCTTGAATGGACAAACCCCTGTAAGGTAAATCTTTCCTTGCCGTCCTTACGCGCGGACAGCTTTACAAAGGAGCTTATGGAAAAGGTAAGCTCAGTAAGACAGTCGGGTCTTACCTTTGCTCCCGAGGCAGGTACTCAAAGGCTTCGTGACGCTATAAATAAGAACTTATACGAGAGTGACCTTATGAATGCCGTAAGATTGGCATTTGAGGGTGGAAAGAGCCTTGTTAAGCTTTACTTTATGAATGGCTTGCCAACGGAAACCTACGAGGATATTGAGGGTATTGCTGTTCTTGCAAAGCACGTGGTTGATGAATTTTATAAAATGCCCGTAAGACCCAAGAAGCCCGTAAGCGTTACTGTAAGCGTTTCCTGCTTTGTACCTAAGCCCCACACTCCCTTCCAATGGGAGCCTCAGAATTCCCTTGAGGAGCTATGCGATAAGCAGCATTTCCTTGGCACTAAGATAGCCGACAGAAGAATAAGATATAATTGGCACGAGGCAAGGGTATCACGCCTTGAAGCCGTGTTCTCAAAGGGTGACAGACGCCTTTCCAAGGCTATTGCCTATGCGGTTGGACAGGGTATGCGCTTTGATGCCTGGGATGAATATTTTGATTACGATAAGTGGATGGACGTCTTTGAAAAGTGCGGTATAGATCCCTCCTTCTATGCAAACAGAAGGATCGGATATGACGAGATACTTCCTTGGGACGTTATCGATATCGGCGTAAGCAAGTCGTTCCTTATTTCCGAAAGCAAAAAGGCTTACGAAAATAAGACCACTCCTAACTGTAAGGAAAAATGCTCAGGCTGTGGAGCAAATAAATTGGGAGGAGATGTGACATGGTGCCCCAAAATGAAATAATTCCAATAAGAATCAAGTTTAAAAAGTACGGCTCGCTTATGTACGTTTCCCACCTTGATACTGCAAAAACAATGCAGAGAATTATGCTTCGTGCAGGGATAGATATTTGGTATACCGAGGGCTTTAACCCTCAGCCAAAGATAGTGTTTGCAGTGCCCCTTCCCGTAGGTGTGGAAAGCGAATGTGAATTTATGGACATAAAGATAAATTCATATATGAGCTGCGAGGAGATCGCATCCCGTCTGTCTGCAAATTTCCCCGACGAAATGAAGATAATTGACGTTTACGTACCCGAGGTAAAGCTCAAAAACATAGTATACATCGATTACGAAATGGAAATTACCTCACCTAACGTGGGTGAAAATACTGCAAATGAAATAGAAGAGCTTCTTTCAAAGGACGTATACGTTATTAAAAAGTCCAAGGGAACGGAGAAGGAGATCAACGTTCGTGATTATATCAGATCCGTTTCCGTTAAGAATGAGGACGGAAGGATAAAAATATATACTGTTCTTTGCGGCGGCGGGGACAAAAATATAAATCCCGAGCTTGTAATAGAGGCTATAAGGTCCAATACCAATCTTCTTAATTCTTCCCCTGTTGAAGAATATTACTCCATTATGAGAAAGCGTATGCTTTGTGAGGATCTTACTGAATTTAAATAAAAAATGCGGCAAAATTGCCGCATTTTTTTATTCGTTTTCTTCGGATTTTAAATCATTTTGCTCGTAAGGCTCTTCTGATGGTTCGCTGTAAGGGTCTTCATAAGTATCATTATACGATTCATTAAAGTCTGTATAAACGTCAATGGTGGAAATTTCGGTTTCATCCGTTAAACCGTCATCGTTGGAGCCTTTATCTGCTTCATCAAACATTTCCTCCATCATTTCGTCCTCGATCATCTTTTCAGCTCTCTTTTTGATCTCCTCTTTAGCGCGGGCCTCGATTTTGCCCATGTATATAGGAGCAAATATGTTTTGAAAGCCGCACATAAATATAGCAAGACCCACAAGGGAGGATATTAGTCCCACGTTAGTAATGCTTACCTTTATTCTTACACACAAAAATCCACAGAATATGGTAAAGCCTGCTATAAGAAATAATAAGAACCAGGACTTTAAACGGTAGCTTTTTGCACACAACGAGGTATCTATTTTGAACGCGCCGTCAATTATTATAAATAAGCCTAAGATCATAGGAAGATAGGGCATAATGCTTTTTGAAAAGATCATTATAACGATGGAGCATATGATCGTAAACACGGACGATACTATGGAAGCGGCAAATTCACCGCCTCGTTGATCTGATATAAGTAATCTTACGATCTGTATTATACCTGTCACAAGTACCGTTATGCCTATAATAATGCCTATTGCGATTAAGGAATTATAGGGGAATAACAAAATTAATAATCCGCACAAGCAAAACAGTATTGCCATCAATACGAAGGAATGCTTGATTTTTTTGCTTTGGTTAGGGTTTGACATAATGCCTCCTGTATATTAAATTGATTCAAATTGGCTATTGTACAGCTTGTAATAAAAGCCTTTTTTGTCAAGCAGAGAATCGTGTGTTCCTTGCTCGATTATCTGTCCATTATTCATAACGAGTATAAGGTCGGCTTCCCTTATCGTGGAAAGGCGGTGGGCAACTATAAATGAAGTTCTGCCCTTCATAAGCTTTGCAAATGCTTCCTGGATTTTAATTTCCGTACGGGTATCTATGGAAGACGTTGCCTCGTCAAGTATAAGCATAGGAGGCAGGCACAGCATAATTCTTGCAATACATAAAAGCTGCTTTTGTCCCTGTGAAAGAATGGATCCGTTTTCCGTAAGGACAGTATCGTATCCGTTAGGCAATCTCTTTATAAAGCTGTGTGCGTGGGAGGATTTTGCCGCCGCGATAATTTCTTCATTCGTGGCGTCGGGCATACCGATGGCAATATTCTCCTTTACAGTTCCGTTTCTTATCCACGTGTCCTGTAACACCATACCGTAGCTTTTTCGCAAAGAATTTCTTGTCATATCTCTTATGTCGTTGCCGTCAACGGAGATAGAGCCGCTATTAACGTCGTAAAATCTCATAAGAAGATTGATAAACGTGGTTTTTCCGCATCCCGTAGGACCGACTATCGCTATTCTTTGACCTTTTTTGGCTTTGAGATTGAAATTTTCAATAAGCCTTTGCTCCTCGGTATATGAAAAGCTTACGTTTTCTATATCTATGTTACCTTGTGCGTCATTTAGCACGATTGCGTCGCTTTTTTCGGGAATTTCGCTATCTTCGTTTATAAATTCAAATATTCTTGACGCGCAGGCAAGGGCATTCTGAAGCTCGCTTATAATGCCCGATATCTCGTTAAACGGCTTTGCGTACTGTGTGGCGTAGCTTAAAATACAGGATAAAGCGCCTATGCTCAAAACCGCTTCGCCATTGTTGATAACTATAAATGCGCCGAATAACGCAACCGCCGTGTAAACGAGGGAGTTAATAAATCTCGTTGTTGGGTTTACCAGGGAAGAGAAGAATATAGCCTTAACGGAGCATTTTTGAAGTCTGTTATTTATCTCATCAAACTCCTCCATAGCCTCATCCTCGTGGGCAAATGCCTTAACGACCTTCTGATTTGAGATCATTTCGTCAATAAGGGCGGTTTGCTCAGCTCTTGTCTTTGACTGGGTATGGAAAAGCTTATACGTATTTTTTGCAATAAAGCTTGCAACGAAAAGGGATAAAGGGGTCAGTACAACTACTATAGCGGTTATTTTTATGCTTATTGTTAGCATAAATACAAGCGTTCCGAGTATTGTAACTATACCGGTAAAGAACTGAGTAAATCCCATTAAAAGTCCGTCTGCAAACTGGTCAACGTCATTTATTACCTTGTTGACCGTTTCTCCGTAGGAATTGGAGTCAATGTACTTAAGAGGCAATTTTTCAATCTTTTCAAAAGCCTCGTCGCGGACCTTTTTAATTACGTTATAGGTGATCTTGTTGTTTATATTGTTAATGATCCACTGTAAAATGCCGATTATAAGAGCTATAATTCCCGCATTTACAAGAAGCTCCAAAACCGCATCAAGCATTACGTTGTCCTTGCCGATTATAAGGTCAATGGCTTTACCGATTATTATTGGAATATAAAGGGTCAACGCAACGGATACCGTTGAAAATATAATGGACAGAGCAAGCAATAATCTATAGCTTTTTACATAATGAAGCACTTGCTTCAGGGTGGATGCTTTTACGTTATTTTTCTTTGACTTTTTTGCTTTCATTATACATTCTCCTTTCTGAACTGGGAGTTGTATATTTCAGAGTACACAATACAGCCCTCTAGCAGCTCCTCGTGCTTACCGATTCCTGCAATTTTTCCGTCATCAAGAACTATTATCACGTCGGAGTGCATGATAGACGCAGTTCTTTGAGAAACGATAAATACAGTAGGAGAGTGATCTATTTTTGAAATGGAGGAGCGAAGAGCCGCATCCGTGGCAAAATCAAGAGCGGAGGCGCTATCGTCCAATATAAGTATTTCGGGCTTTTTTACAAGGGCTCTTGCAATTGTAAAGCGCTGTCTTTGACCGCCTGAAAGGTTTTTACCGCCTTGCTCTATGTAAGAATCCAATCCGTCGGGCTTTGATGCTAAAACGTCTGTAGCCTGCGCCTGCTCAATAGCCTTAAGAATGTCCTCATCACTTGCGTTTTTGTTGCCCCATTTCATATTATCCTTAATAGATCCGCGGAACAAAACTGCCTTTTGAGGAACTACTCCTATCTTTTCACGCAAGGTATCAAGAGGATAATCCTTTACGTTTATACCGTTTACCTTGACCTCGCCGTCCGTAACGTCATAAAATCTGCTTATAAGGTTAACAAGAGAGGTTTTTCCCGATCCTGTTCCTCCGATAATACCAACGGTTTGTCCCTTTTTTATTTTGAAATCTATATTTTCAAGGGATGGCTCGTTGGAGGTAACGTATTTTAAGGTTGCATCGTTAAATTCAACGGAGTAGGGTGTTTCTACCTCCTCGGGAACGGTGTCTGCGCCTTTAAGAGAAGATTTGATCTCAAAAACGGACTGCACTCTGTTTCCGCATGCAACCGCCTTTGTAATACTGATTATGAGGTTTGCAAGCTTAATAAGCTCTACAAGTATCTGTGACATCAAATTGTAAAGAGCAATGACCTCACCCTGTGTAAGGTCGCCCATATTGACTCTGATGGCGCCCTTCCAGATAAGAACGGAAATTGCAATATTAAGTATTGCGTAGGTCATGGGATTCATAAGAGCGGAGATCTTACCTACGAATTTTTGCGCTACGTTAAGCTCTTTGGTGGCGGACTTGAACTTTTCTTCCTCTTCCTTTTCCTGTCCAAAGGCTCTTATAACTCTTACGCCCTGTAAATTTTCTCTTGTAATTCCGAGAACGCGGTCAAGCTTGCCTTGTACCTTTTTATAAAGAGGAATGGTAGACAGCATAATTCCAAATACTACCAAGGACAAAATCGGAATGGTAACCGCGAATACGTAAGCGGCATTTTTATCTACGATAAACGCCATTGCCATAGCGCCGAATACAATAAACGGAGAACGCATAAACAAACGGAGAGTAAGGTTAACACCGTTTTGTATCTGATTCATATCGCTTGTCATTCTGGTTATCAGGGTGGACGTACCGAGAGTGTCTATTTCAGAGTAAGAAAGAGTCTGAATGTGGGCAAACAAGGAATGCTTTACCTTAGTGGAAAAGCCTACCGCAGCCTTAGCTGCAAAATATTGGGCAATAAGAGAGCAGGTAAGACCTACAAAGCCGAATATTGCCATAATTATGCACATTCTTACAACGTACGGCTTATCGTGGTTTGCAATACCTATATCAACTATATTGGCAACAAGAAACGGCACAAGCAACTCAAAGCAAGCCTCAAGAAGCTTGAAAAGAGGGCTTATTATACATTCCTTTGTATATCCCTTCATATGTACTAACAGCTTTTTCAAAATTGTACCTCCACAAACAAAAGCTATTTTAATTATTTTATCATAATTTTTTTATATAAGCAATACTTAAAGGAAAAATAACACCTCTAAATCATTAAGCAAAATTTTTTCCACTGTCAGTTGAATTTCTTAATCCAAAGAGTTATTGAATCTTTTCAAAATATGGTTTATAATAAAGTTGTAAGCTTACAGAAATAATTTTGGAGGACTTTATGAATTTAGGAAACAAAATAAAAGAGCTTAGAAAAAGCAGAGGACTTACCCAGGAGCAGCTTGCGGAAAAGATAAATATATCATTTCAGGCGATAAGCAAATGGGAAAATGATTTGGCACTTCCCGATATTACTATGATGCCCGTGCTTGCATCATTCTTTGGCGTTTCTATGGATGAAATATTTGATTTCAACCTTAAGGAAATCGAGAAGGAAGTTGAAAAAATTACTGATGAAGCTTATAAATACAGGGAAACGGATTATAAAAAGGGTAGAGAGATCATTGAGGAAGGACTGAGGAAATATCCTAACAATGAAATACTCTTAAATAATCTTTTGTACGTTATAAACTGCCGCAAAGAGCCCGACCTTACTATTAAAATAGCAAGTGACCTTATTGAAAGAACGAAGGACAATGAAATAAAATATGATGCGTTAAGATTTTTGTCCTATGCTTACAAGGAAAAGGGGGAGCTTGATAGCGCGAGAAAGGCTCTTGAACAAATTCCCGAAATTTACTTTTCCAAGTTAAGTGAGCTTGCGTTCCTTTTGAGCGGAGAAGAAAAGTATGAGGTTGCCAACAAAGAAAAATGGATATCTTTTGAAATACTTATTCAAATGATGTGGAAAATTGCAGAAAGCTATGAGGAGCAAAAAGATACAGACAGCGCAATAAAGGAAACCAAGGCGGCATTGGAGCTTATAAAAATTCTTGATAACAGATCGTTTGATCCTTACGTTAGCTATTTCAACAAGCAAATAGAAAGAATGAGCAAAAAATAAAATCGTCCCAACTAAACGCTTCGTTTAGTTGGGACTTGCTTTTGTGTATCTTAATATTGTATAATTGTTGTGTTAAAATATAATTACGGTACCGATTAAGTAAATAAGGAGTGATCTTATGAAATCTATAGGACAAGTAATACGTGAATTGAGAAAGCAAAAAAATATAACTCAGGAGGAGCTTGCCGATCTTATATATGTAACCCCGCAAGCCATTTCAAAATGGGAAAGAGAAGTAGGTTATCCTGATCTTTCCCAAATTGTACCTATTGCAAGGGCTTTTGGAATATCTACTGACGTTCTGTTTGATATGGTAGGCAGAGATGCGGATGAGGAAGCATTGAAAATAATAAATAAATCATACGAAATGAGAAAATACGGAATTTTAGATACCTACCTTGAAGCATATGATATTGTGGCTGACGGACTTAAATCATATCCGAATAATCTTTTTTTATTAAATGAGTCTGTGAATTTGGGAATATCATTGGCTTTACCTCAAAATGGCTGGCTTTATTGTAAGGAAAGAGCGGACAAAATATCGGATGAAACGGAAAAACGCGCAAAGCAAATTATTACTTATTCAAAAAATATGACGGATACTTTAAGGGCAAGCGAAATCCTTGTTTTTATATATTTATCAAAAAAAGATTATGATAGCGCGTTTGTTGAAGCAGAAAATTTTCCCGAAAGATCGGATTTTACGTTATTCTCTCACATGGCTTATATACATGAAACTATGGGGGACTACCGTAATGAAATAAAAAATCTTTGCGCAAATAATGACTATATATTGCAAGCACTTTCTGATAGTGTTATCAGACTTGGTAAATCTTATATAAATATTGGCAGATACGAAGAAGCTATAGAGATTCTTGAAAGGACGACCGACGCTTTTGATATGATGTTCAACGGCAGATATCTTCCTTCATATCACGACTTTGATTCGGGGGATACTTACATTATTCTCGCGGATGCGTACTTGCGTATGAATAATGTCGAGAAAGCTGTGGAAAATATGGAAAAATCAATAAATTACCATATTGAACTATACAGCAACTCCTCCTTATCCAACGAAGCTTTACAATCACCATTTATTAAGGAATACAGAAAATATTACAAGCTTGAAAAGAATGCTATGTTAGTCAAGCTGCGCGAAAAATTATTTGATCCGCGTTTTGAAAGCTTGAAGGATAATATAAGCTACAAGAAATTGATTGACAAAATTGAACAAATAAAATAAAAGCAAAAATCGTCCACATTGTGTGGACGATTTTTATTAGTCGATATTCATTAAAATTGGCAGAATGATGGGTTTGCGCTTTGTTTCGTTATAAATGAATTTTGAAATTGAGGATTTCATTACGCCCTTAAGCTCGTTCCATTCTCGCATTCCTTTATTAAGCGCATCCACAAGAGCGGTGGTAGCAACAGCCTTGGCTCCGTTGACTAGCTCCTCACTTTCTCTTACGTAGACAAAGCCACGGGAAATGATTTCTGGTCCCGACATCAGAATGCCCATGTCTATAGAAACCGTTGCAACGGCAATAATAAGACCGTTTTCCGCAAGATTTTTTCTGTCGCGAAGCACGATATTGCCAACGTCACCTATTCCGGAGCCGTCGATCAGTACCTTACCCGCAGGCACGCTTTCTGCAAATCTTGCGCCGTCATCATCTATTTCGATCACACGGCCGATATCGGATACGAATATGTTTTCTGCCTTCATCCCCATCTCCTCTGCAAGCTCCTTATGTCTTATAAGATGGCGGAACTCACCGTGGACGGGCATAAAATATTTTGGCTTTGTAAGGGCGTGCATAAGCTTCAATTCTTCCTGGCAGGCGTGTCCCGAAACGTGTACCTCTACGGATGAATCGTGATATACGTTAACGCCGCGGCGATACATTTCGTTTACTATTTTTCCAACAAGAGGCTCATTACCGGGTATCGCGCTTGAGCTGAGCACTACAAGGTCCTTGTCTGACAAAACGACTCTGTCGTGCTCGGAAAATGCCATTCTGTAAAGAGCGGACATAGGCTCACCCTGGCTTCCCGTAGTTACGATAGTAAGCTTTTCGGGGGGATATTTTTTTATTTCGTCAATGTCGATTATTGCGCCGTCGGGCACGTTCATATATCCAAGGCGAACTGCCGCATTGATTACGTTTAACATACTTCTGCCTGTTAAGGCAACCTTTCTTCCGTGGCGTACACTTGAGTTTATAATTTGCTGAACTCTATGTACGTTTGATGAGAAGGTAGCGATTATAATACGCTTATCGGTAGCGGATGAATAGATCTTTTCAAGTGAAATACCCACCTTGCTTTCTGACGGTGTGTAACCCGGTCTTTCAACGTTTGTTGATTCGCAAAGGAGCATTGTAACTCCTTCCTTACCTATCTGACCTATTCTCGTTATATCCATCATTTCGCTTTCGATGGGATTTGTATCAAGCTTAAAGTCACCCGTGTGGAAAATAATACCCTGGGGTGTAGTTATTGAAAGGGCGCAGGCGTCAGCTATCGAATGGTTTACTCTAATATACTCTACCTTAAAGTGCCCAAGGGTAACTATATCTCCTGCCGAAACCGTATTAAGCCTTGCGCTTTGCAAAAGCTTGTGCTCTATAAGCTTATTTTCAAGTATGCCGAGGGACAATTTCGTTCCATATACGGGCACGTTCATAGCGCGGAGAAGGTAGGGCAGGGAGCCGATATGGTCCTCGTGGCCGTGGGTGATAAACACGGCGCGTACCTTTTCAACGTTTGCTGAAAGATATGAAAAATCGGGTATTACCAGATCTACGCCAAGCATATCGTCATCGGGAAATCCAATACCGCAATCTATTACGATTATATCGTTTTCACACTCAATGCAGGTAATGTTTTTTCCAATTTCGTTAAGACCGCCTAAAGAGAAGATTTTTACCTTAGGCATAGCTTTTTTAGGAGTAGAAGTCTTTTTTGGTTTTCTTGTATATGATCTTGCAGAAGATTTTGAACTAACACTTTTAGTGCTCTTTACAGCGCTCGGCTTTGCAGCAGCCTTTGCCGTCTTTTTTGTATTGTTAGCGGATGCTTTTGTCAAAGCTTCTTTTTTAGACGGCTTTTTGCTCTGATCTTTAACAGGCTTTTTTATTTCCTTGCCTTCTTCTTTCTTTTTTGCCATATTTTTTCCTTTCTGTGCTCGTTGCACGACAAAAAGACCGTACTGCGACGGTAAGCATAAGGTCTGTGATACGTATAAACGACCCCGTACACAGTATCCCTACGCAGAGTTTATATTTTTTAAACGATGTTTGATGAAGCCATTATATCACAAATTCCGTACTTAGTCAATAGTCATAAGAATAAAAGATATACGCTGAGGGTAATTACAAATGACAAGACAAAACCAATAAAAAACCATAAAACACGGGAGATTTTCTTGGAAGAAGATTTTGAAGAGCTACCTTCATTCGAATAGTTATTTATCACCATTGTCGCCTCGTTTATAATATCTTTACTATGAATCAAAGAGTCGTTTACTTCACATTTCAATACAAAATATGCTTCCTCAAATAATTTGTTTTTTGTATCCTTAATTTGAATTATTCGTTTTTGACAGCCCTTTATCATTTCTTTTCCTCATCCTTATTTTACCTATAGTGTAGACGGTAAAATTATATGTTATTCAAAAAATAGTCTGCATATGGCGCAGGAAATAAAAATACAAAAAACAGTAGTTAAAAGAGCGCAGGGAATAGTATATCGGGTCTTCAGTCTCATTGTTGAAAAGTATACGCCCACAACGTAAAATACGGTATCGGTTGATGCCATAATGATGGATCCGCACAATACCTCAAAGGAGTCTATACCGCATCTTTGAACAAGCTCCTCATACACGGCAATGGAAGCGCCGGAAGAAAGGGGTCTTGTAACTATCAACGGTAAAAGATCAACGGGTATTTTAAGAAAATCGAATATCGGGTAAAGCAGCTTTGACAAAACCTCAGTTGCTCCGCTTGCGGTAAACATGCTTACTCCCACAATAAGCAAGCATAAGCTTGGCAATATTGAAAAGGAGGATTTTATTCCTTCCCTCGCTCCGTCTATAAAAACAGAGGTATAATCTTTTTTTCTGCTTAACAATATCAATGCAAATACAGATATAACCAGGGGAAGAATGAGAGAGGAAATATAGTTAAGTATGTTCATGCATTCTTCTAAACAGCCTTGAAATAAAGATTGTAAACATCATACATAAGCCCGAGCAGATCCATATGGGCAAAATGATCTCGTAGGTTACGGCAGCGTTAAAGGACGAGCGTAATGCAAGCAGAGTAGTGGGCATAAGGTTAAAGCAGGAGCAGCCTAAAAGACATAGAGTTATCATATCGTCCGTTGCCTTACCGTATTTTGTGCCATCGTTCATTTTTTCTATTGCCTTAATTCCCAAGGGGGTAGCCGCATTGGATATACCAAGTAAATTTGCGCTTATGCAAGCGGTGATTTCTTCCGTTGCCGTTTCGTTCTTGAACGAGGATGGAAATATCCATTTAAGTAAGGGGCGCATCAGTCTTGATAAAGCGCCTATAGCTCCGCTTTCCTTCAAAACGTTCATAATCCCATTCCAAAGCACCATCATACCCATAAGGGATAATGTTACGCTTACGCTCTTTGATGCGCCTTCTATTATGCCCTTGCAAAGCTCGGCGCAGTTTCCCATTATTACGGCGGTAACGGTTGAGGAAATGGCAAGGACAGAGAATATTTTTCCTATCATATTTTCTCCGTTTATGTAGAATATACTTGAAAAAATGTAAAAAAATGTAATTTTTAATTGACATAAAATATAGGGTATGATAAAATGATAAAAAAAGCAAAGGAGAAGGTTATGAACTCAACGGGAATTACAAGAAAATTGGATGAACTCGGAAGAATTGTTCTCCCTATGGAAATCAGAAATAAATTTAATATCAACCCTAAAGATGCCTTGGAAATTTTTATAGACGGCGATAAAATCGTTCTTAAAAAATACGAGCCCTGTTGTATTTTTTGCGGCAACACCTCGGATAACGTTTTATATCATGAAAAAAGAGTATGTAAAAAGTGCATAGAGAAGCTTCACAACTCATAAAAAGCATATTCAGATGGGTAAAAAAATATACTAAATCAAGTCAGGAGAAAAGTTATGGAAAAATTTCTTAAATACGGAAAAAGCGCCAAGGTTTTCGAGGAGGCTTTGCCTCTCGGTAACGGACAGTTAGGCGCTATGATATATGGACGCACGGATAAAGAAAGAATTTCTTTGAACCACGATACATTGTGGTCAGGTAAACCCGGACAAACAATGGTAGATGGCGCTTATGAAGCAAACGAATTGGCTAAGCAGCTTGTTATGGATGGAAAAAACGGTGATGCTCAGTGGAAGCTTGAATGCGGATTTACCGGCACATGGCTTAATTCCTATTTATTCCTTGGCACATTGTATATCGAAAGATTAGGCTCTTCTGCTTCTCCCTCAAAATATATTCGTACGCTTGATCTTGAAAACTCTATTGTAAAGGTAAATTACGAGGAGGACGGCATTGATTTTGAAAGAGAATATTTTGTTTCCTTCCCTGATAACTGCGTGATGGTCAAGCTTCGCTCCTCAAAGCCTGTTTCATACGAGCTTACGGGCGAATGTATTGGTAAAAGCGCTGTTACGGCAGATAATGATAAGCTTTACCTTGTAGGTGAGTGTCCTTCACAGATCGCGCCGGAGTACGCAAGTCACGAAAAGCCCATAATCTATGACGGAGAGGGCGTTAAGGTAACGGGAATTGCCAAGGTAGTTTGTGACGGAAAGAGTCGGTACGGATGGGAAAAGGTTACAATTACAGATGCAACTGACGTTACGATTTATTTCTGCGCGGAAACAAGCTTTGTCGCTTTTGACAAAAAGCCTGACAAGCCCACGTTCAAGCCTTGTCTTGAGAGAGTGGAAAGGCTTGCTCAAAAGAGTTACGAGGAGATATTGGCTGCGCACACCAAGGACGTAAACGAATTATACAACAGAGTAACAGTTGATTTTGGCGGTGAAGAAACCGATAAGATGACTGATGAGCGCCTTCACTCGGATAATAAGGATGTTGCGCTTTGCGAGCTTCTTTATAATTTCGGCAGATATCTTATAATCGCATCCTCAAGAGAGGGATCAAGAGCCACTAACCTTCAGGGTATATGGAATGAAAAATTTTATGCGGCTTGGTCCTCAAACTACACAGTTAACATCAATACGGAGATGAACTATTGGCCTGTTTTGATGTGTAATCTTGTAAACTGTAATCTTCCAATGGTTGATCTTGTTAAAAACGTAAGCATTAACGGAGAAGAGACAGCAAAGCATTTCTATCACGCTAAGGGCTTTACATCTCACCATAATATTGACCTTTGGGCAAACACCACTCCCGTTGGTAACAAGAGGGCTGGCTGCGCAGGCTACGCATATTGGAAAGGATCAAGCGGTTGGCTTTGCCGTCACCTCTTTGAGCATTATGAGTATACGCTCGATAAGGAATTCCTTGCAAATACTGCGTATCCCATTATGAAAAAATGCGCAGAGTTCTATCTTGATATTATGACGGAGATCGATGGCAAGCTTGTTGTATGTCCCTCAACATCTCCCGAAAACGCGTTTAATAAGAATGGCTACGGCACCTCGATTGCGCTTTACACAGCTATGTCACAGGGAATCGTTGAGGACCTTTTCAGAAATATTACTGAAAGCGCCAAGGTACTTGGAATTGACGATGAATTCACAAGAGAGGTTGCAGCAAAGACTCCTATGCTCAACGTATATGAGATAGGCTCCGACGGTCAGCTTCTCGAGTATGATGAGGAATATGAGGAGAGAGATATACATCACAGACATGTATCTCATCTTTACGGTATGTATCCGGGAACGCTCATCACAACGGAAAGCACACCTGAGCTTGCTAACGCTTGCAGACGTACTCTTGAAAGAAGAGGAGATGAAAGCACGGGATGGAGTATGGGATGGAAGGTATGCCTTTGGGCTAAGCTTAAGGACGGGGACAGAGCCTTTAAGCTTGTAAAAACCCAGCTTAAGTTTGTAGATCCTACAAATGATGATATGGTTTGGGGTGGCGGCGGAACATACGCAAATATGTTTGATGCGCATCCTCCGTTCCAGATTGACGGTAACTTCGGTGTAACTGCAGGTATTACTCAGATGTTCCTTCAGTGCGAGGATGGAAAGATAAAGATACTTCCCGCTTTACCCTCTGACTTTAAGAACGGAAAAATTGGCGGATTATTGGCAAAGGGCAATATTAAGGTCGATATAGAGTGGAAAGACTCGAAACTTTCCTCCCTTAAGTTGTCAACACCGATTGAACAAACAACTATAATAAATATAGACGGCAAGGATATGGAAATCAAGCTTGCCGCTAATGAGGAATATGTTGTTGCTTAATCGGAGGTAAATATGAATAATTTGGGATATTATAACGGTATTATAGGGCTTATTGAAGAAATAAGCGTTCCTATAACGGATAGAGCGTTTTACTTTGGAGACGGAGTATATGAGGCTGTTCTGTGCCGTAATAATATCCCTTATCTTTTATCCGTGCATTTAGAAAGATTTTACCGTAACTGCGGTAAGCTGGATATTCAGATCCCAATGGAAAGGGAAGAACTTGAATTACTTATAAAGGAGCTTGTTAAAAAGGTAGATGCCAATGAAAAATTTATATATTTCCACGTTTCCCGCGGCAGCGCGTTGAGATCTCATACCTATGAGCAAGGGAAAGGGAATCTATGTATTATGATAACCCCTTTTTCTTTAGGAAATATTCATGAGAAGGTATGCGCGGTAACTTATGAGGATAACAGGTACGGTATGTGTAATATAAAAACCTTGAATCTGTTACCCAGCGTTCTTGCCGCCCAATATGCAAAAAATAAAGGGTGTGATGAGGCTATATTTGTAAGAGAGGGTATAGTTACGGAGGGATCTCATTGTAATGTGTCCATTATAAAAAACGGACTGATAATAACACATCCGACGGACTGCCATATCTTACCAGGAGTAGCAAGAGCAGAGCTTATCAAATGCGCAAATAAGCACGGTATTGCGGTTTGCGAAAGAAGATATAGCGTAAATGAGCTCTTAGAGGCTGATGAGGTCGTTTTAACAAGCTCGGGTAAGATAATACGCGGAGTAGAGAGCATAAATGGTATTCAAATAGGAAACAGAGCTAATAACATTCTTGCCTTACTTCAAAATGAGCTGTATGAAGACTATCTTAAATATACAGACAGGTAACATTTTGTGGAAAATAACGAAATATATAGGATAAATAAATAAAAATTTTTTACTAACAATATGTAATATATATTGACAAAAGTTTGTTTTTTATGGTACAATATGTCGTGTAAAGGTTTTTGTGACTGACGGAAGCGGATAACCGCATGGAAGCAAAAATCGTTGTATGCCGACCGTCTGGGCAGTTTACCTTTATAGGGTGAACTGCCCTTTTTTGTTTTAAATATTATTTTTGAGGAGAAAAGTATGAAAAAAGTTGCAATCATTATGGGTAGCGACAGTGATTTGCCCATTGTCGAAAAGGGTATTAACGTTCTTAAGGAATACGGTGTTCCTTTTGAGGTTCACGTTTATTCCGCACATAGAACGCCTTATGAAACTGCAGAGTTTGTAAAGTCTGCAAAGGATAATGGATTTGGCGTTATTATAGCTGCTGCAGGTATGGCTGCGCATCTTGCGGGCGCTATCGCTGCAAACACAGTTCTTCCGGTAATAGGAATTCCCGTTTCATGCAAGAACACAGGCGGAATGGATGCGCTTCTTGCTACCGTACAGATGCCATCCGGTATTCCTGTTGCGACAGTTGCTATAGACGGCGCGGCAAATGCAGCATTGCTTTCTATTCAAATGCTTGCGCTTTCTGATGCTGATTTGTATAGTAAGCTTATAGATGCAAGAAAAAAAGGAACTGAAAAGGTTCTCTTGAAAAACAAAGAAATTGAAGAAAGATTTAACAAGTAAATCCATTTTACAGGAGAAATAAAATATGTCAGTTTTTGGTATCATGGGAAACAAAACGGCTGATGTTGCCTCCAGTACATATTATGGTTTATATGCACTTCAGCACAGAGGTCAGGAAAGCTGCGGTATTGTTGTGAATGACGACGGACTTTTCCGTGTACATAAGGACACAGGTCTTGTTAACGATGTTTTTACACATAACGCAATGAATCATCTTGGAAAGGGAAGGATGGCGTTAGGTCACGTTCGCTACGGAACATTACAAACCAAGGATAAAGTAAATACTGAGCCCTTTGTGGTAAATCACATAAAGGGTAAGCTTGCAGTAGCAACGCAAAGCTCTTTGGTTAATTATCCTGAACTTCGTAAGGAGCTTGAGCTTAACGGAGCTATATTTCATAGCTCATGTGATGCAGAGGTAATTTCATACGTAATAACAAGAGAACGTTTAACATCCGGTTCTATTGAGGAAGCACTCAACAAGGCTATGGATCACCTTAAGGGAGCGTATTCAATGATAATTATGTCATCTCAGAAGCTTATAGCTGCAAGAGATGAAATGGGTATGCATCCTTTGTGCTACGGTATGCGCGGAGAAAATGAATATGTTATCGCAAGTGAAAGCTGCGCTCTTGATGCAGTTGGAGCAACGTACATAAGAGACGTAATGCCCGGTGAGATAATTGTATTTTCAAAGGACGGAATCAAAACGATAAGGGATCATTGCAATAAGCAGCCCGAAAGATTATGTGTGTTTGAATATCTCTATACGGCGCGCCCCGACTCAATTATCAGCAATTGCGCTGTACAGGCTGCAAGAAAAAGAGCGGGGGCTTTCCTTGCTAAAACCTGTCCTGCCGAAGCAGACGTTGTAATAGGCGTGCCCGATTCCGGACTTGAAGCGGCGATTGGATATTCAGAGGAGTCCGGTATACCTTACGGAATAGGACTTATTAAAAATAAATATATAGGCAGAACGTTTATTGCTCCGGGGCAAAACGTAAGAGAAGATAAGGTTAGAATTAAGCTTAATCCCGTTGCTAATACGGTAAAGGGAAAGAGAATAGTTCTTGTAGATGACTCAATTGTAAGAGGAACAACCTGCGCAAGAATCGTTAAGCTTTTGCGTGATGCAGGCGCAAAGGAAATACATCTTCGTTCATCTGCGCCAAAATTCCTTAATCCATGCTACTACGGTACGGATATTGATTCAAAGGATGTTCTTATTGCTTGTAATCATACAACCGAGGAAATGGAAAAGATATTCGGTGTTGATTCTTTAGGATTCTTAAACATCGAGGACGTAGAAAAGCTCGGAGAGGGCGGAACCTGTAAAGGATATTGTAAGGCATGCTTTGATGGTAAATACCCAACAAATCCTCCATCAACAACACAAAGAAATAAATACGATATAAAATTATCAGAAAGTGAGACATAAAAGTGAAAAATTCAAGATCTGAGAGCTACGCAGCTGCTGGCGTTGATATTACAGCAGGTTACAAAGCAGTTGAACTTATGAAATCCCATATCGCACGTACAAAGAATGAGGGTTGCCTTGATGACGTAGGTGGATTTGGCGGATGCTTCGGACTCCCTGTTGCAGGAATGGAAGAGCCTGTACTTGTTTCAGGTACTGACGGTTGCGGTACAAAGGTTAAGATGGCAATTTTGATGGACAAGCATGATACTATTGGTATTGACGCAGTTGCTATGTGTGTTAACGATATCATTTGCGTAGGCGCAAAGCCCTTGTTCTTCCTTGACTATATTGCTTGTGGTAAGAATATTCCCGAAAAGATAGCTTCTATTGTCGGCGGTGTTGCCGAGGGATGCGTACAGTCCGGAGCGGCTCTTATCGGTGGAGAAACAGCTGAGCACCCAGGCCTTATGCCCGTTGATGATTACGATCTTGCAGGATTTGCTGTTGGTATAGTAGACAAAAAGAAAATTCTTGATAACACCAAAATGGTTGAGGGTGACGTTGTTATTGCGCTTCCTTCAAGCGGCGTTCACTCGAATGGTTTTTCACTTGTTCGTAAGGTATTTGATATAGATAATAACCCCGCATCTCTTTATGAGCCTTGCGCTGATCTTGGCGGAGCTTCCATTGCGGAAACACTTCTTACACCTACAAGAATTTACGTTAAGTCTGTTCTTGCGCTTATCGAAAAGGTTAACGTAAAGGGTATCAGTCATATTACAGGCGGTGGATTTTACGAAAATATTCCGAGATCTATTCCTAAGGGACTTTCTGCTAAGATTACAAAATCCGCAGTTAAGGTTCTTCCTATTTTTGATCTTATTGCAAAGACAGGAAATGTTCCTGAAAGAGATATGTATAACACGTACAATATGGGTGTAGGTATGAGCATAGTAGTTCCTGCGGATGAGGTTGACACAGCAATCGAGATACTTAAGGCTCACGGTGATGATGCTTACGTAATCGGCGAGATCATCAAGGGTGACGAAGGCGTGGTGTTCTGCTAATGAAAAGAATAGCAGTTCTTGTATCCGGCGGAGGAACAAATTTACAGGCTTTAATTGATGCAGAGAAGAACGGAATGCTTGGAAACGGCAAAATTTCTCTTGTTGTTGCATCAAAGCCCGGTATTTATGCTCTTGAAAGAGCGGAGAATAACAGCATAAAATCTGTTGTTCTTCCCCGTAAGGATTATGACAGCATTAAATCTTATTCAAGGGCGCTTACAGACGCTCTTTTGGAAGAAAAAATAGATCTTGTAGTTTTAGCAGGGTTTTTAACTATATTTGATGAACAGGTATATGAGGCTTTTACAAACAAAATAATAAATGTTCATCCCGCATTGATCCCCTCCTTCTGCGGCAAGGGGTATTATGGACTTCACGTTCACGAGGCTGCGCTTGAAAAGGGAGTTAAGGTTTCCGGCGCAACAGTTCACATTGTTACTCCCGAATGTGATGCCGGTCCTATTATCCTTCAAAAGGCAGTTTGCGTTATGGAGGATGACACTCCCGAAGCTCTTCAAAAGAGAATTATGGAAGAGGCAGAATGGAAAATATTGCCCGAGGCCGTAAGACTTTTCTGTGATGATAAGCTTACTGTCAGGGATAACAAGGTTTATGTAGAAAAATGAGGAGATAAAGAATGAAGGTTTCAACTATTGTAAATGAGCTTAATTCTCTTGCTTATCATGGCAGAGGAATTATTATTGGTAAAAGCGCAGACTCCAAGAAGGCAGTAGCCGCTTACTTTATTATGGGAAGAAGTGAAAACAGCCGTAACAGAGTATTCGTTGCCGAAGGCGATGCTATGCGTACAAAGGCATTTGACGAATCCAAAATGATAGATCCCCATCTTATTATTTATTATCCCGTAAGAGTTCTCGGCAACAAGACTATCGTAACTAATGGTGATCAGACAGACACGATTTATAAGCTTATGGATAAGCAGATGACGTTTGAGCAGGCTCTTCGTACAAGAGAGTTTGAGGATGATAAGCCTAATTTTACACCCCGTATTTCAGGTATTATTCGTCGTGAAGAGGATGGAATGAATTTTGCAATGTCTATTCTTAAGAGTGCTGAGGGAGATGACTCCTCTTGCGAAAGATTTACATATGCTTATTCAAATCCCAAGGCGGGAATGGCAAAGTTTATTCATACTTATAACGGAGACGGAAATCCCCTTCCTTCCTTTGAGGGTGAGCCTAAAACACTTATCCTTCCCGACGTTGGCATTGATGAATTGACAGAACTTATCTGGACTAACCTCAATGAAGATAACAAGGTTTCACTTTTTGTAAGATATATAGATATTGCAACAGGCGAAGCTGAAACAAGAATCGTAAACAAAAATAAATGATGAAAGGGTCGGTACATAATGATGAAAGAATTTGAACTTAAATACGGCTGCAACCCCAATCAGAAGCCTTCCAAAATTTTTATGGAAAATGGCGCAGAGTTGCCTATAGAAATACTTTGTGGCAGACCCGGATATATTAACTTCCTTGATGCTTTCAACTCATGGCAGCTCGTTAAGGAATTGAAGGAAGCAACAGGACTTCCTTGCGCTACATCCTTTAAGCACGTAAGCCCCACATCTGCAGCAGTTGGAATCAAGCTCCCCGAAAAGCTCAAAAAGGCTTGCTTTGTAGATGATATTGAAGGCCTTGATGATTCTCCCTTGGCTTGTGCATATGCAAGAGCAAGAGGAACGGACAGAATGAGCTCCTTTGGTGACTGGATCGCTCTTTCTGACGTATGCGATGTCACTACTGCATTGCTCATAAAGAGAGAAATTTCCGACGGTGTTATCGCTCCCGGATACACAGATGAGGCTCTTGAAATTCTTAAGACAAAGAAGAAGGGTAATTACAATATCGTAAAGATCGATCCTGACTTCGTTCCCGACCCTATTGAACGTAAGCAGGTTTACGGCATAACCTTTGAGCAGGGAAGAAATAACTTTAAAATTGACAAGGAGCTCTTTACTGATATCGTAACTGAAAACAAGGAGCTTCCCGATAATGCGGTTACAGACCTTATAATCGCTCTTATAACTCTTAAATACACACAGTCAAACTCCGTATGCTATGCATATAACGGACAGGCTATCGGTGTTGGAGCAGGTCAGCAGTCAAGAATCCATTGTACACGTCTTGCAGGTACAAAGGCTGATACATGGCATTTAAGACAGCACGAAAAGGTGCTTAACCTTCCTTTCTTACCTACAGTTTCCCGTCCCGACAGAGATAATGTTATTGACGGATATATCAATAAGAATGAGGAAGATGTATGCGCTGACGGAAATTGGCAGAAATATTTCTCAAAGCAGCCTGAGCCCTTCACAGCTGAGGAAATGAGAGAATATCTTGACACTATTACAGGCGTAAGCGTTGGCTCCGATGCTTTCTTCCCCTTCAGTGATAATATTGAAAGAGCAAGAAGAAGCGGCGTTACATATATCGCAGAGCCCGGTGGATCTATCAGAGATGACGTTGTTATAAATTGCTGTAATAAGTACGGTATGGTAATGGCGTTTACAAAAATGAGATTATTCCACCATTAATAAGGAGCATGCGATGAGAGTAATAGTTGTTGGTGGCGGTGGCAGAGAACACGCCATTATAAAAAAGCTTAAAGAAAACAAATCCATAGAAAAAATTTTTGCGCTTCCCGGTAACGGTGGAATAGCGCATGATGCTACTTGTGTAAACATCGGTGCAAAGGATATTGAGGGTATCGTAAGCTTTGCAAAGGAAAATTCCATTGATTACGCGGTGGTAGCTCCCGATGATCCTCTCGTACTTGGTTGTGTTGATGCTCTTAATGAAATAGGTATTCCTTGCTTTGGTCCATCAAAGGCGGCTGCGATTATTGAGGGCAGTAAGGTATTCTCTAAAAACCTTATGAAAAAATATGGTATTCCAACTGCTGAATACCAGGTATTCACAAAAGCAGAGGATGCTCTTAAGTATCTTGAATCAGCTCCCATTCCCACAGTAATTAAGGCAGACGGTCTTGCGCTTGGAAAGGGCGTTGTAATAGCATTTACAAAGGAAGAGGCCATTGATGCTGTAAAGAGCATAATGGAGGACAAAAAGTTCGGTGATAGCGGAAACAATATAGTTATTGAAGAATATCTTGAGGGTCCTGAGGTTTCCGTGCTTGCATTTACAGACGGAAACGTTGTAAAGCCTATGGTATCTTCTATGGACCATAAGAGAGCGCTTGATTTTGACAAGGGTCTTAATACGGGAGGCATGGGAACGGTAGCTCCTAATCCTTACTACACAAAGGATATTGCCGATGAATGTATGAAAACTATTTTCTTGCCTACTATTGAGGCTATGAAAAAGGAAGATAGGCTATTCAAGGGATGCTTGTACTTCGGTCTTATGCTTACAAAGAACGGTCCCAAGGTTATTGAATATAACTGCAGATTCGGTGACCCTGAAACTCAGGTAGTTTTGCCCTTGCTTGAAAGTGATCTTTTTGAGGTTATGCAGAGTGTAACCAACGGAACACTTGATAAGTGTGACGTTAAGTTTGCAGACAAGAGCGCTTGCTGTGTAATTATGGCATCCAAGGGTTATCCCGAAAAATATGAAAACGGATTTGAAATAGTTATTCCCGAGGAAATATCTGATTCCGTATACGTAGCGGGAGCAAAGCTTTCTGATAAAAAGCTCCTTAGCGCAGGCGGAAGAGTACTCGGTGTAACCGATGTTGCAAATGATTTGAAATCAGCAATAGACGGTGCATATAAAAAGGTTTCTATGATTAAATTTGATAACGCTTTTTACAGAAGTGACATTGGACAAAAAGCGCTTAAAGCAACGGAGGTTAAATAAAATGGTTTACCGCGTTTATGTAGAAAAGAAAAAGGGTCTTGAAAATGAGGCTAATGCATTATTTTCCGAAATCAAGACATTTCTTGGAATAAAGAATATAGAAAAAGTAAGAATCATGAACCGCTATGATGTGGAAAATATCACGAAGGAACTTTTTGATTACTCTGTAAAAACAGTATTTTCAGAGCCTCAGCTTGACAATGTTTATTTTTCACTTGAAAACGACGGAGCGGTAGTATTCGCGACAGAGTATTTGCCCGGTCAGTTTGATCAAAGAGCAGACTCTGCGGCTCAATGTATTCAGCTTATTTCAAAGGGAGATAAGCCCTCCGTACAGAGCGCAAGAGTATATATGCTTTACGGAGATCTTACAGAGGGTGAAGTAAAGGCTATAAAGAAGCACGTTATTAACCCTGTAGAAGCGCGTGAAGCTTCTCTTGAGGAAAAGGATACCATAAAGGCTGAATACGACGTTCCCGAGGATGTAAAAACTATCGACGGATTTATTGATCTTGATAAGGACGGTCTTGCTGATTTTGTTAAATCCTACGCTCTTGCTATGGATAATGACGATATTAAATTCTGCCAGGATTACTTTAAAACAGAGGGTAGAAATCCCACGGTAACAGAAATTCGTATGATAGACACATATTGGTCAGACCATTGTCGTCATACAACGTTCTTGACAACTATTGATAACGTTAAATTTGAAGATAAGCTTCTTCAGGATACGTATGACGATTATATCAATACAAGAAAGATACTTAACAGAACAAAGCCTGTAAACCTTATGGATATTGCAACCTTAGCGGTTAAGTATCTTAAGAAAGAGGGTAAGCTTGACAAGCTTGATGAGAGTGAAGAAATCAATGCATGTACTGTTAAGATCACAGTAGAGGTTGACGGTAAGGCTGAGCCCTGGCTCTTGCTCTTCAAAAATGAAACGCATAACCATCCTACTGAAATTGAGCCCTTTGGTGGCGCGGCTACTTGTATCGGCGGTGCTATCCGTGACCCCTTGTCGGGCAGATCCTACGTTTACGGCGCTATGCGTCTTACAGGAGCTGCTGATCCTTTGAGATCTCTTGATGAAACTATTGAGGGTAAGCTTCCTCAGAGAAAGATCGTAACAACTGCTGCTGCAGGTTATTCCTCCTACGGTAACCAGATTGGTCTTGCTACTGGTATAGTTGATGAAATTTATCACGACGGATATGCGGCAAAGCATCTTGAGGTAGGCGCAGTAATCGCTGCTGCTCCCGAAAGAAACGTACGTAGAGAAAGACCCGAAGACGGCGACGTTGTAATCTTGCTTGGCGGCCGTACAGGTCGTGACGGATGCGGCGGAGCAACAGGCTCATCCAAATCCCATACGGTTGATTCTCTTGAGCAGTGCGGCGCAGAGGTTCAGAAGGGTAATGCTCCTGAAGAAAGAAAGCTTCAGCGTCTCTTCAGAAATTATGACGCTTGCCGTATGATAAAGCGTTGTAATGACTTTGGAGCAGGCGGTGTATCCGTTGCTATAGGCGAGCTTGCTGACGGACTTGAAATCAACCTTAATGCAGTTCCTAAAAAGTATGACGGTCTTGACGGTACTGAGCTTGCAATCAGCGAATCTCAGGAAAGAATGGCTGTTGTAATCGAAAAGGAAAATATTGATGCATTCTTAGCGCTTGCTCACAGTGAAAACCTTGAGGCGACTGTTGTTGCAACTGTTAAGGCAGAGCCAAGACTCCGTATGTTCCATAATGGAAAGGCTATTGTAGATATAAGCAGAGAGTTCCTTAACTCCAACGGCGCAGAAAAGCATATTGATATAGCTCCTGCAAAAATAGAAGATTACAACAAGACAATTCCTGCTGATTTTGAAAGTGGAATCAAGTCCATTTGTGATGATATAAATACTTGCTCTAAGAGAGGCTTGAGTGAACGCTTTGACAGTACGATTGGTGCAGGAACAGTACTTATGCCATTTGGTGGTAAGTATCAGAGAACGCCTATTCAGTCTATGGTACACCTTATTTCCTGTGAAAAGGGTCATACAGATGATTGTTCTTATATGGCGTGGGGATATAACCCCTTCGTTTCCGAAAAGAGCCCCTTCCACGGTGCTTATCTTGCGGTAATTGAATCAGTTTCCAAGCTTATTGCAACGGGTGCTAAGTTTGAGGACGTATATCTTACGTTCCAGGAATATTTTGAAAAGCCCTTGAAGGATCCTAAGAGATGGGGCAAGCCCTTGTCCGCCCTCCTTGGCGCGTTTAAAGCGCAGAAGGATCTCGGTATAGGCGCTATTGGCGGTAAGGACTCTATGAGCGGATCTTTTGAGAAGCTTGACGTTCCTCCCACACTCATTTCCTTCGCGGTTACAAACGGTAAAACAAGCGAGGTTGTTTCTCCCGAATTTAAAAAGGCTGGCTCAAAGGTTGTGATCGTTAAGCCTGAATATGATGAAAATATGCTTCCCAAGACGGAATCTCTTCTTGCTCTTTATAACAAGGTTACTTGTCTTATGAGAAGCGGTAAGATCCTTAGCGCATATACGCCTACAATCGGTGGTGTAGCAGAGGCTGTTTATAAGATGGCAATAGGTAATGGCTTTGGATTTGAGTACAACTCCAATATTACACTTGATGATATATTCGGTTATAATTATGGTTCATTCATTCTCGAGCTTGCAGAAAATATTGAAATTGGTACTGCTCTTGGTACAGTAACAGACGATAAGGCTATTTCATATAATGGCGTTAAGGTATGTATGTGTGAATTGACTAAGCTTTACGAGGATAAGCTTGAAAGCGTATATCCCTGCAATATCAAGTCAAGCACAGAGAAGCCTGAAACCGTTTCTTATGAAACAGATAAAAAGCTTGCGCCTGCTATTAAAGTAGCAAAGCCCAAGGTTCTTATTCCTGTATTCCCTGGTACAAACTGTGAATATGATTCTGCTAAAGCAGTTGAAAATGCGGGGGCAGAGGCTAAAATATTCGTTATAAACAACTTGAGCGCAGACGATATCAAGAGAAGCTCTGAGGAGTTTGTAGGCCTTGTTAAGGAGTCCCAGATGATCTTTGTTCCCGGTGGTTTCTCCGGCGGCGACGAGCCCGACGGAAGCGGTAAGTTCATTACAGCTTTCTTTAGAGGCGCAGACGTTAAGGAAGCAGTTACAGACCTTCTTGAAAATCGTGACGGTCTTATGTGCGGTATTTGTAACGGATTCCAGGCGCTTGTAAAGCTTGGTCTTGTACCCTACGGTAAGATTATAGATACAGACGAAAATTGTCCTACGCTTACATTTAACAATATTGCAAGACACCAGTCCAAGATCGTAAGAACTCGTGTGGCATCCAACAATTCTCCTTGGCTTTCCGAGTGTAATGTTGGCGATATATATAATGTTGCAATTTCTCACGGTGAGGGTAAATTCTTAGCTAATGACGCTACTATAGCAGAGCTTATCAAGAACGGTCAAATTGCGACACAGTACGTTGATCTTAACGGCGAAGCTACATACGATATAGACTTTAACCCCAACGGTTCAAGCCTTGCAATAGAGGGTATCCTTTCTCCCGACGGACGTGTAATCGGTAAGATGGGTCACTCTGAGCGTATTGCCAACGGTCTTTATAAAAACGTATACGGCGATTATGACATTAAGATGTTTAAGTCTGCTGTGAAGTATTTTAAGTAAAAATTTACGGGAAACTGCTTAATTGCAGTTTCCCATAAATATTTTAAAATAATTTTACAAATATATTGACTTAAAGAGTCATAAGTTGTATAATCTAATATTATATTTTTAAATTTATTTGGAGGTTTCTCAATTATGGAAAGAGTTTATAACTTTTCAGCTGGTCCTTCCATGCTTCCTATCGAGGTTTTGAATAGAGCAGCTAACGAAATGCTTTGCTATGGAGATAGCGGAATGTCAGTTATGGAGATGAGCCACCGTTCCCCCGTATACGACGAGATTATCAAGGACGCGGAAAGACTTCTTCGCAAAATAATGAACATTCCCGACAACTACAAGGTGCTTTTCCTTCAAGGTGGCGCGTCTACACAGTTTGCGGCAGTTCCCTTGAATCTTATGAATAAGAACAAGAAGGCTGACTACGTTGTTTCCGGTCAGTTCTCAAACAAAGCATATAAAGAAGCGCAGAAGTATGGTGACGTTGTAGTTGCAGCTTCCAGCAAGGATGCTAACTTCTCATACATTCCTAAGTTTGATAAATCCAATATCAGACCTGACGCAGACTATGTACATGTATGCTTCAACAACACAATTTACGGTACAAAGTTCCCATACATACCCGACACAGGAGATATTCCCCTTGTTGCTGATATGTCCTCTTGCATCATTTCCGAGCCTGTTGACGTAAGTAAGTTCGGTGTGATCTATGCAGGCGCACAGAAGAATATGGCTCCCGCAGGTCTTACAATTGCCATCGTAAGAGAAGACCTTATGGGTAACGCACGCGAAGATATCCCCACAATGCTTGATTACAAGACAATGGCAGACAATGATTCTATGTACAACACTCCTCCTTGCTACTGCATTTACATTGCAAAGCTTGTATATGAGTGGATCGATAGCCTTGGCGGTCTTGAAAAGATGAAGGAAATGAATGAAAAGAAGGCAAAGGTTCTTTACGATTATCTTGATAGCCAGGATTACTACATTGCTCCCGTACAGAAGGAAAGCCGTTCTATGATGAACGTTACATTTGTAACAGGCGACGCTGATCTTGATAAGAAGTTTGCTTCCGAGGCGGGTAAGGCAGGACTTAAGAATCTTAAGGGACACCGTTCAGTTGGCGGTATGAGAGCTTCTATTTACAATGCAATGCCCTATGAAGGTGTTGTTGCTCTCGTTGAATTTATGAAGAAGTTTGCAGCTGAAAATCCCAAAGCATAAAGAAGGTATAGAAATGAAAAATATTAAGCTTATGAATAAAATCGCAAAGGTTGGTACTGACGTATTCAGCCCTGCGAAATATACAGTATCCGATGCTTGCGAAACACCCGATGCAATAATGGTTCGTTCCGCAAAGCTTCACGATATGGAAATGCCCGAAACTCTTACCGCAATCGCACGTTGCGGAGCTGGAGTTAACAATATTCCCGTTGAAAAATGCACAGAGAAGGGTATTGTAGTATTCAATACTCCCGGCGCTAATGCTAACGGTGTTAAGGAGCTTGCAATCTGCGCTCTTATTCTTGCGGCAAGAGATGTTGTAGGTGGTATTGAATGGGTTAAGACACTTAAGGGTACAGAAGGCGTTGCAAAGGCTGTTGAGGCTGGTAAGGGCGCTTACGTAGGTAACGAGCTTATTGGCAAGAAGCTCGGCGTAATCGGTCTTGGCGCTATCGGCGGTATGGTAGCTAACGCAGCTAATGCCCTTGGTATGGTTGTAATGGGTTGTGATCCTTACATTACACCTGCTGCAGCTTGGCATCTTGCTCCCGCCATTGAGCAGGCAGCAAACTATGAAGAAATATTCAAGACTTGTGATTACATCACTCTTCACGTTCCTGCAACTGCACAGACAAAGAATATGATCTCCGAAAAGACACTTTCTATGATGAAGGACGGAGTAAGAATCATCAACCTTGCAAGAGCAGAGCTTGTAAATGCAGAGGATATTAAGAAGGCTCTTGAAAGCAAGAAGGTTGCTAAGTACGTTACAGACTTCCCTACAGACGAGACTGTTGGCGTAGATGGAATTATCAACATTCCTCATCTTGGCGCTTCTACAAATGAGTCTGAGGATCATTGCGCTGTTATGGCTGCAAAGCAGCTTGATGAATACCTTACAAACGGTAATATCAAGAATAGCGTAAACTATCCTAACGTTGCAATTCCTCACACAGCAAGCGCTCGTGTATGCGTAATGCACAAAAATATTCCTAATATGCTCTCCCAGATCACAGCTGCATTTGCTTCTGTAAACGTTAACATCGAAAACCTTGCTAACGGATCTAAGGGCGATGCTGCATATACAATTGTTGAAACTAACGAAAAGGTTAGCGAGGACGTTGTAAGCACAGTTATGAACATTGACGGAGTTATTAAAGTAAACTGTTATTAATTTTTTGGTGGATTTATGATTACTGTTAAACCTTTTTTTGCATTGAGACCTCATTCGGATTTCGTAAAGGAGTGCGCCGCGCTTCCTTATGACGTTATGTCAAGTGATGAAGCCAGAGTTGAGGTTGAAGGCAAGCCATACTCATTTTTACACATTGATAAGGCTGAGATCGATCTTGATAAGAGCGTTGACATTTATGATGAAAGCGTATATGCAAAGGCTGCCTCAAATTTGAAAGAGTTTGAAGAAAAGGGCGTATACGTAAATGATGGCAAGAAAAGATACTATTTCTACCGTCAGATCATGAATGGCAGAGCACAGACAGGTATAGTCGGATGCGCGTCAATAGATGATTATCTTGAAAACAGAATTAAAAAGCACGAGTTTACCCGCGCTGATAAGGAAATAGACAGAATAAAGCACGTAGATACCTGTTCTGCTCATACCGGTCCGATTTTTCTTGCTTACAAGGATAGTGCTTCTCTTGATGAAATAATCGCAAAGGAAACGGAAAAGACTCCTTTATACGACTTTATCGCAGATGATGGAATAAGACATACTGTATGGGCAACCGAGGATGCTTCTGTTGATAAGGCAATAGAGGATGCGTTTGCTTCACTCGATGCTTTGTATATTGCGGACGGACATCACCGCGCCGCATCTGCCGTTAAGGTGGGATTAAAGAGAAGAGAAGAAAATCCAAGCTACACAGGTAGTGAAGAATTTAATTTCTTCTTATCCGTTATTTTCCCCTCTAAATCTCTTGAAATTCTTGATTATAACAGACTTATTAAGGATCTTAACGGTCTTACACCTGATGAGTTTTTGAGCTTAATATCTAAAACAGTCGGTACGGTAGAGGCGTATGAGGGCTTTGAGCCATATAGCCCCGAAGGTGTACACACTGTCGGCATATATGTAAATAAAAAATGGTATAAGGTTAAATTTTACGACAGTATTTGTAAAGAAGGCTCAGCGGTTGAGCGTCTTGATTGTGCTATTTTACAAAAGAACGTTCTATCTGCTATTCTTGGTATAAATGATCCAAGAAGCGATAAGAGAATAGATTTTGCAGGCGGAATTCGCGGACTTGAATATTTGGAGGAAAGGTGTAATCAGGATATGGTATGCGCAATTTCAATGTATCCCACATCCCTTGATGAGCTTATGGCGGTTGCCGATTCAGGCGCTGTAATGCCTCCGAAATCAACCTGGTTTGAGCCGAAATTGAGAAGCGGATTATTGATTCATAAAATATAAAAACAAGGTGTTTCCTTCTTGGGAAACACCTTGTTTTTATTCAATGGGAAATTGTGCTTTTAATCCTAATATGGTTTCGAATGCGTAGATATCATATGGCGGAACGATTATTTCATATTCCTCACCATTTAACTCAAGCTGAACGGAGCAAAGATTTTTTATATAAAATTCCGTTTCGTATTTATCTGCAGAAATTCTATATTCCTTATATTCTCCTTTATTATAAGGTACATCCTTGTTCCAACAAGAAAAGCTTGATTTTTTAGTAATATATTCGATCTTTTTAAATGATGATATTGGAGCTATGCTGTATACCGAACTAAGGTCAGCCAGGCAAAGATTTCCGTTTTCTTCAAAAACGTACATTTCTGTAGGATCGTATTCTGCGGATAGCGCGTTCTTTTTTGTACCATCCTTTTTGATTTCATAAAACCACATAAAAATATCTACAGTGGGAGCAAAAGAGGGAACATTTAATTCCAAAAGTGAATTTCTGTCCACACTTTCTGATTTTGAAATGGCGTATTTGTACTCATCACTTTCCGTTACTCTGCGCTCACGCACTTTTTCTATAATAAATATTATTGCAGCAGCTATAAGGAGAGCGGCTCCTATTCCCACGCAAATTTTTACTCTGTTGTTTATTCCAACCTCTGCGCAGGATGAAACAGACACGGAAAGCAATATTATTCCTATAGCAAAGAGAACGTATTTGATTATAAGCAATACCATAGGAAGAAATATCTTTTTGTTTATCTCGTGAAGGGCATCAATAGAATTTTCTAAGCTTTGCGCGGTTTCTTCACTTATGGTTCTTGCTTCTGTGGCTTTAAGCTCGGGAAGTAATCCATCATCATCTGAGTAAGCGTTTACGGAAAATAAATTTTTCATCTTAACCTCCATTTTTTATTAAAGATTTTTTTGTAAGGTATCATTATAAATATACCGAATACCATTAGTCCCATCCATATGAGTATAAGATTGCCCCATCCGATGGTAGATACGGAATTTGCAAATATAGTGCTTGATGCGGCGGCAGCCATATAGCTTAGAAAATCAAGGTATCCTGTTGCGCTTGATACCATACCCGTATCGCGAAGGCTTGGGCAATATCTGCTCCAAAGCATAGATGCGCAGCAATTGGATGCTATAACAGCAAGGACTATAAATATTATGTTTATTACAGGATTTTTTAAGAAATACACACCAAGGAAGAAAAGAGCAGAGGCGGTAAACATAATAAGAATGGTAAGGTCCATATTTCTGTGCAGTCTTTCATATACGAAAACTGCTATAAATGCGGAAAAAGATATTAAAAGAGTTGCAACAGAGAAAATAACTGGCGCTTCGTCCTGACTGTATCCAAGATATTGTGAAAAATACGTAGGAAGCCAGAATACAACAGTAGTTCTTATAACACCTGTAATAATTGATATCAAAGAGAAAATTATTATTCTGTGCTTGATAAGAATATTTATTTTTGAGAAAAAGCTGTGATTTTGCGTGCTTTGAGTATATGTAGGAACGTATTTTCCATATGTTACAATGCCCTTTCTCTCAAAATAAATAAAGAAGATCATACAAAGCCCTGCCATAACAAAGAGGGCAATACTTCCTACAAAAAAAACGCTTTGCCAAACGAGGAATGATGCAACTAGTCCTGCAAAGGGAGAGCCGAGGAGAGCGGCAAGCTCGTATCCTAAGCTACAACGCACGGTATGTATAGGATTTGTGTTTTCTGCCACTACTTTAGTCATAGGAGCGTATATCATTGATAGGAAAAATCCTGTCATTGCGTAAAGAAATTTAGCGACATTTTGAATATGGAAAATATAAGGGAAAACAATATTTGTCGCTCCTGCCAGAAGCAATCCAAAGGATATCATATATTTCGCCTTTATCTTGTCGCCGATTATTCCGTTTATTAACTGACCTACTGCGTAGAATATAAAATAAAGAGAGGAAACGACTCCAATGTATTCCACCATGGCTTCGTCACCGTTTACAATCTTGGGGGTGACGGCACTTAAAATATTTCTTGCAAAATATACTGCAAGGTAGGATGCGGAGCAAAGACCGCCAATCATAATGGCGTTTTTTGCTTCCTTTGTTATTTTCAAGATCAACACCTCGATCTATGTATTTAGTCAAATAAGTATAGCACAAAATATTACATATGTAAATAAAAACCCCGAATTTCATTTTAAAATTCGGGGTAAATTATTAAAATTCTACGGTAATTGTTTCGCCAACTTTAATAAAGATCTTTTTAAAGTCTACAAGCTCGGGATTTGGAACGGTTTTGAATTTCAAAACGGAATAGCTTGTATCCATACCGCCCTTGTTTGTTATTTCAACCTTAGTGTCAGATACCCAGTTTTCCTCTGTTTTTCCGTATGTAAGACCATAACCGAATGGATAAAGGGGATTGCCCTTGAAATACTTGTAGGTGCGGTTTTCCATACTGTAATCACGGAAGGGAGGAAGATCCTTATCGTCTCTGTAGAAGGTAACGGGAAGTCTTCCGCTTGGTGAAACCTTACCCAAAATAACGTCAGCCAAAGCATTTCCACCCTCTGCGCCGGGATAGAAGCATTGAATAACTGCATCGCAATATTTGTCTTGCTCATAAAGTGAGAGACAGCTTCCGCTGATGTTAACAAAAATTATGGGCTTGCCAATAGCCTTTATCTTTTCAAAAAGCTGTCTTTGAGGGATGGGAAGATAAATATCCTTCTTATCTCCTGCTACGTCACCGTTAAATGTGTCGCCCTCTTCGCCTTCCATAGAAGGATTAAGTCCCATACACATAATTACAACGTCAGCCTTATTTGCGATTATTTCAGCCTCTCTCATAGGGCTGCCGCTCCAGTTACCGCTATTGGGATCGTGGGGATGGCATCCTGCCGCATAAAGAACCTTGCCATCAAAATTATCCTGAAGACCTCTTAAGGGTGTGGAGTATACTGAGGGAGTACCGTTATAGTTACCCTTGAGAATACGTACGTCATCAGCATTTGGACCGATTACCGCAATGGTTTTAACATCCTTGGAAAGGGGCAGTATACCGTTGTTTTTTAACAGAACCATACTTTCTTGCGCCATTTTTCTGTTAATTGCGCGGTGTTTATCACATTCTACAACCTCGTAAGGGATATTATCATACTCACAATCGTCATCAAACATACCAAGACGGAAACGAGCCTCAAAAAGCTTTTCAACAGCGGCAGTAATCGTTTCTTCTGTTATAAGGTCCATTTCATATGCATCCCAAAGGCTTAAATAAGCATCACCACAGTTAAGCTGACATCCGTTATTTAACGCCAAAGCAACGCTTTCGGGCTCACTTGAGGTAACCTTGTGTCCTGCATGAATATCTCTTATAGCTCCACAGTCGGAAACAACGTAACCCTTGAATCCAAATTCACCGTAGAGAATATCCTGTAAAAGTGTTTTACTTCCGCAGCAGGGCTCCCCGTTTACTCTGTTGTACGCGCCCATTACCGCAGACGGATCAGCGTGGTCAATACAGTATTTAAATGCGCTTAAATATGTTTCGTAAAGATCCTTTTTTGATACTACCGCATCAAAGCCATGGCGCTCATATTCCGGACCACTATGTACGGCATAGTGCTTTATAGTTGCGTCAAGCTTACGGTATTTTCCGTTTCCTTGAAGTCCTTTTATAAATGCGGTACCCATTTTACCCGTGAGAAGAGGGTCCTCACCGTAGGTTTCGTGTCCGCGTCCCCATCTTGGGTCTCTGAAAATGTTGATATTGGGTGACCAGAAGGTAAGTCCCTGATAAAGCTCAGTATTGCCGAATTTTTTAAATTCATTATATTTTGCTCTTGCTTCGTCGGATATAGCGGTAGCAACCTCTTCCATAAGCTCCGTATTATAGCTTGCCGCAAGACCGATAGCCTGAGGGAATACAGTTGCGCAGCCCTGTCTTGCAACACCGTGCAAGCATTCGTTCCACCAGTTATATGCAGGGATATTGAGTCGTGGAATTGCGGGAGCATCAAATCTCATTTGAGCCATTTTTTCTTCAATGGTCATTTTAGCCACTAATTCTTTTGCTCTTTCCATAAAGTTCATAGTTTATTCTCCTTAACAATAGCATAATGTATTATTCAATTGAATTATAACATATTGTTTTTGTTTAGTCAACTAAACATAATTCGTTTTATATTATTGATAAGTAAAATAATGTATGTAAATAGAAAATTCAACTGTAATTAGAAAAATATTCTCTTGGCTTTACATGGACATCTTAAGTAAATGTGCTAAAATATAATTAACCTCGAGGAAATAATCTTAAAGGAGTTTTCTTATGAAAAACTTTGGCAACAAAATAAAAGCCTTGCGCAGAAAAATGAATTTAACGCAAGAGGAGCTTGCGGAAAGGCTTAATATATCATTTCAAGCGGTATCGAAATGGGAGACGAATGCATCATTACCAGATGTAACTATGCTTCCTGTACTTGCAAATTTTTTCAATGTTACAACAGATGAGCTTTTAGGTGTTGACCTGGCAAAAAAGCAGGCAAAAATAGATGAAATAATAGAAGAATACGGGAGACTTTCAAATCTCGGTAAGGAAAAAGAAAAATTTGATTTTATTTGCCAAGCATACCGTGAATATCCCAATGATTATAGAATTTTGGAAAAGTATATGTGGATGAGATATTATGATCCATACTTTTGGGAAGATTATTGGGAAAAGGAATCAAAGGGAGAACTTCCGGAAAATCACGAAAAAGTACCACATAAGGATGAGCTTTTAAATATATGTAATCGCATACTAAATGAATGTATAGACGCGCCTATGAAATATGAAGCAATATCCATGCTAAGCGGTATATATCGAGATTTAGGAAATTATGAAAAGGCTATAGAATATATACAAATGTTTCCTACCTGTAATCGGGAAGAAATGATGGAAGACCTTTACGAAAAAGGTAGTGAGAAATGGCGAGAGCAAATAAGAAAAGGCATAAAACGTAGAGCAGATGGACTTTTCTGTGCCATTAGGATTTACGGCACTTTTTTAGATAGTGATTTGGAAAAGTCTATCAAATTTTATAAAAAAGCCGAAGAACTTACTCACCTTATTTATGACGATGGCGATTATGGATTCACTACCTATTATTTGGGTGAACTTTATATGAGCTTGTCAGTTCGTTATTGTAGATTAAATGATTACGAAAATTGTAAAAAATACTTCGAATTAGCATTTTTATATGCAAAGGCTTATGATGAGTTGCCCGAAACGACAATTCATTCATCGTTTCTTATTGAAGGTTGTTTATTTAAATGCTCTGATGTTAATTCCGGATATGAATATAATTTCGTAAAAAAACACTTAATCTTTGTAGGGAAAAACAGATTTTTCAACAGAGTTCGTAACGAGCAATGGTTTAAGGATATAATTGAAAAATATACCCCCTTTGCAAAGGATAGAAAATAAAAATGGCGAGTGCTGATCTTCAGCACTCGCTTATCTTTGATTCTCACTTGAAATAACTAAAAATATATGATATAATTCTCATAATGACAAAGGGGGATTGAGAATGAAATATAAATGGTCGGATTATTCAAAGAATTTTGCAGAAATTGCCGACTCTTTTCTTGACAAAGAAGCTGTAAGAAATACTGGCTGTGATGAGGGATTTAATACTTATTTCGAATATTGGATAAACGAAACAGAAACCAAATTAAATGAAAATTTTTGGTGTAAAATTATTTTTGAAAACGATACGTCCATAGCTGTTGTTTCCATTGGAAAATCTCCTGAAAATGAATTTACAATATCGGAATTGATAGTTTCTCCAGCCAAGCGCGGACAAGGAAACGGCACTAAAATACTGAAAGAGTTATTAAATTGTTCAAAAGACATTTTAGGCGAGGAAATTTATACCGCTAATGCTGTAATATACCCTGAAAATATACCAAGTCAAAAAGCTTTTGAAAAGGCAGGATTTAAATATACAGGCTCTCATCCCGACGGAGATGCTTGGTATTATCAATATAATAAACCTACTATAAAAGAATTAACCTGTGAAGATTTAAAAATAGATTTTCTGAATGGATTTAGCCATAATCAAAATTGGAGTAAGCAGTGGGTAAAGGAAAATAACAATTGGATACTTAAAGGCTGTAAAATGTCAAGAGAGTGGGACAAAGAAAAAAGAAATTGGATTCCTTCATATTTGCTTAATCAAATCAACAGAGGCGGAATTGTAATTGGATCCTATGTAAAAGACAAATTAGTTGGATTTTGTTCTGTTGACGGAGTTTTGCGAGATGGATATGCGAATATGACAATGCTTTTTGTTGATGATAATTACAAACGCTTAGGTATAGGTAAAGAACTGTTTTTATCAATCGTTGAAAAAGCACAGACATTAGATGTTAAAAAGCTATTTATATCTGCCATACCCTCACAAGACACAGTTGCATTTTATATGGCTATGGGATGCAAGGATGCGATAAATTTACCAAATGAATTTTTGGACTCGCCAAACGATAGATATTTAGAATTGGAGTTGGGAAAAAGTAATGAAAGATTGTTTAATTTGCAAGCGCATTGAAATGATAAAAAACAATGAAAATACATACTTTGTAAAAGAGCTTGAAACGGGATACGTTGTTTTGGGTGACCATCAAAGATTCAAGGGATATACATTGTTCTTATGTAAAAAGCACGTAACAGAGCTTCATCATTTAGACGACAATTTCAAAATGAAATATTTAGAGGAAATGTCTCTTGTTGCAGAAGCAGTTCAAAAAGTTTTTAATGCCGAAAAAATGAACTACGAGCTACTCGGAAACGGTGATACACACGTACATTGGCACTTGTTTCCGAGAAACACAGGAGACACTCCGCAAAAAGGTCCTGTTTGGTGGTTGCCAAGAGAAGAAATGTGGAACGAAAAATACAGACCAACAGAGGCCGAGCTTGCTGAGTATAAAACAATTTTATTAAATGAAATTGAAAACCTATTAAGCGAAAGGAACTAATATGCCAATATCTTACGGAAAAAGTATAGTAGGAACAAGCGGAATTAACGGAGATGCTTTTTATATATCGTCAGACAATTCTACACTTGTTTTATCAGACGGAGCATCAGGTGCAGGTGCTGACGGAAAGGTGGCTATGTCAAGCTGCTGTATTGAAAATATAAAAGCCTTTCCTTATCATGAGTCGGGTTTAACTCCAAAAGAATATATTGATAAAATTATTTGGAAAATAAATAATGATTTAATCAATCTCTCCCAAGAGAGTAACAAGTATATATTTGGTACTGTAATTGTATGTATAATAGAAAATAATACGTTAACAGTTACTTCTGTTGGAGATTCCCCTGCCTATCTTATAAAGGAAAATACCATAGAAAGAATAGCAAAAACGAAAAAGAAATACGATAATTTAATACAAATGGGTATCTTTACCGAAAGTCAATTGGAAGAATATGTTCACAGATTGCCCGAGCATTTATGGTCAATGTTTGATACATTTATTCCTTCGGTTGTCCCAAAATATGCAGTAGAAGAATATATTTTAAATTTAAACGATGTGGTAGTCCTTTGTTGTGATGGTTTAAGTGACTATTTAACAGAAAAAGAATTGGTAGCGTTAATTGACGGTAATAAATTGACTGATAGCACAAACGCAATCATAGAAAAAGCGAAATCAAACTCAATAGAAGAACACAAAAGAATTCAATATGATGATATTACATTGGTAATATACAAACACTGAGATATATGTAAAAAGCGAGTGCTGATTATAAGCACTCGCTTTTGATATGGTGCAGGAAATGAGATTTGAACTCACAAGAATTTCTTCATTGGCTTCTGAGACCAACGCGTATGCCAATTCCGCCACTCCTGCATACTAATAGCAAGTTGTCGCCAACTTGCTATTATTTATCTACCAAGAAATCTTTCTTTATATGCAAGCTTACACTTTCTTATTGCTTCAACTGCAGCTTCGCGTCCTTCAATCTTGTCAACTCTTGTAGTTTTGTTTTCAAGGAATTTATAAACCTCAAAGAAATGCTTGATTTCTTCAAACTGATGCTTGGGAAGCTCGGTAATATCGTTATAAGAGTTAAGGTTGGGGTCCTTAACGGGAATAGCAATTATCTTTTCATCAACCTCGTTATCGTCTATCATATAGAGAATACCAATAGGGTAGCATTCAACGATGGACATAGGCTCAAGGGGTTCCTGACAAATTACAAGTACATCAAGAGGGTCATGATCCTCAGAAAGGGTGCGAGGTATAAAGCCATAGTTGGCAGGGTAGTGTGTAGATGTATAAAGAATTCTGTCAAGCTTTAAAAGACCGCTGCGTTTATCGAGCTCGTATTTATTCTTGCTTCCTCTCGGAATCTCAATAACAGCTATAAAATCATTTTCTTGTATTCTTTCATCATCAAAATCATGCCAAGGATTCATACTAAACCTCCATTTATTACTAAAAAATCATTAAGCATATTATATACTTATTATGTTCATCTGTCAAGGGATTTTAACCTTAAAAATAAAAAAGTGTTGACAGAGATAAGGAAAAATGATAATATTTTATTATATAAATCTTTATTTTCGGAGGTATTAATGAAGGATCAAAAAACTCTGGCATATATAAACATGTTTGCAATTCTCGGATCGATTCCTAAGCTTTGTAAAGAGTGTAAGGAAGCGAGAGATTTAATAAAGGATGATAAGATTTCTTTAGGATTTTCCGTTAAGAACGGTCCGCAGGCAACTCTCGTTTTTGATAAGGGAAGCTGCTATATGGTTGAGGGTGTTAAAAAGTGTAACATAAAATTATGCTTTTCCACCTGTGAAAAATTTAACGGAATGATAGATGGAACTGTTACTCCCATTCCACGCAAGGGCTTACTTAAGGTTATGTTCCTTTTGAAGAAATTTATGCCTCTTACAGACATACTTTCAAAGTATTTAAGAGCAACAGAAGAGGATCTTAAAGACAAGGAATTTTTTAATATCAGTACTCTCGTAATGTTTAACGTTATTACGGAGGCAATGGCGCAGATAGGTAATCACGATAGGGTTGGTAAGGCGAGCGCATCATATATAACTGACGGAAACGTTAAAATTGAAATTACAGGATCTGAATCTGCGTATATTACCGCAAAGGATCATATACTCACCGCGTATCATACGACCCCCGATACCTTTACGTCATATATGTCATTTGAGAGCATAGAGCTTGCCCGCGATCTGTTTGACGGCAAGGTAAATGCAGTTGCCGCGGTTGGACTTGGACAAGTAAGGGTAGGCGGCATGATTTCAATGGTAGATAACGTTAACAGAATACTTGACAGAGTTTCATACTATTTAGCATAAGGAGGAATAAACATTGCGAAAGATCAACGATTATACAAAAAGCAGAGATTTTTTTGCTCGCGCGGCTAACGTTATTCCTTCCGGAATATATGGTCATCAGGGACCTGCCGAGGGGTGCTACGTTCCAATAGAGGCATTCCCATTTTTCTCTGAAAAAGCAAAGGGCTCCTATATCTGGGACGTGGACGGAAACAGATTTATTGACTATATGTGCGCATACGGTCCTAATATACTCGGATACAATGACCCCGACGTTGACGAGGCTGCGGCAAAGCAGAGAGAGAAGGGTGACTGCATAACCTTTCCTTCAACAAAAATGATAGAATTTGCAGAGCTTCTGGTGGATACGGTGGCAAGTGCGGATTGGGCGTTTTTTGCCAAGAACGGCAACGACGTTACAACAATGGCTATTATGGCGTCAAGAGCATATACCAAGAGGAAAAAGATAATTTTCTTTAAAGGATATTATCACGGGGTTTCCCCCTGGACGCAGAAAATAGATTACTCCGGAATTATAGAAGAGGACGTATGCAACAATATCTATCTTGATTGGAACGATTTTAATGCAGTTGAGGAAGCCTTTGAAAAGTATAAGGGACAGATTGCCGCGGTTATAAGTCAGCCTTATATGCACGGCAATTTCAAGGATAACGAAATGCCTGCTAAGGATTTTTGGCAGAAGGTACGCAAAATATGCACCGAAAACGGAACTGTACTTGTAGTAGATGACGTAAGAGCAGGCTTCAGAATGGATATTGCGGGCTCCGATCATTATTTTGGATTTGAAGCAGACCTTATATGCTTCTGCAAGGCTCTTGCTAACGGATATAACGTTTCTGCCCTTTGCGGTAAGGAGTTTTTAAAGAGCACAGTATCGGGTATGTCTTATACGGGTAGCTATTGGCTTTCCGCCGTTCCTTTTGCTGCGGGAATCGCTTGTATAAACAAGCTTAAAAAGATTGATGCGCCTAAAATTCTTATTGAAAAGGGAGCAAAGCTCAAAAACGGTCTTATAGAAGCGGGTAAAAAATACGGATATGACCTTCGTGTTACGGGACTTGAATCCTTGTTTTATCTTCGTATAGCGGATGATCCTACGCTTATGCTTCATCAGGAATGGATAGCAGAGTGTGTTAAACGAGGAGTGTTCTTTACTAATCATCATAATCATTTTATAAACGCTTCGCTTACAGACGAAGATATAAAAGAAACTGTTGAAATTGCAGATGAAGCCTTTTCCGTAATAAAAAACAGACATTCATAACAAAAAGCTGTGGCTTTCCACAGTTTTTTGCTTTATAAAAATTATCTTTATGTCTTTGATTTTTCTGTTTGCTTGTGATATAATGAGTATGAATAGACGTGCCGATTATTTGCCTAAAATAACCGAATGGGAAAAATCCCTTGAATTATTTTCAAATCGAGTATAGAATACAGACAAAAAGAGAAAAGGGGACGAAAATGAAAAATATCATTGAAATAAATCACCTTTCAAAAAGCTTTGGAGAGGTGAAGGCGGTACAGGACCTGAGCTTTCGAGTTAAGGAAGGAGAGCTTTTTGCTTTTCTTGGCGTTAACGGAGCAGGCAAGTCAACTACCATAAACATTATGTGCGCGCAGTTGACTAAGGATAGCGGAAGCATAGTAATTGACGGGTATGACCTTGATAAAAACGTGGACGGCATTAAAAGAGAGCTTGGCGTTGTGTTCCAGAATTCCGTGCTTGACGGAGCTTTGAGTGTTTATGATAATCTACAGAGCCGCGCCGCTTTGTACGGTATAATAGGTGATGAGTTTAAGTCAAGGCTTGATGAGCTTTCTGAACTTCTTGATTTTAAGGACCTATTGAAAAGATCGGTATCAAAGCTTTCAGGTGGACAGAGAAGAAGAATAGATATAGCAAGAGCCCTACTTCACAAGCCGAAAATTCTTGTTCTTGACGAGCCCACAACAGGACTTGACCCACAGACGAGAAAAATACTTTGGAACGTAATATCGGACCTTCGTAAGAATGAGCAAATGACCGTATTTCTGACGACGCACTATATGGAAGAGGCGGCGGAGGCTGATTTTGTGGTTATTATAGATAGCGGTAAGATATCTGCAGAGGGCACTCCTCTTGAACTTAAGAATACCTATACGGGTGACTTTATAACCGTATACGGAATTGATGAGGCAACTGTCAAGAAATTCGGATATGAATATGAGCCTATTCGAGATGCATACAGAGTATCTGTTCCCAATACCAAGGCCGCAACGGAGCTTATAATAAAATATCCTGAGGTTTTTGTTGATTATGAGATAACAAAGGGTAAGATGGATGACGTATTTTTGTCCGTAACGGGAAAGAAACTTGTAGGAGGTACGGAAAAATGAAGGTAGTATTGACTCTTATAAAAAGAAATATCAAGCTGTTTTTTAAGGATAAGGGAATGTTTCTTACCGCGCTTATTACTCCTGCAATTTTGCTTGTTTTGTACGCAACGTTTTTAAGTAACGTTTACAGAGACAGCTTTACGATGAATTTCCCACAGGGAATACCTGTTCCCGAGGATATTATTGACGGCTTGGTTGGTGGACAGCTTATTTCCTCCTTGCTTGCCGTATCGTGTATAACCGTAGCCTTTTGCTCCAATTTCTTAATGGTACAGGACAGAGCAAACGGAACAATAAAGGATCTTCGTATAGCTCCCATCAGTACGTCCGTTCTTTCGTTAAGCTATTACGTTGCAACACTTATTTCCACCTTACTTATCTGCTTTACGGCAACTGTTATATGCTTAGTTTATGTAGCGGCAATAGGATGGTATATGTCTGCCCTTGACGTTTTACTCTTATTCCTTGACGTAATTATACTTGTGTTCTTTGGAACGGCATTATCGTCCCTTATAAACTTCTTTTTATCAACTCAGGGTCAGATATCCGCAGTTGGTACTATCATAAGCGCAGGATACGGATTTATATGCGGCGCGTACATGCCTATTTCCTCCTTTAGCGACGGACTTCAGAAGGTTATTTCATTCTTGCCCGGTACCTATGGAACGTCATTATTCCGTAATCACGCAATGGATGGAGCCCTTAAGGCTTTGGGCGAAGAGGGTATTCCCAACGAGGTAATTGACGGATTAAGAGATGCGGTTGACTGTAATATATATTTCTTCGACACAAAGGTAGAGCCATACGTTATGTATATAGTTCTTTTTGTATCAATAGCTTTGCTTGTCGGCGGATATATTCTTCTTAACGTTTTCAGAAAAAAGGATAAATAAAAAGAATGACTTCGGTATAGTTTCCCGAAGTCATTCTTTTTTATGATAATTCTTTTCGTAAAGCTTCAAAAATTTTCTTTTCTTCTCGTGAGATTTTTACTTGTGTCAAGCCTAAAACGAGAGCGGTTTTTTGCTGTGAGTATTCCTTTAAGTATCGAAGCACTACTATTTTACGCCATAATGGAGGAAGTGTAGAGATAGCCTGTGATAAGGCAATATGCTCAATCCTTGTATCAATCTCGCTTTTTTCTTCACTCAGAATATTTTCTAATGTGTATCCTTCGTCGTCACCGTTTATTGACGCTGAAAGAGAAGTGACAGGGGAGGATGCGTCTATTGCAATTGCTGCCTCCTCAACCGTAATACCGCATCTTTGCGCTAATATTTCTATTTTTGGCTCGCAACCAAATTCAGAAACGTATTTTTCTCTTTCCTTCATGAGCAGAGCACCGTGCTGCTTGTAAATTCTGCTTACCTTTATTAGTCCGTCATCACGGATAAATCTGCGTATTTCACCAATGATAAGAGGAACTGCATACGTTGAAAAGGCAGTTCCTTTACTTATATCAAAGCTTTTTATAGCCTTGAACATTCCGATTGAGCCAATCTGAACAAGATCCTCGTATTCAACACCTCTGTCACGAAATCTTAGGGCTATTGATCTGACAAGACCAAGATTTCTTTCCATAAGCTCACTTTCCGCAAGGTTATCTCCCGAGGAAGCTCGTTTTAATAATTCCTGATTAGTAGTAAAATCCATTTTAACTGAGATGCTTAGTCATAAGAATGCGTACACCTTCATTAACCTTTGAGTAAACGTCAAGCTTGTCCATAAATGTTTGCATAACTGCAAAGCCCATTCCACTTCGTTCTCCTGACGTATCGGTTGTAAAAAGCGGAGTCATAGCTTTTTTTACGTTCTCTATACCGCATCCTTTATCCCTTATCTCAATAACCACCGTCCTGTCGTTATAATATTTGACCCCTATGTAAACGATTCCGTTTTTATATTTATAGCCGTGTACAATAGAGTTGGTTACAGCCTCGGATACGGCGCATTTAATATCTGCCAATTCTTCAATGGTAGGGTTTAACTGTGATACAAAGGAGGCAACGGCTTGTCTTGCCATTCCCTCATTTACAGAAAGAGAAGGTAAATATAGCTTCATATTGTTATTACAGCATTTCATCGTAGTCATCTCCTTTAATATCAATTATTCTTTCTATACCTGCAAGCTCAAGTATTCTTTTTATTCGCATAGTGGGCTTATATAAAACCAGCTTTGCGCCGACATCACTTGCGCAGGTATATCTGCCGAGAATCAAGCCAAGTCCTGAGGAATCCATAAATTCCACGCAGCTTAGATTCAGTATTACAAATCGCGGTCTGTGGGAGAGTATTGCGCTGTCTATTTGCTCTCTTACACCCTTTACCGTGTGATGATCAATATCTCCGTGTATTTTTACCTTTAAAATGTATCCATCAAGCTCTATTTCCGTTAGCCTTTGCTTTAACAAAGTAATCACCTTCCTTCCTAAAGTATTTTAAAATGTTTTATATGAAAAATATGTTGAAATAAGGGGATAAAAAGACTTTTTCCATTTACATTTTTTGATAAATATTGACATTGGAGTTAAGGTAGGATATAATATAACTGACTATGTATATGAGGTTATTGTTATGAATGAACTTGTACAATTAAGTAAAACGGTAATTGATTTGGGTCTTGAGCGTGAGTATAAATTTTTTCAGATAAGCGATGCTCATATGGCTTGCATAGATGAAATGAGCTCTGAGGCGGACCTTGCGGAATATAAGCGTTCTCACGAGCAGTGGGACACACTTAAGATACATTATGCTGAAAGATTTGGCGAATACTATGATGGCAGATATCAAAAGGAGCCTTACGTAATGTTTGAGGCTCTTACTAAGCACGCCCTTGATTTCGGTGCGGATGCTCTTATTCTTTCCGGTGATATAATGGACAGAGTAAGCGAGAGTAATATAAGATATCTTAAGAAATTCAAGGATAATTATCCTATTCCCGTTATTTATTGCCCCGGAAATCACGCCCGTACAGACGAATTTGGAGTACATAGAAAAATGTATGAGCGTTTTGTGGGCCTTATGGACAATCCCGCTTTTGACGTTATAGATTACGGTGAATTTGAAATTGTTGTCGTTGATAACGGCACAAAGGAAATCACAAGAGAGCAGCTTGATCTTATGCAGGCTGAAATAGATAAAAACAAAAAGATACTTCTTCTTATCCACGCACCCTTGAAGCTTGGACAGTTTAGCGAAGAGGTTGGTAAAAAGGTAAATCACTACTTTGTAATGGGCTCTCAGTACGATTCTGAGGAGGCAAGAGAGTTTGTTGAGCTTGTAAGAGCCAACGATACGCACTTTATCGGTGTTCTTGCAGGACATATCCACGCATCTGTGGAATATAACATTACTGACAATCTTAAGCAGTACACAACATCAAGCGCCCTTATTGGCTACGGAAGAGAAATTATTATTAAATGAGGTAAGCTATGTATATAATTCCAGAGGTAAAAAGCTATACACCCTGTGACAAATTTGTTATTGATGGATGTAATTTTACATTTATAGAAAATATTGATGAAAGAGTAAAGATCCTTGCAAAAAAGGTTACTGTTGGCGATACTAACGTAGAGGTTAAGGTTGAAGAAAACGGAAGCGATGCATACAAGCTTACTCTTTCAAAGGAGAAAATCGTTCTTACAGCCCAGTCTCAGGCGGCGGCGTATTACGGAATACAGACAATAAGACAGATAATTAAAAACGGCTATTGTGACGCTTGTGAAATCGATGATGCGCCCGATTTTAAGAACCGAGGTATTTATTTCGATATCACAAGAGGTAGAATACCTACTCTTGAAACTCTTAAGGAGCTTGTTGATAATATAGCTTATGCAAAGGCAAATATGCTTCAGCTTTACGTTGAGCATGTATTTGAATTTAAGGAATACGACGGTATTTATCAGAGAACAGGCTATATTACCGCAGAGGAAATAAAAGAGCTTGACAGATACTGTAAGGAAAACTTTATTGATTTTGTTCCTTCGCTTTCTTGCTTTGGACACCTTTATGAGCTTCTTTCAACGGAAAAGTATAAGCATCTTTGTGAGCTTATTGACTATAAGGACACTTCACACTATTGGCACGAAAGAATGCCTCACCACACTATAAATCCTTCCGATCCTGAAAGTATTGAGATCATTAAGAGCCTTATTGATCAGTACGCGCCTTTGTTTAGTAGCAAATATTTTAACATTTGCTGTGACGAGACATTTGATTTGGGCAGAGGAAGAAACGAGGGTAAGGATAAGGCAAGACTTTACGTAGATTTTGTAAAGAAGATTATCGCTCACGTTAAGACCCACGGAAAGATTGCTATGATGTGGGGAGATATTATAGATCAACATTCCGATCTTATCGGTGAAATAGACGAGGATACCGTATTCCTTAACTGGAACTACAGTGCCGAGCCTTATACAAAGATGATCTACAATTGCGCAAACAAGGGAAAGACTCAGTTTGTTTGTCCAGGTATTACCAACTGGAGCGGTCTTATTGAATTTACACAAGTATCTGTTCCCAATATCTCAAAAATGGCAAAGTGCGGATACGAATGTGGAGCAGAGGGACTTCTTACAACCTGTTGGGGTGACCACGGACATTTGTCACCTTACTATGCTTGCTTGCACGGACTTGTTTTCGGAGCGGAGAAGGGCTGGAACGTAAATTCCAATAATGATGAGTTTGGTAAGAAGCTTGATCTTCATTATTTCGGATATGAGGGCGCAACAGATCTTTATAATAAAATTGCAAGATCACACCTTGACAGATATTGGTATCATTTGCTTGCTCATTATTGCGCTGACAATTATAAGGACACTTGTATGAAGACAGGATTTAAGCCTTCTCCCGATGATCTTACAGAATGCTTTAATCTTTGCGAATCAACAATTCCTTATCTTATGGCTTCAAAATGGGAAAACGAAAAGGCACGCAAGGCGCTCCTATGCGTTGCTAACGGTGTTGAGCTTATGATAGCTATGACGATGTCTTACGTATGCGGTGAAAAGTTTGGAGTCAACCTTGAGGATGCTGAAAATTGGCTCAAGGAATTTAAGGAAGAGTACTTAAGCGAGAGTAAAATGGGAGAGCTTGTAGAAACTATACGTGTATTCTATGCGCTTGCGCAGAAATTTCTTGCATAAGGAGATAAAATGACAGAGGCAATAAAACAATTTTTTCTTGAAACGGTTGGTAAGGAGCTTTGCGTATTTTTCTGCTCCATGATACCGATTATTGAATTACGAGGCGCAATTCCTATGGGCGCAGTATTCGATAGTACACTTGGCGGTATGCCGTTTTGGTTTACTTATATCCTTAGTGTTGCGGGAAATATGTTACCTGTTCCATTTATACTTTTATTTATCAAAAAGGTAATAAGATGGATGTCACAGTCTAAGATCAAATTCTTCAACAAGGTAGCAAATTTCTTGCTTAACAGGGTTGAGAAGAGAAGGGATAAAATAGAAAAGTATTCCTTCTGGGGTGTGTGCCTGTTCGTAGCTGTTCCTTTACCGGTTACAGGTGCTTGGACAGGGTCACTTGTTGCTGCAATGATAGATATGAAATTCTGGAAGGCATTTGTATCCTGCCTTCTCGGAGTTATGATTGCGGGTGTGATCATGACTATTGCATCTTACGGTGTTGCGGCAATTTTCTAAAAAATAAAATTTTTTTCAGAAAACTATTGCAATATTATAAACAGTATGTTATACTGTGTCCGTTAAAAAATTTAGACTTATCAAGAGTAGTGGAGGGACAGGCCCTATGATACTACGGCAACCTATCAAGTGACAAGGTGCCAATTCCGTGAGATGAGATTTTTACTTCAGCCCACGGGAGACCGTGGGCTTTCTTTTTCACTAAGTAAGGAGGATATTATGAGAATGTTTTTTACATCCGAGTCCGTAACTGAGGGACATCCCGATAAAATATGCGACCAGATCTCTGATGCTGTGCTTGATGCGATTCTTGCAAAGGATCCTTATTCAAGAGTAGCTTGCGAAACCTTCTGTACCACAGGTATGGTAATGGTAATGGGTGAGATAACAACAAATGCAACCTACGACCTTCAGTCCATTGTAAGAAATACTGTAAGAGATATTGGATATGACAGAGCAAAGTATGGCTTTGATGCCGACACTTGCGCTGTATTAAGCTCCATTCACGAGCAGAGCGCTGATATTGCCCTTGGCGTTGATAAGAGCGCAGAGGCAAAGAGCGGTGAAGAGGATGGTAATGGCGCAGGCGACCAGGGACTTATGTTCGGTTATGCTTGTAACGAAACAAAGGAGCTTATGCCCCTTCCCATTTCCTTGGCGCATAGCCTTGCAAAGCGTCTTACAGCCGTTAGAAAGGATGGCTTAATGGCTTATCTTCGTCCCGACGGAAAAACACAGGTAACAGTTGAGTATGTAGATGGTGTTCCTGCAAGAATTGAGGCAATAGTTGTTTCATCCCAGCACAGCCCTGACGTTACACTTGAAACAATTCGCAGAGATATTATAAACAACGTAATTATTCCTATCATCCCTGCTGAAATGATGGATGATAATACAAAGATTTATGTAAATCCTACAGGTAGATTTGTAATCGGTGGACCTAACGGTGATACAGGTCTTACAGGTAGAAAGATTATCGTTGATACATACGGTGGATACTCCCGTCACGGTGGCGGCGCTTTCTCAGGTAAGGACCCCACTAAGGTAGACAGAAGCGCATCCTACGCTGCAAGATATATTGCAAAGAATATCGTTGCATCAGGCGTTGCTGACAAGTGCGAGGTTCAGATTGCTTATGCCATTGGCGTTGCAAAGCCCGTTTCTGTAATGGTTGATACCTTTGGTACTGCAAAGGTGGATGAAAGCAAAATTGCTGAATTTGTAGAGAATAACGTTGATCTTCGTCCTACTGCCATTATCGAAAAGTTTGGCTTGAGACGTCCTATCTATCGTCAGCTTGCTGCTTACGGTCACGTTGGTAGAGAGGATCTTGATATTCCTTGGGAAAAGACAGACCTTGCAGAAAAAATCAAGACAGAGCTTCTTTAATTATAAAAATGGAGAAAACGTATTGTTTTCTCAATTTTTTATATAGAACAGCGGTAGTTGACAAAAAATCATTGATATGTTAGAATACATATGATAGCAGAAACTTGACAGAATCGTTGGAGAACTCTATAATGAAATATAGAAAGCTTCGTATTCCTAAGAGGACAAGGAACCGTCCCCTGTTTCCAAAGTCTTCTGGAAAAAGCGCATTAGGATCAATAGGTATTATAGGAAAAAATCACATTAAGGAAGTGTTTGGATGGTAGTTTTGTATTTGAATTTGTTTTTAATGATTATTGACTGTATTCTTATAGTCGATTTGAGAAAACTTGTTTATAGCTTTTTACTATCCAAAAGAAATATTGCTGGAGCAAAAAAAATACATAAAGCTCAGACAAAAATAAAAAGAATTTTGTTGAGCTATATAAAAGAATATGCAATTTATCCAAAGCATTTTAACTTTTTTTATCGTATGTGGGTATTGGTATTAATTTCCTTGATTCCTCAATATATTATTGGATTTATAGTTTATCTGGTTTCTTATTATGCATCGATAATACTTTATGGTGTGTTTATTATGGTTAAGATAATCCTAAGTGTAATAGTCCATATAAATTTCAATTCAGATCGTGTTTCGAGATTTGATAAGAGATATTGAGACTTAAGGGAAGACGGAAAACGGTGAAGTAAATCCCAAAAAGTTTGCAAAAAAAGGGCGAGGGCGGAGTACGCGGGGTTCCCCGAAGCGAGAATTGAGCTTTGGGGGTTCCAAGATCCGCCCTCGATTTTTATTAAGCCGTAAAATTGTAAGCTGAATTAAATTTTACATACTGTATTACTTGATTTGATAAATGATATATGATAAAATAATAATATAAAAAGAAAGGAGGTAGTTACTATGGAGCAGCTTGGTCTGAATACGGATGGAATTATAGTTATCCGCGGTACTGTTGAAAATATTGTGTTTCATAGTGATGAAACAGGATACGGTGTTTTTGACTTGGAAGATGAAAATGGTGAGCTTGTTACCGTAGTGGGTACCGTTCCTTTCATTTCTGTTGGTGAGCAGGTAGAATTATACGGATATTGGGCTCACCATAAGGTGTACGGAAGGCAGTTTAAGGCAGAAAGATTTGAAAAAATATTACCGACGGAGAAAAATGATATTTTAAGATATTTATCTTCCGGTGCTATAAAGGGAATAGGCCCCAAAACTGCGAAAAAAATTGTTGATAAATATGGTGAGGATGCCTTTGACGTTATATCAAATCATCCTACCTGGCTTGCCGATATAAACGGTATTTCTTTAAAAAAAGCCGTGGAAATGAGCAATGATTTTAAAGAAAAATCGGGTGTGCGCGAGATAATAATGTATTGTAAGGATAGCTTTTCCCCAAATACGGCTATGAAAATTTATAAAAAATGGGGAAGAAATGCTCTTGGAATACTTAAAGAAAATCCGTATTGTCTTTGTAACGAGATCGACGGTATAGGATTTAAGCGTGCTGATGAAATCGCTATGGAGGCGGGCTTAAGTAAGGATAATGAAAATCGCATAAGAAGCGGAATTCTGTATGTTTTAGGAGTTTTTGCATCTCGTGACGGACATACTTACGTAAATAATGATGTTCTTGTAAATGCAACCTCTAAGCTTATCGAGGTGGGCGGCGAGCTTATCCTTACGCAAATTACAGAGCTTGCAAAGGAAAATAAAATAAAAATCGTAGAGTATTTGAGGCAGAGCCACGTTTATTTGACGGAAAATTTCAATAATGAGGAATACATTGCAAGAAAATTGTTGGTGCTTGAAAGAAGTAACGTTTCAGTAGGTGAGTATAACGCAATATCATTGATAGAGCAAATAGAACGTGAAAATGATATTTCATATGCATCAATGCAGAAAAAAGCCATATGCGAAAGCCTTAAAAACGGGGTGACTGTATTAACGGGTGGTCCAGGTACGGGCAAAACAACCATTATAAAGGCTGTACTGAATATATTTAAGCGTCTTGGTTATAAGTGCGCATTATGCGCTCCCACAGGAAGAGCAGCCAAAAGAATGAGCGAAACTACCTCATATGAAGCTAAAACCATACACAGACTTCTTGAGGTTGATACAGGAAACGAATATTCAAGAGGTCCCGAGTTTGTACGAAACGAAAAGAATCATCTTGAGTACGAGGTTATAATAGTTGATGAAACATCTATGATCGACGTTTCCTTAATGACCGCGCTTTTAAAGGCGATAAAGCCTGGAAGTAAGCTTCTTTTAATTGGTGATGTTTATCAATTACCTTCGGTAGGTGAGGGAAACGTGCTTAATGATATTATCCGCTCTGAAAAATTCAGCGTTATTACTTTAAATGAGATATTCAGACAGTCGGAAAACAGCGGTATAGTTGTAAATGCGCATAAGATCAACCGCGGTATTGTCCCAGATATAAAAGAAAGGTACAACGATTTCTTTTTTGTATCTATACAAGATGAATCCTTAATTCCCTCTTATATTGCGAATATGTGCAAAAACCGTTTGCCTGCCAAATACGGCAAGGATATAGAGGATGGAATACAAATTATTACTCCCACAAAAAAAGGATATTGTGGAACACAAAACTTAAATTCTGTATTACAAAACGAGCTTAACTCAAAGTCGAAAAAGCAATATGTGACCAGAACACAAAAGATATATAAAATTGGCGACAAGGTAATGCAGATAAGAAACAATTATGACGTTGAGTGGGAAAGAGAAAACGAAAGCGGAAGAGGAATCTTTAACGGTGACATAGGCTTTGTATATGAAATAGACAACGAAGAAAAGCTTATGAAAATAAATTATGACGGTAAGATTGCATCATATGATTTGTCTGCACTTGACGAGATAGATCACGCCTATGCAGTAACTGTTCATAAAAGTCAAGGCAGCGAGTATCCTATCATAATTATCCCTCTTGTAAAATGTGCGCCGATATTACTGACGAGAAATCTTATTTATACTGCAATTACAAGAGCGGAAAGCATGGTACTGCTTATTGGTGACTCTGAGGTACTTGAAGCTATGGTTAATAATAATACCCAGATCAACAGAAATACAGGCCTTAGAATGTTTCTTGAGAGTAACGACATATGAAGCTTTTAGAATGTTTAAAAAGAGCGTTTATTGTAAGAAAATGTATCATTTGTGACGACGCCATAAGCTACAACATAAAGCTGCCTATATGTGATGAATGTCATAAATATTGGGTAAGCACTCTTGATATTCTATGCGATAAATGTGGGTATGAAAGTGAATACTGCACCTGTGCAAGTAAAAGAATGCTGATAGGTGTTGATTTTGTTACGTTTTGTATTTTTTATAAAAGCAATTCGGAAAATCCCGTTAATCACATTGTATACAAGCTAAAAGAGGAATATATCGGCGAGGTATTTAATTTCTGCGCTGACCTTATGGCTGCAAAAGCCAAAAAGATGTTTGCAAAGAGAAATCTTTCCTTTAACGATTACATAGTGGTTTATCCAAAAAGACGAAAGAAAGCCATTCTGAAATACGGATATGATCACGGAAGAGAGGTAGCAAGGCTATTTGCCAAAAAGTTGGGGCTTTCTTATATGGATTGCTTTGATAATTCTGGCAAAAAGGAACAAAAGACACTTGACAGAAGAGAAAGGTACGCTAATGCAAAGCAGTCATATTCTCTTAAGAAAAACATAGACGTTAAGGATAAAAAATTTATTATAATTGATGATGTATTAACGACAGGATCAACTATCAGCGCTTGCTCCACGTTGCTTAAGGAAAAAGGCGCCAAGAGTGTTGTAGCTGTTTGTTTTGCTAAGGATATTTAATTTAGGAGGAAATAAAAATGTTAAAAGGAATTCCAAATATTCTGTCTCCCCAGCTTTTAAAGGTACTTTGTGAGATGGGGCACAGCGACAGAATCGTAATTGCAGACGGTAATTTCCCTGCAGAATCCATGGGTAAGAATGCTATAGTGATTAGATGCGACGGACACGGTGTACCTGAGCTTCTTGACGCTATTTTGCAGGTTTTCCCGCTTGACACCTACGTAGAGAAGCCCGTTTCTCTTATGGAGGTTATGAAGGGTGACAATGCAAAAACACCTATATGGGATACATACAAGGAAATCATCGCCAAACACGACGAAAGAGGCGCTGATACCGTAGGTACAATCGAAAGATTTGCTTTTTATGAGGAAGCAAAAAAAGCATACGCAATAATCGCTACAAGCGAAAAGGCAATATACGCTAACGTAATGCTTCAAAAGGGTGTAATTTGACAAAACAAAAAAAGAGGTGAATTTCACCTCTTTTTTTATAGCTTATTTTATTTAGCCTTGTTTACGCAAGCTTCTGTATCTCTTGCAATCATAAGCTCTTCGTTTGTAGGAAGAACGAATACCTTAACCTTGGAGTCAGGAGTAGAAAGCTCAACAATGTTAGGCTGTCTGAGTGTCTTAGCGTTGAGCTCCTTATCGATCTTGATTCCGAAGAATTCCATATCAGCGCAAGCTCTTTCACGAAGCTCGGGATTGTTTTCGCCCATACCTGCAGTAAAGATAACTGCGTCAAGACCGTTCATTGCAGCGGAGTAGGAGCCAATGTACTTCTTAACCTGGTATGCAAGAATTTCAGCAGCGAGAAGAGCGTGCTTCTGTACTGCTGCCTTTTCTTCCTCTGTCTTAGGACAAGTTGGAAGAGACTCATCAAAGTTGCCAAGGATAGCAGCCTCAATATCACGGCTGTCTGATGAATATCCGGAAACGCCAAGGAAACCGCACTTCTTGTTGAGGAAGTCAGAGATCTTTTCAACGGGGATATCATACTTCTGCATAATGTAAGGAACTATTGCAGGGTCGATAGCGCCGCAACGTGTACCCATTTCAACACCGTCAAGGGGAGTAAAGCCCATACTTGTATCGAGAACCTTACCGTCGCGTACAGCGGAGATGGAAGAACCGTTACCGATATGACAAGTGATGATCTTGGTATCCTTCTTGTTACCAAGAAGCTTTATAGCCTCAGTAGCAACGAAACGGTGGGATGTACCGTGCATACCGTATCTTCTGATGTGATCCTCTTCTACCATCTTGATGGGAAGGGGGTAAGTATATGCCTTAGCGGGCATTGTCTGGTGGAATGCAGTATCAAATACAACTACCTGAGGTGTGTTGGGCATTACTTTTGTACAGCCCTTGATACCCATAATGTGTGCGGGGTTATGGAGAGGAGCAAACTCAGAGCATTCATCAATGATGTCTACAACCTCGGGTGTAACGATGGTGCTTTCAAAGAAGTAAGGACCACCGTGTACTATTCTGTGACCTACTGCTTCAATTTCGTCCATAGACTTGATACAACCGTATTCTGCATCTGTAAGCATGCTTACAACTATTTCAGTAGCAACGGAATGGTCAGCCATAGGTGTTACTTTCTTAATCTTTGTTCCGTCAGCCTTCTTGTGCTCAATAAGGCTTCCTTCAATACCGATTCTTTCGCAAATACCTTTTGCAAGAACCTCCTCTGTGTTGGTGTCCATCAACTGATACTTGAGTGATGAGCTACCTGCGTTAACAACGAGTACTTTCATTTTTAATCCTCCAAATAAAAATGTTGCTTGACAAATTATCAAATCAAGTATATTATATAATAAAAGATGTATAATTTCAAGCATATAAAGGAAAAAACTTTGTCTTTTTTTAGGAGGTGCCGTTGTGAAGGAAATAGTAGCAATAATATGTGAGTATAATCCGTTTCATAACGGACACAAGTATCAAGTAGATAAAATAAAGGAAATGTTTCCCAACTCTATCGTGGTTTCCATAATGTCGGGTAATTTTACACAAAGAGGAGAATTTGCTTTATTTGATAAATATACAAGAGCAAAAGCAGCTGTTATTTGCGGTGTTGACTGCATTATGGAGCTTCCTTATCCCTTTTGCGCATCAAATGCAGAGGTTTTTGCAAAAGCGGGAGTTTATATTGCCTCAAAGCTTGGCGCTACTCATTTGTGCTTTGGAATTGAAGATGGGGATATAAAGGATCTTACCGAAATTGCAGATACAATTGATAGCGAAGAATTTACAAAGAAGTTTGAAGAATTAAAGCAAGATAAGTCTATATCTTATCCAAAACTCAGAGAAATTGCGTGCCGTGAACTGGGCAAGGAATTGCCAAATTCATCCAACAAGATTTTGGGTGTTGAGTATATAAGAGCCATAAAAAAATACGGGAACTCAATTATTCCCGTAGCAATAAAAAGAGAAGGCTTGGGATATAACGATTTGAGCGTTGGAAAGAATATGTCTGCCACTGCAATTCGTGCATATTTTATGAATAATAATTCGTTTGTGTCGATTCCAAACGAAATTGACAAGCTCTATTCCGAATGTATCGATAATGGTAGCTACGTAAATGAAAAAGACGTAAAGGATTTAATTTTCAGATCCGTGATAACTATGGATCCTTCATATATGGAGAATTTGTATGATGCGCCATCCGGAGCGGGATATTTTATAACAGAAACGGCTAATAACAGTAAAAACGCCGATGAATTCTTTGGTAAATTAACTACTAAAACTTATACTTACGCACGGTTAAGGAGAATAGTACTATACTCATTATTTGGTGTTAGCAAAATGGACGATTACCCTTCTTACACATCTGTTTTGGCGCTGAATGAAAAGGGAAGAGAACTTCTTAAAATTTTGAAAAAGCATACAGATTTTCCAATTATTACAAAATTGGCTGATTACACAAAAATGGATAAATCCGTTATAGAACAATTCGAGCTTTCTGCCAAGGCGGACAGATTATTTACGTCATTTTTAAAAAACGGCTCTGTTCCGTCCGATTTTATAAGAAAAAATCCTTATATAAGTTAAGTTAAACTTAACTTAACAAAAATAAAAAGCGAATGAGTTATTTGACCCATTCGCTTTTTGTTTTATTTCATATGGTGTACTGATTCGTCTTCTGTTTCTCTTTCTCTGAAAAGAAGAGATACACACCAAAGTGCACAAAGGGCAACAACTACATAAACTATTCTTGCGCCAAGTGCATCCTGTCCTCCGAATATCCAGGCAACAAGATCGAATTGGAAAAGACCGATGCTGCCCCAATTCAATCCTCCCACTATGAGAAGGAGTAAGGCTATTCTGTCTATAAGCATATTTAATCCTCCGTATTATTGACTTAACGTCATAGTTATTGTTCTCATAAAATTTTTTGGTATACACAAAACACAAATTTTTATTTGACAAGCAAAAATACAAATCTTACATAATATATTGTGTTGAGGTGATGTTATGAATATATTTTCAATGATCATGCATATTGCATATATGATTTTAGGAGTTGAGCAAACGCAAAAGTTTCCGGAGGCTTTATCGGCGGAAGAGGAAAATGAATGCTTTAGGTTGGCGCGATGCGGAGATATGAAAGCGCGGGATAAATTGATAGAGCATAATTTGAGGCTTGTTGCTCACATTGTACGAAAATATTACATTTCCAATAAAAACACGGACGATTTGATTTCTGTAGGAACGATAGGACTGATAAAAGCGGTTGATACCTTTAATTATGAAAACGGAACACGATTTGCAACCTATGGGGCAAAATGTATTCAAAATGAAATTTTAATGCTGTTTCGCAGTCAGAAAAAGCTTGGCTACGAGGTATCTCTTGATGACACTATAGATGTTGATAAGGATGGAAATCCGCTGACATATATAGATATAATTTGTACTGATGACACTATTGCAGATGACGTTGACAAAAAGATAAAGATAAACAAAGCTCTTGAGTACATTAGAGATAAGCTTGATGACAGGGAAAAGCAAATTATTATTATGCGGTATGGACTTGGTAACACCCGTGTCTACACACAAAGAGAGGTGGCGTCTATATTGGGAATTTCAAGGTCATACGTATCGCGTATAGAAAAGGCTGTCCTTGAAAAAATAAATAAATATTTGTGTCCTGACGGTTGATTTTTATAATATTATAGTATATAATTATAATCGGTTAAGAATGTGCAAAAGGAGGATGTCAAATGGTAAAAATACAAAAGGTTATAAAGGATTCTATTGCTGATAACATTGGCATTTTGGAAGGCGACGTACTGGTTAGTATTAACGGACGCGAAATAAACGATGTACTTGACTACAGATTCTACCTTGCGGATCAAAGACTTTGTATAAAGATCAAACGGGATTCAGAAAACGAATTTATAATCGAAAAACAGCTATATGACGATATCGGACTTGAATTTGAAACTCCTCTTATGGATAAAAAGCACAGATGTGAGAATAAATGCATATTTTGCTTTATCGATCAGCTTCCTAAGGGAATGAGAGAAACTTTATATTTTAAGGATGATGACTCTCGTTTGTCTTTTTTACACGGTAACTATATAACCTTGACAAACCTTGAAAAGAAGGATATTGACAGAATAATAGAAATGCATATTTCTCCTGTTAATATCTCTGTGCATACAACCAATCCTGAATTGAGATGTAAAATGATGCACAACAAAAGAGCGGGAGAGGTTCTTTCGTATATAAAAATGCTTTCAGACGCTGGTATTGAAATATGTGGACAGATCGTTCTTTGCCGTGGAATAAATGACGGAGAGGAGCTTACAAAATCTCTTAACGATCTTGCACAGTTTTATCCTAACCTGAGAAGCGTATGCATAGTACCCTCGGGACTAACGAAATACAGAGAAAAATTGTATCCTCTTAAAGGCTTTGATAAATCATCAAGCAGAGAGGTTATAAAGCAGGTAGAAAATATAAATAAATTCTACCGTAAAAAATATGGCAAAAATCTGTTCTTCTGCTCTGATGAATTTTATCTGATGGCAGAAAAAAAGCTTCACAATGATGAATATTATGAGGATTATAGCCAGATCGATAACGGCGTAGGTATGCTTACGTCCTTTGAAAAGGAGCTTGATTTATATCTTAAGGTATTATCCTCAGACGAAAGAAAAATAAAAAGAACTGTTTCCGTTGCGACAGGAGAGGCTGCTTACGATTTTATATGTAAAATGGTAAAAAGGATAAAGAAAAAATGTAAGCACGTTGAATGCAACGTATATAAGATAGTTAATGATTATTTTGGCCACACGATTACCGTAAGCGGACTTATCACTGGTGTGGATATGATAAATCAATTAAAGGGAAAAACACTTGGCGAGGAGCTTATTCTACCGAGAAATATGTTAAGGGCAGAGGGTGATCTGTTCCTTTGCAATACCTCAGTAGATGAACTATCGAGCAAGCTTGATATAAGAGTAGGAATAGCAGAAATTGACGGCGCAAGCTTTGTGGATGCTATTCTTGGACTTAAGGAGGTATAAAATGTCAAAACCTATAATAGCGGTTGTTGGTCGACCTAACGTTGGTAAAAGCACGCTTTTTAACAAAATAATTGGAGAAAGAAAATCTATAGTTGAGGATACACCAGGCGTTACCAGAGACAGAATATATGGCGAGGGTGAATGGTGCGGAAGAAAGTTTATCCTTATTGACACAGGAGGTATTGAGCCTAAGACCGATAATATGATCCTTCAAAAAATGAGGGAGCAGGCGCAGATAGCTATAGATACTGCGGATGCGATAATATTTATGTGTGATATAAACGTTGGTCTTGTAGCTGATGACAGAGATATTGCGATTATGCTCAAAAAGAGCGGAAAGCCAACTGTTATCTGTGTAAATAAATGCGATAAGATCGGAGAGGTTGATCCTACGTTTTATGAGTTTTATGAGCTTGGATTTGATGAAGATCCCATTGCGGTTTCTTCAATTCACGGAACGGGAAGCGGCGACCTTTTAGATGCGGTTCTTCGCAACATCCCCGAAAAAGAGGATGAAAATGAAGAGGAGGATCTTATTAACGTTGCCGTTATCGGTAAGCCCAATGCAGGAAAATCCTCACTTATAAACAAGATTCTTGGTACAGACAGACTTATCGTATCTTCAATGGCGGGAACAACGCGAGACGCTATTGATACAAGATATGAAAATGAGTACGGCAAGTATAATTTTATTGATACTGCAGGAATCAGACGTCAGAGCAAGATTGATGACAGAATAGAGAAATTCAGCGTTTTGCGCGCCCATATGGCGGTTGAAAGAGCAGACGTTTGTATGCTTGTAATTGACGCAACAGAAGGTGTTACAGAGCAGGATGAAAAAATAGCAGGTATAGCGCATGAGGCGGGAAAAGCTGTTATTATCGTTGTAAACAAATGGGATCTGCCCGAAACTGATGAAAAGAATACAGTTGAGTATTCAAAGAAGGTGTATAATGCATTGTCATACTTGACGTATGCTCCCATTATTTATGTTTCTGCGCTTACAGGACAGAGAGTTGTAAAGCTTTTTGAACAAATAAACTACGTTTATGAGCAGTCTAAGCTCAGAATATCAACAGGTATGCTCAATGACGTTCTTAACGAGGCTATTACACGAGTTCAGCCTCCGTCTGATAAGGGAAGAAGACTCAAGGTATACTATATGACTCAAACAAGTGTAGCTCCTCCTACATTCGTTTTGTTCTGTAATAGCGCACCTTTGTTCCATTTCTCGTACCAGAGATATATAGAAAACTGTTTAAGAGATACTTTTGGATTTAAGGGAACTCCAATTAAGCTTGTTATAAGACAGCGTGGAGAAAGCGAGGAAACAAAAATATGACCATTATTGAGGTTTTAAAGTATGGTTATTTTGGTAGAATAGAGTCTGACTCGCAGGACGTTCGCATAATTGTGTGGATGTGTATTGCTTGCGCAGCAATAGGATATTTGCTTGGCAGTATAAACTGGGGAGTTATTCTTTCAAGAAAATACGGTGGTGACGTAAGAAATTACGGTAGCGGAAACGCGGGTGCCACCAACATGATGAGAACCTATGGTAAAAAGGCAGGCGCAAAAACATTCTTACTTGATTTTTTAAAGGCTACTGTTGCATCGTTTTTATGTAGAATACTTTTAGGTATCGTTGGTGCGTACATTGGTGGTTTTTTCTGCATTGTAGGTCACGCTTATCCTATATTTTTCAAGTTCAAGGGCGGTAAGGGTGTAGTAACAACTGTTGCTCTGTGCTTTTGGACTGATTGGAGAGTTTTCCTTATAATGTTTGTAATCTATTTTATAATACTCTTTGGATATAAGATGGTTTCCCTTGCATCATGTATGGTTGCAGCATTATATCCTTTGGTATTATATGCATTGGCAGGACCAAGTATAGGCGCACTTATTTCGTTCTTTGCAGGAGCTTTTGTAATATACTTGCATAGAACTAATATCAGAAGAATTATAGACCATACGGAATCAAAGTTGGATTTTCATAAAAAGGAAAAGAAAAAAGCCGAGGATCAATCTTCTGATGGGGAGGAATAAATGAGAAAGAATATCGTATATGAATCGGTAGAGACTCTTTGTGACGTTTGTGTAGAATTATTTGAAAAAAAGTTTTTGCAAAAAATAGTTCTTTCAAAGCCTATTATGGAAGATGAGATAAAAAGCGTCATTACTCCAAAAATTATATCAGGAACCATAGTTTTGCAGGTCGAAACCTTTTCAAAGGATAATAAAGTATATCATCAAAACATAAGAGATAATTACCGTATGGAATTCCGTGACCTGTTTTACAGACATTATCAGATAAACGTTATGTCTACTGTAGGTAACTGTCAATATATGTTTTCCAAAAAAGGAAAAGAAACCTTTATCGGTTGTCATAAAATAAAGGAAAATCTTAAAAAGGGCATAGGAGAAGAGGCTTTTGTTCAAAAAAACAACAGAACAAAAAATTATATACTCCTTGGAGGAGAGGATTTTTTAAAAAAGCTTGGTATCAGTGATGACACCGGACGTGTAAGAGACAGAATGCAATCAAAATTCAGACAGATAAACAAGTTCCTTGAGTATGTTGATTCGATTGCAGACAAGCTTCCTGAGGATAACATAAATATTTATGACCTCTGTTGCGGAAAAAGCTATTTAAGCTTTGCGGTATATCATTATTTTAAATTCTACAAAAAGAAAAACTTCAAAATGATATGCATTGATTTAAAAGCAGACGTAATTGAATACTGTTCTAATCTTGCGAGTCGAATGGGATTTGATGAGATGGAATTTATTTGTATGGATATAAACGAGTATGAAATGGTTAACAAGCCAGACCTTGTTATTTCATTGCATGCTTGTGATATAGCTACTGATATAGTTTTAAATAAGGCGAGCAGTAATGGCGCGGGCGTTATTCTTTCAACTCCCTGTTGCCATCACGAGCTTAATCAGAAGATAAAGTGTGCGCCACTATCCTTTATTACAAAGCATTCTATGTTAAGGCAAAAGCTATGTGATGCTGCGACGGATGCATTACGACTTCTTAAATTGGAGTCAGAGGGATATGAGGTTGCCGCAATGGAACTTATAGATCCCGAGGATACGCCTAAAAATATTATTATTAAAGCTATAAAAAAGGAAAATCCCAACTTGGAGAGAATGGATAAGCTTAAGGAAAGATATATCCTTACAAGAAAATTTTTGATAGGAGAAGAGTAAAATGGGACTTAATACAATTGCTGAAATATCACACAAATACGGCTCCGATGACAGATACGTTCTTGCCGGCGGAGGTAATACTTCCTTTAAAAACGAAGAAAATCTTTACATCAAGGGTTCGGGTACTTCTCTTGCTACCATAACACCCAATGGATTTGTTAAAATGTCAAGATCTAAGCTTGGAGACATCTGGAATAAAACATATTCCAAAAACAAGGATGAAAGAGAAGCTGAAGTCCTTAAGGATATGATGAATGCAAGATGCGAGGGAGAAGAAAATAAGCGTCCTTCAGTTGAGACCTTGTTACATAATTTGTTCAAGCAGCAGTTTGTTCTTCATGTTCATCCGACAATGGTAAACGGTATTACCTGCTCAGTTGATGGAAAAAAAGTAGTTGAGCAGCTTTTTGACAATGCAATATGGATCGAGGAAACAGAGCCCGGTTACGTTCTTGCCGCAAAATGCCGTGAAAGAATAAATGAGTATGAAGAAAAAACAGGCAAAATGGCTGATTTGCTTTTTTTACAGAATCACGGAATTTTCTTTGCAGCAAACGATAAAGAGGGAATAGACGCACTCGTTTCTTACGTTATGGGAGCTATAGAGGGTAAGATTACAGTCACTCCGGATCTTTCATACGTTGCTGCTAAGGATGAAAAATTAGTAAATATACTTAAGGAATATATAGCGTATGCATATGGTAATGGTGTTACGGTTAATTTTACGTTGAATAAGGAAATTGAAAGACTTTGCGCTTCCAATGAGAAATTTGCTGTTTTAATGCAACCTATGAGCCCTGACCATATTGTATATTGCAAAGCGGTACCTTTGTTTATTGAATGCTTTGACAAGGACGCAATTTGTAAGCAATATTCCAATTTCGAAAAGGAACACGGATATTTGCCTAAGATAGCATTTGCTAAAAACGTTGGTATGTTTGCCATTGGAAACAATGAAAAGGACGCATCAACAGTTAAGAGTGTGTGGCTTGATGCCGTGAAGATTTCCGTTTACGCGCAGAACTTCGGTGGAGTAAGACATATGGCTCCCGATATGGTTGATTTTATCGTTAACTGGGAAGTTGAAAGCTACAGAAGTAAGGTTGCCCTTAACAACGGAGAAAAATAATGATAGCTTTGTACATAAGCATATTTTTATTGGTTGTTTTAGCAGTAATATATACGTATTACTTTCGCCTTGCATTTGCAAGAAAGAAACCAAAATCCGCAGGCTTTTCATTTTCGGGAAGTAACGATCCCGAGCATAAAAGGAGAATAGCCGAGGGAATTGAATGGTTTAATTCCAAGGAAAAAGAGGATATCTATATAAAAAGCTACGATGATCTTAAGCTACATTCTGTATATATAAAGTCGGATCTTTCACCTGGAAAATTAATAATAATGTTTCACGGATACCGTTCCTCATTTAAGGATTTTGCATGCGCGTTTGAATATTACCATTCACTTGGATTTGGTATGATGGTTGTTGATCAAAGATCACACGGGTTAAGCGAGGGTAAGCTGATTTCATACGGTGTCAAGGAAAGATATGACGTTGTATCCTGGGTCGAATATGCAAAAGAAAGATTTGGTAACGACGTTGATATATACTTGGATGGTATTTCTATGGGCGCATCAACTGTTATGATGGCATCTGACATTGTGAAAGACGTTAAAGGGATAATTGCGGATTGCGGATATACATCCCCTAAAGAAATAATAATCGAGGTTGCAAAATCAATGCATGTTCCAAAATTATTTGTACATCCTGTGGGAATTCTTGCAAGAATATTTGGAGGATTTGATTACAGCTACAGTACGAAAACGTCTCTTGCAAAAACGAATATTCCCGTGATTTTTGTTCACGGTCTTGCAGATGACTTTGTGCCTTCATATATGACAGAACAAAACTATGCGGCTTGTAGCTCAAATAAAACAATAGTGCTTGTTGAAAATGCTACCCACGGATATTCATTCCTTGTAGATGAAAAGGGTGTTAAGAGGGCTCTTGAATGCTTTATTGCAGAAACGAGCAAATAAGGAGATAAAATGGAAAAAATAGCAAGTTTTACAGTTGATCACGATAAAATTGAACCGGGAATTTATATATCAAGAATAGACGGTGATATCGTTACTTATGATATGAGAACGAGAAAGCCGAATATGGGAGATTATATGGATAATCTTACTATGCATTCTGTGGAGCATATGTTTGCCACCTATATAAGAAACTCTGAGATTTCTGATAATGTTATATATTTTGGACCTATGGGTTGTCAAACAGGCTTTTATCTTCTTGTGAGAAACGAGCAGAGCGAGGACGTGCTTTCCGTAGTGAAGTCCGTTTTGAGAAGAATTATAAATCATGAAGGAGAGATTTTCGGTAATAAACGTGAGGAATGCGGTAATTACAGAAATTTAAATCTCGACGCGGCAAAATTGGAATGCCAAAGATATTTGGACGTATTGGAATCATCGGAGGAAACATTCAGCTATGAATAATATTATAGGTATTATTGGAGCTATGGATATTGAGGTATCCGCGCTTATAGAAAAAATGGATAAGCCCGTGCAGGAGATTGTTGGCGGTATAACGTTTACAAAAGGAACTCTTTGCGGTAAGGACGTTGTTATCTCTAAATGCGGTATAGGTAAGGTTTTTGCTGCTATGTGCGCGCAGACTATGATACTTAAATATGCGCCCAGATATATTATAAATTCAGGTGTTGCAGGAGCATTATCCAAGGAACTTAACATTTTAGATGCCGTAATTGCCACGAAGATGGTTCAACACGATATGGACACAAGTCCCCTTGGCGATCCTAAAGGTCTTATTTCAGGCATAAACGTTGTAGAAATAGAAAGTGACGCTGATGTTTCATCTCAGCTTGAAAAAGCGGCTAATGAGCTTAAGGTACGCACTGCAAGAGGCATTATTGCTTCGGGAGATCAGTTTATTGCGGATCCGGACAGAAAAGCAGAAATTGTGTCCTTATTTGGTGCAATCGCGTGTGAAATGGAAGGTGCGTCAATAGCACAGGTTTGCTACGTAAATAAAGTTCCGTTTTGCGTTATGAGAACTATATCCGATGGTAAGGGAGAAGCAATGGATTATCAGACTTTTGCAGTTTCTGCCGCTAAAAAATCCATGGAAATAATAGAGAAGTTTCTTTTAGATGCATAACACAAAAAAACTTGCAGTCTTGCGGCCTGTTCTTGAGGACAGCTTCAAAAATGGAATAGCAGGTAGACGAGCGAACATCTCCAGAGTCTCCCTTTATATAGGGGAGGCTTTTTGTTCATCTGCAAGTGCGCACTTACTAACCAACAAAAATGGTTGTGCGTTATAGAACAAATTTCCGCCGAGAGCGACCAAACGGCACCTCTCGGCGGATTTTTCTTGAATTTTATTCTTCGTATTCCAACACAACAGGTGGACAACAGTAATCCACATCCTTCAAATGTAACCCTTTTTCATATGCTTCACGCACGATGGACATTACAAAATAAACAGTTGCTTCCAAATATCTGAAAAGCTCGGGAACAGATGTTAGGTGCTTCGGAACAGGGGTTTTTAAGGAAGCGATAAAGGACGCAAATTCGTCTCCTATTGCCGCTTTTATTTCTTCGGTCGCGTTTCTAATCACCGTACACACTTCATCATATTCCGTTTTCTTTAACACGGGTATCTTAACGCATAACTTATCCTCTGAGTGTCCTATTACACCCAAGCGTTCAAGAGTGGGTATATAAGAGATAAACTCATTGGGGATATCTGATGTTTCAAGTGAAATGCAATCGTAAATGCTCCACAGCAAAGGAATGATATGCTTGAAATACAGATCATATGCGCCACCGTAACGGTGAGGGCTATCCCACAACGTAGTATCAAATTCATAGAAACGAATACGCTTTGTCCGTCCGATAGATGCGACTTCCTTTGTGCGATGGCCTCCATGTATACAGTATTCAGACGCTTCCATGTACTCCTTTGTATTATATCCGGCATCAAAGGCTATTGCATGAGCAAACCACCAACCGCCGTCTCTTCGTTTTGGAAACTTGGGAAATTCAATTTTTCCGGTTCCAAAATGTTGAAAATCTTGCAAAGCCTTCAAAACAGCATATCTGTCAAGCTTTGTCCGTTGCTCTTCGTCCATGGCTTTTACAAAATCCATTTTGGAAATCTTATTGGACATTTTCTCTATAATGCTCCATATAATATCGAACTTCTTATGCGCGAAATTTTTCTGTAATTCAAAATTTTTTAGAATATCCTGAGCCCTGCTTATAATGAAATCAGAATATACTTTGCCGCTATCCATCTGTACCATCAGCTCGCCATCCACGAGTTTGGTGACGATCGGTTCAATGTAAGCAGCAGGAATACCGATTGCTTTGGAAAGCTCACTGATTTTCATGGGTTTATCATATGAAAGAATCAATAGATTTTGTGCAATTAAATCGCCTTCAACGAGGGATATAGGCTCTCCCTTAAGTCCATCCGAACCTCCGAAAGAAAGATTTAATCTTCCGGGCAAATAGTTTTCTCTTGTTTCCATAGTTTCAAGTCCTTTCTTCATCTGATTACGACCTGCTGACAATCGGCTTTTTACCGTTCCTTCAGGTATATCAAGATCTTCGGCAATATCCGAAACACTTTGATTTCCAAAATAAAAGCGGATTAAAACCTCTCGTGTAATAAAGCTAAGATGATTTAGTTCTTTGCGAACCTTTGATGCTTCTTCCGATGTGAAGTACTCATCATCTTGTTCTTCTGCAGCCTCAATACTTTCATCTAAATATACAGTAACGGGAGCCCGATACTTTTTTCTCAGATTATCATTATGTTTGTGGTAAAGCGTATTAGTGAGCCAAGTTTTGGGGTGCTCAATGGTTCCACCACGGTGCATATAGGCAAAAGCTGCAAGCATTGTGTCCCCTACAAGATCTTCGGCATCATTTTGCGAGTTGCATTTTGACGTCGCAAGTCTTATCAGATAATCATAATATTGAATTATTTCATTATTTGTCATAAAATTACCTGCTTTCCGGAATGCTTTTGAACGTTCAACTATATAGTCGTAGAAATGTATTGTTGGTTCGAACTTAAAATAAATTTTTTATTATTATATCAAAAAAATAAATTAGTCTACATAAAAGCTTTTGTATCCACAAATGAAGTGCCTGTCAAGAAAAAAACAGAGAACATAAAAATATTCTCTGCTTTTTTATCGATAGATAAGTATGTCATTAAGAACACACACTATTAATGCAAGATTTTTTATCTGTTTTGTTTATAAACTTCAAATGCTATAATAGTAGATGCCGATGCGGCGGAGAGCGCGGCATCAAAGCTTCTGCCGTAGTCTATTCGTACAATTTGATCAGCTTTCGATATGACCGAAGATGATATTCCTCTTTTTTCACCGCCAACTATAAGGAAAATAGGCTTTTTAAGGTCAGCGTCATAGATGCTTACAGAGTTTTTTATATCTGCGCATACAACCTTATATCCCTTTTCTTTAAAAGTTTCAATAAAGCTATCGTTTGCGATATAGACATCAGCTCTTTCGCTTGCTCCCGCGGATGAGCGGCATACAACACCGGCTGCGCTTAGCCAATTGCGCTCCGATAAAATTATACCGTCGACTCCCGATGCATATATAGAGCGGAGAGCATATCCGAAATTATAAGGATCCTCAATGCCCTCTATCATAACGTAAAACCCATTTTCTTTAATGGAATCTTTTGTCAGAATAGGGTATGTTCTGTTTCCGCAAAGAGCGATTATTCCGCCATGGGAATTGCCGATAGATAGAGAAGAGATGGTTTCTTCACTTACAGCTTCAACATCAAATGAGAAAAACTCCCCCATTTTCTTCAAATATCCAAGCTCCTTGTATTTGGATCTTGCTTTTGATTCATCATACAGTATTTTATTGATTTTTCGGGCATTTTCAACGTTGTTTTTCAAATTGTCAATAAGAGCCCTTATAGAAGTCATCCCTTCAAATACTGTGGAGTCCGCAAATCTGCTGTTTTCCTTAATCATTGTCTACGGATATAATATACTCAAACTTCTTGCTTTGAGAATTTGTTTTAGAACGGTATGTTGCACACAAAACAAGGTATGCGCCGATAAGGGCAGAAACTGATGCAAAGAAGGAGGTGTCTCTATCCTTACGGAAAAGGCAGGCAAGAACAGCCATAACAAGAGAAATACTCTCTATAAGAATAAGAATATCGTATTTAACCTTTGACAATCTGATGAAGAAGGATTTAACCTTCTTTATGATTTTACACTCACTTTTTTGAGTTTTCTTTGAGATACGCATTGATAAATTCATCTATATCACCATCCATTACTGCTTGAATATTTCCGTCTTCATATCCTGTGCGTGTGTCCTTAACAAGTGTATAGGGCATGAATACGTAAGATCTGATCTGCGAGCCCCATTCAATGTTTGTCTTGTTACCCTTAATATCCTCAATTCTGTCAAGCTTTTCACGTTCCTTGATTTCCATAAGCTTTGATTTGAGCATTTTCAAAGCAGTTTCTTTGTTCTGAAGCTGGCTTCTTTCTGTCTGACATCCAACAACTATACCGGTAGGAATATGCATAATTCTGATTGCGGAGTCAGTTTTATTAACGTGCTGTCCACCCGCACCCGAAGAACGGTGAGCAGTGATTTCAAGGTCCTCTTCCTTTAACTCAATTGAGTTATCATCATCAAATTCAGGCATAACCTCAACGGAAGCAAAGGACGTATGACGTCTTCCGGAGGAGTCGAATGGCGAAACACGTACAAGTCTGTGAACGCCGTTTTCACTTTTTAAGTATCCGTATGCGTTAAGGCCTTCAACAAGAACGGTTGCGCTCTTTAAGCCTGCTTCTTCGCCGTCAAGCCAGTCAATGAGCTTAACGTTATAGCCGTGCTTTTCACCCCATCTCGTATACAAACGGTAGAGCATGAGTGCCCAGTCCTGAGCTTCAGTACCACCTGCACCGGGATGGAAGGAAATGATTGCATTGTTTTTGTCATATTCTCCGGAAAGAAGAACCTCTATTCTCATCTGTTCTTCTTCCTTCATAATATTCTTTTGGTCCTCAAGGATCTCATCTGTCATGCTTTCGTCATTTTCTTCAATTGCCATTTCAGCCATAACAATAGCATCCTCAAGACGCGCTGCCAAAGCCTCGTACTTTTCTATTTTGTCCTTGGACTGTTTGATTTTTTGAAGAGTTTTAGTAGAAGTTTCCTGGTTTGACCAAAAATCAGGTTCAAACGTGAGCTGCTCCAATGAAGCAACAGTTTCCTTCAGTTCTTCAATTCTTAAAGCATTTCCAAGTTCAATTATGTTGTCGCGAAAATTTTGTAATTCGTATTTAGCGTTTTCAAGTGCGATAATCAAAATAATTCCTCCAAAACGAAGTATTATAAATTTATATTTCAATATATTATATCATACATACGATAAAAATCAAATACTTTTTTCTCAAAATGCGAAATTTTTTACTTGATATTGAAATTTACTGTTATTTGTGATATACTGAAAAAAATAAATACAGGAAAAATGTGATATTATGAAAAAACAAAGTAAAATCAAGGCTTTAAAAAATGCTAACGCTATAACTGTTTTTCTCGTTCTTATGATAATATGCCTTTTAGTAGGATACGTACTTATATTTTTAAATGACAGATATGGATTTGACGGCAGCGAGCCGTTAACTATGGATAAATATGAGATCAGTATTTGTATAGATAATGACCAAATTTCAGGATTAAGCTATTTTAAGGCCTATCATGAATATTGTATAAGTAGCTCTAATACTTTTTTAGGATCTGTGGTCAAATATGAAATTGATGATGAAAAAGAGAATTGCTATGATTTAAAGCTTCACTCTATAGGTACATATTCAAATGAAAACGGATTCAAGCTCAATGGCGCAGTGCTTCTTTCGGCAGGTGACGTTATTAAAATCAATAACGGATATGACGAATTTTATGCTGAGGTTTTATCAATTAAAAAGATTGAATCTAAGTAATGAAATAATAAAAAAAGATGTGAATGGCTGCCATTCACATCTTTTTTGTCATTGTATGTTTCAGAAATTAAACTACTTCAACACCAAGGATAACTTTTTCTCCGTTAATATCCCATTCTTTATTATGCTTTGCGTTATCGGAGTAGGTAAATGCTTCGCACAAAACTACTTTGCCGATTTTGTCTTCATTTGCCTTAACATAAGAAACGATATTATCATTATTTGTTACACTGACCTTGATGTGGTCGGTTACATTGAATCCGGAATCCTTTCTCATTGTCTGAAGCTTGCTTATGATCTCATTTACGTAGCCTTCCTCAATAAGCTCTTTTGTAAGGTTGGTATCAAGAGCAACAGTAGTGTTTCTGTCGGAAATTGAGCAGTAATTTTCCTTCTGCTTTGTTTCGATAAGGAGATCCTGTTCAGTAAGAACGATTTCGTTTCCGTCCACGTCAAACTTAAGGGCTCCGTTTGTATCAAGCTCTGCCTTTGCCTTATTTCCATCAAGCTCAGCAAGGATTGTTCTGATTTTCCCAAGGAATTTACCATACTTAGGACCTACAGTTTTAAGCTGAGGCTTGAATGAATAAGAGGAGAAGGATGACATATCGGAAACAAACTCAACTTCCTTGATGTTAAGCTCATCTCTGATAATATCCAAATAAATATCGGAAAGAGTCTTGTTTGCTTTTACGTACATTGTCGCAAGAGGCTGACGATTCTTAAGTGCAGCATTATTACGTGCAGCACGTCCCATAACAACAATATCAAGTACTTCCTTCATATCCTCTTCAAGCTGTGTATCTATCATGCTTTCATCATAAGCAGGGAAGTCACAGAGATGAACACTTTCGGGAGCATCCTTATATACGTTGCATACGAGGTTTCTGTAAATATCTTCAGCCATAAAAGGAATCATGGGAGCGCTTGCCTTAGCCGTTGTTACGAGCGCAGTGTAAAGTGTAAGATATGCGCTTATCTTATCATCAGTCATATCTTGCGCCCAGTATCTTTCACGACCCCTACGTACATACCAGTTGGACATATCGTCTACAAAGGACTCAAGAGCCTTACAAGCTTCAGGAATTTTGTAGTTTTCAAGATAATTATCAACAGACTTAACTGTAGAGTTCATTCTGGAAAGAAGCCATTTATCCATTACGGTAAGCTTTGCATCCTCTAACTTGTAGTTTGCGGGGTTGAAATTGTCAATATTAGCATAAAGAACATAGAAAGCATAGGTATTCCAAAGCGTTCCCATAAATTTGCGCTGTCCTTCTATAACAGCTTTACCATGGAATCTGTTAGGAAGCCAAGGAGCGGAATTGGTGTAGAAATACCATCTGATTGCGTCAGCTCCAAAGGTTTCAAGAGCTTCAAACGGGTCGACTGCATTTCCCTTGGACTTGGACATTTTTTGTCCATTTTCGTCTTGAACATGTCCAAGAACAATTACGTTTTTGTAGGGTGCTTTGTCAAAAATAAGAGTGGAAATTGCAAGGAGGGAATAAAACCAACCTCTTGTCTGGTCAACAGCCTCTGAAATGAAGTCTGCAGGGAACTGCGCCTCAAAGAGATCCTTATTCTCAAATGGATAGTGATGCTGAGCAAAGGGCATAGCGCCAGAGTCGAACCAACAGTCAATAACCTCGGGTACACGGTGCATCTGTCCACCGCACTTTTCACATTTTATTGTAACCGCATCAACGTAGGGACGGTGTAATTCAATATTGTCGGGACAGTTATCAGACATGGATTTCAACTCTTCGATAGAACCGATAGAATGCTTATGACCGCATTCGCATTCCCAAATATTAAGAGGAGTACCCCAATATCTGTTTCTGCTTATGCCCCAGTCCTGAACGTTTTCAATCCAAGCGCCAAAGCGGCCCTTACCGATAGACTCGGGAATCCAGTTGATTGTATTGTTATTTTTGATAAGATTGTCTCTTACTGCGCTCATCTTGATAAACCAGGATTCGCGTGCGTAGTAAATAAGGGGGGTATCGCATCTCCAGCAGAAAGGATAATCGTGTTCAAATTTAGGAGCGTCAAACAATTTTCCCTCTGCCTCAAGATCCTTAAGAATTATAGGGTCTGCCTTCTTTACAAACATTCCCGCATAGGGAGTATCTGCAGTCATTTCTCCCTTTCCGTTTACGAACTGAACGAAGGGAAGGTCATATATCCTTCCTACCTTGGAGTCGTCTTCACCAAAAGCGGGAGCAATATGAACTATACCTGTACCGTCACCCATTGTAACGTAGTGATCGCAGGTTACAAAGTGAGCTTTCTTACCCTGCTTCTTTGCTGCAACACCTGCGCACTCAAAGAGAGGCTCGTATTCGCTGTATTCAAGGTCTTTTCCTGTGAATTCTGCAATTATCTCATAAGCCTTTTCACCTTCCTTTGCAAGAGGAGAAAGAACCTTATCAAGTAATGCCTTAGCCATGTAGTAAACCTTACCGTCTGCAGCCTTTACCTTGCAGTAAGCTTCATCGGGATTTACACAAAGCGCAACGTTTGAAGGAAGAGTCCAGGGAGTTGTTGTCCAAGCAAGGAAGTATGCATCCTCATCAACCTTTTTAAATCTTACAACCGCAGATCTTTCTTTAACTGATTTATATCCCTGCGCAACCTCGTGTGAGGAAAGGGGAGTACCGCAACGGGGGCAATAGGGAACTATCTTAAAGCCCTTATAGAGAAGACCCTTATCCCAAATCTGCTTAAGTGCCCACCATTCGGATTCAATAAAGTCATTATGGTAAGTAACGTAAGGATTGTCCATATCAGCCCAAAAGCCAACAGTAGAAGAAAAGTCTTCCCACATTCCTTTATACTTCCATACGCTTTCCTTACATTTGCCGATAAAGGGATCAAGACCGTATTGCTCGATCTGCTCCTTGCCGTCAAGACCGAGAAGCTTTTCAACCTCCAATTCAACGGGAAGACCGTGAGTATCCCATCCTGCCTTACGGATAACCCTTTTACCCTTCATAGTCTGGTATCTCGGTATCATATCCTTAATAACACGGGTTAAAACGTGACCAATGTGCGGTTTTCCGTTTGCTGTTGGGGGGCCGTCATAGAACGTGAAATTCTCCCCTTTTTCTCTTTTGTCAATACTCTTCTCGAAGATTTTGTTTTCCTCCCAGAATCTGCGAGTCGCCTTTTCTCTTTCAACGAAGTTGAGATTAGTGTCAACCTTTGTGTAAAGCTCTTTCATTTTATATCTCCAATTCTAAAATTAAACAAATAAAAAAACCATTCCGACGGAATGGGAAATTACATCTATACCACCTATTCACATATCAATCAATATGCGTCCTTTAACGCAGGACCTGCACGTCCGACCTTACTTTGAGTTCGGGGCGGAGGC
>JAFUOY010000013.1 GCA_017481595.1 Clostridia bacterium | reverse complement strand
ATATGGTTTGAAAGTGACATATCCTTAAGGCTTAAGGGATAGGAGGTCTTGCCGCATATTTTATAGGGCAAGCGGCAGGGCTGAGCGCACTCGCCGCGGTTACCGCTTCTGCCACCCATTGCGTAGCTCACAAGGCATTGTCCCGACACGGACATACAATGGGCGCCGTGTATAAACATTTCCGTTTCTGCCTTGGTATTTTTGCAAATGTAAGCAATATTGCCTTTATCAAGCTCTCTTGCTATAACTACTCTTTTACATCCGCGTAAAAACAAAAAATCAACACCGTCAAGATTGTGCGCGGTGCATTGGGTACTGCCGTGCAATTCAAAATCGGGAAAGTGCTGTAAAATAAGCCTCATTACCCCAAGGTCGGACACGATAAGAGCGTCCACGCCCGATGCGTAAAGTGAGGATACGTATTGTAAAAGGGTATTTAACTCCCTTTCGTATATTGCCACGTTAAGAGTAACGTAAACTGCTACCCCATAGGCGTGACAAAGGCGGACAGCCTCCTTGACCCCTTCAAGAGTAAAGTTGTTTGCCCGTATTCTTGCATTAAAAAGGTCGGTGCCGAGGTAGACCGCGTCGGCACCGCCCGCTATTGCCGAAATCAACGCGTCCCTGTCCCCTGCAGGACAAAGAAGCTCCGGTAATTTAAAACTGCTTGCCATTATTTCTTAATTTAGCCAAAAGCTCTTCATTTTCTCTCTTGAGTCTGTTTACGTTAACCTGGTAAAGGGCAACCTGCGCCTCAAGATTCTTTATCTTCTTGTCGTTATTGTCAAGTGTGCTGTAAAAGTCCATAGCGCAGAAGATAGCAGCCTCAACAAGGGAGCAGTTTCTCTGTGATGAGGTCATAGCGTTCATTTTATCGTTTACAGTCTTTGCAATATAATCAACGTACTCCTTACCCTCCTCGGAAACGATGCCAAGTCTGATACCGCCGATATCAACATAAAATTTTTCTTTCATCTGTTTTTCCTCCCAAAACACTTGAATTTTATCATACTTAGTGTTATTATATATAAAATTACTTAAATATTATAGCATCTGCCTGCTGACTACTTTAATTATATCTTATTGTCAGTTTATATTCAAGCAGATTTTGAATTTTTTTTGGAGAATTATTATGAGCGTTATCAAAAACTGTAAAAGAATCGTCGTAAAAATAGGTACTTCCACCTTAACGTATCAAAACGGCTCTCTTAACCTTCGCAGAATACAAGCCCTTGTGCGCACCATATCCGACTTTAAAAACGCGGGACACGATGTAATTATGGTAAGCTCCGGCGCGGTTGGTGCAGGCTTTGCCCGTCTCGGACTTGAAAATTATCCCGACACATTGGCAAAGAAGCAGGCTTGCGCGGCGGTGGGACAGAGTCAGCTTATGAAAATTTATGAAAACTTTTTTGGTGAGTACGGACACACCGTTGCCCAGATACTTATGACCAAGGACGTAATTGACGACCAACACCGTCTGGAGCTTGTAAGAAATACCTTCCACACCCTTATTGATATGAAGTGTATTCCCATAGTTAACGAAAACGACTCCGTTTCCAGCGAGGAAATGCAGTTCGGAGGTAACGATACCCTCTCCGCCTACGTTGGTATCGCGTCTGATGCGGACCTTATTATCAACCTGAGTGATATTAACGGTCTTTACGATAAGGATCCCCGTAAAAATCCCGACGCAAAGCTTATTGACCGCGTTGAGGAGATAAACGATACCATTCGCTCCTACGCAGGGGGCGCGGGCACTAACCGAGGCACGGGCGGTATGATAGCCAAGATAAAGGCGGCGTCCATTGCCACGGATAAGGGAATTCCTATGCTTATAATCAACGGACAGGATCCCTTTATTCTTTATGAAATATTGGACGGCAAGCACGTTGGCACTTATTTTGCCGCAAGAAAGGAAGGCTGAGCCATGGACGTATATACTAACGTAAAAAATATTTGTGATAAAGCAAGAGAGGCATCCCGCTCCTTGGGTAAAAAAAGCGGAGGGGAAAGAAATCTTGCCCTTCTTAAAATGGCGGAGGCTATACTTAACGCCAAGGACGAAATAATTGAGGCAAACAAAAAGGACCTTGAAAACGCCAGATCAAGCGGTATGAAGGAGTCTATGCAGGACCGCCTTATGCTTAACGAGGGCAGGATCAAGGAAATTGCCAAGGCAATAGTAAAGATTGCCGACCTTAAGGACCCTATCGGTACGGGTGACATATTTACAAGACCCAACGGACTTGAAATTCACAAGACCACAGTTCCCTTGGGAGTTGTGGCTATGATATACGAGGCGCGTCCAAACGTAACTCCCGACGCAGCTTCCCTCTGTGTAAAAAGCGGTAACGCCGTAATTTTGCGCGGAGGCAAGGAGGCAATAAACTCCAATAAATGTATTGTCGCCGCAATACGCAAGGCGCTTTTGGAGTGTGGCTTTGACGAAAACTGCGTAACTCTTATTGAGGACACCACAAGAGAAAGCTCCTCTGCTCTTATGCAGATGCGTGGCGGAGTGGACGTTCTTATCCCCCGCGGAGGCAAGGGACTTATCTCCTCCGTTGTGGAAAATGCAAAGGTACCCGTTATTGAAACGGGCGCAGGTAATTGCCATCTTTACGTTGACAGAAGCGCGGATATTGATATGGCGCTTAAGGTTGCCATAAATGCAAAATGCTCCCGCCCCTCCGTTTGTAACGCCATTGAGACCATTCTCGTTCACGGCGCGGTGGCAGAGGAATTTTTGCAAAGATTTTATACCGCCACAAGAGATTATTCTCTCGAGCTGCGCGGTTGTCCCCTGTGCTGTGACATTTTGCCCGGTATTGGCGAGGCTACTGAGGAGGACTACAACACGGAGTACGACGATTATATCGTGTCCTTAAAGGTGGTTGGCAGCGTGTACGAGGCGGTTGAGCATATCCGCAAGTATTCCACGGGCCACAGCGAGTCTATTATTACGGAGGACCACAGAAGCGCGGACTATTTTACAAGCTCCATTGACTCCTGCTCCCTCTACGTAAACGCATCCACAAGATTTACGGACGGAGGAGAATTTGGCTTGGGCGCGGAGATAGGTATCTCCACACAGAAGCTCCACGTAAGAGGCCCTATGGGTCTTGAAGCTCTTACGACTACAAAATACGTTATAAAGGGTGACGGACATACAAGATGAAGGAAGTAATTTTATGCAAATACGGTGAGGTTGTGCTTAAGGGCGCTAACCGTTCCGATTTTGAAGCAAAGATGCTTAAGGATCTTCGAAGAAGAGCCAAGCACGTTGGTAATTTCAATATTTTCTATTCACAAAGCACGGTGTTTATCGAGCCTATGGACGAGGACGCCATTGACGCCATCGACGAAATGACCGAACAGGCTAAGCACGTGTTCGGCTTCGTTGGTGTTACCCGCGCGGCGGCTTGTGCAAAGGATATGGACGAGATACTTCGCGTTGTTAAGGAATATATCCCCAAAAGATTAAAGGGCTACAAGTCCTTTAAGGCAGAGGCAAAGCGCTCCGACAAGCGCTTCCCCCTTTCCTCCCCACAGATCGCGGGTGAGGTGGGCGCAGCGGTGCTTGAGGCTACTGAGGGCAGAGTAAAGGTAGATCTTTACAATCCCGAAATAGTTGTAAGAGTTGAGGTACGCGACAAGGAGGCTTACGTTCACGCAGGACAGGAAAAGGGCGCGGGCGGTATTCCCTACGGCTCCAGTGGAAGAGGACTTCTTCTCCTCTCCGGCGGTATTGACTCCCCCGTTGCAGGCTTTATGATGGCAAAGCGCGGAGTTCAGCTTGAGGCTATCCATTTTGAGTCCTTCCCCTACACCTCCGAAAGAGCGAAGGAAAAGGTTTTAGAGCTTGCAAAAATTCTTACCGACTACACCTCAAAAATAAGAGTGCATATAATTTCTCTTACCCATATACAGGAAATGATACGCGACAACTGTGACGAGGACTATTTTACTCTCCTTCTCCGCAGATATATGATGGCGCTTTCCGTTCGTTTGGCTCACGATTACGATTGTGACGCTATTATCACGGGCGAGAGCCTTGGTCAGGTGGCAAGCCAGACGATGAAGGCGATAAACGTAACAAACGCAATGTCCGATATTCCCGTTTACCGTCCTCTTATCGGTATGGACAAGGACGAGATAGTTAAAATTTCAAGACGTATCGGCACCTACGAAACGTCCGTTCTTCCTTACGAGGACTGCTGTACGGTATTTACTCCCCGTCATCCCCGCACACGTCCCGAGCTTGAAAAGGTACTTGCCGAGGAGAACAAGCTTGACTTTAACGCCTTGGTTGACGAGGCGTACGCCACAAGACAGAGCGTAGTGCTTAAGGCCTTTGAATAAAGCGCCAAAAAAAGCCAAATAATTATATAAACCGCTCCCCCTTGACAAGAAAACAATAATATGGTAAAATAAAAGCAGAAGACAGAGGTGATACTAATGAAGAAGGATAAGGAATTCATTACTCTCTTTGACGAGACAGATACGGAAAGAGATTATGAAATAATAGACAGGTGTGAGATCGACGGCGCCACCTATATTGCCGTTACTCCTGCTGAATATTACGTTCTTAAAAGAGTTCAGTCCGGTAAAAAAGAGGACACCTACGTCGGTGTTGAGGGTAAGGAGCTTGAAAAGGCGTTTAATGTGTTTAACAAGCGACTTAACACCATTGACCACGATAACGAGTAATAAACATCTCAATACGTGGATATAATTAAATAAAAATAACTCCTGCTTAGTGCGTGATAAGGCGATGTATTCGACCTACAAGATAAAATTGGAGTCCAATATCCTATGATGGGATGCAGGCCTCCCGTATTCTTCTCTCTTAATGAGGCTTTTGCCGGTCAGAAAATACGGAAGTTGGAAGCAACGAAGTCATTATGAGGACACCTCCCTGGTAATACCGGGTTCAAATGATTGCTTTACACGGCTCGGCGGGTATTTTTTTGTGAGGATTTATGAATAAAAATGGATTTAACATAGTACGTATCATAGTAAATACGGTGTGCTTTCTCCTTGCGGGAGTGGTAATACTTCTGATATACGTATCGGGCATTTTTAACAATATAAAAAACGCAATACCCACCTACATAGTCCTTGTTCTTATTCTTGCGGGCATTCCCGCCCTTATGTCCCTTGGCAACAAAATGATAGTCAAGGAGGACAGTAAGATCGCTTTGCAGGTCCTTTACAATCAACCCGTAAGCTTTAATAAAAGATCTATCATCTGGGGATATATCATTATGTTTTTCCCAATGTATCTTTTTATTTTCGCATCGTTGCTTATCCCCTACGACAGCATCATATGGGCTATGTTTTTTATCCCCGGCTCCCTGATTTTGTTTACCATTTCCAAGCTGAAAAAGGAAATGCTTTCCCCCTTTAAAATGTCCAAAAGAAGGTACAGTCTTATTCAGACAGGGACTTTTCTTCTTGTAACCCTTGTGGGCTTTGTTCTCCGCTTTGCCGTGATCCTTCCCCTGGTAGAAAAACTAAGCTAAACCTTTTTTCTTGACTTTATCATAGCTTTATCCACACTCCCCCGACTTTTTTATATTTTTTCTCCCTCGACAAAAAAACTATTGCAAATCCCGTTCTTTTGTGATATACTATTCAAGCAATAAATCACAATTTTATACGCAGAGATAGAAAACCCTCGGTTTGTGCTTCGGTCAGCCTTTTGTGAATCAATTCACATCGGCTTTAACCTTGCATACGCAGCGGATTCGTAAAACTCCGTTTTTCGAGCCGCTTCTCAAAGCTGCGTATTAAAATGTGATAAATCACAATTTCATACGCAGAGATATCGAAGCGGTCATAACGGGGCTGACTCGAAATCAGTTTGGGAGCAATCCCACGAGGGTTCGAATCCCTCTCTCTGCGCCAGAAAAAAGCACACATTTGTCTACCAAGACAATGTGTGCTTTTTTCAACGAAATAAATCCCTTGCGGGATTTGTGAAATGCACTTCGCGCGTGAAATACGCTTCGCGTGTGAAATGCGCTGCGGCGCGTGAGTGGGATTTATTTCATTTCACATCGACCGAAGGGAGATATTTCACAATGTGTGACAGCACATTATTTCACATTCGGCGTAAGCCGAATATTTCACTTGAAAAAACTTATAATTTATGATATAATAACGATAATAGGAGGTGAATGTATGCGCTTATATAGACCGGTCGGTCAGGCCGAACTAGATTTAATTGCTGCTACAGATTATTATTTCTTCCCACCAAGATTACCCGAGCAACCTATTTTTTATCCCGTGCTAAACGAAAAGTATGCTCGTGAAATTGCAGAAAAATGGAACAAAAAATCTGCTGATTCAGGATATGCGGGATATGTTACAACATTCGTGATTGATGACAACTTTCTTTCTAAATATAATATTCAAACTGTAGGGGCAAGTTATCATCAAGAATTTTGGATTCCTGCAGAAGAGTTAGATGAGTTTAACAATCACATCATCGGAAAAATTGAAATCATTTGATTTGTACGCATCAAATTGCGTTTTTTACCCACACCTACGCACCTTTTAGTCGTTCTTTCACAAATAAAAACCGCGATCTTGTAAAAACATGTTGCGGTTTTTATTTCTTTATGATATAATTTAATCGACAAACAAAATAATAAAAAATTCAGGAGGTAGGTTTATGAAAAGGATTTTTTCCGTATTGGCGCTTATACTATCGGTCGTTATGCTTTTTAGCTGCGGAGGATACGTTAACAAATATTCCGCAACCATTATGATCACCTCTTGCCAAGGGGACGAGGCAAGTATGGAATTTGACACCTTTAAGGGAACTTATAATTTCAAATTGCGAAGAGACGGTGCGGCTGAAAATACTCTTGATTTAGATGCGAGCCTTAAAGAGGGCGAGGTAAATATTTATATTGGCGCTAATGGTGAAAAGGATCTGCTCCTTACTGTTAAGGGCGGGGAGTCCTATGACAAGACCATTACCCTTGATGATAAATACCGCGACGAAAAGAGAGTCTACGTTATTATTGAATCCAACGGCAAATGTATAGATGGCGATTTTGAGTTTGAGTATAACTGATTTTGCAATTATAAATACAGATAAACTAAGGGCTGCATTTTGACAGCCCTTTTTTTGTTGGTTACGGTTTTTATTTTACATATCAGAATGGGTTGAAAAATTTAAGAATATATGATACAATTCTATTATGATATAACTAAATGAGACGTTACCGCGCCTGATTCACATCTATTTTATATCTTGGCGCGCAACGAAAGGAATGGTCATAATATGGACAAATTCGTAATAGAAAATAATGTTCTTCTTGAATATAACGGAACGGATGATATCGTTACGGTTCCGATAGGCGTTACCGAAATCGGAGAAGGCTGCTTTCGTGGGAAAAGCTTTATCAAGGAGATACGTCTCCCCTATTGGGAATCAGGTGATGAAGCCGAAAAGACCGAGGACTCTCTTGTAAAGATCCATCCTTACGCATTCGCCGAAACCGGTATAGAAAGCATTGTAATTCCAAAATATGCACACGTTATGGACTTTGCATTTCAAGGATGCCCATTAAAAACCATAACGGGAGGAGGAATGTATTGGTTCGATTCCTTAACAGATTGTCCCGTTACGGATATTTTCTTATATACAAGCACGTTTTTTGTTTGTGATCACCATCACAATTATTACACCGCGTTAAAAAATTGCACACTCCACTCCAAGGGTAAGGTTTACGGCAATGCTTTTGAGTATTGTCACTTCTACGGCAGACACAATGGAGTAAAATGGGTGTATGACACCGACGTTCTTGACTCGTTGACTGCGGATTATAATAAATATCACGATTTATGTCAGCAAAAATATGATGAGCTTGGGGAATTTGAAAAGAAAAACCATTTAAAAAGAAAAAAGCTTTTTGGGAAAAACAAGCCCGAAACAATTCTTCTTCAAAAAGAATATGACAAAATCAGTGAAGAAGCCGCAGGATATTTTCGTTTGTATTATTTCGAGATTGCTCCAAAAATAGAAAAGGAAAAGAAGCAGATCAAAGAATATACCGAGGAATATGAAAGGATACTTACTAACGGGCCTACATCTGCAAGCGTGTATTTTGCAGGTCTTAACGGACCTTCCTCTGCTTCTGCACCCTCGGACGGCGCATTCGTGCCCATTCCCGATATTAAAGACATCTAATACTTGTTTGCAACATAATACAGACAGCATTTTATTTTTGGGACCTTACCAAAGCCGAAATATCACTTTGAAAGTGAAAATAAATAAACAAAATCAGGACTGCATTAGCGTGATGCTCTTAGCGGAGAATTTGAATATTCAATGCAGTGTGAGCATCGCATTTGACTAGTCAAACACACTTTGGGCTAAGCCCAAATCCTTATACAACAGAAAGAGAGCAAGAGTACAAGGAAAAAATCCTTATATTCTTGCTCTGTTTGTTTTCTGTGAATGAATTGATGCTAACGCATCATGAATTGGCTTCGCCATGATTTCTCGCTTCGCTCCATGAATTGAATTGCAACCAATGTGCCGTTAGGCACAATTCATGCCGCAGGCAATTCGTGAAAGCACGGCTTTCAATTCACGCAAGCGCGAGGTTGCAATTCATTGCGTGTTCTCCGTTAAGGATAACACGCATACTCAGTCCTTTTTTTATTATTTAGAGTTGCGGTTTTAAATATTTTGTGCTATAATGTAGAATGAGGAAGAATTGGAAGAAAGGTGAGGAATTAAATAGGAAATGAAGTTTTTAGGTAAATATTTAGCTCCCTTTAAAAATAGAATGATAATCGGATTTTCAATTAAGGTGGCAGGTACGGTGGTGGAGCTTTTTCTCCCTCTTATACTTACCCACATACTTGAAAACGTGATCGGACAGATGAATATAACAAGAGTCGTACTTTTTGGCGCGCTTATGATATTTTGCTCCCTTGTGGCTTGTACGTGCAATATCATAGCCAACAGAATGGCATCAAGAGTATCAAAGGACTTTTCTGGCAGGATGAGGCGTGATCTTTTTGAAAAGATAATGTATCTTTCAGCCAGAGATACGGACAGATTTACAATTCCATCTCTTGAGTCCCGATTTACGACGGACACATACAACGTACATAATTTTGTAAGTATGATGCAAAGAATGGGTGTACGCGCCCCCATACTCCTTGTGGGCGGAATGACTATTTCCTTTATTATGGACCCCATCCTTTCCCTCGTTATGCTGGCAACCTTTCCCCTTATTTTTATCGTTGTTTACTCCATTTCAAGAAAGGGCGTTCCCCTTTATTCGGGAGTGCAAAGATCCGTTGACGGTATGGTAAGAGTAGTGCGCGAGGACACCCAGGGCATACGGGTTATCAAGGCTCTTTCCAAAAACGATTACGAAAACCGCAGATTTGACAAGGTAAATACCAAGCTTTCCCGTGATGAAAAGCACGCCGGCACTATAATGGGTATCGTAAACCCCGTAATGACTCTTTTGATGAATCTTGGCATCGCCTTTGTAATAGGCTTAAGCGCTACCCTTGTGGCAAGGGAACAATCCTCTGCCTCCACGGTTATTGCCTTCGTACAGTATTTTACCCTTATTTCCATGGCTATGATGGCGCTGTCCCGTATGTTTGTAATGTATACAAAATGCTCCGCCTCCGCAAACAGAATAAGAGAGGTAATTGAAACTCCCGACACCTATTTTGTAACCGAAAAAACAGAAAATCCCGACACGGAGTGGCACATTTCATTTGAAAACGTATCATTTTCCTACTTTGGAAAGCGAAACGATCTTGAAAATATAAGCTTCTCCTTAAAAAAGGGAGAGTCCCTTGGTATTATCGGCGCTACGGGCAGCGGTAAGACAACTCTTATAAGACTTCTTCTCCGCTTTTACGAGGCGGATAGCGGCTCAATAAAAATAAACGGACAAAGCATTACCTCCTACACAAGGGAGGAGCTTACCTCCATGCTCGGTGTGGCTTTACAAAACGATTTTCTCTATTCCGACACTATTGAGGAAAATATCCGCTTTGGCAGAATCCTTTCCCACGAGGAAATAGAGGCTGCCGCAAAAATTGCTCAGGCTCACGATTTTATCTGTGCAAAAGAGGATGGCTACGGTCACGTCCTTGCCCAAAAGGGTACGAATTTGTCGGGGGGACAGAAGCAAAGGCTTCTTATCTCCCGCGCGGTGGCATCAAAGCCCGACATTCTCATTCTTGACGATTCCTCCTCGGCGCTTGACTACAAGACCGACGCAGCATTAAGACAAGCTCTTCGCAGCTCTATGAAGGAATCTACGGTTATTACCGTTGCTCAAAGAGTAAGCTCAGTAAAGGACTGTGACCTTATCCTCGTGCTTGACGAGGGCAAAATAATCGGCAAGGGCAACCACGAAATGCTTCTTGTAAGCTGTCCCGAATATAAGGAGATCAGCGACTCACAGATGGGAGGTGCGGTAATTGAATAAGAATATGGCAAATATGTCAAAAGCTCCTATGGGAGATAACAGAGGTCAGGACAAGCCAAAGCTGTCGGGCAAGGAAAGAAACAAGGTAATTTTGCGCCTTGGCTCCTACGTTATCCGTCAATGGCACCTTTTTATCCCCGCGGTAATTTTTACTCTCCTTTCAAATCAGCTATCATTACTTGGCCCTATGTACTCGGGTCTTGCCATTGACGCGATTGAAAAAGCGTCGGGGGTAGACTTTGACGCGGTATGGGAAAACGTAATCCTTATGATAGGCTGTTACGTGCTTTCCGCCATACTTTCCTATTTCCTTGCGGTAATTATGATACACTTAAGCCAGCGCATAGTGTATAAAATGCGCAAGGAGGTGTTTGAAAAGCTAAACACCCTACCCGTTGGATATTTTGACACCCATCCTACGGGAGATATTATAAGCAGAATTTCCTACGATATAGACACGGTAAACGCATCCCTCTCCCACGATCTTGTACAGGTTATGACAAGCGTGTATACCGTTGTAGGCTCTCTTATCTTTATGTGGCGCATATCAAAGCCACTTATCCTTATTTTCGTGGTTACAGTCCCTGCATCCGTTCTTTTTACCCGTTACCGCTCCAAAAAGGTGCGCCCAATGTTCAGTAAGCGCTCCCGTAAATTAGGCGAGCTTAACGGCTACGCGGAGGAGATGCTATCGGGCACTCGCACCATTGATGCCTACGGTAAGCAGGACGAAATATCCCGTCGCTTCAACGCGCGTAATGACGACACTATGGACGCCTACTATCAGGCGGAATACTACGGCTCCGCCCTTGGCCCATCCGTTATGTTTATAAACAATCTTTCCCTGTCCCTGGTTGCTATGTTTGGCGGTATACTTTATATGCTTTCCAAAAACGGAAGCGTTACCGAGGGGGCAATATTCTTTATTACCCTTGGGGGCGTGGCTCAGTTCGTACAGTATTCAAGAAAATTTGCAGGTCCTATAAACGAGTTTGCCAACATCCTTCACGAGTTCCAATCCGCATTTTCCGCAGCGGAGAGAGTGTTCCGTATTATTGACGAAGATCCCGAAGCTCCCGACAAGGAAAATGCATCCGACCTTAAGGAAACAAATGGCTTTGTAGAGATGGAGGACGTAACCTTTGGCTACGTTCCCGAAAAAACCGTGCTTAAAAACGTAAGTGTTACGGCAAAGCCAGGTACTACCGTTGCTATCGTAGGTCCTACGGGCGCGGGCAAGACCACGGTAATCAATTTGCTTATGCGCTTTTACGATCCCGAATCGGGACAGATACGAATCGACTCTATTCCATCCCTTGACTTAAAGCGCGCCGACCTTAGAAAATCCTTTACAATGGTGCTTCAGGACACCTGGCTCTTTAACGGAACTATATACGATAATATAGTTTACGGTAAGGAAAACGCAACTATGGAGGAGGTAAAGGCGGCGGCTCGGGCGGCACGAATAGACTCCTATATTGAGGGCTTACCCGAGGGATACAACACCATCCTTTCCGACGATGGAATCAATATATCAAAGGGTCAGAAGCAGCTTATTACCATAGCGAGAGCCTTGCTTTCCGACGCGCCTATGCTTATCCTTGACGAGGCGACCTCAAACGTAGACTCCCGTACGGAGATAAAGATACAGGAGGCAATGTCCGCCCTTATGGAGGGACGTACCTGCTTTATTATAGCTCACCGCCTTTCCACGGTGCAAAACGCGGACACCATTCTCGTGGTCAAGGACGGCACGGTTACCGAGCAGGGCAACCACGAGGAGCTGATGCGCCTCGGCGGATTCTACGCTTCACTTTACAACTCACAGTTTGCGTAAAAATTTAATATAAAGTAGGATATTTAATTTATTTCGCTTTATCCCTTGACAAACAGGGGTAAAAGTATTAAAATGCTTAATCGGGTAATATAACTAATATCATTGAGTATAAATATGACATTATTAAGGAGTAGAATATGGAGATCTTACTTGTTCTTTCAATCGCGCTGTTTTCAGGCTTGATGCTTTCCCGTCTTGCAAAGCTTGTACAGCTTCCCGCAGTTACCGCTTATCTTGTGGCGGGCGTTATTATCGGTCCTTTCTGCCTTGGCGCATTCGGTGTTGAGGGACTTGGCTTTACCTCTATGGAGGAAATCGAGCATCTTTCTATAATTTCCGACGTAGCACTTGGCTTTATCGCATTTTCAATCGGTAACGAGTTCCGTCTTTCCGAGCTTAAGCATATCGGTAAGCAGGCGACTATTATCGGTATTTTCCAGGCAGTATTTACGACCATCGTGGTTGACGCGGCTCTTATCGGCTTGCACTTTATCATCCCCGACAAGCTTTCCTTGGAGGCGGCAATAGTTCTTGGCGCCGTTGCATCTGCTACTGCTCCTGCGGCTACTCTTATGGTAGTAAGACAGTATAAGGCAAAGGGTCCCGTAACCAACACTCTTCTTCCCGTTGTTGCTCTTGACGACGCGGTGGGACTTGTGCTCTTCTCCATTTCCTTCGGTATTGCAAAGGCTCTTATGTCGGGTACGGCAAACATCGTTTCCATCATTTGCGAGCCGCTTATTGAGGTTATTATCTCCCTTGTACTCGGCGCAGTTATGGGTTATATCTTTACCTTCTGCGAAAGATTTTTCCACTCCCGTTCAAAGAGACTTTCTATGACCGTTGCATTCGTTTTCGTAACCGTTGCAATTTCTATGATGTCCTTTACCGTTGGCGGAGTACACGTTGCATTTTCTCCCTTGCTCAGCTGTATGATGCTCGGCACTATCTTCTGTAACATATGCGACTTTTCTGCGGAGCTTATGGACAGACTTGACCGTTGGACAGCGCCTATGTTTATTCTCTTCTTCGTTTTAAGCGGCGCAGAGCTTGACTTAAACGTGCTTTCCGACTACACGATCATCATTATAGGTCTTGTATATATTGGTTTTCGTTGTCTTGGAAAATATTTCGGCGCAAGAATCAGCTCCAACCTTTCGGGCGCAGAGGAAACTACGAGAAAATATCTTGGAATTACCCTTTTCCCCCAGGCGGGCGTTGCCCTCGGAATGGCGCTTAAGGCAGAGGCGCTCGGTCCTGTCGGCGCGGTAGTTGCCAATATTACTCTCTTCTCCGTTCTTATTTACGAGCTTGTTGGTCCATTCCTTACAAAGGTTGCCCTTACAAAAGCGGGTGAGATCGATCCCGAGGGTAAGACCAGCGCAAGAATCAAGCACCACAAAAAAGATCACCACGAAAATAATCCTCAGATATAAATGCATAAAAGCAAAAATGCGTTCTTTTACGAAGAACGCATTTTAAATAAAAGGAGAAATTATGCAAAACATCAAGCGTGTAAAAATGGCGTGCTATTCCGCCAATATTTCAATGTCCATAGTGGGAAATCTTTCTCCCGTGCTTTTCCTTACCTTCCGCTCCCTGTACGGAATTTCCTACACTCTCCTCGGTCTTTTGGTGCTTATTAACTTCGTTACTCAGCTTCTTATTGACCTTATGTTTTCTTTCTTTTCCCATAAATTCAATATTCCCTTGGCAGTAAAGCTCACCCCCGTTATCACCTTTACGGGACTTTTGTTCTTCGCCCTCTCCCCCTTTATCTTTCCAAACAATATTTACATAGGACTTGTAATAGGAACTATCATATTCTCTGCCTCGGGTGGCTTTGCCGAGGTGCTTATCAGCCCCGTTATTGCGGCGCTGCCAAGTGAAAATCCCGAAAGAGATATGAGCAAGCTCCACTCAATTTACGCCTGGGGCGTAGTTGCGGTTATAACCGTAAGCACGGTTTTCCTCCTTCTTTTCAATGGTGAAAATTGGCAGTATCTCGCTCTTGGCTTTACGGTAGTTCCCCTGTTTTCCTCATTTTTATTCCTCCGCTCCAAGCTTCCCGAGCTTAAAACTCCCGAAAAGGTTAGCGGCGTCATCGAAGCCCTTAAGAAAAAGGACCTTTGGATATGTATTCTTTGTATTTTCCTTGGCGGCGCGGCTGAGCTTACTATGGCTCAATGGAGCTCAGGCTATCTTGAAAAGGCGTTGTCCATTCCCAAGGTGTGGGGAGATATATTCGGCGTAGCACTGTTTGGACTGATGCTTGGTCTTGGCCGTTCTATGTATGCAAAATACGGAAAAAATATTGAGCGCGTTCTATTTTTGGGCGCTATCGGCTCTACCATTTGCTACCTTACCGCCGCAATATCCGATATTGCCATCTTAGGACTTTTTGCCTGCGCGTTTACGGGATTTTGCGTTTCTATGATGTGGCCCGGCTCTCTTATCGTGGCGGAAAAGCGATTCCCCACCGCGGGCGTATTTATCTTTGCTATGATGGCGGCAGGCGGTGACCTTGGCGCATCCGTAGGTCCTCAGCTTGTGGGAATAATCACAGACAAGATCTCCGCAAGTGATCTTGGTAACAGGCTGGCATCATTTTTATCCATCACTCCCGAGCAGGCGGGAATGAAATGCGGTATCCTTGTGGGAATGATATTCTCCCTTGTGGCGATATTCGTTTTCCTCTACGTTATGAAAAAGTGGAAAACGGATAAAAGCGAATAATACATAATAAAAATCCACCCGCAGGTGGATTTTTTTACATTACTGTCTACGCAAAGATGTTTTTATCTATACGGATGCTACGCACCCTACACCTCATCCGTCACCGAAGGTGACACCTTCCCCTCAAGGTGAAGGCTATTTATCGTTAAAATTCTTGACGACATAAAATCTTCAAGCAAATAAAAAGGACGGAATAATGGGCTGTACTCTTAAGGACAGTTTTAAGTTCAATAGAATATAGTACCTACCGACAGGAAAAGGACAGAGAATTTTTTTACATTCTCTGTCCTCTTTTCTTGACAAGCACTGCATTTGTAGACACAAATGCATATAGTGAAATATTTTGCTTCGCAAGATGTGAAATAATGTTCTGTCGAACATTGTGAAATATCTCACTTCGTTCGATGTAAAATGAAATTTACCCACGTTCGCGCATGCGAACATTTCACATTTGCGAAGCAAATATTTCAGCGCGAAGCGATTTCACTTGCCCGCAAGGGCAAATTTCGTTGGGCGACCTGCTTTACAGTAGGTCGCCCAAATCCGTCCTTTTCTTTTTTAGCTTTATTTTACGAAAAAGTCCTTGCCGTTTATTTTGATTTCATCAAAAAGCGGGGGAATGTGTACGTATTCGTCCTTTCCGGGACACAAGGGATATGCGCCGATCGCGGAAAGAATAAACCAGGACGCCATTGAGCCGTTGTCCTCATCCCCGGGGAAGCCATCCTCTGCGGAGAAAAGCTCAAGGCACATTTTGTGTACTATTTTTGCGCATTTTTCCGTTTCTCCAAGGTAGCCGTAGATATACGGGATATGGAATGAGGGCTGATTTGAGATAGCGCACTGACCAAAGTCCGCCTGCGCCATTTCCGTCATTTCGTGTATTTCTCCGCCGTAGCCGTGAACGCGGTATTTGGGGGGAGTGTCAAAAAGCTCATCTATCTTTGCAAGGAGCTTTTCCCTGCCGCCGTAAAGCTGACATAGGCCTTCAATATCGTGGGGCACCCAGAAGGAATTTTGCCAAGCGGAGCCCTCGGTATAATCACCGCCCCAAATTGACGGGTCAAAGGTATCCGACATATTGCCGTCCTCGTCTTTTCCGCGCATAAATCCGCTTTCCTTATCAAAGATGTTTTGATAATTTTTTGCGCGGAGCATATATTCCTTATATATTTCCTCGTGTCCGAGCTTTTTGGCAATAGCGGCAATGCACCAATCTCCGTAGGCGGCATCAAGAGTAAGATTTACGCTTTCCTTTTGTAAATTCCTTGGGACGTATCCGTATTTTTTGTATGCAAGGGCTCCGTTTCGTCCGTAGCGACGGTCACTTGACTCATTATTTGCGTGGTGTATCATTCCCTTTAATGCATTTTCCCAAAGGTCAATATTGCCTATATCCTTTGCCACCGCATCCGCAATAGTTGCATCGATCAAGGTGCTTGGCATACAACCAACCTCGCCAATGGATATCCATCTTGGGAGCCAACCGCACTCGTTATAATCTCCCACGAAGCTATAAAGCATATCCTCATATTCCTCTCTTGCAATCAAGGAATAAAGGGGGAACAGCGTGCGCGCCGTATCCCAGAAGCCGTTGTCCGTGTAGCGCACTCCCTTGTTTACCTTACCCGTTTTGGGAGTGTAATGCACCGCGTTTCCGTCTTTGTCTGTTTCGTACGCCTTATGAGGGAACAAAAACGCGCGGTACATACAGGTATAAAAGGCTTTTAAGAGCTTTTCATTGTCGCTCTTTACCTCTATCCTATGGAGCTTTTCTTCCCACTCGTCCTCTGCCCTTTGTCTTATTTCCTCAAAGGAAAGGCTGCCCGATTCTCTTTCAAGGGTGTCAAGCGCCATTTCCTCGCTGATGTAGGAAATTGCAACACGTCCCTCGGCTTTTTTGCTCTTTACGGCAACGTGCATACTGGTTTTGCCATCCTTTTCCACCTTGTAGGAGCTGTCAATATCAAGGCATCCGTCAAGGAAGCGCACCGCAAAGTACATTTTAAAATCCTTTGCCTCGTCCTGTGAATGGCCGTCGTTGGTTCCTATAAGGGTTGATGTTGCTCTATCGAATTTATAGGTGTAATTTCCCATAACGGGCAAAAACGAAAGGTAGCTTTTTTTATCGTTTTCAAAGCTTAAGGAAAAGGCGCAGCCCCTCTCCGTGGGAGCAAGCTCGAAAACGCAGTCCTGTCTTAAGAATTTTATTTTAATATAATCGGGGCGAAGTATACTGTCCTTTATACGGTATCCCGACCACGCGCCGTCGCTTGTGTCCGATATAATATCGTTTTGGGGTGTCATAAGCACCGTACCGTAGTCCCTTATCCAAGGGCTTGGCTGATGGGTAAGACGAATGCCCTCCACGCTTGGCAGATCGGGATTAAAATACCATCCCTCTCTGCCCTCAATTACCTCGGTCTGGGGACAGAATGACGCCATACCAAAGGGCATCTGAGTCAGGGGAAGGGTGTTGCCCGTTGAGTATCTCATATGGGATCTTGTGCCCATTTTTACGTTTACGTAAGGAATGTATTTCATATATTATCTCCTTTGCGGTAATCAAGTTGATTATACACTATATTCTCTCTTATTTCAATAACAAATGCTTCTGAATTTGCTAAAAAGCCGCATACCCAAGCGGATATGCGGCTATGGTTTATTTTCTTTCCTCAATGGGAACGTACTTTTCCGTGTTCTTTACGTTGATGTAAGCAGGACGGATGATCTTACCTGCATTCTGAATTTCCTCAATTCTGTGAGCGCTCCAGCCCGCGATTCTTGCGCAGGCAAAGAGGGGAGTATAAAGCTCGTAGGGAAGATTCAGCATCTTATACACAAGTCCCGAATAGAAGTCAATATTGGGGCTGACACCCTTATACATTCTTCTCTTTTCCGCAATAAGCTGAGTAGCAAGCTCCGCAACGGTTTCGTAAAGGACAAACTCATCCTCCATACCCTTTTCAACAGAAAGGCTCTTTGCAAAGGAGTGAAGGATCTCGGCACGGGGGTCGGAAATTGCGTATACGGCATGGCCCATACCGTAAATAAGTCCCGCATTATCAAATGCCTTTTTATCAAGAAGATCACGAAGATACTGCTCTATCTGCGCCTTATCCGTGGTGTCGATATTCGCCTTCATATCGTCGAACATACGCACCACCTTAACGTTAGCTCCGCCGTGGCGAGGACCCTTAAGAGAGCCGAGAGCCGCGGAAATTGCGGAATAGGTATCCGTACCCGAGGATGTTACAACGTGGGTGGTAAAGGTGGAGTTATTACCGCCGCCGTGCTCCGCGTGGAGAACGAGGCATATATCAAGAAGCTGAGCCTCAAGGGGTGTAAACTTACCGTCCTCACGAAGAATATACAAAAGATTTTCTGCCGTGGTATACTCGGGCTTGGGGAAGTGGATAAACAGGCTGTTGTTATTGTGATAATGCTGATATGAGTGATATCCGTATACGGAAAGCAAGGGGAACTGCGCGATCAAAAGCAAGCACTGACGAAGAATATTGGCAATAGAGATATCATCGGGGTTTTCATCATATGCGTAAAGAGCAAGAACGGAACGGGATATCATATTCATCATATCCTTACCCGGCGCCTTAAGTATCATATCGCGCACGAAGGACGGAGGCAAGGAACGGTATGCGGCAAGCTGATTTTTAAACTCATCAAGCTCCTCCTTTGTGGGAAGCTTAGAGAAAAGAAGCAAATAAATGGTCTCCTCAAAGCCGCTATGGCCCGATTTCAAAAAGCCCTTAACAAGCTCTTTTACGTTTACGCCGCGATAGTAAAGCTCACCCGGGCATTGGATAACGTTGCCGTCACCGTCAACCTCTCTTGATTTTACGTTGGACACCTCTGTAAGTCCCGTTACAACGCCAAAGCCGTTAGCATCACGCAAGCCTCTTTTAACGTCGTATTGAGAATACATCTCAGCCTTTATATTATTGTTTTCGCAGGATTTTTTTGCAAGCTCCTCTATGTATGGAGTAATTTCAGAGTAATTCATTTTACCTCCTTTTCCCGTAATAGCCGTATTCTATAAAAAACGGCGCCAATGATCGTTTATGCGGGAGTGATAAAAAATTTTATGCTTTATTGTACCATACATATTTTGATTTTGCAATATTTTTTTATATTATTTTACAATATAGAAATACTCTGCTTCCTTTTTAAATGACATATACAACAATACTTCAAGGCAAGCCTCAATACTCGGGCACCATTACCTCGCCGTCTGTAATTATTACACTTTTTATATGATAGGCGCTGTCTATTACGTATCCGCCCTCTATATCTATCTCTCCTTCAAATATAACCTCAACCAACTCGTTAACTCTTACAAAATCATTTTCAATATATCTTGATATTCTTTTATCGTTAAGAAGAATTTTATACTGTATACCGTTGTCAGGATCATTACAAAAAGCAGAGTCATCTATTATGATATATTCGTCTGTTATTTCCGTGATCACACCGGGAACACTTGGAATATTCGGCTCGTATTTGCCGTCCTTTAAATTGGATCTTACGTAATCTATAATTTTATTTGCGTTGTCCTCACCGATAAAATACAAGGCATATCTTCCAAAGTTAGTTCCATTGGTAAAAAGATATCCGTCCTTGGTTACGGTAAGCACGCTTTTGTAAAGTCCCAGCTTTTCCGAGGAAACGGTAAAATCTACGTAATCCTTGCCGTCCTTACTCCAATCTTGTGTGCCTTTAAGAGTTGCATCCTTGCAGGAGAGGATAATCTCCCAGATATAAGCGTCATTTTCTATAACACCGTAGGATCTTTTTTCATTTTCTGTCAAGGCAAGGGAGCTTAGCTTAACGGAGCTGTCAAAATCAAAATCGCCCAGCAAAGCGCCAAGGGTAAGAGGCTGATCGAATGGCTTTGACTTGAAAATATAGTAGCTATCCTCCATTTTTACCGCCACCATCTTTTTGTCGGACACGTCCTTGATTTTATATACCTCGCAATCCATAGTGGGCTTTCCGCTTCCCGTATAGTTATATCCGCTTGCGGTAAATACGCCTATTTTTTCTCCGACATACTCGTAGGATATTTCCCTCTCGCTGCTACCGTATTCTATATCTCCTACGGTAATATTACGGTATTTTTCATAAACAACAAGGCTATCCCACCACCAACCTATTGTATAATCAAGGGTCGGCTCCATAAAATCCTTATAACGATCGGTGCTTGAGCTTGACGGGCCGTCAGTTGACGAGCCTACAATATCTCCGCCTATATAGGGGTAAATAAACACGCTTGCCACAAGCATTATTGCAAAGCAGGCGGCAATAGCTCCCCATTTGTTTATAAATAAAATGATATTTGATCTTTTATAGCTTGCCGCTTCAGAAACAAGATCATTATCTATATATTCCATTGATTTTGCCATTTTTGGAATCTTCATAATTCTATTCCCTCCTTAATAAGATACTCTTTCAGCCTTTGGCGAGTACGGTAAAGCATATTTTTTACCTTACTTTCGGTAAAGGAGTAACGGGCGGCTATTTCCTCCACGGAATCAAAAAAATAATATTTTCTTATAAATACGTTTCTCTCATCCCGTCCACGCCCTCTTAAAAAGTCGCTTATAAGCTTACCTATATTTTCCTCGCTTATGCTTCCTGCCGTATTGCTTGAGAGTATTTCCTCAAGCTCGTCAAAGGACTCGGTAAGGTGTTTTGCTCTTTTATCCCTTTTTAAGTATTCAAGGCGCTTAAGAGAAAGATTTCGCGTAATGCCGCAAATAAAGGCGGTTAAGTTATCGGGCTTTTTCGGTGGAATGGAATTCCACATTTCCTTATAGGTATCGTTTACGCACTCCTCCGCATCCTCACGGTTGTTTAAAATATTGTAGGCTATCTTATGACAAAGCTTACCGTATTTTTCCTCCGTTTTTAAAAGAGCATCCTCATCTCTTATAAAGTAAAGCTCAATAATAACGCCATCCTCCATATTTTCACCTCCTTGTGTTTTTTGAAAGCGCTTTCACCTATTAAGTACGTTTTTTTCACCCTTGGTCTCACGTTTTCATAAAAATTCCAATATAATTTCGAAATGGGAAGGTAGTAAGCCTGCATTCCCGTTGGGGGCAGTGAAATGAGTGTTGACCCAATCCCTTAAATTGCAAAACAATTTCAGGGGATCCTTGGGGAAGGCGTGAATGCGTACACTTTGCACGCGGAACTTCCTAAAATATAGTTGTCTCGCGCGCCTCGATGCGCTCGGCTTCGACACTCCTTGTTTTAGTTACACACTCATAAAATTAGCACACCGTGCTGATTTTATTTCGTTCACTAAAAAACAGACACATAAAAAGAAGAGATTTTGCTATCGGCAAAATCTCATCTTTAAATATTATGATATATACAAGCAAATTACCGTTAAAATATTAAACGTGTCTGTTTTTGGTCTGTGCTTATTGCAACAACCCCTTTACAATTATATATCTATATTAAATACCATAATTTCAGTATTTTCATCCACCTTGCCGCCGTTTATAACCATCTTGAACTTGCTTACCTGCTTTATCTTTTCATCAAGGTGGATAAATATATCGTTGGCAATGCTTTCTCCCTCGTAATACTTTTCATAGCTTACGCCGTTGAACAAATGGATGGAATATGAGCAAATTCCCACGTCAAGGACCTCGATCTCATTAAAGGTATACATTCCGCCAAAGTCAACCTTTATCTCATTGCCCTCTCTTTCAACTATACAGGTGGGCTTAAGGATAAGATTTTCGACCTCGCCGTTTCCGGCGTATATATCTCCGTCAGCGTTCTTTTCAGCTCTCGGAAGAAGGTAAAGACCGAAATTATACAAGGCGGGAGGCGCAATTGCGGAGCCGACCTTTATCATTATTCTGCTGGCGGATATCTTATCAAATCCTGCCGCCAATTTATTACCTACGCAGCCGCTTTTTACAAGAAGCTGCCACGCGCCGTCAACGTAAGCTGATATTTCAATATCCGTTACCCTGTGTGAAAGATCCATTACCTCGGAAAGGGTAACTGCATTAAATTCCTTTTCCTCCCCAAGATCAAGCATTATTCTCGGGCAGTGGTTACTGTTGTGGGCTGAATAGAAGCGGGCAGGATCCTTTGAAATAATATTTACAGCCTCATAGCCCGATCTTTCGCTGCTTGTTTTAACGCTTATCTGCTTTGCCTGATTTTTAGCAAAGCCCAAGGTCATAATGCGGTTGAACTCAAGAATGGACGCCGCGTCCTTTTCGTGAATGATGCCTCTTCTATCCGGTGGAATATTAAGAAGGAAGCCCGCGTTTGAGCCTACGGAGGAAAACCAAAGGTCGACAAGATTTTCCGCCGAGCGTACCTTGTCATCCTGATCCTCGTGGTAGAACCAGCCGGGACGGATGGAAACGTCCACCTCTGCGGGGATAAATCTTTCTCCGTCGATCTTACCGCTATTAAGCTCGTCCGTGTTTTCCACAACGAGTGAGTTAGCATCTATATTTGCATAACAGGGTCTGCCTGCTACACCTCTTTCGTTACCTACCCATCTTATATCAACGTGGGGTGTTGCGCCAAGAGAGCCGAAAATAATGGCATCAGGCTGATTATCGCGAACGATCTTTGCCCATCTGTCCCAATCGTAAACAGTCTCCGTGCTTCCTGCTCCGTCCCACCAGCATTCCCAGATCTTACCGTACTGCGTCATAAGCTCCGTAAGCTGATTTGCGTAGTAATCGCTATACGCCTCCGTTCCCCAGGTCTTTTCGTGTCTGTCCCAGGGGGAAAGGTATATGCCCGCCTTAATACCAAACTCCGCGCAGGCGTCGGTAAACTCTCTTACTATATCTCCCTCTCCGTTTTTGTAGGGGGAATTTTTTACGCTATGCTCCGTATATTTTGAGGGCCAGAGGCAGAAGCCGTCGTGGTGCTTTGCAGTAATGATAGCCGCGCTAAAGCCTGCATCCCTTACTATTCTTACCCATTGTCTTACGTCAAGGGCGGTTGGATCAAACAAGCTTGGGTCCTCAGTACCGTCGCCCCATTCCTTATCCGTAAAAGTGTTCATACCGAAGTGGAAAAACACCATTCTTTCTCTTTCAAACCATTCCCTCTGCCTGTCGTTTGGCGTAGGGCCAACGGGGTAAAATCCATATTTTGCGTAATCTATTTTCATATTCTACCTCTTTCTTAAATCAATTTAAAGATATTTTCGTACAGTCTTACGAAAAATTCCTCGCCGTGGGGATATTCCTTAAAGGTAATATCCATTCCTGCGGTATTATCAATAAGACGTACCGTCTCCGCCTTTCCTATCCTTTTTTCAAGAAGGGTAAGAAGCCTCATATCGTCAAGCGCCTCCTTAAATACCTTTTGGCGAAGGGACGGAATTACATCGTTTCCGTAGGGGTAAACGCTAAAGGAGTCACCCGAGGGGAATGCTCCCCCTGCGTCAGTTATTTCATAGGGGTTTATCTTTTTCTTTGAATGCTGTGTGTTGTAGAAATTATATCCCCAATGCAAAAATCCCGCCATACCGTATTTGTACATCTGTACACCGATTATTCTGTTTCTGTAGGAGGGCATTGCAAAGAATCTGTTAGCCACCGTGGTTGCCTGCGCGCAGCAGTAATAGCACCAAAGGTCCTTGATATCCGCTTCTATAAAGGGTTCAAGGGCGTTGGTTCCCACAACGGGCACGGGAACTAATTTTTCCTTATAAAATTCAAAGTGGGAAAGGGCGTCCATATGATTACAGCCCTCAATAAGAGGCATAAGCACGGATGCCGCCACGCGATAGGACTCAAGCTGATCATCATTTGGCTCGTCGGAGACGTGGAAATAAAGTTTTGTCTTATCTATTCCCTTTTTAGCAAAGGTATCTATTATCATAGGAACAAGAGCGCATAAAAACTCCTTGTACTCGGGGGAGGATGCATCCGTTTCCCAACCGAATATCCTTTTTTCCTCTCCGTTTACCTCAGCGATTACCTTCGGCGCGGATTTTGCGCCCCATTGGGTAAAGAAATGATTTATTTCAAAATACCTTATTCCGTTTGCAAGGCACAGATCAATAAATCTTTCAAGCCTTGAAAGGTCTATTATGTATCCCTCATCCGTTTTTTCAATATCGGCAAGCTGCACCGTTGTTCTCTCTCCGCCGATCTCGGTGTCCAGAGGCGGGGTAAGCACGGGGGTAAGGATCATATTCATACCGTGGTCGGATGCCATTTTAACGTATTTTTCAATAAGCTCCCAATGTAAGGGAGAAAATACCTCCGTATTATGTACGTCGGCAATACAGTCCGTATGGAACCATTGGGTAAAAATAAGGCTCTGCTCGGGCAGGATATCATCCTTTATTTCAAGTATGTATGTAGCCATACCTACTTGCTTATTTTCCTTGTAAAAATATACGTTTACGGGGTATTTTCCCGCTTTTTCCTCATTTTTTACGGTAATATTCAGCCACAGGGTAAAATACTCATCCGCATCAAGCTTAAATGAGCCCTCCTCAATCGGGAACAAGGGGTCGGGGAATAAGCCCGCCTCCGTAGTTATATAATTTTCATCATATGCCTGGGGGTACGCGCACATATCTGACGGCACGTAGCCGACTCTGTACACCTTTATACTATCCTTTAAGGGGGACTCTATCTTAAAGGTATATTCTCCCTCGCCTCTTATGGCGATCTGATAGGATACAGCCTGTCCCCTTACGCAAGTAGCGTGATCCGAGCTATCTCCGTAAATCCTGCCCTTGAATACCTTGGCAAGAGATGATAGCTGTTGAAAATTAAAATCCGTCATATTTATTCTCCTTTAACAGACGTATACATTATGATTTTAGCACAGTGAACAAAAAATTTCAATGTAAGTAACGAAATTTCTTGAATATATTACAAATATATGGTAAAATTGTAATATAATTTTATTTTCAGGAGTGTTTATTATGAAACGTGCAAGTGGTGTTCTTCTCCACATTTCTTCCCTCTGGGGTAACTATTCCGAGGGCTCCTTAGGCAGCGCTGCCAGGGAATGGATAGATTGTCTTGCGGAGAGCAAATTTACATATTGGCAGATACTCCCCTTCTGCCTCCCCGACGAGTACAACTCACCTTATAAATCCTATTCAGCCTTCAGCGGTAACCCATACTTTATTGACCTTGACGAGCTTCTTAAGGACGGTCTTATTACTAAGGAGGAGGCTGAGGTGGCTAAGCAAAAGTCCCCCCACCTTTGCGAGTTTGACAGACTTAACAAGGAAAGACTTGATCTTCTTAAGAAGGCGGCGGCAAGATTTACAGATAAAGCGGCTATGGATGCTTTCTTCAAGAAATATCCGCAGACAGAAAATTTCTGTAAATTTATGGCGCTTAAGGAATCAAACGGTATGAAGGAGTGGCCCGAGTGGACGGAAAACGTCTATGACGAGGGGGTGCTGTATCAATGGAAATTCATACAGTATATGGTATTTACCCAGTGGTTCAAGATAAAGGACTATGCAAATGCCAAGGGCATTAAGATAATCGGTGATATTCCTATGTACGTCGCCTTTGACAGCTCCGACGTCTGGGCGCAGCCTGATCAGTTCCAGCTTGATGGAAGGAAGCAGCCCTCCTCCGTTGCAGGCGTACCTCCGGATTACTTCAGCGAGGACGGTCAGCTCTGGGGCAATCCCCTTTACAACTGGGAGTATATGAAAAAGGATAGATTTACCTGGTGGCGTGAGAGAATGAAGTTTATGTGCGAGCTTTTTGACGGCGTACGTATCGACCACTTCCGCGCCCTTGAGTCCTATTTTTCCATTCCCGCAGGGGACACTACGGCAAAAAACGGCAAGTGGGTAAAGGGTCCCGGTATGAAGCTTATTTACGATTTGAAAAAGGTCTGCGGTGATAAGCTTATTATTGCGGAGGACCTTGGTGACATTACCCCCGAGGTTTACAAGCTTGTTATGAACAGCGGCTTCCCGGGTATGAGGGTGCTTCAGTTCGGACTTCTTGGGGACAACAATTCTACGCACCTTCCCCACAATTATTCAAACAACTGCGTTGCCTACACGGGCACACACGACAACAATACACTCCTTGGCTACGTTTGGGAGCTTTCCGAGGGGGACAGACAGAGATTCCTTGACTATTTCGGCTACGAAAGCGCAAATTGGGACAACTGCTACGATACGGTTATCCGTTCTATGCTTGCAAGCCACGCAGGACTCGTTATATTCCCCGTTCAGGACCTTCTTAAATACGGCAGGGACACAAGACTTAACACTCCGGGCAGCAGCGACGACAACTGGGCGTTCCGTATAACTCACGATCAGTTTATGGATATCGACAGAAAGAAGCTCCGCACCTGGAACGAGGTCTACGGCAGAGGATGACTTAAGGCGTAATGCCCTCAAGGGGTACTACGCAGCGATATAAATTCCTTGAGGGATTTGCTATATACGCATAAGCGTGCGATATATCTTCGATGCGATATGCCCTCTCGGGCGTTATTGGGGATTTATATCATATCGCTACCGAGCAACGCGACGGTAATATCGCATTTGAGCATAGGTGAAAATATATCGCGTTTGCAAAAGCAAACATATCGCAAAAAAATATTTTTCTTAAAAAATCAATATCATACTGTCACAATTTAGAGTGATTGGTATAATCGAATGAAATATGTAAAACCGAAGGAAGAGCTTTAAAATATTAAAATCGTCGTGTATAATGCCTTCTCCAGCGGAGAAGGTGTCGCAAGCTTGCGACGGATGAGGAGGTCATATAAGTTGTTATGATTTACAAATACGATAAAAAGCTTGTTTCAAACGCACAAGCTCTTCGTAAAAACATGACCCCCGAAGAAAAGCATTTATGGTACGATTTTTTAAAGAATCTGCCTATCACGGTAAACAGACAGAAAAACATAGGCGAATACATAGTAGATTTCTTTATCGCAAGCAAAAGAATAGTTATTGAGCTTGACGGATCGCAACACGGTTCTGAGGAGAATAAAAAATCAGACGAAATAAGAGATTACGAACTGCGACGCTTGGGGATAACCGTTCTACGTTATTCCAATTATGATATTAACCGTAATTTCAAAGTAGTATGTGAGGATATATTGAACCATTTAAAGTGAAGATTTATATATGATCTCCTCATCCACCACTCGTGGTCCCCCTTCTCCGTTGGAGAAGGCTTGGACGAAATAAGAGATTACGAGCTGCGTCGCTTGGGGATAACTGTTTTGCGTTATTCAAATCACGATATTAACCGTAATTTCAAAGTAGTATGTGAGGATATATTGAACCATTTAAAGTAAAGGTTTACATATGATCTCCTCATCCGTCACCTTTGGTGACACCTTCTCCGCTAGAGAAGGCTTGGAAAGTAAAACACGGCTGACCTTTTTCTCTGTTGTTCTTAACGGAGAAATTACGGGCGCCAAAAATCCGGCAGAGAACTTGTTTTCTCTGCCGATTTGTGTTATAATGGAACCAACGAAAAGCCTCCCTCCGAGAGGGAGGTGGCACGGCGTAGCCGTGACGGAAGGAGCCTGCGTGACTTTGGGGTTAAATTAACTTTATTGTAACGCGCTCTCCCTCACCCGACTTCGTCGGGAGCTCCCTCCCGGAGGGAGCCTCAAGACGCGGCGGTCATGGGGGTATGGGCTTTGCCCGAAGCCCGCGTTGCTTGCAACGCTGTAATACAAAGGCGAAACTGGCGATAAAACAGAACGATAAATAAGAATTTGACAAAGAAATCTGTATTAGGTATATGATAGTTGAAATAAGGGGCAAGGAGGATAAAATGGAACTTGAAAGATTATTTGACAAGTGGTGCAAAAAACTAAGACTTACACCACAATGGGATGTAAAACTGGAACTTGTTCAAGACCCTAAGTGGAAGAAAACAGGAGATTTTAAAATTGACCCAACGGATAGAAAAGCGATTTTAATGCTTAATGTGGCAAATCCAAAGCAAGAAAATATGGAAGAAGTAATTGTGCATGAATTGATGCATATTAAAATGTATCCGTTAGACCAAGTATGTGAATCTTTGATTGTAAATAATTTTGAGGAAGGGACAAACGGATACAATTTTGCCTACCAGCAGTTTTTTGAAAATCTGGAAGTAACGGTTGAGGAACTCACAAAATGCTTTTTATTGGAATTTGGTGAGAATAGAAGCTTATCCTATGGTAGATGTGCTAAAGGAAAAAGTTTTAATGAACTGTATGACGGCTTAAAGTCGATTGGCTAAAAAGGATAGACAAATTCCAATTTGTCGAACAAAACAAGAAGAACCCCGACAGACTTCAAAAATCTGTCGGGGCTAATTATTTGTTTACTGCGTATTAGCTAAAGTAAATTGATTCGTTATTTCTCCGATAAGAACATCACGCTTTGCGGTCAGCCGTTGTTTTTATTTGGTTCTGATATAATCTAAAATTTCGGCGGCATTGGTGTCGGGCTTTACCTTTTCCATTACCTTTTCGATAATTCCGTTTTCATCGATTATAAAGGTGGTGCGCACAACTCCCATAGACGCTTTACCGTAGAGCTTTTTCTCCTGCCATACTCCGTAAGGCTCTATTGCTTTTCTTTCGGGGTCGGACAAAAGAATAAAGGGCAAATTATATTTACTTGCAAATTTTTCGTGAGAGGCAACGCTGTCCTTACTGATGCCTATAACGGTGACGTTCAGCCTTTTAAAATCCTCGTAAGCTGAGGCAAAGGCGCACGCCTGTCTTGTGCATCCGGGAGTGTTATCCTTTGGGTAGAAATACAAAACTACCCTTTTGCCAAGATGATCGCTTAATTTTATTTCCTGCCCGTCCTTGTCGCACAAGGAAAAATCGGGCGTTTTCATTCCTTCCTTTAACATATACCCTCCAAAATCCTCATTTTACCGAGGACGTGTCTGTTATTTTGCGTTTTTAATAGCTTTTCCGTCGGAGAAGGCGTTGCCCACAACGTCGCCGAGGACAAGATACTTATGATTTGAGCTATCGTAGGTAATGGGCTTCAGCTTCTTTACGTCTACCTTGCCGTTTTCGGAAAGGACGGAATCGTCAATACTGATATTTACTATCTCACCAACAAGGCGGCAGCTTTCCTTATCGTAGCTTTTTACCTTACATTCAACGCACATAGGAAGCTCCTTAATTATGGGCGCGTTTACAAATTCGCTCTTTTCAACGTGGAAGCCCGCGATTTCAAGCTTGTTCGGTACGTCATTTGCGGAAACGATACCAACGTAGTCACATTCCTTAACGTAGTCAGCCGTTGCCATACTTACGGTAAAGGCTCCCGTATAAAGGAAATTTTCCGTTGTCTTGTGGTCCTCGCTTACGCATATGGTAATTTCATTTTCCTCGCTGATGCCTCCCCAAGCCGCATTCATAGCGTCGGGAGTGCCGTCCTTACCGTAGGTTGCAATAATGTAAACGGGCATAGGGTATACCATAGGCTTTGCGCCAAAATTCTTTCTCATAGCTATTCTCCTTAATAATTTTTCTCTTTTATCGACACGTAGTGCCGTTTTTTACTTTTTTCTTACACTTTTTGTGCCTTTTTTAGTAAGCTCGTAGCTGTTGTCAATAAGCGCTTCCATAAGCTCTTTTGGGATGGTGCCGTTAAAAATAAGGGATATCCAATGCTTTTTGTTCATATGGTAGGCGGGGACTATGGCTTCGCACATTTCCCTTGCCTCAAAGGTCTCCTCAGGCTTGCATTTTAAATTCATAACGTCGATCTTGCCCTCGCCCTCAAGCCCAACTCTGTGTTTTGATATATTCATAATAATGCCAAACCATTTTCCCGTGTCGCTATGGCGAAGCACCGTTGTGTCAAAATCCTCCGAGAAGGGATTGTCCACCGAGGTAAGGGGCAGACCCTTAGCGTATTCAATTACGTATTCTCTCTCCGTTTTCACAAAAAAGCCTCCTACGTGTCTAAATTTACTCTTATTTCTTTATCTATTACTATTTCATCGGGAAAAACCGCGCACTCGTACGCAAGTATTTTTACTCCGCTTTTGTGGGCTTCTCTTAAGGCGTCTCCAAAGGCTTTGTGGGTAATATCGTTTGGTTGCATCACGCTCATTCCCTGCATTTGCACAACAAAGAAAACGTAAGCTTCGTATCCGTCCTCTATGGCGGAGATAAGCTCCTTAATATGCTTTACTCCCCTTTCGGTCGGGGCGTCGGGAAAGGATGCGACTCCCTCATTTTCAAGGGTACAGCCCTTTACCTCCAAAAATATTTTTCGCTCTTTGTCCTCTACGTAGAAATCAAATCGGGAGCTTTTGTAGGTGTATTCCCTTTTGATTTTGGCATCCTTTGAAAAAAGCAGACCCTTTTTAAGCCACTCTCCGCAGACGTCGTTTGGGATCTGGGAGTCCATATTTATAAGCAGGGGAGGCAGGTTCTCCCTTTCCTTTACTACGGCAATAAGGTCGTATTTCGTTTTTCTTAAGGGATTGTCGGACACGCTTAGATACACTCTGCAGCCCTCAATCAAAAGCTCACGGCATCTGCCCGTGTTTTTTACGTGGACGGTTTCCGTAGCTCCGTCAATTTCCACGTAAGCGATAAATCTGTTTGGTCTGGAGATAAATCTGCCCTCTGTAACGCGTTTATATTTCATCAAAAAGCTCCTTTAAAAACATTTCCCGCTTATTTAAAAAGCTTTTTGTAATTACGTAGCTGTCCGTTTTTTCGTACTCCGTTTCCTTAACGCCGTCCATTGTAAAATTATATATCTGCGCATTTGGGAGCCCCAAAAGTATGGGCGAATGGGTGGCTATTATAAATTGAGAGCCCTCTTTCACCATTTTTACTATTTTTGCATACATATTAAGCTGATTCTGGGGTGAAAGCGCCGCCTCGGGCTCGTCAAGAAGGTATAGTCCCTCCTTTGAAAAATAGTCAAAATAGGACATAAAGCTCTCACCGTGGGACATTTCGTGGAGGTTGGTATATCCGCCGCCGTACTCCCTTGCCTTTGTAGCCACGTTAAAAAAGCTTTCCGCGCGGAAGAAATATCCGCTCGTTGCCCGTCTTACACCCTTAGTAAGGACTATTGACTTGTCAAGATCGGAGGATGCATCATAGGTGCTGAAATTAAAATTTACCGTTCCGCCCTCGGGGTTGAAGCCGTATTCTGTGGCTATGGCTTCAAGCAAGGTGGATTTTCCGCTTCCGTTCTCACCAGAAAATAAGGTTATGGGCTTATCAAAGCTCAGCCTGTCAAGACCTTTTAGGGCAGGAATACGGTTTACAAAGGAGTCCTTACCAATGCTATCCCACTCTATGTAAAATCCTCTTAAAAAATTATTCTTCATTATATTCCTCTATTATATCAATAATCGACTCCACATTCTCCTCTGAGTATTCTATCTCCTGGGAAAAAAGGCGGCAAATTTCTATTCTTTCTTCCTCGTTTTTTGCAAAAATCGACCACAGAGTGGCTATAATTTGACTGCAAAGCACAGAAAATATTACTACATAATCTACTTTTTCTTCATATTTTTCATTTGCCAGATATCTATATATAAAGTAGCTAAACAGCTTTTCAAATTCCTTTTCGTAGCCTTTGTACGTTAATGGTACGTTATATTTTGATGCTTCGATTAAAAGCTTTTCCCACTCCTTGCTCATTATTTCAAGCTCTAAAAGCTTTTTTGACCACTCCCCAAGAGAAAAGGTTGGCATTTGAAAGAACGCTAATTCAAGCACATTATCAACCCTTTCATCCAAGGAAAATTTCCTGAGCTTTATAATATCAATAAGTAAGTTTCTGTATGTGATCATCTCAAGCTCATAGCGGGAAATTTTGCCACAGGGGTCGGAATTTTCTTCAATTTCAAGAGAAAAATCCTCATTATCCGTCAAAATGATACGTGCCGCCTCCTCACAACAGAGCCCGATACCTATCTCCGTCCTGTCGGATAAGAAATTTTTAAATCTCGGGTGGGCGTCGCATATCTGACAAAGATAGGACTCTCCGTATTCCATAATAATATCGCAAAGGTTGTCCTTGTTTAAAAACGGACATCTTTCATCCTTGTCAAGAATAAAGGAGGCGCACTCCCCATTATGTGAAATGGAATCATCAAACCGTTTTTTAAACACGCCCTCTGCCTTTTTATACTTTTCGAGGGTGTTTATATCAATATCTATCTCCCAACCGACACAACAGTTATGCTTACATTTTGAGCCTATACATTTGAATTTTTTGTAGTAGCTCGGCACTGTTATCTTCATTTTTACCCTCCTATAAGTTTTATTGCTTTTTATTTAAGATCGCTTCAAGCAGGGCGCAGCAGCCCTTATAAATATCCTCGTAGGCTATATCGAATCTGTCACTGTACCAAGGATCGCTTACATCCCTGTCGCTACCCGTAAAGGAAAGCAGCTTAAAGATCTTGCCCTCGGCTTCCTTGCCAAGTATCCTGTACATATTTCTTATGTTTGCGCTATCCATACCGATAAAAAGATCGTATTTTGAAATGTCGCTGCTTTTAAGCTGCACCGCCTCCCTTTCAGTAAATGGAATACCTCGAGCACGAAGCTCTCTTTTTGCAGGTGGATACATAGGATTGCCTCTGTCTCCCCATATTTCCTCCGTGCTTGTAGCGGAGGAGCAAACGGTAAAATCGCCACACATCCCCCGACCTTTTATAAGATGCTTCATTATAAACTCCGCCATTGGGCTTCTGCATATGTTGCCGTGGCAGACAAACATTATTTTCATTTTTTAAATCTCCTTATGGGAAGAAGCATTCTCGTTTCCCTTTTGTAAAGGTCAAAGCCTTCCTTTCTGCTTTGCCTTTTGTCCGCCATGGGTATGCTGACAAAGAGGAACAAAGCCGTATTTGCCACAGCGCCAAAAATAAGATACCATTGATTTGGCATTGCGCAAAGGGCGGAAAGTCCTATTCCCCACCACATAAGGATCTCACCCAAATAATTGGGGTGGCGTGAATGCTTCCAAAATCCGTTACGGATAAATGTACCGTTTTTGTTTTTTCTGAATTTGTGCATCTGAATATCGCTGACCCCCTGCCAAATGGCGGCAAAAAGCGATACACAAACGAAGATAACGCTGAAAATATTGATCTGCGCCTTGTTTTCTATAACTGCCACCACGGGAAGCATACATCCGTACACAACCAAGGTGGGTACATAGTGTATTCCCACAAAATTTATCAAGGGATAGAATTTGCCCGTTTTTTCCTTAAGCATTGTGTAGCGCCAATCCTGATGGCAAAGGCCCTTAAAGGTGTACGCCCAGTTGGCGGTAAGACGCACTCCCCAGAAGCAAACGGCAATAAGCATAAGCACGCCAAGGGCGGTAAGACCGTCCCTTATTGCAAAGGCAATAACGATCACTATAGGGGCAACGCTCCAATAAGGATCGTAAACCGAAGAATTTTTAAAAACAAGGCTGAAGATAAAGCAGCAAACCGTCGCCGCAGTATCGGCAATAAGCAAATTAACAAAGGTGGAATAGGGTAAATATCCGTACTGTCCAACTCCCACGATCACACAAAGGGCGTAGACAAGGGTAACGACTGTAAAGCTTAAGGCTCTTGACTCCTTTATTTTCATAAAATCCTCCGACAAATTCGTTATTTTAATAATTATATCACATTTTTTCACGTAGTGAAAGTTTTTTTGTACTTATTCTATTGAATTATTGAAATATAAATGTTAAAATTGACTTATCCAATATATTTTTTACGGAGGATACCTATTATGAGTAAAAAGGATACTCAGAGCATACTTGATGAATTCAAGAATGCCCCTACACAGGAAAATGCGAAATCAGACAGAAAGCTTAAGGTTGGTATTATCGGTACAGGCTGGATCGCTGACGCGCACGCACAGAAGTATAAAATGATGGAGGACGTTGAGGTCGTTGCCCTTGCAGACCTTATTCCCGGTAAGGCAGAAAAGTTTGCTGAGAAATGGGAGCTTACAGACGCAAGATGCTACCTTTCTCACAAGGAGCTTATTGACGCTGAGCCCGATCTTGACGCGGTTTCCGTATGTACATACAACAGAACACACGCAGAATGCTCCATTTACGCGCTTAAGCACGGCGTTCACGTTCTTTGTGAAAAGCCCATGTGCGTAACACTTGAGGAAGCGGTTGAAATGCGTAAGGCTGAAAAGGAAAGCGGTAAGATCCTTTCCATCGGATTCCAGCCCAGAATGAATCCCAACATGAAGAAGGTTAAGGAGATCGTTGAGTCAGGCGTTCTCGGTGAGATCTACTACATCCAGACAGGCGGCGGACGCAGACGCGGTATTCCCACACCCTTCGGCACATCCTTTATTGAGGATCAGACCGCAGGTATCGGCGCTATGGGTGATATCGGATGCTACTCCCTTGATATGGTTCTTAACGCGATCGGCTATCCCAAGCCCCTTACAGTTACAGGCTATACATCCAATTTCTTTGGTGTAGACCCCAAAAACTATCCTTGGCATCCCGAATATGCAGAAAAGTTCGAGGTTGAGGACTTTGCGGCAGGCTTTATCCGTCTTGAGGGCGGAATCATTCTCGACTTCCGTATCGCTTGGGCTATGAACCTTGACACCCCCGGTGACACCATCATTATGGGTAAGAAGGCTTCCCTCCGTATCCCCTCCACAGAGTGCTGGAACGGTTCAGTTGGCGGTCCTATGAAGGTGTATAGCGAAATGGCAGGCTCCCAGGTATGCACAGAAATTCCCTTGCTTCCCGACGGAGATTGCTTCTATTTGAAGGTTCGTTCCTTCCTTGACGCTATTATCACAGGCGGCAAGTCCCCTGTTCCCACAGAGCAGATCATCATCAACCAGGCTATTATCGACGGTATTGTAAACTCCGCTAAGTGCGGCAAGGAGCTTACAATAGATATTCCCGAGGTGTAATATGAAGGATTTGAAAGTAGGTATTCAGCTTTATTCTCTCCGTGACGAGCTTGCAAAGGACATGGACGCGACTCTTAAAAGAGTTAAGGAAATGGGCTACGATTACGTTGAGTTTGCAGGCTTCTATGACAAGAGCGCAGAGGAAATAAAGTCCATTCTTGATAAATACGAGCTTAAGGCGGTTTCAATGCATCAGAGCCTTGATCCATATCTTTCCGACGGAGCTGAGGACTTTATAAAGTTTGTAAAAACTCTCGGCATCAAGTACAGCGCTGTTCCGTGGATGGACAAGGCAGTATTCCACGACGAGGCAAGATATCAGGAGTTCCTTACCAATATGAGAAAGGTACAGAAGCTTCTTGCCGACAACGGAATCGCTCTTTGCTATCACAACCATGATTTCGAGTATGAAACGGTAAACGGCGAGTATATTATTGACCGTCTTTACTCCGACATTCCCGCTCTTATGACAGAGCTTGACCTTTGTTGGGTAAAATATGGCGGTGAGGACCCTGTTAAATACGTAAACAAATACGCTAAGAGAAGCGGAATCGTTCACTTCAAGGACTTCTACGCTAAGCAGATGGGCGGCGGACCCGTTTACGCGCTTATTGACGAAAACGGCAACGAAATAAAGGCTGAAAAGCCCTCCAAGGAGGACAATGGCTTTAAGTTTATGCCTCTCGGTCAGGGTGTACAGGACTTTGCTCCCATTCTTGACGCGGTTAAGGAAAGCGACATCGAGTACGTAATTTACGAAAAGGACGCTTGGTACGACGGCGATCCCTTTGAGGATGCAAGAGTAAGCCGTGAGTATCTTAAGAATACTTTAGGTATATAACAAATAAATACCCCCCGTAAAACGGGGGGTATTTCAGTTTCGGGCATAGCCCTAATACTACAGGCTACGCTGGGGTGCGTCTTTTATTGACCTGTCAGCCATGCATTTGTTGCTTGCTACCCGTAAATAGGTCTTATCTATGCCTTCCCTAAGAAAGGGAAGGGGGACCACATTAGTGGTGGATGAGTATGTTCTTTTAGTTTGTTGATTTTTAGAAACACCTCATCCGTCTGCTTCGCATCCACCTGAAGGTGAATTGACGCAAAGCGTCAAGAGAGGCTGGCCTGGGCCATCCCCCGCTGGGGAAGGCTTTTTTCGCATTCTTCTCTTGTGTCCTTTTTTCGATTCACCGGTTAACCTCTTTTGAACCCCGCCACTATGGCGGGGTTTTCGTCTTACAAAAAGGCTCCCTTGTGCAAAGGGAGGCTTTCAACAATCGGCATACCAATACTTTTAATAAATCGGAATTTATCTATTTTGTTTCTCAATTAATATCTCTTTACTTCCGTCATCAATTTGGAATTTATCGCTACTTATTCTAATATAAGCACTTCCAACTTCAGATTTTAAGTATGGAATAATATCTTTATCATAATTGCAGATTGTGTTGATAGCAAACAGATGCAAATTATTGGGATCGTTGATATATGAATCATCCTCGTCTCCTGCCAAAAATCGCCACCCGCTATCAGGGCTCCCTTCGTCAGGCTCTTCCCTATACATATATCCAACCTTGAAGCCACCTTTTGTTATTCTATCCGAAGCAAAACATCCCTCTCCATTAGGCTCATTCCATTCAATTAACTTTTTAATTTCTATTTTAATGAACTCATCTTTCTTTTTAAATATATCAAATAATCCCATAAACCGAATCCTTCCTTATAGATGTTTATTTATCATATATCTGTATTTCTATTATAAGACAAAAACCACAAAAAGTCAATCGACGAATTTTGTTTTCTGTCGGTAGGTAAAACTGTCCTTTAGAATACGCACCATTTAGTTTGCTTTTTTTATGTTGTAAAATGAAAATATCTATGATAAAATATAACAAAATGCATATTTATAAAGCATAGTATAAAAAGGAGATAGATTATGAAGGTTTTACTTATAAACGGAAGTCCACACGAGAAGGGCTGCACATATACTGCTCTTTCTGAGGTGGCAAAAGCACTTAACGAAAACGGAATTGACACGGAGATATTCTGGATAGGCAATACTCCCATTGGGGGTTGCGTTGCCTGCAAGGGATGTATTAAATTAAAGAAATGCGTATACAACGACGCGGTAAACATAGCGAGAGAAAAAGCATATGAGGCGGACGGATTTGTTTTCGGTACTCCCGTGCATTATGCCGCCCCTTCAGGAAATATGGCGTCCTTTATGGACAGACTTTTCTACTCGGAGTCCTGTGGAAACGGCGGCAAGGCGTTTTATCTTAAGCCTGCCGCTTGTATCACCGTTGCAAGACGCGGAGGCACTACCGCCGCCTTTGACCAGATGAACAAGTATCTTACCATTTCGCAAATGCCCGTTATTTCCTCAAGATATTGGAACATGGCTCACGGCGCAAGGGCTGAGCAGGTTTACGAGGACGAGGAGGGTGTACAGACAATGCATATCCTTGGCAAAAATATGGCTTACTTCCTCAAATGCATTGAAGCGGGAAAGAAAATGGGAGTAGAGCTTCCCGAAAAGGAGCAAACTATATTTACCAATTTTATTAACAAGAGATAAAGTATCGCTCCAAGACTCCTTCCACCACTTACGTGGATTGCCCTTCCCAAAACATAGTCGTCTCGCGTGCCTCGATACACTCGGCTTCGACACTCCTTGTTTTGGTTACACACTCGACAAATTAACACACCGTGTTGATTTGCCTTCGTTCACCCCTCCCTCAAAGATGGAGGCTATGAAACTATATTTACCAACTTTATTAACAAAAGATAACCGAAATATGATGTTTAATGACGGATTTTGAATTACGGTTGACTTTTTTAGCGTAATGTGGTAGTATTATTCTTCGGAAATATTACTTTACATAAAAAGACGGATGTGAAAAATGGAACAAAACATAAAAGAAAATAAAATGGGCTACATCCCCACGGGTAAGCTGCTCTTTTCAATGGCGATACCAATGATGGTATCCATGCTTGTACAGGCACTTTACAACATTGTGGACAGTATATTCGTTTCGGAGATCAGCGAGGATGCATTGACCGCGGTGTCCCTTGCATTCCCCTTACAGACCTTGATGCTTGCCTTCGGTCTTGGTAGCTGCGTCGGTATCAACACCCTTATCTCCCGTTCCTTGGGAGCAAAGGATCAGCGCACGGCGGATCAGGCGGCAAATACGGGTATATTTTTATCAATTTGCAACTATTTGTTCTTTGCAATAGTCGGCACTCTTATCCTTCGCCCCTTCTTTGAGGCGCAGACGGACTCCCCCGAGATAATCGAAATGGGCATTTCCTACACGCGCATCTGCCTTATCGGTTCCTTTGGATTGTTTGCTCAGCTTTGCTTTGAAAAGCTTTTGCAATCAACGGCAAAAACCACCTTGTCAATGATAACTCAGATAGTGGGCGCGGTTGTAAATATTATTCTTGACCCCATACTTATCTTTGGTTGGTTTGGCTTACCCGAGATGGGCGTTGCGGGCGCGGCTATAGCTACGGTTATCGGTCAGATAATCGGCTCTTTGTTCGGTATTTTCTTTACCTTGAAATACAACAAGGAAATAAAGCTGAGAGTCAAGGACATTCGATTTAACGGCCGCATAGTCAAGGAAATATACCGCGTGGGCTTTCCTTCCATTGTAATGCAATCCATAGGCTCGGTAATGACCTTCGGTATGAACACCATTTTAATGGGACTTACCTCTACGGCAACTGCGGTTTTCGGCGCTTATTTCAAGCTGCAAAGCTTCGTATTTATGCCCGTATTCGGCTTGAATAACGCAATGGTGCCCATAATTTCCTATAATTACGGCGCAAAAAAGTCAGAAAGAGTAAACAGCACCGTAAGAACCACAGTAATTACCGCGGTTATAATTATGATAGTAGGCTTTGCCGCGTTCCAGATTTTGCCGCGCACCTTACTTTCAATGTTCAACGCGTCGGAAAATATGTTGTCCATCGGCGCTACGGCGTTAAGGATAATTGCATCCCACTTTATCCTTGCGGGCTTTAACATTATTGCAGGCTCCGTATTCCAGGCTATTGGCAACCCCATTATCAGTATGATAGTATCCGTAAGCAGACAGCTTATCGTTCTTTTGCCCGTGGCGTTTCTTCTTTCCCTTTCGGGCAACGTGGACACGGTGTGGCTCTCCTTCCCCATTGCGGAAATCGTTTCATTTATTCTCAGCCTTATTTTCTTTATAAAAACTATGAAAAAGGCAAATCTGAGAATGAAGCAAAGCATATAACGGATTTTAAAATCAAAGCAAACACCCCACGGCAGTTTTTCCGTGGGGTGTCTCTTTTTATTATTCTATTTCTATCCAATATCTTTGTAAGGTTTTTCCGTTATCGCCTGTAAATTCGTTTTCCAATACTCCGCCGTTTTTTATAATGGTTTTGGCAGATGCTACGTTTGATTTATTGCACACCATAAGCACCCTGTCAATGCCTAATTTTTTACATTCATATAGCGCTAAGCGAATCATTTCCGTAGCGTAGCCCTTTCTTCTTTCGGACGGTCTTATACCGTCACCGATATGTCCGCCGTAATTTAACAAATAGTCATTCAGATAATGTCTGATATTGATAGCGCCAAGTAAAATATTTCTTTCAGTATCCAGCAAGAAAAATACAGAATCGGGAACCTTACCATCCTTTGGTTCCTTTATTTCCAAATTATCAAGATAGTGATCAAAATCGTGATAGTCGTTTTTAAATATGGCATTGGGAGAACTATTTGTATCGTTTTCCTCAATGTCCTTTTTCCATTCGTCAATCATTTCCGACAGCTGCATATAATATTCCTTCGTTAATTTGATCAGCCTTACGTTCATTGTTTTACCTCCAATTTTGCTTATATTATTTTGCTAACGACCGCTGGTCGCCCCTACGGCGAAGCCATCTTATCACTTATCACCTATCACTCCTCACTTTCAAAGCCCCTACTTTATCCATAATTTACCCTATTATAACACAAAAACGGCAGAGGGACAACTCCTCTGCCGAGATTTGTATAAGACTTTTTAATTTTCGTTTTCAATTTCCAAATATTTCTTAGCCAATATGGGTTGAATAAGAGGGTAGGTCCAATTGTCCGTGGGTAGCTCCGAAAACAACGCTATCCGCTCCATTTCGCTATGGAGCTCCGTTTCAAATTCCGTAATGTCGGCAAAAAACAACATTCCAAAGGTTTCGTTTCCCTGTTCGTTTACGCGGTTTTTACCCGTTACGGAATACACGCAAAGGGGCTTTATGTCGAATTTTATCGCGCCCGTTTCCTCACAAAGCTCACGGCGGGCGGCATCCTCAATGCTTTCTCCATTTTCTCTGTGTCCACCCGGTATCTCATAGGTGTTTCGCTCCTTATGCTTGCAAAATACCCATTTACCTTGACTTTTTGCAATTATAACCGCAAATTTCAGCAGGGCGTCATCAACCTTATCGTAAAATTTTACTTCCATATTTTATATCCTTTTATTAAAAGCTTGTTGCGGCGAGAAACACGGCAGGCTCGTACGCCCTGTCCTCATCCTTTTTGGATTTTGGGAAGGATACCTTTGCGCTGATTTTTGCAAAGAATCTTTCAAATCGGGACACCTGCTTATATCTCTTTTCGCACTTGTCGGAGATAAGCCAATTAACGTCCTCACAATAGAAGCGGAGGCAAATGCAGTTGTCGGGAATGTTATGGGGAATATCGGAATGAGGATCTGTGGGGAATTGGAATTCAAAAACGAAGGAGCCGATCCTTAAGGAGTTGTCCTTACGGGCGCCAAAGCCCTGCTTCATAAGAGTTTCCACACTGATGGCAGGCTGATAAGGAGCGCCAACGTATTCGCCGAAGATATAGTAATATCCGCTTGTGGGAACGGTGCCCTTATGTGACATACCGAGGCTCTGCACGTAGGCGCAGGTAGGGTCTATGCCAAAGAAATCAAAGAAATCTCTTTCTTCCTTTGTGAGCTTGTTACAATATTTCTGAAAATTTCTTGAAAACTTATCAGTACCCTTAGCAAAGGTGCTATAGTATGATCTTGTCTTTAAAATATCCGCTTTAATTTTCCATTCACCGTATTGAACAAACATATCTTTTTCCCTCTCTATTATAATAAATCCTTAATTACCTTGATTGCCACACCCTGTATCGTAAGCTTGGTGGGATAGAAATCTCTTCTTTCTCCCTCGTAGGTAGAGTTTTCTGCGTGGAGTCGCACTCTGCCGTTTTCCTTATAATATCTTTTTAAGGTGCTGCCCTTTTCCGTAAGGCACACAACTATTTTTCCGCTTGAAGCCTGTGAGGTTTTCTTTATAAGCACAAGATCCCCCGACTCAATACCAACGTCCACCATTGAGTCCCCCGAGGCGCGAAGGAGATAGCACTCTCCCTTTGCCCATTCGCTTGGGATGGCAACGTAGCCCTCAACGTACTCCTCCTCATCCTCCTCGCTACCGCAGGGGATAGCGCCAAGAATGGGAGCGCGAGTAAACGCCACCTTCATTTCGTCCTGTCCCTTAACGCTGAGAGTACCCTTGCCCTTATAGGAGATAACTCCCCTTTCCTTAAGGGTCATAAGATATCTGTATCCAACGGAGTTTGTCATATCCATATAGGTAAGAATGTCCTTGAACTTAGGGGACTCACCGTTATGCTCTATTATATATCTATTTATAAACTCTGCCATTTTATGCAGCTTTTCTTCATTTAGCAGCTTCATAGGTTACTCCTTTTAAGAGAATTTATAAAAGAACTTGAACTTCTTTTATTCCATTATAACAGTAGATTCGACATTTGTCAATAGTAATTTTTTATTTTTTTCGGGCTCCAAAATTACTTGTCCTTATTTTAGGACAAATAGGCCCTTTATGCAACAAGAAACGCAAGGAAAATTCCTTGCGTTCTTTCTTATATAATTTCTTTTATTAAAGCTTTGATGCCGCTGCCTTATCGCAAACGATAGTTACGTCGGGATGGAGCTGAAGCACGCTGGCAGGAAGATCGGGAGTTACCTCACCCTTTACCATACCGTAAACTGCGTCCGCCTTATTAGCGCCCGATACTACCATAAGGATGCTCTTTGCCTGCATAATGTTCTTTATACCCATAGAAAGCGCCTGTCTCGGAACGTCGTCTATGTTGTCGAAAAGGCGGGAGTTATCCTTTATTGTGTTTTCCGTAAGGTCAACAAGGTGTGTAACGGAGCCGAAGGGTGTACCCGGCTCGTTAAAGCCGATATGTCCGTTGGAGCCGAGACCAAGAAGCTGAATATCCTGCTTCATAGTATCAAGAAGCGCGTTGTATCTGTCGCACTCAGCCTGAGCGCACTCAGCAATACCGCTGGGAAGATTTGTATTTGCAAGGTCAATGTCTACTCTGTCGAAAAGATTCTTACGCATAAAATAAGCGTAGCTCTGATCGTGCTCGGGAGCGAGGGTAACGTATTCATCAAGGTTAACGGTCTTTACGTTTTTGTAGGATGTGCCGTTTTCAAGATGATCCTTTACCATATTGTCGTATGTACCGATAGGGCTTGAGCCTGTGGCAAGACCGAGGACCGCTGTGGGATCAGCCTTTACCTTATTTATTATTATGTCAGCGGCAACTCTGCTCATTTCCTCATAGTTTTCAGTAATTATAACCTTCATAATTATTCTCCTTTAAACATTATATTATTTACGTTATCAAGTGAATCAAAGACGAAATCCGGCTTATCCTTGGTATCCGCCTTATCTACGTCCTCTGCCGTGGTTTCCCCCGAGAGAACGAGAATGGAGCAAACTCCGAATTTTTTGCCGAGGGCAATATCCGTATAGAGTCTGTCACCGAAGATGCACATTTCGTCATTTTTAAAGCCCGTTGCCTCCCCTATCATTTCAATGGTTTCCTTATAGGGCTTACCGAAATAGGTAGGATAAACTCCCGTAGAGGCGGTAACGAAGGCGGCAATAGCGCCGCTGTCGGGGATGAAGCCCGTTTCCGTAGGGCAGTTATAGTCGGGATGGGTGGAAAGATATTCCGCACCTTCGCGTACGAATCGGCAGGCGTTATCAAGCTTTTTATAGGTAAGAGTCGTATCGAAGCTTGTAACCACGATATCCGCCCTTTCCTCATCCCCCGAAAGGACATTTATACCCTTTTCCTTATATTCATTTTCAAGCTCGGGTGTGGCGACCATATACACACTCTTACCCTTGCGGTAGCGGGTAAGAAACTCGTAGGTTACGTCTCCCGAGGTCATTATTTCATCAAGGGTGGGCTCGAAGCCGAGGCGCGTAAGCTTTTCAAGATAGAAGGGAGTTGTGTGTGATGCGTTATTTGTAAAGAAAAGCACCCTTTTACCGTTTTTTCTTAAATTCTTGATAAACTCAATAGCAAAGCCAAAGGGCTTACCCCCAAGATATATAGTGCCGTCCATATCGAATACGTACAGCTTTTTATCCTTGATCACATCCGTACAGGGATTTTTAAATTCCATAAAATACCTCCGTATATGCGCTTTTCAGTAAAGCGCGAAGCATTTATTATACAGATATAGTATACTATAAAAATATTCTAAATTCAACAGTAAATTCCATATTGCAAGAAAAATCTATTTGTGCTACAATATATTTAAGGATTGCTCTCTCCGCTATGGAGAGCTTGATTATTACGCATTTACGAGGTATTTTTTATGAAAGTTGTTGTTGCTATAGATTCATTTAAGGGTAGCCTTTCATCATTTCAGGCGGGTACTGCGGTAAAGGACGGTATTCTCTCCGCTATGCCCGATACAGAGGTAGACGTATGCCCCATTGCCGACGGCGGTGAGGGTACGGTTGATGCCATACTTCAAAGCACAAACGCATCCGTGCGCAGAATAAGCGTAACGGGTCCCTTGGGCAGAAGCATTTCCGCTTATTACGGAATATTAAACGGCGTTGCTATTATGGAAATGGCAAAGGCGTCGGGCTTACCTCTTTTAAGATCCAGCGAAAGAAACCCTATGAATACCACCACCTACGGCGTTGGCGAAATGATACTTGACGCCATCCATCAAGGATGCCGTGAGTTTATAATCGGTATCGGAGGCAGCGCAACAAATGACGGCGGTATCGGTATGCTTCAGGCGCTTGGCTTTGAATTTCTTGACAAAAGAGGCAAGGACGTGCCCTACGGCGCGGAGGGTGTTGGAATGATACACTCTATCTCCGTAACGGGTGCTGTCAGGGAGCTTTCCGAATGTACCTTCCATATTGCCTGTGACGTTACTAACCCTCTCTGCGGTGAGCTTGGATGCTCCGCTATATTTGCAAGGCAGAAGGGCGCGGATGATGAAATGATAAAAATAATGGATTCTTATCTTTGCCACTATGCCGACCTTACAAGGGATGCCCTTGGCAGAGATGAAAGATGTACCCCCGGCGCAGGAGCGGCAGGCGGTCTTGGATTTGCATTTATTTCCTATCTTAACGCATCCCTTGAAAACGGATTTAACCTTATTGCCCAGCAGACGGGAATTGAGGAAAAGATAAAAACCGCCGATATCGTAGTTACGGGCGAGGGCAGACTTGACCTACAGACCTCCATGGGTAAGGCTCCTATGGGCGTGGCTACCATGGCTAAAAAATACGGCGCTCCCGTTATTGCATTTGCAGGCTCAGTTACAGACGGAGCTGAGGATAGCGAAAAAACAGGTATTACCGCATTCTTCCCCGTTTTGCGTGAAATTTGCACCCTTGAAAAGGCTATGCAAACGGAATACGCAAAGAAAAACGTTACAAAAACTGCGGAGCAGGTATTCAAGCTTATTGCCCTTGGCGCAAAGAAGGAATGATGATAATGAAGAAAATATTTATCCTCCTTTTGTTGGTTCTTCTTACCGTAGCCGCCATAGGCTGCTCGGGTAATGACGATGCCACTACCACCTCGGATGAGATACCGACCACGGAATCTCCAAGCGGCAGCACTACTACCGCACCTACCGAGGAGCCCACAACGGAAGCTCCCACAAATCCCGCAACAACTTATTCCGTAACCTATAAATCCACCGTGGGCGGATACGTTTCGGGTAATACCCAGCAAAGCGGACAGTCGCGGGATGGATCATATACCTTTACTCCCGTTATAGCAATTGCATCCCCCGGATACGTATTCAAGGGTTGGAGCGACGGCAGCACGGAAATAGGCAGAACAGACACACTGTCTGAGGACAAGGAATTTACCGCTATATTTGAAATTCAGCCACTCTCCCTGCCCATTTTCCAAATAAATACGGAAAACAGCGAGCCCATCTTATCAAAGGAGATATACGTCAGCTGCGGTATATCCGTATCAAACACGGAGGAAAAATTCGCTCTTGATAATGAGCCCGCAAAGATAAAGGGCCGCGGAAATACCTCGTGGAAAAACAATAAAAAGCCCTACAATCTTAAGTTTGATACCCCCGTTGACCTTTTTGGCAACGGCGCGGCAAAGCGTTGGTCCATTGTATCAAATCACACGGACTACAGCCTTATAAGAAACTATCTTGCTTACTCCGTGGGCGCTGAATTTTCCAAGCTTGGCGGCGTTGGACAGGTGCAGTTCGTCGACCTTTACGTAAACGGACAGTACGACGGCGTATATATGATATGCGAGCATATTGAAATAGATGAAAACAGAATAGATATTTCCACCTCCAAAGACCTTGACACGGGATATATTATTGAGCTTGATAGCCGCGGCGAGGGAGATTGCTTCGTTGTAGATAATAAATATTACGCAATGAAATCTCCCGACGATTACACCAAGGAGCAGAAGAATTATATCGGTATGTACGTCCTTGACTGTGTAAATGCATTAAAGAGCGGTGATTGGGATAAGATCACGTCATTGATAGACGTTGAGTCCTTTGCCGAATCCTATATAATACACGAAACCCACAAGTGCTGTGACGCAGGATACGCAAGCTTCTATCTTATCAAGGACAAGGGCGGCAAAATCCAAAGCGGTCCAATGTGGGACTTTGACCGAAGCCTTGGCAACGTGTATAACAAGGAAGGCTCACAGGACCCTGCAAAGCTTTTTGCAAGCTACGAAAACAAGTGGTATGAGGAGCTTCTTAAGCACGAGGAGTTTGTACAGTTGGTAAGTGACAAGCTGGCAGAATACGCCCCCGTAATGAGGGAAACGTATAAAAAATGCTTTGAGTATGCGGAAGCCCATAAGGACTCCTTTATAAGAAACGACACCCGTTGGGAAATTCTTGGTAAGGACCTTTATCCAAACCCCTCCAACCTTGTAAATACCAAGACCTGGCAGGCACAGGTGGACCACAACAAGAAATTCCTTGAGGATAGCCTTAAGTTTATGCTTGAAACGTATAAATTGAATCAATAACAAAAAAATCGGCAGTACCTTTAATGGTCTGCCGATTTTTATAATGTTAATTATCCCAAATAATTTCAATATCCTTTTGAGGTTGTACTGTGTTTGATTTTATAGATACAAACTCACATCCGTAAATTTCATTATCCTTATTTACTCGAATTTTGATTCCATATATATTGTCGGGCAAATTATCCTGATCTATTATAAATTTTATAAAATCAAAATACACCTTTTCCATAAAATACTCTTCATCAGTGCGGGAATGCTCCGTTAAACTTTTTAATGCTTCTGTAAAATGATTTTCACTTTCAATAGTATTAAGTATTTTTCTGATAATATCAATCTTGCTTTTTACCTTGTACATATTATTCTTCATCCTTATAATATTTTGCCTGAGCATTCCAAAGCTCGAAATATTTGCCGTTTTCATTTGATACAAGAGTATCGTGATTTCCCTCCTCTATTATTTCGCCATTGTGGAAAACAAGGATGTTGTCGCAGAAGCGGCAGGATGAAAGTCGGTGACTTATAAATATAGCAGTCTTATTATCAACTATGGTATTGAAATGGCTGTATATTTCAGCTTCCGCTAAGGGGTCAAGAGCAGCAGTTGGCTCATCAAGAATTATAAACGGCGAATCCTTGTACAAAGCACGAGCTATTGCAAGCTTTTGCGATTCTCCGCCGGAGAAATCCACGCCATCATTTTCATAATCTCGATTAATGCAGGCATCTACTCCCTTTTCAAGCTGTGATATACGGTCTGTCAGCCCAACCTTTTCTATACAACTTAATACTTTTTCTTTATCGTAATCAAGTTCAGCAGATATATTGTGAGCTACACTGAATGAAAAAAGATTATAATCTTGAAATACAACTGACATTATCCTAATATATTCATCATATTTGTATTTCGTAATATCTATACCGTTTAACAGTATTTTACCTTCATCGGGGTCATACAAGCGACACAAAAGCTTAACAAAGGTGGTCTTACCGGAGCCGTTCTCTCCTACAATAGCAAGCTTTTTTCCTATATCAAATTTGGTTGATACATTTTTAAGGACATACTTATCTGTTCCGGGATATTTGAAGCTGACATTTCGAAATTCTATTTCGTAATTTATATCATCTCTCTTTTCAACAGAAAGACTTCCCTTATACATATCATTTGAAAGGTTAATATATTCAAACGTATTTTCAAGGTGCACATTATTCATTATCAGCTTGCCTACCATAGCCGCAACACCTGCAACAGATGTTATAAATTTAGATACTGTTCCGTTATAAAGTATAAAGCTTCCTATTCCAATTGCTCCAACATATACTTTAGCACCAATGAAAATAAACAGTAAAGCAGTAACGATATAATTCCAGACAGTTTCAAAAGCTCCATATCTTATGGCAATACGCTTTGTTCGTTCCACGTAGACAGGTTTTTTCATTTTATCAAATTCTCTTGATATGATTTTATTCATACCGAAGATTGCCATATCATTTCCCTTGATTTTTCCATAAGCAGAATATATTACATTACTTTTAGCTAAGCTTCTGAATTCGTTCTCCATTTTCTTTGCGGAAGTGTTATTTGTGTAAACGGATACAACCACATTAGATATGATAAGAACAATGAGGAATATAGCTGCATACGGTGAATTTACAAATCCTAAAAATCCATCATATGAATTATCAGAAAAGGTTGTAAACAATGAAACCGAAAGAGTGACGGACAAAATTATTCTCGTTATATGAGAAATTGCAGTTGTAGACAACCATAAAAACCTAGCCACGCCGGCACTTGTAGCGTATTTGTTAGTCATTATTGTTTCATATTTCATTCTTATATCGTTGTCTTCAAGGTGGGCGTATTGCATATTATTTTGAACTTTAAGGTAATATAGCGTATCCATCCTCCATTGGTCCGAACCATATACATTTACCTGTCTCCTGATTATTCTCTGCACAAGCATAAGTCCGAATTGACCAAGTACAGCAATCAAGGCTAATTTAAGCAGGTAATCAATGTCTTTGCTTTCAGCCAAAGAATCTACCACTAATGATGACATATACAAAGTAAAGAGTGGAGTAAACTGTGATACAAATGCGCTTATTATGTTCCAAACATAGAATTTGCCATATATTTTGTAACATAGCTTAAAACCTCTTACAGTGTTTTTACAAAACTTTTTTAAGGAGACTTCCTTTTTATTTTTCATTATTTACATCCTCCTTATAGTATTTTGCCTGTACATCAAAAAGCTCTTTATATTTACCGTTTTTCTTTATAAGCTCACTATGAGTTCCTACCTCGGAAATTACAGCGCCATCGAGAAAGAATATTCTATCACAGAATCTTGTGGATGCCAAACGATGTGAAATAAATAAAGATGTTTTTCCGTTTGAGATTTCGCTATATCTTCTGTACATATTATCCTCTGCAATAGGGTCAAGAGCAGCAGTAGGTTCATCCAAAATAAGCACCTTTGCATCTCTGTACATAGCTCTTGCCAACAGAAGCTTTTGCATTTCTCCTCCCGAAAGATCTGTTCCATCTGCATAAATTTCTCTGTTAAGCGGTGTTTTTACGCCCTTTGGAAGAGAGGCAATTTTTTCGTTCAAACCTGAATACTCAAGGCATCTTTTTAATTTTACCTCGTCAATAACATCTCCGTTTTCAATATCTGCCACCGCTATATTTTCTTCTATCGTCAAAGGAAGAATTGAAAATATCTGCGGAACAAGAGAAAACATTGAGTACATTTCATCTCTGTTATATTCAAATACCGAATGTCCGTTGAGAAGCACCTCTCCATCATCAGGTATAAGTAATCCACACATTAGCGACGTCATTGTGGTTTTACCTGCACCGTTTACACCTACAATTGCCACTTTCTCACCTGCGTTAATTTTGAAACTTACGTTATCAAGTATTTTTTTATCACCTTTAGGATATTTAAAGCTTACATTTTTAAATTCTATTGAAATTGATTTTGCTTCAGGTAATGGAATACCCTTTCCCCTATTCAGCTTATCTTTGATATCAAAATATTCGCGAAAATCTGAAACTCCAAGACAAGCTCTGCCAACAGTAGACCACGTATTGAATATTCCGGATATAAAACCCGAAACCTCAGATATTGCAGTGAAGAAAAGAATAAACTGCGCTGTGCTTATATCACCTTCAACATATTTGTAAATAAGGTATGCATATGCAAGACCGTCACGCAAAACAAATATCAAAAATCCGACGAAATCTCTGAAGAAATGATTTTTGTCCATGCTTTTTTCTTGATCGTACCACTTTTTATGAAGCTTACCTATAAGCTTATCAAAAAAGTAAGTAAAGTTAAATAAACGGATATCCTTTCCATAGGTGTGGGATCCTGCAACATTAAAACAAAAATAATTTATCTTCTTGTTTACAAGCATATGCTCGTCGCTTTTTCTCCACAAACGCTTGTTTTGCCATTTTGCCACAAAATAGTTTACAAGACAACCTGCCACAAGAAAAGCAAGTATGACCGGATGCAGCATAGCAATCGTCGTTCCAAAGAGAATAAAATATAGAATATTCAATACCAATCCCGAAATATGGGAAATAAAATGCACACCTGCCGAATGATTATTTGATGCAGTGTCTGTAGACCTATTTATTATTTCCATATTTTTCTCATCAAGAGGCAGAAATCTATCCATATCTCTTTCTCTGAATTTAGCCCTTGCATAAAACTCATTCACAACAAAATGCTCAGAATATTCTTTATTTATGTCAATAAAGTTTCCAAGCAAGCTAAGTATAAGTCGCGCCAATGTAATACCTAAAATTATCGATACAATTGTACTAAATGTGTTGTGAGCTTCAAGACTACCTACAATAATAGATGGCCAATATAATCCAACGGCATTAAGCACAAGCTTAACCGGAATTGCAATTATTGCAGCTATCGCCGTTGTTTTTGATGCAGTCCACGTTGCCTTTAAGCTATAACCAATGCAAGATAGCATGCCGTATTTGGGTTTACGCTTTGGTTGTTTTTTTGTATTTTCCTTTTTCAAACTTCTCTCCTCTTTCTTAATTAATGTTATATGGGTTTAAAATCCTTGTAAGCCCATTGTATCATAGCAAAACCAAAAAAGTTTTTATTGGCAAAAAAACAAGGTTTTTTGGCAAAAAAGAGATACAAAGCTCTCTCTTAAGAGTTTTTGCCTGTATCTCTTTCTTTTACTTTTCCATATATAAAATTGGAAGAATAACCTCTGTAGTAAATCCGCCGTCTTCGCTGGCGCGGGTGAGGTATCCACCGTATTTTTCGACCAAATTATCCACACGTGACAAGCCAAAACCGTGATTTTCGCCCTTACTTGACAAAAATCTGCCGCCAATCTTCTCTTTTTTCTTACCTGCGGAATTGGTAAAGGACATATACAAATGATCATTCTTTACGTTGATAAATATTCGTACAAAGCGGTCATCCTCGGGTAGCTTTTCACAAGCTTCCATAGCGTTGTCAAGAAGGTTGCCGATTATTATGCTTAAGTCTACGTTATCAACTCCGATATTATCGGGAACGCGTGCGGTGGCATTAACTCTTATTCCCTTAGTGTTCATTAGGGAAATTTTACTGTTCAGAATAGCATCCACCATCTTATTGCCTGTCTTTAAAACTGTATCAACGCTGACAAGATTTTCATTTATTTCTTCAAGGAATTTCATTGCCTCATCTATCTGTCCGCTTGAAAGATAGGCAGAAAGTGCTTGTATATGATTATGGTAATCGTGGCGCCACGCACGCATTTTAACATACATATTTTCCACCTCGGTGTAGTGCTTTTCTACCAAGGCGCGCTGATATTCCAGCATCTTTTCCTTTTTATTAAACATTATTAAAGTCCCCTTAAATATCCTATTAGCTGCCTGTTCATTTCGTCATACTGCCCCTTACCCAATGGAAGCTCTGTTCCGTTTGATAAAAATACGGATGCTTTAGTTATTTTTTGCACGTATTTAAGTCCTACAACATAGGAGCGGTGGCAACGGAAGAAGCCCTCTGTCAGCTTTTCCGCAATTTCGGGTATTGTCATACGTATCCTATGCTCGCCCTTGACTGTTTTTAATACAACGTAGTGTCCGTCGCTTTCAGCATAGATAATATCCTTAAAGAACACACGCAAAAGCTCCTTGCCCTCTATTACAAGAGAAGGCGGCTCCGCTTCCATATTGCTGACAGATCTTTTTAGCACCTCAGTAAGCTTTTCAAATTTTACAGGCTTCATAAGATAATGCAGGGCGGATACGTCATAGCCTTCGGATATGAAATCGGGATAGCCTGTTATAAAGATTATAGCCGCGCGGCCGTTATCTTGTCTGATTTTTTTAGCAAGCTCAATACCGTTCATACCCGACATTTCTATATCGAGAAGCAAAATATCAAAGCTTTTATTCTCGGAATATTCAAACATAAAGGACTCAGCGGAGTGAAAAGATTTTAAATTAACAGACACTCCCTCGGACATAGCCCATTCAGAGACCATTTTATTCAAATTATCTATCTGTATCTGCTCATCATCACAAATGGCAATATTTAATTTCATAATCTCCTCCAAGGTTTATTTTATTTAAGTATAACACAAAAACCGCTTATATGCAACAGAAAAAGTGAGCAAGGAAATTCTTGCTCACTTTTCTTTTTTATTTTAAAATATTTTCCCAATTTTTGTAGGAGTCTATGTAATAGGTGCAGAGGGATTTTATTTCCGCGCGCTCGTTTTCGGAGTTTACGTCCTCGATGGCGACGGATGTAAATCCGTTCTGATTAAGGGTCCTTATGGCAAAGACCGCATCCTCGAAAACATAGGTGTCCTCCTTGTCGGTGCCAAGGAACTTAAGGGCGTAATTATAAATATCGGGATAGCGCTTACCCTTACCTACGTCCTTACAGCAAAGCACACCCGAAAAGTATTCAAGTATGCCAAGACGCTGAAGCACCTTGCTTGCAAGGGACGCATCGGTAGCGGAGGCAATACACATCCTTACTCCCTCATTCTTAAACGATTCCAGCATTTCCTTAACGTAAGGCTTTATTTCCACCTTATCGTAGTTTTTCTCCATTATGGCGTAGATACCCGCGCTTACGGTTTCAAGAGGCTCGTTAATACCGTATTCCTTTTGTATATCGGGATAGATATTATTAAGGCCGAGGGTAAGAAATCTGTCCCCAAGGTCATCAGCGGGCGTTTTACCAAGGGCTTTTACGTAGTCCCCTGCCGCCGTTTTCCAATATCCCATAGAATCTATAAGAGTGCCGTCCATATCAAAGATAGCGCCCTTGAATTTCAAATTATTCTTCATCCTGTTCCTCGCCGATCTTTTTAGATACGATTTCCAAATTTTTAACAATAGTATTAAGGCAGCGGTAGAATACCTCTCTGTCGCTATCAGTCAAGCCCGTACCGCCGTCCTCCATTGCGCACATTATTTTATCCTTTACTCTGTCAAGCACACCCCTGCCCGAATCCGTAAGGAAATAGGTGGAACGGTATTTTTTGGCATCCTCATTTTCAAGCTTTACGTACTCTCTTTCATACAAAGCGGAAAGAGCCTTGGAAACGGCAGCCTTATCCTCACAGCAGAGCTTACAAAGCTCCATAGCGGTAAGCCCGTTTTCAGCTTCGCCTATATAGAAAAGGCACATAAGGTGGGAGCCCTTAAGACCGAACTCCTTAATGCCCTCTGATTTTATCTTAATAAGATATTTGTATGCAAGTGAGATGTTTTTTGTAAATTCCTTAAAGCGAGATATCAACTCTCCATCCTCCTAATACACCAAATTATTAGTATTGTACCACACTTTTCTGCATATTTGTTGGTTTTTACAAAAAAATTTACAATTTTCGAAATTTTTATCTATCCTCATCGATTTTTATGTCCTCTGAGGAAATATCGTAAACGTCGTCAAAGGGTATTTTTTCCTTTATTACCGTAAGGGTCCTCATAGTGTGATCTATATTTGACACCATACCCTCCGTCTTTATATATCCGTCGTCCTTGTAGTAGACTATTTTTATCATTATCCCCTTTTTGACAAGGTTCAGCTTTTCCGAAAGGATGGACGCCTTATACTCGGAAAGCTCCTTTTTTGCGCCTATTATTTTTTCCTGCGCCCTTACCATATCGTAATATCCCTTAAGGGATGCAAAGGGCATAAATTGCCTGGCTCTGTCGCTTTGCTCACTCACCGTTATGCCCTCCTATAAGCTTATTTCTCATTTGTCCCGTTGCCTTTTCCTCAAGGCTCGTGCCCTTTAAAATGGCGTTTTTACCGAATTTCTTTTTTATGGCTATGACGGTTTTCTGCAGGTCCTTTTCCCGTCTTTCCTCCTCGCTTTCTCCCATTATATCAATGGTAAAGCCCGTATTTTCCGAAAGGTTATTAAAGCCTATGTTTATTTTCCTTATGGGATACCCCTTTTTTACCGTAGAATCAAAATAATCAAGGAAATACTGCACCAGCTTTTTTGAGGAGTTGGTATACTCGCTAAGCTTTTTCGTGCCGCCCGACGGACGTATTACGTCCTTTGAATAGCCGACGTACAATGATATGGAATTTGTAAAAAGATTATTGTCCACAAGGTCAAGGGAAAGCATATCCACCATTTCCCGAAGGACGATTTTTGCATCGTTGAAATTATAATCCTCAAAAAGTATCTGTCCGTTGGAAATGGAGCTTGTTTTTGATTTGTAATTATGAATGTCCTTAATGGTACAGCTTTCCTCACCATTTGCGTGGTCGATAAGGTACTCCGCATTGACGCCGAACTCCTTGTAAAGGGTCTTTTCGCTCATCAGCGCAACTCCCGCAAGGTCGTATACTCCGTGGCTTTCCAGCCTTGCGGCAATTCCCCTGCCCACGTTCCATATATCCGTAATCGGTCGGTGATGCCATATTTTATCCTTGAATATCTTTTTGTCAAGGTAGCCAAGCCTGTCCTTACTGTGCTTTGCGGTGATGTCAAGAGCCACCTTGGCAAGAAACAGATTAGTTCCTATGCCTGCGGTTGCGTAAATACCCGTTTCCTTAAGCACCTTATCCATAAGCATCATTGCCATTTCCTTAGCGGAAAGGCCGTATATCTTCATATAGTCGGTAATGTCAATAAAGCACTCGTCAATGGAGTAAACGTGGATATCATCCTTGCTGATATACTTTAAATAGACGGAATATATTTTTGCGGAGTATTCCATATAAAGCTTCATTCTCGGTACGGCAATAATATATTTCATTCCGCTTGGTATTTCGTAAAGGCGGCATCTGTTTTTTACTCCCTTGCTTTTTAAAGATGGGGAAACGGCAAGGCAGATAGCTCCATTACCTCTGGCAGGGTCGGCAACCACAAGGTCGGTGGTCATGGAGTCAAGACCCCTCTCCACACATTCGCAGGAGGCGTAAAAGCTTTTTAAATCTATGCATACGTACATTCTATCATCCATAAAAAGCTCCCCCCTCCCTTTTTGTAATAAGTATTGTATCACAAAATCAAGCCTCAGTCAATTAAAAAGAAAAATATAATGTCTTATTATTGATACTAAAAGGTATTGAACAAGCTTACAATTTGTGGTAAAATAGTGTTATGCTTGATTATTACAGGAGACGTATTATGAGATTTTACGAAAACCCACAAAAGACCAGCGAAAACAGAGAAAAGCCGAGAGCCTATTATATCCCCTCGGGTGTGAGCGAATTTATTTCCCTTAACGGAGAATGGAAATTTGCTTATTTTGAAAATTCCGATATTGTAGAAAAGGTTTCGCGTTGGGAGAAAATAAACGTTCCCTCCTGTTGGCAGTTAAACGGGTACGATACCCCGAATTACACCAATATAAATTTCCCCTTCCCCTGCGATATGCCCTACGTACCTAACATAAACCCCGTTGGCATATACAAAAAGGACGTAATAATATCAAATCTTGATATGAAATACTATCTTGTTTTTGAGGGTGTGTCAAGCTGCGCGGAGCTTTACGTAAACGATAAATACGTGGGCTTTACTCAGGGCAGCCATCTTATGAGCGAATTTGACCTTACCGACTACTTGAAGTCGGGCACAAATGAAATATTGGTAAAGGTATATAAATGGTGTGTGGGAAGCTATCTTGAGGACCAGGATATGTTCCGATTGAACGGTATTTTCCGCAACGTATATATACTTAAGCGTCCCACCGACCACGTGCGCGATTTTACAGTCCGTACAGAAAACAACGATACGGTTATTGTAAAGACGGATCGCGTTGCCGACATCCGCCTTTACGACGGAGTAAATATTATAGGAGAGTATCACGCAAAAAGCGGTGAATTCAAGCTTGACTCTCCGAAGCTCTGGAATGCAGAAAGCCCGTACCTTTACACCCTTGAGATCGAGCGCAGAGGTGAGATCATCAAGCAGAAGGTGGGTGTCAGGGAAATTTCCGTTTCAAGAAGAAATGAAATACTTGTAAACGGAAAGCCCATTACCATAAAGGGCGTTAACCACCACGACGTCCATCCCGAAAACGGCTGGTGCCTGACGGACGAAGAGGTATACAGAGATATATAGAGAATAAAGGACATAAACGCAAACGCCATAAGAACGTCCCACTACCCTCCCTGCCCCAAATTCCTTGATTACTGTGACGAGCTTGGCGTATACGTAATACTTGAGGCGGACAACGAGACCCACGGATTTATTTACAGAGATCCTACGGACAAGTACGTATACGATATGGAGGAAAACGAGTGGCCCGCCACAAATCCCACCTGGCTTAAGGAGCATCTTAACCGCGCGGAAAGAACCTATACGAGGGATAAAAACCACGCCTCTGTAATTATGTGGTCCGTAGGTAACGAATGTGGCTACGGAGCAAATATTGAGGCAATGGCGGAATATTTCAAGACCGCGGACGGCACAAGACTTGTCCACTCCGAAAGCGCATCCCTCCTTGGTAAAAAGAGCGACAATATCAGCGTTTATTCAAGAATGTATCCCTCCCTTGATGAGCTTGAAAAATGGGCGACGGACGATAGCTATGATCAGCCCATATTCCTTTGTGAATACTGCCTTTCCCAGGGTAACGGCGCGGGAGATATATGGGAGTACGTAGATCTTTTCTTGAAATATCCCAAGCTGGTGGGCGGCTGTATCTGGCAATGGGCTGACCACGGTCTTAACAGAGACGGCGAGGTAACCTACGGAGGAGATTACAAGGGTGAGCTTGTAAACAGCGGCGCATTCTGCTGTAACGGCGTGGTTTTCAACGACAGAAGCTACAAGGCTGCCGCACATGAGCTTAAGGCGGCTTACCTTCCCATAAGAATAAAACGTGATAACGGCGATATTATAGTTACAAACTGTTACGATTTTACCTCTCTTAAAAATCACACCATAAGATACGCCATAAGAGTGGACGAGCTTACCGTTGAGGAGGATACGGTAAATATATCCATACCTCCCAAGGAAAGCAGAAGATTTACTCCCAAGAGAATACCCGATATATGCTCCTACGGAGTAAATATAGACGTTACTCTTATTTCTCCCGAGGGCAGGGAGCTTGGCACTCTTACTGAAAAGCTTGATGCAAGAGTGTTCCAGAAGGAAAGAGCTTCCGAGCCGCTTTCAGAGGCGGACATTACGGATTCCCCCAACTATATTACGGTACAGGGCAAGGGCTTCGTATACCGCTTCAGCAAGACCTTCGGCAATTTTGATTCCCTTAAGTTAAAGGGCAAGGAGCTTTTGTACGGACCCGTTAAGATAGGCGCATACAGACCCCTTATGGAAAACGACCTTGTAATGGCTGACGTATACACCACAAAGACAGAGGCGCGTGGATTTAATATAAACCACACCTTCAATAACGTAAGAAAGGTTTCCTTAAAGGACAACGTAATCACCACGGAGGGTGTCCTTGCGGGAGTTTCAAGAAAGCCGTTTTTAAGATACGTCCTCAAATATACGTTTTTCAAGGACGGAAAGATCAAGACGGATATCCGAGCAACCGTTGAGGAAAAAGCGCCCTGGCTTCTCCGCTTCGGCTTTGAAATTCCTCTTATCAAGGATATAAAGAGCTTTGAATATTACGGTCTTGGCCCTTATGAAAATCTGCCCGATATTTGCCATCACGTGCGTGAGGACAAGTTCAGAAGCAACGTAAAGAACGAATACGTAAATTACGTAGTTCCCCAGGATCACGGAAACCATATGGGCGTAAAATACGCAGTATTCAATAAGCTGCTTCGCTTCGAGACGGAATCGACCTTCGTCCTTAACGCGTCCCAATACTCCATTGAGCAAATTGACAAGGCAAAGCATCAGAACGACCTTGGCTCCCCCTACGCAACCCACGTTCGCATCGACTACAAGGTGTCGGGCACGGGCTCCTCATCCTGCGGCCCCTGGGTGCGCGAGTGCTTCCGCATTACGGAAAAGGATATTAAATTCAGCTTTAATATTCTCCCCGCCAAGCCTGTGAACTAAAGCAATGAATTGCCCTCAAGGGCGTGAATTGGCTCACGCCATAAATTGCACTTTCGGTGCATGAATTGCCTTCGGCATTTAAAACAGGGCAATTCAATTCATGAAATTGATAAATTTCAAATCATGAAGACGCAAGGCTTCAACTCATGACGGCTTGCCGTCAATTCATTTTTAGTATTTAAAACAAAAAGGCTAACGAAAATTTCGTTAGCCTTTTATGGTTGATTATTAAATATTAAATATCGTCTACTCTTACAGTATTAGTCTTACCCGATTCGCCTGTGCGGGAGCCGCCTGTGATAATAATCTTATCGTTTTTCTTAAGGTTGAGCTTTTCCTTAGCCATATTCTTTGCGGTGTAGAAAAGAACCTCAAGGGAGGGATAAACCTCACACATTACGGGCATAACGCCCCAGGAGAGGGCAAGCTGATGAAAGGTCTTTTCATTTACGGAAAGGCCGATAATATCAACGGGGGAACGGAAGCGGGAGATCATTCTTACCATTGAGCCCGACATAGAGGAAACTACGATAGCCTTAGCCTCAATATCAATGGAGAGAGCGCATACGGAGTGGGAGATAGCGTCCATAGAGTCCTGAATTCTGAACTCGGAGGAGTAGAAGTACTTCTTATAGTCCACGCTCTTTTCAGCCTGCTCCGCTATTCTTGACATGGTCTGTACCGTAAGAACGGGATGCTTACCTGCTGCGGTCTCGCCCGAGAGCATAATTGCACTTGTGCCGTCGAATACCGCGTTTGCAACGTCGGAGATTTCCGCTCTTGTAGGTCTTGGATTGTTTATCATGGACTCAAGCATTTCAGTAGCGGTAATAACTCTCTTACCGAGCAAGCGGCACTTTGTAATAAGCTTCTTCTGTGTGGCGGGAACCTCCTCAAAGGGGATCTCAACACCGAGGTCGCCTCTGCCGATCATAATGCCGTCACATTCCTCGCAGATAGCCTCAATATTTTCAATACCTGCGCGGTTTTCTATCTTTGAGATAAGACCGATATTACATTCGCCGTTATTGTTTTCCTTAATAAAGCTCTTTACGTCAATAACGTCCTGCGCGCGGGAAACGAAGGAGCAGGCAATATACTCAACGTCATTCTGAATACCGAAAAGGATGTCCTTCTTATCCTGCTCGCTTAAGTAGACCTGGTTCATTACCTTATTAGGAAAGCTCATACTCTTGCGGTTTGAAATAACGCCGCCCTCAACAACTCGGCAGATAACGTCCGTTTCCGTGGTTTCAAGAACGTTGAACAAAAGGAGTCCGTTATTTACAAGAATTTTATCCCCGGGGCAGATCTCGGAGCTTAAGTTTTTATAGCTAACGGAAACGATGGACTTGTCTCCCTCCACGTCTCTTGTGGTAAAGGTAAAGGTATCTCCGTCGCTAAGCTCCTCCTTACCGTTTTTAAAGGTACCTACTCTGTATTCGGGGCCCTTGGTATCAAGCATAATGGCAAGAGGAATATTAAGCTCCTGTCTTATGCGCTTAAGCATATCTACGTTTTTCTGGTGATCCTCATGAGTACCGTGGGAGAAATTAAGTCTTGCCACGTTCATACCCGCAAGGCACATTTTCTTAAGGGTTATCTCGTCTGAGCAAGCGGGACCTATTGTACATACTATTTTAGTCTTTCTCATATTCTTACACCTTCTCTGTGTTATTTACTATTATAATTTTATCACAAGTAAGTATATTTTTCAATATATATAAAAAAAGTAATGGATTTTTTCTTATTTTTATCATATTAGTATATGTTCATATATTTCATTTAACGGTTTTTCTTGACAATACAGGCTGCCTGTAGTATAATAAAAGCACAAAAGGAGGCTTATTATGAATAAGAAAAGTAAATTTTTATCATATACCGTATCTTACGTCATCGCCGCTATAATCGCATTTGCGGTATATTACGTTACCCTACCTGCTATGAATTTGCAGAGCAAGGGCTTCTACACCTATCTGACCCTTGTGCTTGCGCTTATATGCGCTCCCATATGGATATTTAATCAGGATAAGGGATTTCTTTCTCAGATCCTTGACGAAATGGTAAACTCCAATAAGCATAAAAAGAAAAAGGGAGAGTACATCTATCCAAAAAAGGGCAAGGGCTCCACTCTTATGCTTGTTGTTATTTGTATTCCCCTTGTGGTGCTTCTTCTCGGCTCTTTGATTTCTTCAACCGTATTCAACGCAAGAGCCTACTCCGAGATTATTACGGTAAGCGAGGAAAAATTTGAGGACGATATGCCAAAAACCGACAAGGTTACCAATATCGCTCTGATGGACACGGATACCGCAAAAATTATCGGTAACAGAACCCTTGGCTCACTTTCCGACGTGGTATCTCAGTTTGAAATTTCCGAAAATTATAACCAGATAAATTATCTTCGCACTCCTAAAAAGGTGGCAAATCTTGAGTATGCGGGCTTCTTTAAGTGGCTTGGCAACAGAGCAAACGGTATTCCCGGCTTCGTTATGGTAGACCCCGTAAACAACAACGCGGAGTACAAGGAGCTTTCAAAGCCTCTTAAGTACGTGGAAAGCGGCTACCTTGGAGACGACCTTATGAGAAAGCTTCGCTTCTCCTACCCCACAAAGATTCTCGGTGAGCCCAGATTTGAAATTGACGATCTTGGCAATCCCGTATATATTGTTCCCTGCTATAAGCCTCAGGTGCTTATGTTCGGCGCTGAGGACGTAAACGAGGTTATTATTTTTGACCCCTGCACAGGTAAGTCGGAAATATACGATCTTGAAAAAACACCCGCTTGGATAGACATTGTTTACGACGGATATCTCGCTTGTGAAAAGTACGACTGGAAGGGTATCTACTCCGGCGGATTTATCAACAGTATTATCGGTAACAAGAACTGCGTGCAGACCACCGACGATTTCGGCTACGTAATCCTTGAGGACGACGTTTGGTACTACACGGGCGTAACCTCAGTTAACAGTGACAAGAGTAATATCGGCTTTATCCTCAGCAACGCAAGAACAGGCGAATACAAATTCTACCCCGTTATCGGCGCGGAGGAGCATTCCGCTATGGCATCCGCCGAGGGTGAGATACAGGAAAAGGGATACGTTGCTTCCTTCCCCGTTCTTATTAACGTAGAGGGAGAGGCTACCTACATAATGGTGCTTAAGGATGCGGGCGGACAGGTAAGACGGTACGCTCTTGTAAACGTTGAGCAGTACAGCGTGGTTGCAACCGCTGCAACACAGACCGAGGCAATGAGCAAATATAAGGCGTTGCTTTTCGAAAACGGCATCATTGACGATCCCGGAAACGACCCCGTTATCGACCCCTCCGACACAGAGGAAATTACCTTGCTGGTTGATAAGATCACCCTTGTAGCTCACGGTGGAGAAAGCTATATTTACTTCACAGGACTTTCCTCCAAGAATGAAAAAATCATCCTTCGCAAGGCGGTACAGGACGATGCAACTCTGCTCTTTGTAGAAGAAAATGACACTATAAAATTCAAGGCAAAAGCAACGGAAAATGCAAGCATTTTTGAGGTAGCCTCATGGGAAAAAATATCCGTTACCGTGGAGACTCCTCAGGCTTGAATTCCAATATAAAGCTCCAAAGAAAATGGGGGTGCTGTATGATACAGCACCCCCCTATTTTTATTCATTTTTCATCCAAGCTTAGTTGGATATCTTCACGAAGTAATATCATCCGTCAAGGAGGGATATCGTTCACAAATGCGCCAAAAACGAGCATTTGCGTATACAGCACCCCCTGTTTTGGCATATTTAGAGGGGGTGTTGTATATATAGCACCCCCTCTTTTATCATTCGATAAGTGTAAATCTTTTATATATTTTGCCGTCGCGCTCCACGGTTTCGTTCCACATTCTTGCAGGTCGCACCCACACCTCGTTTTGACCGTACAGGGCGCGATAAATCACCACATCCTCCATAGTTTCCGAGTCCTTGCCAATATACAAAACCTCGTACTCATTACCCTTGAAATGACGGTACCTACCAAGCTTGATTTCTTCCATTAAAGACATTAAAGAGTCCATTCCTTTCCGTCAAAAAACGTATTGTAAAACGCCTCTGCGGCGGCAGCTCCGCCCTCGTCGTTGGGGTGGTCGCCATACCTTGTATAATCGTTGCCAAGGGGCTTGCTTGATGCATCAACGGAGGCTTCAAAATCGTAGATCCTGCATCCGTAAATTTTTGCAAGAGTGGGTATAGCCATATTGATGCAGCGCCATTCCCAAAGGGGCGCTTCGTCATAACGGAAGGGTGGAATGGTGGAAAGAATTACCTCAACTTCCGCCGATTGAAGCTCCTTTATTATAGCCTCGATATAGGACAAGATCTCGCCTGCGGTTGAGCGCTTGCCAGCATTATATTTACCCGAAAGGAGATCGTTTACACCGTAGGTAAGCACCACGATATCGTTCTGCTTTGCCTTGTACATAAGGGAGCCCATTGTCGCGCAGTCGGAGCCACGGGAGAAGCCCAGGCCGAGATTCCACACCGCGTATTCATCCTTAAGCATCTTACCTATCCTTCCAACCCACATTGCGTAGCCGTCCAAGGAGGTGCCGCAGCCCTGAGTTATGGAGTCACCAACGAAGGCAATTCTCTTCTTTACCTTTTTGTCGCAACCGATAAAATTGGGCATAGGACAGCTATCGTAACGGATAAATCCCTCGCCGAAATCTATAAAGGTGGGAGTGCGGCTATCGGGTGTGCAGGGGATACCGTCACCCGTGATCCTCCATTCCCAGACCAGGTATTTTCCATCCTCTACGTCTATGGATATTTCATCACTCCAAAACGCCTCATCGGGGGAAACGCTCTTTTCGTTCTTTCCGTCAAATGTAACGTATTCAAGGTCCTCCGTCACGTCATAGCAGCCGTATTCCGAGCCGATACCAACCTTGGCGTACTCTATTTTCCAGCTTCCGCCGCTTTTATTTACGTAAGCCTCCTCACCCTGGGCAAAGGTGGTATTTACCGTATTTTGAAAGAAGAAGCGGTAATTATATCTGCCGCTTACCTCGGGCTTAAAAAGGATACGGGCGCAAATAGTCTTGCTTTCCTTAAATTCAAGTATATAATTATTTCCCGTTCCGCAGGAAACGTTAGAAAAATATTTATTAAACATAGGTTATCTCCTTTAAGGTTGTTTACAAGATAATGATACCATATACATATCGCTTTGTCAAGAAAAAGCGTTGATTTTCAAGGGTTTTATAACATATTAGCAAATGTTCATATATTTGTTTCAAGAAACATTTCCCGTATATAGCCCCTTTCCTTGACATATTATAAATAAAATGTTATACTTAAATAAATAATTGATCTATAGGAGTGTTATTATGACTAATGAGGATATTTTAAGAGTAAAGGGCTTGGGCTTTCTTCGTGACAAGAGAACGGAGGATTGCTTCAATGCCAGAGTTATAACGAGAAATGGAAAGATCACCGCTGACGAGGTGATCACTATAGCCGAAGCATCAAAAAGATTCGGCAACGGCGAGGTGGCTATGACCTCCCGCCTCACTATGGAGATACAATGCGTGCCCTTTGATAATATTGAGCCCCTTTGCGCTTTTCTTAATGAGCGCGGACTTGAAACGGGTGGAACGGGACCTAAGGTGCGCCCCGTAGTTTCCTGCAAGGGAACGAGCTGCGTATTCGGTCTTATTGACACCTTCGGCTTGTCGGAAAAAATACATTACGATTTTTACAAGGGGTATCACAACGTAAAGCTGCCCCACAAATTCAAAATAGCCGTTGGCGGCTGCCCCAACAACTGTGTAAAGCCCGACCTTAACGATATCGGTATCGTCGGACAATGCGTACCCGTTTACGACACCGAAAAATGTAAGGGCTGTAAAAAATGCGCGGTGGTGTCCGCTTGCCCCGTTAATGCGGTCAAGCTTACGGATGGCAAGGCGGAATATTCCCTTACCGATTGCAACAACTGTGGCAGATGCAAGGGCAAATGTCCCTTCGGTGCATTCAGTGGCTATACTCAGGGCTACAAGGTATTTATTGGCGGCAGATGGGGCAAGAGGGTTGCCCGCGGTATTCCCCTTACAAAAATATTTACCTCCGAGGAGGAGGTGCTTACCGTAATAGAAAGCTCCATTCTTTTCTTTAAGGAGTACGGCTTGGCGGGAGAGCGCTTTAACGATACAATTGTAAGGATGGGATTTGACGAAGCAGAAAAAATCATTCTTTCAGGTGAGCTTATAAAAAGAAAAGACGAGATACTTGCAAAATGAAAAAGCTTTGCTTGATTCTTTGCATACTTATTTTAGTACCTTTTTGTGTGAGCTTAAGCTCCTGTAACGAAAATGAGGCGGAGGGAAAATATATTACCTTTTCAGACTCTGCAGGAAACGTAATTTCTCTTGACGAAAGGCCAAAGAGGGTGGCGGTGCTTTTTTCCTCCTTTGCAGAGATATGGACCTTAAGCGGCGGCGAGGTATACGCTACGGTTTATGAAAGCGTGGAACGAGGTATCGTACCTGAGGGAACGAGCTTAGTTGACTCAGGGGCGGGCAAGACTGTGAGCACAGAGCTTTTAATATCCTTAAATCCCGACTTAGTAATCGGCTCCTGCGACATTCCCGCCCAGGTAAAATGCGCCGATATTCTTAAGAAAGCAGGTATACCCTGCGCCCTTATGAGGGTAGAAAGCTTTGACGATTATCTTAATATGCTTAACATTTGCGCGGATATAACGGGCAACAGAGATGCGTATAAAAAATACGGAACGGATATAAAAAAGGAAATAGATAATATCTTAAGCTCCGTGCCTAAAAACCAAGAAAAGCCGAAGATACTCTTTATAAGAGGAGGCAGCACCCCCCGTTCCGTTAAGGCGAAGAACCACGAAAACAATTTTGTGTGCTATATGTTAAGGGAGCTTAACACCTACAACATAGCGGACAACGCCCCCCTCCTTCTTGACGGACTCAGCCTTGAGGAGATACTGAGGGAGGACCCCTGTATGATATTTCTTTCCACTATGGGGGATGAGGCGGCTGCCCGAGAGAACCTTGATGCAATTATGTCAAGCGAGGGCTACGCGTCCTTATCCGCGGTAAAAAACGGGCGTGTATATTACCTTCCGAAGGATATGTTTCAATACAAGCCAAACGCAAAATGGGCGGAGGCGTATCAATATTTAAGTGAGATCATATATGAAAGCAATTAAAGAAAAGAGGATAATTTCAAAATACGGCTTTAAGCTTGCCGTTCTTTTTGCAATATTTCTTCTGTCATTTCTTCTGTCCGTAAGGCTTGGAAGCGTTTTTCTTTCAACCAAGGAGTTTTTTGCAGGTCTTTTCAGGCTTGACGGATACGAAACGGAAAGCATAATAATATACACCCTCCGCCTGCCAAGAGCCTTAGGAGCTATACTTTGCGGAGTAGGGCTATCACTGTCGGGAGTGCTTTTACAGGCGGTGACGGATAACCATCTGGCAAGCCCCAATATTATCGGTGTAAACGCAGGAGCAGGCTTTACAACCGTAATTTTCCTTGCCCTATGTCCGACTTTAAGCCTGCTTTCCCCATTTATCGCCTTTATTGGCGGATTTTTGGCAACGCTTCTTATTATTTCCCTGTCGGGCAGACGCGCCTTTTCAAAATCCACGGTGCTTCTTGCGGGAATTGCATTAAACGCCCTTTTAAATGCGGGAATATCCTTTATTACACTTCTTGATACGGACGTTTTGTCATCATACAACGCCTTTTCCATAGGCGGAATAAACGGAGTAAGCATAAAAAATCTTGTATTTCCCGCAGCAATAATACTGTTTTGCCTTACCCTGTGTATGATTTTTGCAAAAAGAATAGATATTTTATGCCTCGGAGACGCATACGCATCATCCCTTGGAGTAAACGTACGCGCCTTAAGAATAATATGTATTATCTGCGCCTCCGCTTTGGCAGGAGCGGTAGTCAGCTTTGCGGGGCTTATTGGCTTTGTCGGACTTATCGTACCCCATATTGCAAGGTATATTGTGGGCGGCAGAACAGAAAGACTACTGCCCGTCAGCGCCGTAACAGGCAGTATCATTGTGCTTCTTGGAGATCTTTTGGGCAGAATTATCATATCTCCGTCAGAAATACCCGTTGGCATTATGATGGCGCTTATCGGCGCGCCCTTCTTTATCATTCTTTTAATAAAATACAGGGGGGAGTGTAGATAATGGATATAAAAATTGAGAATTTAAGAGTATCATACGGTAAAAAAACCGTGCTTGAAAATATCAACCTCACCATACCAAGAAAGCAAATAACCGCTATTATTGGCAGAAACGGAAGCGGAAAATCATCCCTCATTTCTTGTTTTGGCGGTTTTATGGACTACGAGGGAAAAATATTTATAAACGGCAGCGATATTTCCTTGCTTTCGGAAAAAGAAACAGCACGATATGTGTCCGTAATGATGCAGTTTTTACCTTCTCCACACATAACTGTAAGCCACCTTGTTTCATTTGGACGCACACCATACCATTCTCTGCTTGACAAATTAAACGAGGATGACTTAAGGATAATAAATGAATCATTGGAGTCTGCGGGGATCTATGATTTAAAGGACAGATACGTGGATACGCTGTCAGGCGGAGAAAGGCGGCTTGCATTTTACGCTATGTCCCTTGCCCGCACCTGCCCCGTTATGATCTTTGACGAGGCTACGGCGTATATGGACGCGGACAACGAAGGAATGCTTTTAGACAAGCTTGCAGGTCTTAAAAGCGACGGCAAAACGGTAATTACGGTTATGCACAATATATCCGACGCGGTAAAATACGCGGACAATATTATTTTGCTTGATAAAAAAAGGTGCGTATTTTTTGACACCGTTAAGGAAATTTTAGAAACCGATATCCTCGAAAAAACTATGAACGTAAAAAGATATTACGCCGACGGAAGAACTTTTTTCTCATATTAAAGAAAAAAGAAGCTGAAAAACAGCTTCTTTTTTAACGCAATAATTAAATAAAGGGAGTGATAATACCGTATACAAGGATAACGCCAATGATAATGGGGAGAACGTATCTGAAATAATACTTCATCCAGCCTGCAACCTTAGCGCCCTTACCTGTGTTTGCCTCCTCCTGGAACTTCTCAAAGCTCCAACCGAACTTATAGTTACAGAAAAGAACCATAATAAGGGAGCCTGAGGGAAGAAGGATATTGGACACGATATAGTCCTCAAGATCGAGTACGTTTGACGTGCCTCCCAAGGGGTGGAAGCCGGAGATAAGATTGAAGCCGAGCAAGCAAGGAAGCGCCAGGAAGAACATAGCGATGGCGTTTACAAGGCAGGACTTCTTTCTTGACCAGCCAAACTGATCCATACACATGGAAATAATGTTTTCAAATACGGCAATAACAGTTGTAAATGCCGCAAAGGACATAAATACGAAGAAGAGCGTACCCCAGATCCTGCCGCCTGTCATATTTGCAAATACGTTGGGAAGGGTTTCAAAAATAAGTGGCGGGCCTGCGCCGGGCTCAATATCGTATGCAAAGCAAGCGGGGAAAATAATAAGTCCTGCCGTTATTGCAACGAAGGTATCAAGAACGGTTACGTTGATCGCTTCACCCATAAGGGCGCGGTCCTTGTTAAGATAGCTACCGAAGATAGCCATAGAGCCGATACCGAGGGACAAGGTAAAGAACGCCTGATTCATAGCCGCAACGACTACGTTAAAGAAGCCCTTTGCTCCCCCTGCGAACATTTTACCAAAATCGGGGATAAGGTAGAACTTAAGACCCTCACCACCACCGGGGAGGAACACGCTTCTTATAGCAAGCACTATCATAATTACAAGGAGTGCAAGCATCATCCATTTGGAAACCTTTTCAATTCCCTTCTGCACACCGAGAGCGCAAACGCCGAAGCCGAGAGCGATAACGATAGCAAGGAATATCATAAGTATCCAGGGCTGAGATGTCATTTCACCGAATACGGCAGATATTTCAGCCGAGGTCTTGCCTTCAAATTTACCTGTGATCATATAATACACATACTGAAGCATCCAGCCTGCAACAGAGGTATAGAACATCATAAGGATGTAGTTACCAACCATAGCAAACTTACCGTGTATGTGCCATTTTGAGCCCTTGGGCTCAAGCTCCTGATACATTTTTACAGGGCTTTTCTGGGCTGCACGTCCCAGAGAAAATTCCATTGTCAAAACGGGAATACCGAGAATAACAAGGAACAAAAGATAGATCAGCACAAAGGCGCCGCCGCCGTACTGTCCTGTAATATACGGAAATTTCCATACGTTACCGACACCAATGGCGCAGCCTGCGCTGAGAAGTATGAAGCCAAGTCGGCTTCCAAGCTTTTCTCTTTTCATAATGTCTCCTTAAGAAAAATATTAACAATGAAGCTATTTTAACACATTATTTTTGATTTTACAATATTTTTATATAAAAAAGATGCGGGTGACCGCATCTTTTAAAATTATTATTTCTTACTTGCGCTTTCGCAGTATATACAGCGGTAAACTCTCTTTTTCTCGTCGGTCAAACGGAAAACGTGGTCAAGCTCCTGCTCCGTTGAGGTAATGCAACGGGGGTTTTTACATTTTACAATGTTTACAAGCTCACGGGGAAGCTCGGGATGGTATTTTTCCACTATTCTGGAGTCCTTGATTACGTTTACCGTAACCTCGGGATCTACGTAGCCGAGAATAGCCACGTCAAGAGAAACGTCTGCGTCAATTTTAATTATATCCTTAACGCCCATACTGTGGCTGAGAGCGTTTTGAATAATAGCCACGGGGCAACGAAGAGCCTCAAGACCGAGAAGCTTATAGATCTTCATGCCGTTACCCTGCTTTATGTGGTCTATAACAAATCCGTTTTTAATGGAATCTACTGTCATTTGTCAGCCTCCTCAAGAAGCATTTTTATAAGAGCCATTCTTATATACTTTCCGTAAAGCACCTGCTTGAAGTAATGCGCCCTCTCGTCCTTGTCTATGGCAACGGAAATTTCGTTTACACGGGGGAGGGGATGCATAATGGAAAGATCCTTCTTTGCGCTAAGGAGTTTATCGGGAGTAAGAATGTATATATCCTTAAGTCTGATATAATCCTGCTCGTTAAAGAATCTCTCCTTTTGTACTCTCGTCATATAAAGAACGTCAAGCTCACCGATAACCGCCTCAAGATCCGTTTCCTCTCTGTAAGGGATTCCCTTAGCATCAAGCACCTCATCCTTAAGATACTCGGGGATCTTAAGCTCCTCGGGGGAGATAAGAATAAAGTTTATGCCCGTATATCTTGAAAGGGCGGTAATAAGCGAATGAACTGTTCTTCCGAATTTAAGGTCACCGCAAAGACCTACGGTAAGGTTATTTAATCTGCCCTTTTCCATTTTGATGGTAAGGAGGTCGGTAAGTGTCTGGGTGGGGTGGTTGTGTCCGCCGTCACCTGCGTTGATCACAGGAACGGACGCGTTCAAGGATGCCACCATAGGCGCGCCCTCCTTGAAATGACGCATAACCATAATATCGGCAAAGCAGGAAATTACCTTTGCGGTATCCGCTACGCTTTCACCCTTTGCCGCAGATGAGCTTTGCGCCTCGGAAAAGCCGAGAACTCCGCCGCCAAGCTCCATCATTGCCGCCTCAAATGAAAGACGGGTTCTTGTGGATGGCTCGTAGAACAAGGTAGCCAGCTTTTTACCCTTTGCGCACTCGCTGTACTTTTTGGGATCAGCTATTATATCCTCAGCAGTAGCGATAAGTGCTTCTATTTCGCTAACGCTTAAATCTTCAATTCCGATAAGATGTCTCATTGGGATTATCCTTTCCTTTGGAATTTTGAAAGCAGATTACGCCTTTGCTCCGTTTACCTCAAGATATCTCTTGATACGGTTTACGTTTTCTTCGTTTTCGGGATCCTCGCTGAGATATTCGATAATATCGTATACGTCAACTACGGAGTATACGGGGAAACCAAACTCATCCTCGATCTCTGCCATTGCGGACTTTTCGCCCTGACCCTTTTCCTTACGGTCAACCATTACGAAGGTAGCCGCGATCTTAACGCCCTGGAGTGATCTCATATTAGCCATGCTCTCACGGATAGCCGTGCCTGCTGTAATAACGTCCTCAACGATTACAACCTCTTCGCCTGCTACGGGCTTGTAGCCTACGAATACGCCGCCCTCACCGTGGTCCTTCTCTTCCTTTCTGTTGAAGAAGAAGGGAACGTTAAGGCCTTCCTTGGAGAGCGCGATGGAAGCGGAAACAGCAATGGGAATACCCTTGTATGCGGGACCGTACAACACCGTTCTCTTGTTGCCTACCTTTTCAAGGTACGCCTTAGCATAGAACTCGCCAAGCTTTGAAATATGCTCACCTGTCTTTATTTCGCCTGCGTTGATAAAATAAGGGATCTTTCTTCCGCTCTTTGCAGTAAAATCACCGAACTTAAGAACGCCTGCGCTCTGTAAAAACTGTATAAATTCTCTCTTATAGCCTTCCATTTTCCCTCTCCTTTATTAACCTACGAATTCTGCTACGCAACGGCGGTATGCCGCTACGGGATCCTCTGCTGCTGTGATGGGTCTGCCAACTACGATATAGTCGGAGCCGATCTTCTTTGCCTCTGCGGGAGTCATAACTCTTACCTGGTCGCCCTTGTCCCCATCAGCGAAGCGAACGCCGGGTGTAACTGTTACAAAATCGCTGCCACATGTTGCGTGTACCTTTTCAGCCTCCAAGGGAGAGCATACGATACCTGCAAGTCCCGCCTTCTTTGCGTTCATTGCGTAGTGCATAACTACCTTATCCATAGGCTCGTTAATGAGAAGGTCGTCTCTCATTCTCTCCTCGCTTGTGGACGTAAGCTGAGTTACGGCAATAAGCAAGGGGCAAGTGCCGTCAGGACGCTTAAGTCCCTCAAGGGCTGCCTCCATCATAGCGATAGTGCCTGATGCGTGTACGTTTGTCATATCAACGTCAAGTCTTGAAAGCACGGACATAGCCTTTTTAACCGTGTTTGGAATATCGTGAAGCTTAAGGTCGAGGAATATCTTATGTCCTCTTCTCTTAATTTCTCTTACGATTGCGGGGCCCTCCGCGTTGAAAAGCTCCATACCGATCTTTACAAAGGGCTTTTCATCCTCAAACTTATCAAGAAAGCTGAATACTGCCTCTGCGCTTGAAAAGTCACAGGCAATAATTACGTCTTTTCCCATTAGTGCGCTCCTCCTATTATATCACTTAAATTATTTATTCCGTATTTTGCCATAGCCTCGGGCAAGGACTCGATTATCTTCTTGCTTGCAAAGGGGTCAACAAGGTTAGCCGCGCCAACCTCAACTGCAGTTGCGCCCGCAAGCATCATTTCAATAACATCCTCTGCCGTGGTAACTCCACCCATACCTACAATGGGGATCTTTACCGCGTTGTAAACCTGCCATACGCAGCGAAGCGCTACGGGGAAGGTGCAAGGGCCTGAAAGACCGCCTGTGGTAATGGAAAGGATGGGCTTTTTGGTCTTAAGATTTATTCTCATTCCAGAAAGGGTATTGATAAGGGACACACCGTCTGCGCCCTCGCTCTCTACCGCCTTTGCAACGGCTGCAATATCCGTTACGTTGGGGGTAAGCTTAATAATTACGGGCTTCTTGGTAACCGCCTTAACGGCTTTTGTTACCTCTGCCGCGTTTTTGGGGTCCGTACCAAAGCTCATTCCGCCGCCGTGTACGTTGGGGCAGCTTATGTTTACCTCAAGCCAGCCAACCTGCTCCTCCTTATCAAGAAGCTCACAGGTGTAGGCGTAATCCTCAACGGAGAATCCGCTGACGTTAGCCATAACGGGCTTGTGGAATATTTTCTTCATTTCGGGAAGCTCGTGGGCGATAACGTGCTCAACACCGGGGTTCTGAAGTCCCACGCAGTTAAGCATACCCGACGCAGTTTCCGCAATTCTCGGCGTAGGATTGCCGAATCTTGGGTCCTTTGTGGTTCCCTTGAAGGAGAAGGAGCCAAGAATGTTTATATCGTAAAGCTCTGCAAATTCCTGTCCAAAGCCGAACGTACCGCTGGCGGGGATTATGGGGTTATCTATTTCAATACCGCAAAGGGTAACCTTAGTATTTACCATATTATCTCCTCCTTTACAAGAACGGGACCGTCCTTACAGATACGCTTGTTGCCGTACTTGGTCTTGCAGGTGCATCCCATACAAGCGCCAAAGCCACAGCCCATTCTTTCCTCAAAGCTGAACTCACCGCTTGTTGTACTCTTGTTATATACCGCCTTAAGCATAGGCTCGGGACCGCAGGTATAGAAATATGTATATTCCATATTCATAGCGTCGGTAACAAAGCCCTTGATGCCGTAGCTGCCGTCAACGGTGGTTACGTATACATCGGCGCCGAGAGATTTGAACTCGTCCTCATAGAACACCTCGTCCATAGAGCCAAAGCCAAGAATAACGGAGCATTTTTTGCCCTGTGAGGTAAGCTCCTTACAAAGCTTATACATAGGGGGCACGCCTGCGCCGCCGCCTATAAGAAGGGGCTTATCTCCCGATCTTTCCGTATCGTAGCCGTTGCCGAGGCCCGTAAGAAGATCAAGCTTGGTGCCCGCTTCCATATTTGCCATTTTTTCAGTACCTACGCCCACTACCTTATAAATAAGGGTAAGCTTGCCGTCCTCCGCGTCGCAAACGGAGATAGGACGGCGAAGATATAAGCCGTCGATCATAATATTTACGAACTGACCGCACTTGATATCGGATATGTCACCGCAAAGAACACACTCGTATGTGTTCTTTGCGATCTTTTTATTGGTTAAAAGCTCAAATACTAAATTTTTCATAATCAGCTGTTTATTGTAGAGATCGTAAGAGTAGTCTCCTCAAGGACGTCAAGAAGAACGCTTACAGTATCGAGAGAGGTCATAATTGTAACGTTATTTTCGGTTGAGTAGCGGCGGATAAGCGCTCCGTCACTTTCAGAGCCGATGGAGTCAATGTCTCTTGTGTTGATAACGTATGCGATATGTCCCTGAGCAAGCGCGCGTGCGATCTCGTCGTTATCCTCTTCTATTTTTTTCATAACGTGGGTACGGATGCCGTTTTTCTTAAGGAAATTAGCCGTACCTACTGTTGCCTCAATATTGAAGCCAAGGTTATAGAAGCGGCGGATAAGAGGAAGCGCCTCTTCCTTATCCTTATCTGCAATAGTTGCAAATACCGTTCCGTAATTCTGAAGCTTCATACCCGATGCCTGAAGAGCCTTGTAAAGCGCGCGGTAGAACTTATCGTCGTAGCCGATAGCCTCACCCGTGGACTTCATTTCGGGGGAGAGGTATGCGTCAAGACCGCGGAGCTTATTGAAGGAGAATACGGGAACCTTTACGTACCATCTCTTCTTTTCCTCGGGATAAATATCGAATATACCCTGCTCCTTAAGAGTCTTACCGAGGATAACCTCTGTTGCAATATCCGCAAGGCTGTATCCCGTTGCCTTTGAAAGGAAGGGCACTGTACGGGAGGAACGAGGGTTAACCTCAATGATGTATACGTCTTCATTTTTATCAACGATAAACTGAATGTTGAAAAGGCCGACGATGCCGATGCCAAGACCGAGCTTCTTTGCGTACTGAAGGATAATACCCTTTACCTTATCGGAGATTGAGAAGGGAGGATATACGCTGATGGAGTCACCGCTGTGTACGCCTGTACGCTCAACAAGCTCCATAATACCGGGTACGAATACGTTTCTGCCATCGCAGATAGCGTCGATCTCCACTTCCTTACCGCTGATGTACTTGTCAACGAGAACGGGCTTGTCCTCGTCTATTTCAACGGCGGTCTTAAGGTAGGAGCGAAGCTGATCCTCGTTACCTACTATCTGCATTGCGCGTCCGCCGAGAACGAAGCTGGGACGAACGAGCACGGGGTATCCGATCTCTGCCGCTGCGGCAATACCGTCCTCGATCTTAGTTACCGCCTTACCCTTCGCACGGGGGATATTAAGCTCGTTAAGAAGGTTTTCAAATGCGTTTCTGTCCTCTGCGCGGTCAATAGCGGCGCAGTCTGTACCGATGATCTTAACTCCTCTGTCAAAGAGGGGCTGAGCAAGGTTGATGGCGGTCTGTCCGCCGAGAGATGCGATAACGCCCTCGGGCTTTTCAAACTCGATAATATTCATTACGTCCTCGGGTGTAAGAGGCTCAAAGTAAAGCTTATCAGCGGTTGTATAGTCCGTAGAAACGGTTTCGGGGTTGTTGTTTATGATAATAGCCTCATATCCTGACTTTTTAATGGTTGATACGGCGTGAACGGTTGAGTAGTCAAATTCAACGCCCTGTCCGATTCTGATAGGTCCTGCGCCGAGAACGACGATCTTTTTCTTGTCTGTGAGAACGGACGTATTTTCACCCGTATAGGATGAATAGAAGTAAGGAATATAAGCGCCTGTGTGGCAGGTGTCAACCATACGGAATACGGGGAAGAGGTTATGCTGCTTACGGAAGTTGAATACGTCTATTTCCGTACACTTCCACATTCTTGCAACGTATTTATCGGAGAAGCCCATTTTCTTAGCCTCGGTAAGGATGCCAATATCATAGGGATTTGCCTTAAGAGTCTCCTCCATATTAACGATATTCTTAATAGCCTCAAGGAAGAAGGGAGTGATCTCCGTTATCTTATGAACCTCCTCAACGCTTACTCCGCGGGCAAGAAGCTCTGCTATTGCAAAGATATTATCATCACGGAAGGTGGAGATGTACTTAAGGATCTCGTCATTTGACATATTGTCGAATTTCGGGTGATAAATGTGGTTTACGCCAACCTCGAGGGAGCGCATACCCTTCAAAAGACATTCCTCAAGATTGGAGCCGATGCCCATAACCTCACCCGTCGCCTTCATCTGTGTACCAAGCTGATTGGAGGCTGTGGTGAATTTATCGAAGGGGAATCTGGGAAGCTTTGCAATTACGTAGTCAAGACGGGGCTCAAAGGCTGCGTTTGTGTTTGCGATCTTGATCTCTTCAAGGGTCATACCAACGGCGATCTTTGCAGTTACTCTTGCAATGGGATAGCCGGATGCCTTGGAGGCGAGAGCTGAAGAACGGGAAACTCTGGGGTTTACCTCAATAAGGTAATATTCGCTCGTGTTGGGGTTAAGGGCGAACTGAACGTTACAACCGCCCTCTATCTTAAGCTCGCGGATAAGCTTGATAGCGGAATCGTTGAGCATTTTCTTATCCTTTTCGGAAAGAGTCATAATGGGAGCTACAACTATGGAGTCGCCTGTGTGTACGCCTACGGGATCGATATTTTCCATACCGCAGATGGTGATGGCGTTATCGCTTCCGTCACGCATAACCTCAAACTCGATCTCCTTGTATCCCTTAACACTCTTTTCAATAAGAACCTGATGCACGGGAGAAAGCTTGAATGCGTTTATACCGATCTCAACAAGCTCGTCCTCGTTGTACGCAAAGCCGCCGCCCGTACCGCCGAGGGTAAATGCGGGACGAAGAACTACGGGGTAGCCTATACGCTTAGCCGCTTCCTTTGCCTCATCAAGATTATATGTGATCTCGGAGGGGATAACGGGCTCGCCAATGGACTGACAAAGCTCCTTGAAAAGTTCACGGTCCTCAGCGCGCTCAATGGATTCGCTGGAAGTACCGAGAAGCTCTACGCGGCACTCCTTAAGAACGCCCTTCTTTTCAAGCTGCATAGCGAGGTTAAGTCCCGTCTGTCCGCCGATACCGGGGAGAATTGCGTCGGGACGCTCGTATCTTAAGATCTTTGCAATATATTCAAGTGTGAGAGGCTCCATATAAACCTTATCCGCGATAGTGGTATCGGTCATAATGGTAGCAGGGTTGGAGTTTACGAGGATAACCTCATAGCCCTCTTCTCTGAGCGCAAGGCAAGCCTGTGTGCCTGCATAGTCGAATTCGGCAGCCTGACCGATTACAATAGGTCCTGAGCCGAGTATCATTACTCTTTTGATATCTGTTCTCTTTGCCATATTTTCTCTCCTTGGAATTATCTATTCTTCATTATTTTTTCATCTATATATGCTATTTTGCCACTGCACACTGTCGCCATACATTTTCCGTATACGCTCTTGCCTGTAAAGGGTGTGCTTCTTCCCATAGTGGCAAAGCCGTCCGGGTCTATTGCGTACCGATCATTAAGATCGTACACAGTAAAACCGTCAAGCTCTATATTAAATCTCCTTGATGCGTTAAGGCTCATAAGCTCAATGAGTCTGTCAAGGGTGATAATATTCTTCTTTACAAAGTCGGTATACATAACGGGGAATGCGGTTTCAAGTCCCACGATACCGTTCAAGCTCTTTTCAAAGCCTCTGCCCTTTTCCTCTGCGGAGTGGGGGGCGTGATCGGTAGCGATCATATCAATGGTGCCGTCACAAATACCTTCTATAAGGGCTATCTTATCTATCTCGTCGCGAAGGGGCGGATTCATCTTAAAGCGTCCGCTGTCCTCCTTATCGGCATCAGTCAGGGTAAGATAGTGGGGTGCCGTCTCGCAGGTGATGTTGACGCCGCTCTTTTTTGCATCTCTGATAAGCTCTACGCTTTCCTTTGTGGAGATGTGGCACACGTGGTATTTACATCCTATCTCATCAACGAGCTTAATATCTCTTTCTATCTGCTTCCACTCTGCTTCCTTGGAGTCCTTTATACAGGAGCCATCCTCGCAGTGGGCGGAAATTATTTTATCAAGCGCCTTGGCTCTTATCATAGCCTCACGCATTATATCGTTGTTATCTACTCCTCTTCCATCATCGGAAAAGCCGCATACAAAGGGGGCGATTGCCTCCATATCGGAAAGCTCCTTACCGCTTTGTCCTTTTGTAATGGCGCCGAAGGGCAATGTTTTAATAACCGAATCCTTTTTTATTATCTCAAGCTGCCTGTTAAGATTTTCAAGAGTGTCGGGCACGGGATTTAAGTTAGGCATTGTGCATACTGCAAAGTAGCCTCCCTTTGCCGCAGCCATAGAGCCCGTAGCCACCCTTTCTTTATAAGAAAAACCCGGCTCACGAAAATGCACATGCACATCAATGAACGCGGGTAAAATATCATATGAAGAAAAATCAATAACAGAACAATGAGACACAGAGGGCAATTCCAAAGCGGACAATTTACCCTTCAAGCTCTCGTTATTAAATACATTAGCATTGGAAAAATCAAATTTCATAGTTAATTAAATCCTCCCATACTTATATTATTCAAGTTATTATATCAAATTTTTGAATTTTTGTCAAGGCAGTTTAATATTATTACTATATAAAAATTTATTTTACCTGAAATCATATTATATGTGAAAAATACACAATACGTTATCGGAGATAATACTATGAAAAGATCCTTATTGCTATTTATACTTATTTTTTCGGCTTTTCTTTTGTCCTGCAGCGGAGAAAAATACGGCGTTATTCCCTTTGAAAGCAAGGACGCGTCCCTTGAATGTACGGTAAACGAAAAATTTGATCTTATCATATCAAAAACAGAGGAGGGCTGCTTTCTTAAGGTAAAGTCCCCCTCTCAGCTTGAGGGAATGGTATTTTCCTTTTACAAAAGCGGCAAGACCGTTATCGAGTCCGACGGAGTTAAAATACCAAGCGCGAAAAACGATCTTAGGGGCATATACGCTATGGCCTCGGTTTTCGATCTTACGGAGGATATGATGGTGTCCGCCGTATCCGAGGACGGCAACGGAAATCTCCGTTTTCAAAAGGGGAACGATACATATACACTCGTTTACGATAAGCACGGATTTATAAGGCAAGTAAAAGTAGAGTCACCTCTTTATGAGTACGATATTTCCGTACATTCAATAAAGGTAGGATAATAAATCTCCCCGTAAAACGAGGGGTATTTCAGTTTCGGGCATAGCCCTAATATTACTGGCTACGCTGGGGTGCGCTAAGGATTGGCCTGTCAGCCATGCAACTGTTACTTGCTACCCGTAAACGGGTTACTACACAAGCCTCCCTCCGAGAGGGAGGTGGCACGCGGCAGGGGTTCCCCGAAGCGAATGAAATGAGTTTTGGGGGTTCGCTGCGTAGCGTGACGGAAGGAGCCTGCGTGACTTTAGGTTTGTGCTAACTTCATTGTAACGCGCTCTCCCTCAGTCGCCTACGGCGCCAGCTCCCTCCCGGAGGGAGCCTTTCTCACAAATACATTCTACGCTTATCTTTTATCTGCTTTCTGTTCATCGGCTTAGCCTTTTTTGAACCCCGCCACTATGGCGGGGGTTTCGTTGTACAAAAATCAGGGATGCCCAGAAGGACACCCCTGAAAAACGGTTATTTAACTTTGCTTGTAACCTTTATTACCTTACCGCCTGTAAGAACGATCATCTTAAGGGCAGTTTCAGAGAATACGTGAGCCTTTACGATAAGGGGCTTATTGATAGTTCCGCTTGCAAGAACCTTAAGCGTCTTTGTTCTGGGATCGATAAGACCCTTTTCCTTAAGAGACTTAAGATCAACGACCTCGCCTGCGTTATAAGCATCACTAAGCTCGCCTACGTTTACAACGTCCTTTTTGGTATCCTTCTTAGTAACGTATTCAACATCGCTTTCTACGGTCTTGTTAACTATTTCGTCAGCTACCAAGGAGTCAGCCTCGTCAGCGCTTACGCTTTCAACGATATGGATCTCCTCTGTTGCTTCAACAACGGGAGCCTCAACTACCTCCTCTACGGGAGCTGCAACTGTTTCCTCAACCTTAATTGTTGTCGAGTCACCCTCCCCATCGGCAGAATCTGCATTGTCATCCGATTTAGCGCCTATGCTGCCCTCGGATACAAGCACCTTAACAAGCTTCTGCTGAACGAGCTCCTCTGTTTCTGTGTAGGGATACTTTGCAACGTAGTCAACGAACTTGGGCTTCTCTGCCTGAGGGATCTCAAACTTAGCCATTGTGTCGTCAACGAGCTGCTTTGCTTTTCTGAGTCCGAGTCCGCTCTTGATCTTGAAGATCATAGGAACGTCCTCAAATATTTTTGCATCAATGCTTTCGTGGTGGTACTTGGATACGTCGTAGTCATTGGGGTCAAGAGCAAGGTAGAGGCAAATTGTCTTACCGCGGATCTTGATCTTGAAGAGCTGATCTCTTCCTCTGTTGTAGCTATCGAACTTCCAGCTGAGTCTTGACTTAACACCGTCGTAGGAGAGGATGTGGTTCTTAAGCTCGCTGTAGAATTCCTTCATCTGCTCGTCGCCCTGAATAACGTTGGAGATAAAGCTGCGGCTGTATCTGATATCAATGTGATTACCTTCGTTATCAAAGTATGTAGGAACAATTGTAGGAGCAACCTCCTCAGCAGGAGCTTCCTCAGCCTTTTCTTCAACGGGAGCTTCTTCTGTCTTTTCTTCAACAGGAGCCTCTTCCTCAGCTTCTTCAGCTGCTTCCTCTGCGGGAGCCTCTTCCTTAGCTTCTTCAGCTGTTTCCTCTACGGGAGCCTCTTCCTTAGCTTCTTCAGCTGTTTCCTCTACGGGAGCCTCTTCCTTAGCTTCTTCAACTACCTCTTCAGCAGGAGCTTCCTCAACGGGAGCCTCCTCCTTAACCTCGTCAACCAAGGGCTTATAAACCTTGTCAATGCCTGCGGGAGTAAGCTTGAAGGAAAGAACGGAGCCGTCAACGTCCTTATCAACGTCGGGTGTACCCTCCGCGTCAAGTCCCCAGCCCTCAAATCCGTCTACGTTCTTGTAGAAGGAAGGAACTCTTACGATAACGGGCAAGAGGTTAGTAGCGATTTCCTGTCCGTCGAAATCACAGTATACGAATTCAACGTACATATTTGCGTCCTCAACGCTGAAGCTGTCAATATCTGCATAATCCTCGTATTCCTTATCAACAGTACCAACTTCCTTGCTGAATACAGGCTTCAACGTAAGAGAAATAACTGAGCCGTCATAGTGCTTCTTTACCATAACCTCACCGTCAGCATTCTTCCAGCCCTGGAATCTGCCGTAGTCGTTATAGGTCTTGGGGGGGTTAACGATAAGGGGCATAGTTTCTTTTCTGATGATCTTGCCTGCCTCGTCAGCGTAAGCAAGCTCAACGTACATATTGGCATCCTCAATAGCGATAACCTTCTTTGCGATAGGTCTTTCCCACATAGCGTAAAGGAAGGTCTTTCCGTTTACGATAGCATTCTTGCCCTCACAGGGCTTGCTTCCGTCGGGAGTGTAGCTCCAGCCAATGAATTTTTCGCCGTCCTTGACAGCGGGGAAGAGTCTTACCTTAGAGCCGTTTCTCTGCTTCTGCTCTTTTATGATCGCTTCTGTCTGGGAGTCAATGAAAACAACGGGATATTTCCACATCTTTCTCACAACCTTGTAGATCACGTACAATGCAACGATACCAAGAGTGATAGCAGCAACGTTGCCGCTGGTCAACTCAAACGCCTTAAAAAGGGGTAAAAGATTAAACATAATATCCTCCTAAAAATTATTTTACAAATATATTATACTACACAAAAGGAGATTTTGTCAACACCCAAATGCATATTTTTGCCAAAAATCCAATACCCTGTGGATATATTTGGCGTTTTTTGACCAAAAAATGAATAAAATTCAGTCATTTTGAAAATCGTTCACCCCTCCCGACTTTTTTCGTTTTTCAGACACGTCCTCGGGGATTTTTTTATTTTCGCGCCGATTTTTCCGAAAAAACCGTGAATTTTTATCAAATCCGTACACCCCCTCCGCGCTTTTTAAAAATTTTGACAAAAAGGAAGATTTTTTTCGTTTATCTCCTCATTTCTCTTGATTTTTTTAAATAAAGAATGTATAATATCGTATATAATGAACTAACCCGGAGGAATATATGGTTAACGATATTATTGCTAAAATTACAGAATATGATAATGAGGTAGGGGAAGCGGTAAACGCGGAGCTTAAAAGACAGAAAAGAGGTCTTGAGCTTATTGCGTCCGAAAACCTTGTGTCCGAGGCAGTTTTACTTGCTATGGGTACACCTCTTACAAATAAATACGCAGAGGGCTATCCCGCAAAGAGATATTACGGCGGATGCGAATGCGTTGACGTTGTTGAAAAAATCGCCATTGAAAGAGCGTGCAAGCTTTTTGGCGCGGATCACGCTAACGTACAGCCTCACAGCGGCGCCCAGGCAAACCTTGCGGTTTATTTTGCCCTTATCAAGCCCGGGGATACGGTGCTTGGTATGAATCTTGCCCACGGCGGACACCTTACCCACGGCAGCCCCGTAAATATGTCGGGCAGCTACTACAACTTTGTTCCCTACGGAGTTAACGACGACGGATTTATCGATTACGATGAGGTTGAAAGAATTGCAAACGAGGTTAAGCCCAAGCTTATCGTTGCAGGCGCCTCCGCATATCCGAGAGTAATCGATTTTGAAAGAATCTCCGCCATTGCAAAGAGCGTTGGCGCATACTTTATGGTTGATATGGCGCACATTGCGGGACTCGTTGCCGCAGGTGTTCATCCCTCGCCCGTGCCCTACGCCGACGTTGTAACTACAACCACTCACAAGACCTTAAGAGGTCCGAGAGGCGGTCTTATCCTCTGCCGCGAGGAGCTTGCAAAGGCTATTGACAAGGCTATATTCCCCGGTACTCAGGGCGGTCCTCTTATGCACATTATCGCGTCCAAGGCAGTTTGCTTTGGCGAGGCGCTCAAGCCCGAATTCAAGGCTTATCAGGAGCAGATAGTAAAGAATGCAAGGGTCCTTGCAAAAACACTTCTTGACGAGGGCTTTGACCTTGTTTCAGGCGGTACGGACAACCATCTTATGCTTCTTGACCTCCGTCCCTTCGGAATTACGGGTAAGGAGCTTGAAAAGCGCCTTGACGAGTGCTATATCACAGTTAACAAGAACGCCATCCCCAACGACCCCGAAAAGCCCTTTGTTACAAGCGGAGTAAGAATCGGTACTCCCGCAGTAACCTCCAGAGGTCTTAAGGAGGAGGATATGGTTACGCTTGGCAAGCTTATCAAGCTTTGCGCGACGGAGTTTGAGGAAAAGGCTGATTACATCCGCGCAGAGGTAACAAAGATCTGCGAAAAGTACCCCATTTACGAATAAAAGACCCCTAAAGCAGCCTTATTTATAGAAAAAAATAAATTTTTTGTAAAATTTTAAAAAATATTCACTTTTCTATTGATTTTTGAAAATTTCTGTGCTATAATTTCAAGGCTTATGATTTTGACGGTTGAAATATGAGCAATTATTTGTTCCGATTTCATTGCATTTTGTTCGCCGTCAGTAAAATATAGAAAATATTTAACTATTATTGGAGGATAAAAATGTACATCGCTATCGGTATTATTTTACTTTTGGCTGCTCTTTTCCTTATTGTTGCAGTTCTTTTACAAAGCGGTAAAGATAAGGGTCTTTCCGGTTCTATCTCCGGAGGCAGCTCTGACACATATTTCGGCAAAAACAAGGGTAAGTCCCGCGAGAGAAAGCTTAACACTCTTACAATAGTTGTTGCTGTTGTATTCATGCTTATCGTTCTCTTCGTGTTCATCACACAGGACTACACACCTCTCTGGGGCGCTGATGCAACAACTACAACAGGCGCAGCTTCTACAACAACTGCGTTGACAACTACAACTGCTGCTTAAGTAAATTTACCGCTTTGGATGTTTCCAAGGCGGTTTTTATTTTAATAATCAATCATCATAGGTTTATAATAATTTATGTAACTATAATTTATCAAATGGAGAAAAAATGAGTAATAAAGCAAAGGAAAGAATACTTGAGCTGATAAATGATGAGCTTTACGTCCCCCTCACCCCTCCCGACCTTTACACCCTGGCAGGAGAGGATAAGTACGAGGTAGGGGACTTTTTTGACACCCTGTGCAAAATGGAGGAAGGATTTGAGATCTGCGTTACCAAAAGCGGCAAGATATCCTCCCCCGAAAAAAGCGGATATATAAGGGGCACCTTTTCCGCATCGGCAAGAGGCCGCTTCGGTTTTGTAATTACGGATAGCGGAGATTATTTCATCCCACCAAAATTCACCCTTACGGCAATGAACGGGGATGAGGTGCTTATTAAGAAATTCGGCGCAAATTCAAAATATTACGGCAATGGAAACGAGGCGGAGGTATGCGCCATTACAAAAAGGGGCGTTACTCAGTTTGCAGGCACCTTTCACGGCTATACAAGGGCGGGCAGAATGATCGGCGAGGTTACACCCGACGACGAAAAGCTCGACATCCGCGCATCCGTTTCGGGTCTTGACAAATCGGGGGCTGCCGACGGGGATAAGGTAATCGTAAAAATAACGAAATACCCCTTGTACGAGGGAGATTCCATCCACGGAAAAATTACCGACGTTTTGGGAAAAAGCGACACTCTTGAGGCAAATTACCTCTCCATCCTCCACGAAAACAGTATCGTAACAGAGTTTGATGAAACGGTATTAAGCGAGGCGGACAAGCTTGCCGACGAGGAAATTACGGTAGGGGACAGACTTGACTTAAGAGATAAATGCATATTTACCATTGACAGCGAAAGCGCAAAGGACTTAGACGATGCAATTTCAATAGAAAAGTCGGGGGATGTGTATGTTTTGGGAGTTCATATTGCCGACGTTTCCCACTACGTAAGGGAAAGGACCTTAACCGACAAGGAGGCAATGGCAAGGGGCACCAGCGTGTATTTTACCGACAAGGTAGTGCCTATGCTTCCAAGAGTATTATCAAACGGAGTCTGCTCCTTAAACGGGGGAGTTGACCGCTATGCCGTCTCCGCTTTTATGACCGTGGACAAAAACGGAGATATACTTTCCACCTCCGTCCACAATTCCATAATTAATTCAAAAATGCGCGGTGTGTATTCCGAGCTTAACGATATTTTAAAAAACCGCAACGAAAGCGAATTTTACGATAAATACAGCCACGTTATCGAGGATTTTTATCTTATGATGGAGCTTTATAGCATTTTAAGGCGCAAAAGCATACAAAGCGGAGCAATGGAGCTGGAAAGTGACGAGTGTGAGATAATTCTTGACAAAAAGGGGCACCCCGTGTCGATAATCAAGCGAGAGCACGGAGAAAGTGAGAAGCTTATCGAGCAATTTATGCTCTGCGCAAACAGGGGCGTTGCCGAATATCTTACCGCCCTTGATATGCCCTGCGTGTACAGAATACACGAGTCTCCCGACACGGAAAAGACGGATGCGTTTCTCAATTTTGCAAGCAATATGGGAGTTGATATTTCCTCTGCAAGAATGGGAAGAACCCCCTCTCCCAAGCAGCTTGCCGCCATTCTTGAAAGCGCAAGGGAGCTTTCTATTGAGGATATTGTTTCCTCCGTTCTTCTCCGCTCTATGAAAAAGGCGAAATACTCCGCCGTGCCAAAAATACATTACGGCCTTGCAACGGAGCTGTATTGCCACTTTACCTCCCCGATAAGAAGATATCCCGACTTGACGGTGCACAGAATATTAAAGTCCGTTCTTGACGGCTCCGTAAATGCGGACAAGCACGCACGGCTTACAAAATTTGCACAAAGGTCCGCTAAGGAGTCAAGTGAAAACGAGCTTCGCGCTCTTTATGCGGAAAGAGGAATTGACGATCTTTACAAGACCGTATATATGGCGGACAGGATCGGTGAGGAAATGGAGGGTACCATTTCTTCCGTTACCTCCTTCGGCTTTTTCGTACGCACGGAGGATATGTGCGAGGGACTTGTTCCCATAAGCTCATTGAACGGAGATTTCGTATTTGACGAGGAAAACTACGCCCTTATTTCAAGCTCCCGTATCTTCAAGCTTGGCTATAAAGTGAAGGTAAGCGTTTACGAGGCGGATATAATCTCCCGTAAGGTGACATTTTCTCTTATAAGCTGCGACGAAGCGGAGGTGCCGAGGTCAAAGCGCGCGCAGAACCCGTACAAGAGCAAGTCCAAGCCCGACCCCGAAATAAATAATAAAGGAAGTAAATTTAAAATGCGCAAGCATACAAGCGGCGAGGGATATAAGGCCCTTAAGGGACGGAAAAAGCAGGGCACAGGCAAGGATAGAAAGCGTTCAAGAAAGCATTATTAAGAAATTTTATGCAATTTTTTGTCAAAAAATGTGAAAAATATCTATTTTTGATTATATAAGAGTAAAATTTTTCACATTTTTAATAAATTTTGAAAATTTCACAAAAAATATCGACAAGAACAATTTTTTATGTTATAATACTTATGTGCGCAAAAAATTCGGCGCAGGCAAAATTTAGTTTGTAATAAAAAATATATTAATTTTGGAGGTACTTTCAAATGGCAAAGAAGTTTGTTTACCTTTTCTCTGAAGGTAACGCTACTATGAGAGAGATTCTCGGCGGTAAGGGCGCTAACCTCGCTGAGATGACACAGATCGGACTTCCCGTTCCTCAGGGCTTCACAATTTCTACAGAAGCTTGTACTCAGTATTATGAGGATGGCAGACAGATCAACGAAGAGATCCAGGCTCAGATCATGGAGTATATCGGTAAGATGGAAGAAATCACCGGTAAGAAGTTCGGCGATAAGGAAAATCCCCTTCTCGTTTCCGTTCGTTCCGGCGCAAGAGCATCCATGCCCGGTATGATGGATACAATTCTTAACCTCGGTCTTAACGAAGAGGTTGTTAACGTAATCGCTGAAAAGACAGGCAACGCTCGTTGGGCTTGGGACTGTTACAGAAGATTTATTCAGATGTATTCTGACGTAGTTATGGAAGTTGGTAAGAAGTACTTTGAAGAGCTTATCGACAAGATGAAGGAAAAGAAGGGTGTTACACAGGACGTTGAGCTTACAGCTGACGACCTCAAGGAGCTCGCTTCCCAGTTCAAGGCTGAATACAAGGCTAAGATCGGTAACGACTTCCCCTCCGATCCTAAGGAACAGCTTATGGGTGCCGTTAAGGCAGTATTCCGTTCTTGGGACAACCCCAGAGCTAACTACTACAGAATGCAGAACGAAATCCCCTATTCTTGGGGTACAGCAGTAAACGTACAGATGATGGCGTTCGGTAACATGGGCGAAACCTCCGGTACGGGCGTTGCGT
>JAFUOY010000012.1 GCA_017481595.1 Clostridia bacterium | reverse complement strand
GAAGGTCGAGTGACATTCTATCTGTTGTCGTTACCGCCTCATCCTGCCCTCGGTCAGTTCTCGGTTGGATTTGGCGACGACTGCCACACCTTACCTCTCCCTTTTTCACCCACAGGGTGCGGTCGAGGACGGTTCATTTTGAATTTTGAATTTTGCATTTTGCATTTTGCATTTACACAATATGTCCCTCTCTGAATTTTCTTATCTTATAGAGAATATAGTCCCTCGTTACGGTTTCTCCCTTGAGAAAATCCACAAAGGAGGGGACGTTGTCGTAGAAGATGCGGTCAAGCTCCTCCTTTGTAAAATGCTCGCTGCCCGTAATTGATTTTACAAGCATTGAGGTAACGCCGAGGAAATAAAGCCTTAATCTGTTGTCCTGCTCCTTGGTAAGGTAGCGTATGCTCATATACTCCGCCATGGCGCGGACGAATTCCACTCCGTAATTGTACATTACGTCGTAGAGATAGGATGCGTAGGATGAGGTAAGAATGCTTTTGTATATTTTTTTGTTTTCAAGGATGTAGGTTAGGGTGTGTAGATAGCAAAATCTCGGAGAAAAGAAGATCTCTACCCCTCTTTTCATATCATATTCAAACAGATCCACGATAAGAGCATATTTATCGGTAAATGCTCTGTAAAAATACTGCCTTGAAAATCCCGCCTCCTCGGCAATAGCCTTTACCGTGAGAGAGTCAAAATCCGTTTTTGACAGTAATTTATCAAGGGCAGGTATGATTTTTGGCATCAATTTCTCAACATTTACCTCACTAACCACAAAAAAGACCTCCTTTTTCGACCTTTATCAACAAAATAGTTTACACATTTGCATATTTGTCAATTTCATTATAACATATATTATGATATAATTCAAGTGTGTACTTAAAAAAATAACACAGGAGGATTTTTATGAGTATTGGAAATTCAATTGAGTTCATGGGCACTCCCGCACAGGAGGCTGAACTCAAAAAAGTAATCGCAAAGTACAAAGAACAGCCCGGCGGACTTATGCCTGCATTGCAGGAAGCGCAGGGCATTTACGGCTACCTCCCTTACGAGGTACAGAAGATGCTCGCAGAGGGCTTGGACGTTAGCATGAGCGAGGTTTACGGCGTATCCACATTCTATGCGCAGTTCTCACTCGTACCTAAGGGCAAGTACATTATCAGCGTTTGCCTTGGTACAGCTTGCTACGTTAAGGGCGCTGACAGAGTTCTTACAGCAATTGAAGAGAAGCTTGGCATCAAGAGTGGCGAATGCACACCCGACAGAAAGTTCTCTATCGAAGCGTGCCGTTGTGTAGGCGCGTGCGGACTTGCTCCTGTTATGACAGTAAACGGTGAGGTTTACGGTAAGGTAACTCCCGAGCAGGCAGTAAAAGTAATTGAAAAATATATGGCTAAGGAGGACTGAGTAAAATGAAAATGACTATTGAAAGACTTAATGAAATAAAGGCTCAATATGAGCCTATGATCAAGGCTCGTAACCTCGTTGGCGAGTATGCCGAAGAGATGGCTCAGCACTCCCAGTACAGAAAGCAGATCCTCGTTTGCGGCGGTACAGGCTGTACCTCCTCAGGCTGCGGTAAGGTTGTTGAGGCTCTTGAATCCGAGCTTAAGGCTAACAACTGTGACGACGTTATCGTTGTAAAGACAGGATGCTTCGGCTACTGCGCAATGGGTCCTATCGTTATCGTATATCCCGAAGGCGCATTCTATAGCCAGGCTACAGCTGAAGGTGCTGTTCGTATCGTTAAGGAGCACATTATCGGCGGTCAGCCCTGTAAGGATCTTCTTTTCCCCGAAACAGTTCAGGAAAACGGTGAGGTTCTTCCTCTCGGTAAGATCCGCTTCTACAAGAAGCAGATGAGAATCGCTCTCCGTAACTGCGGCGTAATTTCTCCCTTTAAGATCGAAGAATATATCGCAACAGACGGATACCAGGCATTACATAAGGTACTTACAACAATGAGCCAGGATGACGTTATCTCCACAATGCTCGCTTCAGGCTTGCGTGGACGTGGCGGCGCAGGCTTCCCCACAGGTAGAAAGTGGGCGTTTGCTAAGGCTTCCGTTGGCGACGTTAAGTACGTATGCTGTAACGCAGACGAGGGTGACCCTGGTGCGTTTATGGACCGTTCCATCCTCGAGGGTGACCCCCACGCTATTATCGAGGCTATGGCTATCGCAGCTTATACAATAGGCGCTAAGCAGGGTTACGTTTACGTTCGTGCTGAGTATCCTATCGCTGTTGAAAGACTCAGAATCGCTATTAACCAGGCTCGTGAGGTTGGCTTGCTTGGTAAGAACATTTTCGGCACAGACTTCAGCTTTGACCTTGACATCCGTCTTGGCGCAGGCGCGTTCGTTTGCGGTGAGGAAACAGCTCTTATGGCTTCTATCGAAGGTAAGAGAGGTGAGCCTCGTCCCCGTCCTCCGTTCCCTGCAGTTAAGGGTCTTTTCGGAGTTCCTACAGTTCTTAACAACGTTGAAACATACGCTAACGTTGCTCAGATCATCCTTAAGGGCGCGGATTGGTTCTCATCCATCGGTACAGAGGATACAAAGGGTACTAAGGTATTCGCTCTCGGCGGTAAGATCAACAACGTAGGTCTTGTTGAGGTTCCTATGGGTACAACTCTCCGCGAGATCATTGAGGACATCGGCGGCGGTATTCCCAACGGTAAGAAGTTCAAGGCTGCTCAGACAGGCGGTCCCTCCGGCGGATGTATCCCTGCTGAATATATCGACACTCCCATTGACTTCGGTTCGCTTTCCAAGATCGGCTCAATGATGGGTTCAGGCGGACTTATCGTAATGGATGAGGACACTTGTATGGTTGATATTGCTAAGTTCTACCTTGAGTTCACATGTGAAGAATCCTGCGGTAAGTGCTCTCCCTGCCGTATCGGTACAAAGCGCTTGCTCCAGCTTCTTGAAAAGCTTACAGACGGTAAGGGCGAAATGGAAGACCTCGAAAAGATCGAGGAGCTTTCCAAGCATATGCAGTCCTCCTGTCTCTGCGCTCTCGGTCAGACAGCATCTAACCCCGTTGTTTCCACAATCAAGTTCTTCCGTGATGAGTACATTGCTCATATCGTAGATAAGACTTGTCCTGCTCACAAGTGTAAGAAGCTTACACGTTACATCATCAATCCTGATAAGTGTATCGGTTGTACACTTTGTGCTCGTAACTGTCCCGTTAAGGCTATTAACGGCAAGGTTAAGGAAAAGCACGTTATTGACCAGGCTAAGTGTATTAAGTGCGGCGTTTGTCTTGGCAACTGTAAGTTCAAGGCAATCTACACAGAATAAGGGGGCATAACATAATGAAAATGATTAACTTAACAATTAACAATATTCCTGTAAGCGTTCCCGAAGGAACAACTATCTTGCAGGCTGCTAAGAAAATAGGCGTAGATATCCCCTCCCTCTGTTATTTGAAGGATATCAACTGCATCGGCGCTTGCCGTGTATGCGTAGTTGAGATCGTAGGCAGACGCGGACTTACAGCTTCCTGTACATACCCCGTAGAAGAGGGTATGAAGGTGCTTACAAACACACCTGCAGTTCGCGCTTCCAGAAAGACAACTCTTGAGCTTATCCTTTCCACACATAACAGAAAGTGCCTCTCCTGTGAGAGAAGCGGCAAGTGTGAGCTTCAGAAGCTCGCTGCTGATTACGGCTTGGACGAGGATAGATTCGCAGTAGAGGAGGAGCTTGTTCCCATTGACTACTCCACACCCTACGTTGTTCGCGATAACAACAAATGTATCAACTGCCAGAGATGTATCTCCGCTTGTAAGAACGTACAGGCAGTTGGCGCTATCGGTAATATCCGCCGTGGATACGACGTTCACGTTGGCAGCCCCTTTGAATTGGGCCTTGGCTCCACAGCTTGTGTTGGATGCGGTCAGTGTATCGTAGCTTGTCCCGTTGGCGCTCTTTCCGAGGTTTCCAATATTGATAAGGTATGGGCAGCTATCTCCGATCCTGCAAAGAAGGTTGTATTCTTTACAGCTCCTTCTATCGCAGCTACTCTCGGTGAGTGCTTCGATATGCCCGTTGGCACAAACGTAGAGGGCAAGATGGTTACAGCTATCAAGATGCTCGGCGACGTTGAAGCCTTCAATATGAATATTACTGCAGACCTTACCATCGTTGAAGAAGCTAACGAGCTTATCAACAGAGTTAAGTCTGACAAGCCCCTTCCTATGTTCACATCCTGCTGCCCCGGTTGGGTTAAGTATGTAGAGCATTTCTATCCCGAATTCATTCCTAACCTTTCCACATGTAAGTCTCCTCAGCAGATGTTCGGCGCTCTTCTTAAGTCCTACTACTGCGAGAAGAACGGTATCGATCCTAAGGACCTCTTCGTTGTAAGCGTAATTCCTTGTACAGCTAAGAAGTTCGAGGTAGAAAGAGAAGAGTTCCACGCTGACGTTGACGTAGCTCTTACAACAAGAGAGCTTGCTAAGATGATCAAGAACGCATCCATCAACTTCAATGAGCTTCCCGACAGCGAATTTACCGATCCTTTTGCAATCGCAACAGGCGCAGGCGCTATCTTCGGTGCAACAGGCGGCGTTATGGAGGCTGCACTCCGTACAGCTAACAACCTCCTCGGCGGCAACAATGAGGCAGTTGTATTCTCCGACGTTCGTGGCACAACAGGTATCAAGGAAGCAACATATACCATCAACGGTACAGAGGTTGCAGTTTGTGTAGCAAGCGGTCTTGCAAACGCTAAGAAGGTTCTCGAAATGATCAAGTCCGGCGAAAAGAACTATCTCTTCGTTGAGATCATGGCTTGTCCCGGCGGTTGTATCAATGGCGGCGGTCAGCCCTACCAGTTTGATGCAGTTCGTAACTTCGTAGACCTTAAGGCTATCCGCGCTTCCGTTCTTTATAAGTCCGATGACGCAAACGGCCTTAGAAAGTCCCACGAAAGCCCTGTAGTTAAGGCTCTTTATGACGAGTACCTTGGCGCTCCCGGCGCAGAGAAGGCACACCACCTCCTCCACACAAAGTACACAGCTCGTAAGAAGTACAACTAATTTATAATAAAAAGCCCTCCCTGTGTTTGCAGGGAGGGCTTTTTTTAGTGAAAAGTGAAGAGTGAAGAGGTATAAGGTAGGGGATTTGAAAACGAGGAGTGATAGGTAGGGGACGACGCCTTCGACGTCCCGAAAAGTGATAAGATGGCTACGCCGTAGGGGCGACCATTGGTCGTCTTTTTTTCTTTTGTTCAGACAATGGTTGTATTACCTATAAAAAATGTGATAAGATAAAATAAATGACAAAAAAGTGTAACCTTATGGAAATATTTGTTGTTAATATAGATAAGGAATATTAAGGAAAGGGGGAAATGGCGTGGAGGACAGAGAAATAGTAGATCTGTATTTTAAAAGGTCGGAGACGGCAATAGAGGAAACCGACAAAAAATACGGCAGACATTGTTACTGTATTGCAAACAGGATACTTAACGACGAAGAGGATGCAAAGGAAATAGTAAACGATACTTACTTAAAGGCGTGGAATACCATTCCTCCAAATAAGCCAACCTCCCTGTACAGCTACCTCGGTATGCTGTCAAGACAGCTTTCCTTAAATAAATATAAGGAAAAAACAAGGAAAAAGCGGGGAGGCAACGCAGTTGATATTGCAATTTACGAGCTTGAAAACATTCTTGCCTCGGAAAGCGCCTCCGATATAATGGACAAAAAATACTTAGGCAGCGTGCTGAACAGATTTTTAGGGGAGCTGCCCAAGAAAAGCAGAATGATATTTATAAGAAGATATTGGTATATGGATAGCATATCCGCAATATCAAAAACCTTTGCCATAAGCGAAGCAAACGTAAAAATTACTCTTTTCCGCTTAAGACAAAGGCTGAAAAAATACTTAAAGAAGGAGGGAATAGACGTATGAGAGGTATGGAAATTTTAGAAGCCCTTGATTTTATTGACGGCAAATATATAAACGAGGCGAAAACAAACGATTATATCAGCGAAAACAAAAAGGAAGAAAAACGCTTTAAAATACCGTTGGCAAATAAAAAATGGTTGTCTCCCGTAGCCGCCATTTTGGCGGTGGTGATCCTTTCCCTCCACTTTCTCCTTGGAGGACAGGGATTCGTATTTTTTGGCGGAGTAAAGGCGCTTGCCTCTGCTGAATATCCCGTAATGACCGTCTTTCCGGACGTAAACGATCCAATCTCGGACTTTTTGAGCCAATATAAAAAGTGGAGAGAGGATCTTGACCTGCAGGAGTCCTATTTCGGATACGGCAAGGGACTTGACAAATTTATAATGGATAGCGCAGAAGCCTTTTTGTCCGACAAAAGCGGAGAAAATACCGTATATTCTCCTATGAATATATATATGACCCTTTCTATGATAGCGGAAATGTCAAGGGGCGAAACGAGGACCCAGGCGCTAAGCGTCCTTAAGTGCAATAATATTTACGATCTCCGTAATCAGACAAACGCCATATGGAACGCAAATTACAGGGATGACGGTATTGTAAAAAGCGTGCTTGCAAGCTCCCTTTGGCTTAACAACAAAATAGAGTACGATCCCTATATTGTAAGCGTGCTTGCAAACAAGTATTACGCCTCTGTATTTGAAGGAAAAATGGGATCAAGTGAATACAAAAGAGAGTATTACTCCTGGTTAAATCAGCAGACGGGTGGGCTTTTTATGGATCAGCTTGCAAGCGAGCCCTTTAATAAAAACTCGGTAATGACTATTGCCTCCACCATCTCCTACGAGGCAAAATGGATGCAGGAGTTTTCCAATTCGAGGACCGAAACGGGATATTTCAACACGGAATACGGAAGCGTAAAATGCGAGTATATGAGCAAAACAGACACACAGGGTCGCTATTTTTGGGGTAACGGCTTCACCGCAACGAGCAAGCCCTTGAAGGATAGCGGAAGCGTATATTTCATACTTCCAAATGAAGGAACAAGCGTTAGTGAGCTTTTAAAGAGTGAGGAGGCGCTTCGATTTATTGCCTCGGACGGAAAATGGGAAAATATGCAGAAGCTTACAATAGAATTAAACGTACCCAAAATGGATGTAGCGTCCCATATGGATATAAGAGAGGCGCTTTCCAAAATGGGCGTTACGGATTGCTTTGATAAGGACAAGGCTGACTTTTCAACCGTAACGGACGGCTCCTACGACGGCAAGGGACTTTACATCACGGATGCGGAGCACGGCGTAAGAGTTTCCATAAACGAGGAGGGCTGTACGGGTACTGCCTTTACCTCCGTATCGGATAATGATCCCCCCGCCTCAGAGGAAGCGGAAAGGACCTTTACCATAGATAAGCCATTTATATTCGTAATAACGGGCGCGGATGGATTGCCCCTCTTTATAGGAACAGTTTATCAGCCCATAACACAGTAAGGAGAAAAATATGTCTAAATTTGAAGAGCTTAAAGCCACTCTTATCAAAAACAGCCACAGGCTTCTTTCCGCAGCTTATGAAAAATGCGACGACGATAGCCTCGTATACGACGCGATATACAACGCGGTAAAAGCCACTAAGCTTAAGTATAAGAAAATAATAAACAAGGATATAGTAGTAGAGCTTTGTATATCCCTTATTAAAAAGCCGAAGAAAAGATCAAAGAGAGAATATACCTCCGTTGATAACTGTATTGAACAGGCAATAAATGATTTTGCCGTAAGAAAAAAGCCAATTATCGCCACAGTGTCGGTGATTCTTGCTCTCGCCCTCATAATTCCCGGGCTTATTGCGGGGGGAGTTATCTACATAAACGCAGGCGGCTTTGTAATGGATGGCAGCGTTGCCCTCGGTAATAATATACGCGGGGACGAGACAATGATAAAAAACTTCGGCGCTATAGGTAAAATGGGGGCAGCCTCATTTACCGACCTTGCGGGAACTGAGATGAGGTATCTTTCAAACGCAACAGAGGGCTTTCGCGCGGAGTGTGACAGCGTTACCGCCTCAAACGGAAATATTTACTTTGCCCAATGCTATTACAGTCAGGACCTTACAAAAAGCGAATGTATAGTATACAAGGCTGAGAAGGATGGCTGGCGTGAAATCGGCAGAGTAGATATATTAAAATCGCGTAACAAGGGGTATATAAACGAGGAATGGTCTGAATATTATCAGATCACGGGAGTGGAGCTGGTTGCCGATAATGAGGGGGACGTGTACGTTATTACCCAATATGACGAGGGAATACAGATACACAAATGTGATAAAAGGGGTAACTTTACAGAGCTGCAAAAAATATTCATAGGTAAAAAGGTGTTTTCGGAAAAAGAAAGCCCCTACAATTTATCGGACAATATTATAAGCGGCGCCATAACCCCCGTATACACAAAAAAGCTTGATAAATTAGACTTGATCTTTGGAAAATGGGAAGATAACAGCATATATACTATAAGCCTGAACACCAAAACCGATAAGACAAGTGAGATCCAAAAAATGGATTTGGGCAAAGAAATAAATCACGTAATAAATTATACCCCCGACGGAGAGGGAGGAATGTATGTCTCCGTAAGGAAAAACGTTTATGACGAAAACGGCGTACTGTTCACCAGTAGATATAAGCATTATATAGCTCATATAGCCGATGGAAAAATGACGGAGGAAATATATCTTGGTGATGAAAGCAGAACCTCCATTATATCCGTTCAAAAGCTGGAGTACGAAAACGGTAAGCTTCATATGATATACAGAAAAGGTCAGGTTGCATCATCCAAGATCCGCTATGCAGTGTATGAAAACGGAGAAGCGGTATCCGATTATATGATCGGCGCTATGACTCTTGACGACTACGATACTCAGTTTTATTTTCTCCGCGACGGAGAAATGTATCAGGCTATAATCGCGGTAAACGAATGGTTCGTTGTGGGTAAGCTTGAGGGAGAAAAAAAGGTAACCAAGCTTGCGGAAATAAAGTTGCCCATAAAGGGAAGTACCAGAATATACGCAGACAAGCATATTACTCCTTTAATCAATAACGGAGATACAATAAATCTTGTGTTCAGCGAATATGGGGTAAGCAATTCCGCCCTTGATATAAAGGATACCTACTTCGGTCAGCTTATCCTTGATATGGAAAAAGAATGAGATAACGGAAAGGAGATAAAATGTCTAAATTTGAAGAGCTTAAATCCACCTTGATTGAAAACAGCCACATGCTTCTTTCCGCAGCTTATGAAAAGTGCGACGACGACAGCCTTGTATACGACGCGATATACAACGCGGTAAAAGCCACTAAGCTTAAGTACAAAAAAATAATAAACAAGGATATAGTAGTAGAGCTTTGTATATCCCTTATTAAAAAGCCGAAGAAAAGGTCAAAGAGAGAATATAACTCCGTTGATGATTGTATTGAACAGGCGATAAATGATTTTGCCGTAAGAAAAAAGCCGATTATTGCCACAGTGTCGGTGATTCTTGCTATTGCTCTTATAATTCCAGGGCTTATTGCAGGGGGAGTTATCTACATAAACGCAGGCGGTTTTGTAATGGATGGCAGCGTTGCCCTCGGTAATAACATCCGTGGGGACGAGACAATGATAAAAAACTTCGGCGCTATAGGTAAAATGGGGGCAGCCTCCTTTACCGACCTTGCGGGAACTGAGATGCGATATCTTTCCGATTCGGAAGAGGGCTATCGCGCGGAGTGTGACAGCGTTACCGATTCAAACGGAAGCATCTACTTTGCACAATGCTATTATAGTCAGGACCTTACAAAAAGCGAATGTATAGTATATAAGGCTGAGAAGGACGGCTGGCGCGAGATCGGCAGAGTGGATATATTAATGGTGCGCAACAAGGAATATTCAGACGAGAAATGGTCTGAATCTCATCAGATCACGGGAGTGGAGCTGGTTGCCGATAATGAGGGGGACGTGTACGTTATTACCCAATATGACGAGGGAATACAGATACACAAATGTGATAAAAGGGGTAATCTTACAGAGCTGCAAAAAATATTCCTCGGCAAAAAGGAATTTCTGGAAGAAGACTACAGCTCCTACCATTTAACGGACAATATTTTAAGATACCACATAATCCCCGTATACACAAAGGAGCTTGATAAATTAGACTTGATATTTGAGCGTTGGCACAGCAACTACAAATATACCGTAAGCCTGAATACCAAGACCGATAAGATAAGCGAAATTCAAGAAATGGATTTTGGTGAAGAAATCAGCATCATGACAAATTATACCCCCGACGGAGAGGGAGGAATGTATGCCAACATAAAAAAATACGTTTATGACGAAAACGGTATACGGTTTCCCGGCAGATATAAGAGTTATATAGTTCATATATCCGACGGAAAAATGACTGAGGAAATATATCTTGGTGAAGAAAGCAGAACCTCCATTATATACGTTCAAAAGCTGGAGTACGAAAACGGCAAGCTTCATATCATATACAGAAAAGGTCAGATCGGGTCATCCAAGTTACGCTATACGGTGTATGAAAACGGAGAAGCATTATTCGATCATCAGATCGGCGCTATGACCCTTGACGACTACGATACTCAGTTTTATTTCCTTCGCGACGGAGAAATGTATCAGGCTATAATCGCGGTAAACGAATGGTTCGTCGTTGGCAAATTAGAAGGGGATAAAAAGGTTACCAAGATTGCGGAAATAAAGCTGCCCATAAAGGGAACCGCCATAATATACGCAGACAGGCATTTTACTCCTTTAATCAATAACGGAGATACTATAAATCTTGTGTTCAGCGAATACGGGGCAAGAAATTCCACCCTCGATATAAAGGATACCTACTTCGGTCAGCTTATCCTTGATACGGAAAAATAATAACATACGAATGAAATAACGGAAAGGAGAAAATATGATCTTTTCAACCATAAAAACCACAATGAAAAGAGTGTTCCGCTCCCCTGCTATGCTTTTTTGCTTTCCTGCAATTGTAATAATGCTTCAGCAAAGGACGCAGATCTTTGGAAAGGGCGGCGTGTCGGAAAGCTTTATTCAGGGTGGATATCACATCACCTTCCTGTCCTGGTATCCGTCGAGATATTTTGCATTTATTGAGCTTTTCAATGCCGTTCTTGTGCCTCTTACAAAATGTATGCCCATAATAATAGCGGTAATATTGGCTCTTGTAATAAAGGATCTTTACAATCAGTCGGAGAGGGATATTTTATTTGCCACCAATATGTCCTTCTCAAAATATTTCATTTCCAAAATGGTGTGCGTATTTGTTTTAAGCGTCCTTATCTACCTTCTTTTTGCCATAGTGTATTTTATATTTATAGTCCCGAAGCTTACCTTTGGTATAAAGACCTGGGAGCTTATTAAGATAACCCTTGTTAAGATGGCAGGAATGGGCTTGATAGGAATAGTGACCTATATGTCCATAGGAGTGCTTGTTACCGCCATTACGAAAAAGGCAATAGCGGGAAGCGCATCAATAGTGCTTTATTCAATGATAGAAACGCATATGATGAACATAAGATTCGGAAGCACGGGCGTTTTCTGGAGCTATTTCTATTTCCCTCAGATGAAGCTGTGGCCCTCCTTCTATATGAACGGAACTCAGTGGCATCAAGGAATGGTAAACTATTTTGAGATCGGTAAATACGACCTTTGGATATGCGCGGGCATAACTCTCGTCTTTGCCATAATTTCCTTTGGAACAGCTTATTTTATCTTTAATAAGGACAGATTTACACAGAAGAGAAGGGGACGTATCAAGGGACAAAATGCAAAAGTGACGGAGGAATAAAAATATGAAGGAGTTTTTATTGCGTCATCTGATAAGGCGAGCCTGGTTTTTCCCTCTCGTTCTGGCGTGGGGATATTTTGCCCTTAAGCAGGTAGGAGAGATCAAGGGCTATAGCGCCTTGGCATTTATACAGGGATACGAGTTTTCCTTAATAATTCCCGCATTTTTGGTTACGGTCAGCATACTTTCAAGCAAAGCGGAAATGGAATTTTGCCGTTGCTACGGCTTTGGCTTGCCAAAGCTTTGTATGGCACAGACCTTGCCCTACGTTATATATACAATGGCGGCAGGCGTTATTTTCCTTCTGATTTTTCCAGTTGGGGAAATGGATATGAGCGCTGAAATGATGGCTATAATGTATCTTTCCTTTTTTATAAATCTTATAGCCGCAGTATCCCTGTCCGTGTTCGTAAGGGTGCTGACAAGAAGTATGTTTGGATGCATCGGCTTTGAGATGATAGTTCTTTTTCTCATCTCTGCGGGAAAGGGAGAGGGTTGGAACTATTATATAGAGCTTGAGGCGTATTGCAATATGCTTCAAAAAAAGTACAGCTACGCCACCTTTATGACAAACAGGGGGATATATCTTTTAATGATCGCTTTTGCCGTAACGGGCTCTTATTTAATAATGAAAAGCAGAAATTATACGGAGGTTGAATAATGGGAGCAGTAATATATCAAGAGGTAAAGCAAAGAAAATGGTTCTTTCTTATCTCCTTTATCCTGTTTGTGGCATTGTACTTTGCCTATGGCAGACGGCCCGAAAATATGGAATCTCTCTTTATGATATTTCCAATAGTTGCCTCAGCCTTTATATTTGGCGCTGAGGAGGAAATAGAGTATATTATCGTTGGCAGGGTGTCCTTGGGGGCGGTAATGACGTTTCGTTTCCTGACCATTTACATATCCGTCGCCTTGATTCCTGCGGCGTTTATCTACCTTACAAGAGACAGCTACGTAATGGTAAAGCTGCTTCTTATGTATACAGTAACAATACTTCTTACCTGCGCGGTGGGACTTTTCTGGCGTGTGGTACTGAAAAGCGCCTTCAGCTCACTTCTGTTTTCATCACTGTCCTATTCCTTTATAACCTCCCTCGATCTTTTCGTGGGTCAGGACGTTAAGGCAAGGATATTTTGTCCCTTTGGCTCACGGGTGCTGGAGGATGAGTATTTTTATATGAACAGATTAGTGACCCTTGGATACGCGCTTATCCTTATAGGCATTTCCGCATACGCCTTAAGACGGCGCCAAAACGTATAAATCGGGAGGAAAATATGAATATAACTATTGAAAACGTAAGCAAGGCGTATAACAAAAAAGCCCTTGCTCTTAACAACGTAAGCTTTGAAATACCCACGGGCGTGTACGGCCTTATCGGCAGAAACGGAGCAGGTAAGACCACTCTTTTAAGAATTATGGCGACAATAATGAAGTCAACGGGAGGCAGAATACTCTTTGACGGCAAGTCGGTGGATTCCAATCTTAAGGAATACCGTTCCCTCCTTGGCTACCTTCCTCAGAATACTAAGCTTATGCCTCAGCTAAACATAATAGAATTTCTTGAATATATGTGCGTTATAAAGGGCATAACGGATAAAAACGAAATGAGAATAGAGGTAGAAAGGTGTCTTGCCATTGCAGGCTTGCAGGGGGAAAGGAAAAAACGCCTTGCAAACTATTCGGGCGGTATGCTTCGCCGCGCGGGAATAGCTCAAGCGCTTATAGGTAACCCCAAAATACTCATCATTGACGAGCCCACCACGGGACTTGACCCCGAGGAAAGACTGTATTTTCTTAATCTCGTGTCCCAGATAGGCAGGGAAAAGAACGTTATTCTCTCCACCCATATCATTCACGATGTGGAAAACATCTGTCCCAACGTGTGCGTGCTTGAAAAGGGCAACGTAAAGTACGCAGGCTCCGTTGACAGCCTTGTTGGTGAGATAAAGGATAAGGTGTGGGAATGTGTAATTGAGCCGGGAGAGGAAACTGAGATAAAAAAGAAGGCTATCGTTACAAACGTAACCTATACCTACGGTCAGCCCACGGTTCGTTACGTGTCGGAGGTCAGCGTGCATGACGGCTCCGTCAAGGTTGAAGGAACCTTAGAGGATGCGTATATCGCCTCCGTCGGCGGAGTACACAGATAATTCAATAAAAAATATTGCACCCAATGGGTAAGCCGAGCTTCGGCGGCCCGTTGGGTGTATTTTTATGTAAAAATACAGGCTATACGGTAGTTTCTTAGGAAAATTTTATCAGCATCCCCTTTTCAAATTTGCATTTTTGTGGTATCATATATATGATGCGAGGTTTTGTCATCCTTAAAATTACATAAAACATATGATCTTATAGCAAAATAAAAGGAGAAAATATATGGACTTTTGGGACATATTATCACTCATCGGCGGTCTTTGTCTGTTCCTCTTCGGTATGAATCTTATGGGCTCATATCTGGAAAAGGCGGCAGGCGGCGGACTTAAGAACATTTTGGGTAAGCTTACCACAAGTAAGGCGGCAGGATTTTTCACAGGTCTTGGCGTTACTGCGGTTATTCAGTCCTCCTCCGCTACTACGGTTATGGTGGTTGGTTTTGTAAACTCGGGACTTCTTACCTTAAGACAGGCTATTAACGTAATTATGGGCGCTAACGTAGGTACTACGGTTACCGCGTGGCTTCTCAGCTTAACGGGTGTCAGCGGTGATGCCTGGTTTGTGGAGATATTCAAGCCCTCATCCTTTACTCCCATTCTTGCTCTTATCGGTATTTTCCTCTTTATGGGCTCAAAGAGCAACAGAAAAAAGGATATAGGCGTTATTCTTCTTGGCTTTGCAACTCTTATGTACGGTATGGACGCTATGTCATCCTCCGTTGCGGGACTTAAGGAAAGCGAAGGCTTTGCATCAATTCTTACATTGTTTGATAACCCCTTGATGGGTGTGCTTACAGGAGCGGCTCTTACGGCTATTATTCAGTCCTCCTCTGCATCCGTCGGTATTTTGCAGGCGCTTTCTTCAACGGGCGCAATCTCCATCGGTATGTCAGTTCCTATTATTATGGGTCAGAATATCGGTACCTGCGTAACGGCGCTTATTTCCTCCGTGGGTACTAACAGAAACGCCCGCCGCGCTTCCATAGTTCACCTGAGCTTCAACGTTATCGGTACGACGGTTCTTCTTATTGCTTACAGTATCGTACGGAGCTTGGTGGATATTCCTCTCCTTGCAAACAGCGCGGATCAGTTTACTATCGCTATCTGCCACACCGCGTTCAACATTGCTTGTACCGTTCTTATGCTTCCTTGCGCAGGACTCCTTGAAAAGCTTTCTATGAGGCTTATTCCCGAGCCCAAGGGCGAGGATAAGAAGGAAGAGATCAACGAGCTTGATGAACGTCTTATGATAACTCCCGCCGTTGCTATTGACCGTTGCCGCGTTGTAACCGAAAAGATGGCAAGCATCAGTAAGGCTTCCCTCTATAAGGCGTTAAGTCAGCTTGAAAGCTTTAATGACGATTACTGCAAAGAGGTAAGAGAAGAGGAAACCGCAGTAGACAAATACGAGGATATTCTCGGCTCATATCTTGTTAAGCTTAATACCTATCCCTTGACCGACAAGGATATGCGAGAGTCGGCTAAGCTTCTTCACCTTATCGGAGATATTGAAAGAATTTCTGACCACGCCGTTAATATTATGGAGTCCGCCGAGGAGCTTAAGGAAAAGGAGATCGTGTTCTCCGACTTTGCTCTTAGCGAGCTTAGCGTAATAATTGCCGCAGTTAAGGAAATAGTTGAGCTTAGCTACGCGGCTTACGTAGACAACGATATTGCATCCGCAAAGAAGGTTGAGCCTCTTGAGCAGGTTATTGATAACCTTAAGGAAAAGCTTCGTACAAGACATATTGAACGCCTTCAGAACGGTGGCTGCACCATTGAGGCGGGCTTTATCTGGAGCGACCTTCTTAACAACCTTGAAAGAGTTTCGGACCATTGCTCTAATATCGCAGGCTGCGTTATTGAAATGTCACATAATAGCCTTGACCTTCACCAGTACCTTAAGAACATTAAGGAGGGCAAGGGAGAGTTCGTGGACGATTACGAAAAATACTCACAGATTTATTCTGTATAATTCAAAAAGACCGTTGCACTCGCAACGGTCTTTTTTATGATTTTCTTATAGCCTTCACCTTGAGCGTGAACGAGGACAAATCAACACAGTGTGTTAATTTGTCGAGTGTGTAACCAAAACAAGGAGTGTCGAAGCCGAGTGTACCGAGGCGCGCGAGACGACTATGTTTTGGGAAGGGCAATTAGGTGTCAACGGAGTTGACGGAT
>JAFUOY010000001.1 GCA_017481595.1 Clostridia bacterium | reverse complement strand
AATCCCTTCAGAAGAAATAACGAAAACCTTGCCTTGAACATAAACGGACTTGCATCCTCTACATCAACTCTTAACGCTAATGTAGTGAAGCTTCTTAACAATATGGGCTTCTCCGCAAAGTCCCACTGGACAAAATATTTCAGCGGTAACGAGGTTGCCGACTCACTCTTCGGTATCAAATACGTAGTTTCCGAGGAAGGAAACCACGTAAGCAGTATGTATGAAAAGTCCACAAGCTCCGACGGATTGTTGGTTTACAAAAACCCCTACGCCCTTTCAATCGGATTTGCGGCAAACAACAAGGGTAAGAATCTCATTCTTGCTCAGAATCCCAAGATCTCTCCCTTTGATTATCTCAGCGGAATGATGACCACTCTTTCGGGCATTCCATCAAATCACAAGATGTTCAAAAAGTGCGAATACTCCATTACGGACGAGATAAATTGCACCTCAACCTACACTGCAGGCAAGGTAAAAATAACTCGTACAGAAAGCGGTAAGGCTTACTTTGAATATACCGTAACCGCAAAGGAAAACGGATCTATCTATATGTACCTCCACTCAACAACGAAGAATCCCGAAATGAAGTTCTTTATTGACGGCAAGCAGGTATCATCCTTCTTCGGTAATGAAACAGAAAGGATCCACAATCTCGGATACTATGAGGCAGGTCAGAGCATAAAGGTAATGTTCTTGCTTGAGAGCGCATCCTGCGAGTATCAGACAGACTGCCCCATATTCGCTCAGATAAATCAGAATTATTTCACCCAGGCAATAGATTACCTTGACGACGGCAATCTTCTCGTTACGGACTACTCCGACACACGCATTGAGGGTACTATCTCCGTTAAGGAGGAGCAGTTCGTATTTACCTCCATCCCCTATGATAAGTACTGGAACGTATACGTTGACGGCGAAAAGGTTGAAACCTTTAAAGTTATGGACACCCTTATGGGCTTTGACGTAGCTCCCGGTGAGCACGAAATAAAAATGGTCTACGTTTCCTTGCCCTTCTACGGCGGACTTGCAGTTGGCGTAGTCGGTCTTGGACTTTTCATTACCGTAATGGTGCTTGAAAAGAAATTCGGATTTGCCATTGTTCCCAACTTCAAGAAAAAGGTAAAGGTGGGAGAGGGCAACGAGGAAGAGACCGAGGATAACGGTGAAAACGAGGCAGTAAGCGATACAGAGATTACTACCGACGACAACAATGAAACAAAAGAGGAATAAAAAATAATGATTTACCACGTAAACGGAACGCTTGAATACTGTGAACCGGGATTTTGCGTAATAGACTGCTCCGGTGTGGGCTATAAGCTTACGGTGAGTGATTTTACCTTCTCCTCAGTTTGCGGCCACGTGGGAGAAAGAGAAAAACTCTTTACCTATTTACAGGTGCGTGAGGACGGCGTGGAGCTGTTTGGATTTAAAACCAATGACGAGCTTTCCGCATTCAAGCTCCTTATAACCGTATCGGGAGTAGGACCTAAGGCGGCAATGGCTATTCTTTCTCTCCTGACACCCGACAAGCTTTCATATGCTATTATAAACGAGGATACAAAGGCTATCTCAAAAGCCTCGGGCGTTGGCGCAAAGACGGCGGCAAGAGTAATTCTTGAGCTTAAGGACAAGATCTCAAAGCAGTATTTTGCTCCTGCCGAGACACCCGTATCAGCCGCAGCCGTACAGAGTACGCCAAAAGGAAAGGGCAATCTTTCCGAGGCCCTTGATGCCCTTATCGTCCTTGGCTATTCAAGAGCCGAGGCGCAAAGAGCCCTTGCAGGCATTGACCCCAAATTAGACGTAGAAAAAATAATTCCCCTGGCTCTTGCCAAATTATTCTGATGAGGTTACGCTATGATTGAAGAAACAGAATTTGACTTTGAAAACAGAATAGTGTCAACAGAGGTTGCGGGTGAGGATGCCGAGGTGGAGATCAGCCTGCGTCCAAAGGTATTTGAGGAATATATCGGACAGGAAAAGGTAAAGGATCTTTTAAAGGTATACATTGAGGCTGCAAAGGGCAGAGGCGATTCCCTTGACCACGTGCTTTTATACGGCCCTCCCGGTCTTGGTAAGACCACACTTTCAGGCATTATTGCGGAGGAAATGGGCGTTAACTTCCGTGTGACGTCGGGTCCCGCTATTGAAAAGCAGGGAGATCTTGCCGCCATACTTACTAACCTTGCCCCCGGTGACGTGCTTTTTATTGACGAGATACACCGCCTTTCCCGTTCTATTGAGGAGATCTTGTATCCCGCAATGGAGGACTACGTCCTTGATATTATTATCGGTAAGGGCCCTGCGGCGCGAAGCATACGTGTTCCATTACCTAAATTTACTCTCGTAGGCGCCACAACGAGAGCAGGTCAGCTTACTACCCCCTTGCGCGACCGCTTTGGCGTGTTGCTTAAGCTGGAGCTTTACACCCACGAGGAGCTTGCTACCATCGTTAAAAGAAGCGCAGGCTTGCTTGACGTAAGGATTACTGACGAGGGCGCCTTTGAGATAGCGTCCCGTTCAAGAGGAACACCCCGTATTGCAAACAGACTTCTTAAGAGAGTACGCGACTACGCCCAGGTAAAGGGTGACGGTGTTATAAATCTTGATATGGCGCAAAAAGCACTTGAAGCCCTGGAAATAGACCACCTCGGTCTTGATAACACGGACAGAAAAATGCTTGAGACCATTATTAAGTTCTACGACGGAGGTCCTGTCGGACTTGAAACACTTTCCGCCACTATCGGTGAGGAAAGCGTTACCATTGAGGACGTTTACGAGCCTTATCTTATGCAGATAGGATTCCTTAGCAGAACGCCAAGAGGAAGATGCGTAACAAGACTTGCCTACGAGCATCTTGGTATTTCCTTCAGAGGACAGCCCACACAGCTGAAATTAGAGTAAAATAAAAACGGGTTTGCGTAAAAAACGCAGACCCGTATTATTTTTTTATTCTTGTTTTTAATTTTTCCGCAACGAAATATGAAAGGATACAAAGAGCTATATCCTTAAAAATATACGGTAAGGACACGAGAATGAAGGAGGGAACAAAGGGATTTTTCGTTATAACCATATACCATATAATTCCCGTAAGATGGCATATGAGTATGCCAAGACATCCAAGTAAAATGGCAAGGGGACGTTTTTTTGATATTCCGCACATCAGGGCAAGGGGGATAAATCCCATAATAAAGCCGCCCCCGTGTCCGAGAATTACGGAAAAGCCGCCTTGGAAGGAGGAAAAAACGGGCGCGCCCATAGCACCGAGCAAAACGTATACCAAAGCTGCGCATCCGCCGTTTTTTATGCCTAAAAAATACCCACACAGACATATTGCAAAGGTCTGAAGGGTGATGGGTACAAGGGATGGCATTGGAATGGCGATTTGAGAAATTACGGCAATTACGGCAACGAAAAGAGCGGTATTCGTAATCATTTTCAGCTTACGGTTCATACTTTTCTTACCCTCGCATCTCCCGAATTGAAGCGTATGATCCTGCCGTCCGATTCCACAACTAAATTTGCGCAGTCGTCTATATCCACGCAAACACCTGATATTACCTCGTTACCCCTGTACACATCCACGCTTTTGCCGATAATATTGGAGTAGGCTCTGTATTTTTCCATATAGCATTTATCAGCCATATTTTCGTAATAATGGAAAAATCTGTTAACAATTTCAGCGCAAAGCTCGTTTTTTACGCCACAGGGCGCGTCTTTTTCGTACAAGGCACAGGCAATATCCTTAATTGAAGCATCAAAGCCGCCCTCGGGCTCAGATACGTTTACTCCTATTCCCACTATTGCGTAATCAAGAAGCCCCGTTGAAAAATCGCAGGATGCCTCAGTAAGTATTCCCGACACCTTTTTGTTATCCACGTATACGTCGTTTACCCATTTTACAGAGCATTTTTTATTGGTTATTTTCTCTATTGCCTCACTTACGCTGACCGCGGCAATAACCGTCATATCTATACATTCCGTTATCTTGACACGCGGACGGAGGAGCAAGGTCATATAAAGACCGTTTTCAGAGCTTGAAATAAAGCTTCTGCCCATTCTGCCCCGACCCTGTGTCTGTTTTTTTGCAATTACAATGGTTTTTTCCTTGGCTCCGCGAGAGGCGATAGCCTTACAAACGTTATTGGTGGAGTCCGTTTCCTCAAGTATGATAACGTCAGCGCCGCCTTTAATAAGAGCTGTGATCTTTTCTTTATCAAGCATACTGTCTCCACCTTTCTTTAAAATTTAAATTCTTGCGTTCGGAAACTCACGAAGGAAGTAAATATTCTTTATTTCCGATACGAATTCCTTACCGTTAAGATAGGACAAGGAATCCTCTGCCTTTTCAAAAATGAGTCTGTAGGCGTAAAGAGCCTGATGCTTATATCCAAGCCTTTTATCCTTTTCGATAGAGCCGTATTTTCCGTCACCCAGCAAGGGATTGCCGATAGAGGACATATGGGCTCTTATCTGATGTGTTCTACCCGTTACAAGCTCGATTTTTACAAGGGAGAGATTTTTTGACTTATTAAAATCTATAACCTCGTATTTGGTTATTATCTCCTTTGCGCCGCGGATGTTGTTTTTAAGCACCCTTACGGTGTTTGTGTTATTGTTTTTTATAAGATAGTCCTTAAGGGTGGCGCTTTTTCTTTGCGGCGCGCCGTGAACTGCGCAAAGATAGAATTTTGACACCTTGTTATCCCTTATTCTTGCGTTTATATCCCTTAATGCGTCCGCATTTTTTGCTCCGATCACGATTCCCCCTGTGTTTCTGTCAATTCTGTTGCACAAGGCGGGGGCAAAGGAATTTTCCTTTGTGGGATCGTACTCTCCCTTTTGGGCAAGATACGCCTGAATGTGATAAATAAGAGTGTTTCTGTCCTTGGCATCTCCCTCACCGCTGGTTTTACCGTCTCCGTCACCGCTGTGGACAAGGATACCCGGGGCTTTTTCGCAAAGGATAATATTTTCGTCCTCGTATATGATATCAAGCTTTGGAGTTATGGTAAGAAGCTCATTATCGGTAACCTTGTCGGAAAAAAGCTCCTCGGCAAGGAACATCTGCACCGTATCCCCAAGGCATAGCATCTGCTTTTCCTCTGCTCTTTTTCTGTTTACCTTTATCTTTTTTATGCGTATGGCCTTATACATCAAGGAAACGGGTATTCCCTTAACAGTTTTCAAAACGAATTTGTCAAGACGCTGTCCCGCGTCGTTTGAATTGATTGTAAATTCTCTCATATCCGTCCCCTCCGAATTTTTCAATATATGGATATTATAAGGCTTTTTTTCATCTTTTGCAATAGGAATTAAATTATTTTATTTCAACTTGATATTTACATAAGGGAAAAAATATGATAAAATCTATACGTGATATTAAAAAGGAGGTGTTATTATGACAAATACCGTTAAGGCATCCTTACTGACTCTTGGATGCAGGGTAAATCAATACGAAAGCGACGCCATAATGCAGGAGCTGTCTAAAAATGGCGTTACTATATGCAAAAATGATGAGATATGCGACATATACATAATAAACACCTGTACCGTAACTGCGGAAAGCGACAGAAAATCCCGTCAGTTTATAAGAAGATGTATAAAGAAAAATCCCAATGCGGTAATAATAGTTACAGGCTGCTTTGCACAGGTTGCCCCCGATACGGTTTTAGGTATTGAGGGTGTGGATTTTGTTTGCGGTAACAATGCAAAATCATTGATTGCAAAAAAAGCCCTTGAGCTTTACGAAAGGAAGGGCAAGCCGGAGTGCTATATGCCCGATATTTTCAATTCAAAATTTGACACTATGCAGGTTGGCGCGCCGATGACGAGAACACGCGCTTTTATTAAAATCGAGGACGGATGTGACTCCAAATGCGCCTACTGTATTATTCCTATGGCGAGGGGTAACGTGCGCTCAAATCCACGGGAGTACGTAATCGAGGAGGTAAAGAACATTGCCTCCCAGGGCTGCCGTGAAATAGTTTTAACGGGAATTGAGACCGCCGCCTACGGCAAGGATTTCAAAAACGGATACACACTTGGTGATCTTCTTAGGGAGATAAACGAAATAGAGGGCATTGACCGTATTCGCTTAGGCTCACTTGATCCAGCCGCAATAACGAAGGATTTTGTGGACAAGATAAAGGGACTTAGCAAGGTGATGAATCATTTTCATATATCTATGCAGTCGGGATGCACCCGTACCCTTAATATGATGAAAAGAAAATACAATATAGATATGGCAAAGAAAAACCTTGACTACCTAAGGGAGCAGATTCCCGAGGTCAACTTCTCCGCCGACGTTATAACAGGCTTCCCCGGGGAAACGGATGAGGATTTTAATAAAACCTATGAATTCTTTGAAAACGAGAGGTTTTTACACCTTCACATATTCCCATACTCTAAAAGAAAGGGCACCGTTGCCGCAGAAATGCCCGACCAGGTGGATGAAAACGTAAAAAAGGAAAGGCTTTATACTCTTTCTGCTCTTCAGGATAAGATACGCGCATCCTTGCACGAGGATTTTATAAAAAAGCACGGGGACGTGGATGTTTTATTTGAAAATACGGTTGACGGATACGCTTGCGGCCACGCGCCAAACTTTATGGAGGTAAAGGTAAAAACAAACGAGATATTAAGCGGAGAAATACTTAAGGTAAGGCTTACTTCCTCGGACAGTAATTTCCTTTACGGAGAGATAATATAAAATGAAAACCCGTTTACAGAATAAGTAAACGGGTTTGTTTTTATGAGGATAAATATAACACAGTAGTCTGCTATACGAGAAACGTTTAAAAGCCTTCACCTCATCCACCACAAGTGGTCCCCCTTCCCCTCAAGGTGAAGGCAAAATATAAAACCCGTTTACAGAACAAGTAAACGGGTTTGTTTTTTTACGGCTTTTTCAGTCTGAACATCAGTCGTGAAAGAGCTTTTTTGTTAAAGGGGATCAAGGGATAGAGATAGGAGTGCTTACCGTTTGCGGTATTGTTTGTGACTATTAAGAAAAGCCCTGTAAGAAGTCCTATGGCAAAGCCCCAATAGTTTAAGAAATGAGTAAGGAGCAGGGTAAGGATGCGGATAAATTTAAGGGCGTATCCAAGCTCGTAATTGGACTGTGTAAAGCTTGCAATGGAAACTATTGCCATATAAAATATTACGTCGGCAGAAAGCCATCCCACCTGCACCGCAAAATCTCCAAGCAAAAGTCCGCCTATTACTCCAAAGGAATTTGACATTACGCTTGGAGTATTAAGGGACGCAAGCTTAAGACCGTCTATTACAAGCTCCGCCATAATAAGCTGCAAAAGTATGGGCACGTTGCCGCTGTCCTCGGGTACTAAAAATGCAAGGGACGAGGGGATATTGGGATAATTGTGTACGAGCAAATACCATACTGGGGTTAAAATTACCGCGCTCCAGAACACGAGCTGACGCACGATGCGAAGGTACGTACCCGTTACGGGAGGAAAATAATAATCGTCCGTGTCCTGTAAAAAATCGAATATGCAGGTTGGTAAAATAAGCGCCTCGGGTGAGTTGTCACAAAGAACTATAATACTGCCCTCAAGGATGGAGGCGCAGGCGGCATCGGGTCTTTCTGTACATCTGACCTTTGGAAACGGATTAAACCACCCCTTACGGATGATACATTCGATTAAGCTTCTGTGTCCCATAGGCAGAGCGTCGGTTTTTATTTTGCTTATTTTTTCTGTTATTTCCCTTACGTATCTTTGGTCTGCCTTTCCCTTAAGATATACCACGGAGATATCCGTCTTTGACGAATTTCCTACGCAAAGATATTTTACAACAAGGTCCGTATCTCTTATCCGCCTTCTTATCATAGCCGTGTTGAAAATAAGCGTTTCAACAAAGCCGTCACGGGAGCCACGCATTACCTTATCGTTTTCAGGCTCCGCATTTTCCCTTGCGGGATAGGACCTGGTGTCAATTACGATGGCGCCGTCACCAAAGCTGCCCGAGAGCATAAGACTGCATCCGCTAAGGACTGATTTTATCATATTATTTACGTCATATTCGGGGTCAACCTCAACCCCGGGCAGACTCTTTTTTGAAAATTCCACCACACTGTTATGATCATTGTTGCCAAAATCCTTAACGGTGCTTATATGCATCATAAGCTTTTGCATAAGGGCGGCTGTAACAAAGCCGTCCACGTAGTAGAAAACAACGGGAATGCCGCTTACCTCCAGCTCCCTTTTAATTATGTCAAAATTTTCGGAAACGTTAAGGAGCGTGTCTATTTTTTCCACGTTTTTATTAAAATCAAAGGATAAAGCTTCCATAAAAATAACCTCCGTCTTACTACGTGTTAGTATGGACGAAGGTTATTATTTTAATCAGTTATTTTTAAAAAATTGGTAGAAATAGCAGGGTATCATACCGTTATAAAGCTTACGCACCTTGTCTGCGCGTCTGCCGTAAAGACGTGTAAACTCCTCGTGGCTCGTTATAACGTATATCTGCCACTTATCAAGGGATTTAAAGTGCTTACCCATATTGCGGTAAAGGTCCTCTGCCTCCTTAAGAGTGAAAAGTCTTTCTCCGTAAGGTGGATTGCAAACTATAGTACCGCGTCTGCCCATTGTGTCAATGGTGAGGGCGTTCTTTTCAAATATTTTCATATTTCCGTACACCCCTGCGTGCTTTGCGCACTCAGTTGCAAGCTCAACTGCCTCAGGATTTATGTCCGAAGCATAAGCCTCAAAGCAGGAATCGGTAATTATTTTGCTTCTCGCCTCATCCCTTGCGTCCTTCCACTCGGTTTTTGAAATCTGTGGGAAGGTCTGTGAAATAAAGGCGCGGTCAAGTCCCGGGGCGCGGTTAAGCATCATCATAGTCGCCTCAATGGCGATAGTGCCCGAGCCGCAGAAGGGGTCCCAGAAAAGCACGTTATCCCTCGGTCTTGCTATTTTGGCAAGGGCTGCGGCAAGGGTCTCTCTTATAGGCGCCTCCGCAGTTTTCGGTCTGTATCCTCTTTTATGGAGAGGCACGCCCGAGGTATCTATCATAAGTGTAGCTCTGTTTTTGAAAAGGAAAAAGTCTATCTGATACTTTACTCCGCTTTCCTCAAACCACTGTACGCCGTATTTGGCGCTCAAGCGGGAAACAAGAGCCTTTTTAATTATTTTCTGACAGTCGGGAACGGAAAAGAGGGCGCTTTTTATACTGTGTCCTCTTACGGGGAATTCATCGTTTTTACCTATCCATTTTTCCCATTCAAGAGATTTTACTCCCTCAAAAAGATCATCAAAGGTAAGAGCCTCAAACTCTCCTATCTTAAAATATACTCTTTCCGCAAAGCGAAGGTTTATATTAAGCTTACAAACGTCGTTTATATCCGCCTCAAAGGAAACTCTGCCATCCATAGTTTCCGTTCTTTTATATCCCATCTCGTCAATTTCCGCGCCCAAAAAGCTTTCAAGCCCGAAAAGACAGGTTGCAACGTATTCCATTTACTCTCCTTTAAGCTCTATCAATTGTCGGAGGGGTGGGTAACCTCAAATTTATATCCAACGCCCCATACCGTCTTAAGCTCCCACTTATCGGACACGCCATTAAGCTTCTCACGAAGGCGCTTTATATGAACGTCAACCGTTCTTGAATCTCCAAGATAATCAAAGCTCCATACCTTGTTAAGAAGCTGATCTCTCGTGTATACTCTGTTGTAATTCTGCGCAAGAAAATGAAGAAGCAAAAGCTCCTTGTGAGGAATATCAACGCTTTCTCCCTTTATCTTAAGCTCGTGATTGGACAAGCTTATTTCAATATTGTCAAAGCGGAGAGTATCCTTTTCTCCGTGGCTTTCGTTTTTAGTGCAGCGTCTTAATACCGCCTTCACTCTTGCAAAAAGCTCCTTCATACCAAAGGGCTTAACAACGTAATCGTCCGCCCCAAGCTCAAGACAAAGCACCTTATCGAATTCGTCAGCCTTAGCCGATATCATAATAACGGGCTTATTGGAAATGGCGCGAATATCACGCAAAACATCGGTGCCGTCCTTTTTGGGAAGCATAAGGTCAAGCAAAACGATATCGGGGTCACACACCTTGAATTTCTTTACTCCAACCTCTCCGTCGGAGGCAAATGCAACCTCGTATCCCTCTCTTTGAAAATATACCTTAAGAAGCTCACAAATATTAGAGTCATCATCAATAATAAGTATTTTTGAACCTAACATTTAACAATCCTTTCCATAAATCAAAACAAAAAATGTACTTTATTTTAATTAAATTATAACACATTTTTTCCTAATTGTAAACAATATGTTGATAATTTGTATTGATTTATTCATCTTTTATCAATATTTTACAGTTTTTATGTGACTGTTAAGTGATGGGTAAATGTGGTTTTATTAAAATAAATAAGAATATTTATTCATTAAATTGTTGACCTATCTACACGCTTATGCTACAATTATAAAAAAGGAGGATTTGAATATGTTTGAAATCAACGAATACGGTGTGCTAATAAAATATAACGGAGCTGAAAAAGAGGTAAGAATTCCCGATGGGGTTATTGCAATAGGAGATGATGCCTTTGCAAGAAACAACAAGATACGCAGCGTGTTTTTTTCTCCTTCAGTAAAAAGCATTGGCAGGGATGCCTTCAAATACTGCCTGTTCCTTACAAACGTGGAGCTTAACGAGGGACTTGTAAATATAGATGAACGCGCCTTTTATTATTGCAGCTCACTCAAAACCGTAAAATTCCCATCTTCTCTTAAAGAAATCGGTGAATACGCATTTTATAATTGCGCTTTTGAGGAGGTAAATATTCCCTGTGTCACGCGCATATGCTCCTACTCCTTTGAAAACTGTGATAGCATAAGAACGATTCGCTTAGGCGAAGGATGTGAGGAGATAGAATCCTATGCGTTTCCGTTAATTGAATTCCACAATTCATACATATATTTACCCGAAAGCATAAAGAAAATAGAAAAATTTGCATTTGGAGAAGGTAGCTACTATCATAACGGTTATCATAATTATTTTAGTCCGCAAAATAAAGTAGTACTAAATTATGCCATTAATGACGCCTGTTGCTTTCCAAAATGGACGTATGTACCAAGAGAAAATCAAATATCAGAGTATTTTGCCTCCACCTTGGCGCAGCTGAAGGCACGAAATTTTGCACGGCGCAAGGAACTTGTTGAAACGCTTATACCCGAAAACAAAAAAACGCTTGAAAAATATAAAAGGGAAATAGAAGAGCTTGAAGCGCAAAAGCAAGAGCAAATAAATATACAAAATAGCACACGCGGTATTTTTGGATTCCGCAAACGTGAAACATGTGAAAAACTCATTGCCGAAATTTCCGATAAAATTTGGTGGAAAAATAAATACTTCCACGAATACTGTGTAGAAGAACGAAATCTTAATTATGAACTAAAAAATATAAATGCTATGGATGAGGATGCATACATAAAGGCGGCGAGAGAAAGTATAATTGCTGAATTTACGAAAAAGCAACAAGAGCTTGGAAATTGCGTCAGCTACCATTATAGCAGCGGCGGTCCGAGTTTATTTATCGATGACGTTATTAACATTTACAACAGCGTCGGTTCGTCAAGCACAAGCAGTTCAACGCTTCCAAAGGATGACGCATGGGGACGTCCTGCTGGAACAAGCGGACCTCACACCAGTGGAGAAGGAATATAATACGCACATCCAAAAAAACTATCTTAATAAGCTAAACCCACATTGATCTTTATACAATTATATGCTCGCCTTAGGCGGCAGAATGGAGAATTATTATGAGCAAATACGATTATGACCTTACCGGAAACGTATTATCCGACAGAGAAAAGGTAAACCAGGCATTAAACGATTCCTCCTTATCATACGATGAAAAGCAAAGAATTGTAAATCAACACAATCACCTTAATCTGGACAATGCAAAAATGCCTATGTCACGTGATGAATACGAAATTAAAGAAATGTTGAATAAATACGTTATCACCTCATCCGGTACGGCAAGTACAAGCGGGTCTACGTATTCACACACTATTTACCGCTCTCCACCGAGGATAAATTCAAGCTTTGTGATGCCAAGCTTTTCACTTTAAAAAGAAGAAACAAGGAGCTTTTTGCCCTTGTTGACCCGCTAAAATATTCTATCAATCCTTTTGGCGCGAAGAAACGCCAGGCAAAGTACGAAAGTCTTCCTGTCGAAACCCGCGTTCTGTATGAGGAATTGGATGCTCAGCGCCGCGAATTAGAAAAGGAGCTACGTGAGCTTAAGGCTCAGCTAAAAAAGGAAAGAAGCGGAGACAGTGACGACAACTGCGCCTGCAACGGCTCAGGCGGTTGCTATTAAAAGCTTATGGATACACCTGCTTTTATTACCTGGGAGGTAAACTCCGATTGTAACCACCGTTGTGTATATTGCTACAACGGGATTGAAAATACACCTCCGCGCAAATGCGTCAAAGAGGCTGATATGGATAGAGTAACCGATTTTATCGTCGGTCAGAAGCCTATTTGTGTAACGATATCGGGCGGAGAGGTTCTTTTGGTCTTTGATCTTATCAAGCCCTACATAAACAAGATGCTTAAAAGCGGAATTCAGATACGATTGTTTACAAACGGTTCTCTCGTAACCTCGGAAATTGCCGAATTCTGCGTACAGAATGATATTCATATTATGCTATCCTTTCCAAGCTGTGACCCCGTTGTGTTTGAGCAAACCACAAAAACCAAAGGCTCTTACGAGCGCACGCTCAAGGGAATGGACATTTTAAAACGCTTTGGAGTGAACTTTCAACCAAATATTGTGGTAACTACTCTGAATTTACATACCGTCAGTAATACCGTAATGTTTTTGCATAATCACTACGCACCCGAAGGTATTTTTGTCAGCCGCGTTACTATGCCCAACCACGCAGACGATCAAACGCGCAAATTATTGCTCAGCAATAAAGAATTGGAAGAAATGTTCGATACCTGCGTAGCATTATCAAAAAAGTATCCTATACGCATAAAGACCTGTGGAGGCTTCCCTCTTTGCGCATTCCATACCAAGGATGCTTACCGAATTTTCGGAAAGATATGCGGCGCGGGTGGTAAGGATATAGTTGTAACAAGCGACGGAAATATCCGCGCGTGTACAAGGGATGAGCACGTGTACGGCAATATTTTCAATGAATCCTTTGATGAAATACGCCTGCGTATTCAGAATTGGCGCAAGAGCGAGATACCTGCGGAGTGCAGAGGCTGTCACAGCGCGGAGATATGTCGAGGTGGTTGCCATATGGCATCAACCAATGATACCCGCTCTCCGAGCAGTCTGGATGCAAACGCCCTGACCAAACGCTCCCCATTAAAAATCAAGGTTGGGCAACAAAGACCTCGCCGTTTTCACACCTACGCACTTAAGGATCTGAAGCATACGGAGTTTTACGAAATAGATCGCCTTTCGTGCGGTATTACCTACGATTTTTTTGCTCCTCATTTAGCATCATATATTCTCTCCTGCAATACGGTGTCTGTGCAGTCACTTAAAAAAGAGCTTGACTTATCAACCAAGGATGCTAAAGAGATACTTATACGGCTATTGCGAATCGGCGCTATTGAATAATCGCCACGGGAGATAATATGTACATAGCACTTCAACTGCATATAACGGGACGGTGTAATCTTGCCTGTCGCCATTGTTATATGGAAAAATGTAATAATGAGCTGCCCTACGGTACTGTCAAGACCGTCATCTGTCAATACCGCGAGCTTTTAAAAAATATAGGGAAAATATGCGGCAAAAAAGTCGAAGGGCAGATCCGTATTACGGGAGGAGAGCCTCTTTTACACCGCGATTTTAAAAAAATCCTTCGCCTTTTAAAACGGATCCACATACCATTTGTACTGATGACTAACGGCACTTTGGCAAACGATGTTATTCTTCAAGAGTTGAAACGGGCAGGACCTTCAGGCTGTCAGGTAAGCTTGGACGGCATTAAAAGCACCCACGACGATATTCGTGGCGATGGCAATTTTGACGCAGTCATCTCCGCCCTTAAGCGCATGAGCGCCAAGGGGATCCCATCCCGCGTGTCCTTTACCGCAAATTCAGAAAATTATACTGAATTTCCTCAGATAGCATCAATATGTAGGGAATGTGGTGTAAAATCCTTATGGAGCGACAGATATATTCCGTCATCCGAAAGAGACCTTCGTACATTGAATAAGGAGCAGACCCATCAATATATCGAAATATTGGAAAGGGAAAGGCTTAATCCCGAAAATGCCGAAGCGGGGCTTTCAATAGAAAACGGACGTGCTCTCCAATTTCTCGCATCAGACCGTTTTCCATATACCTGCAAGGCAGGAGATAATCTTATCGTCGTTGACGAAATGGGTGATATTTTGCCGTGCCGCAGACTTCCTATCGTATGCGGAAACGTAGCGAATACCACACTTTCAAAGGTTTATTTTCATCATCCCACTTTTTTGGAGCTTCAGGAGCATCCCATTCCATCCGAGTGTAAGCAATGTAAACATTCTTCCCTGTGCCGAGGCGGAGCACGATGTCTGTCATATGCTCTTTCAAAAAAATTTGACAGATGCGATCCCGGATGCTTTTTATCAACACCTGCAGAATAAAACAGCCAAGCATTATATTTGCTTTGCGGCGGGCATCAGCCTGCCGCCTTTTTTAAGATTACGCGGATCCCTCCATAATTTTCTCACCTGAAGAAGCGCCAAAATATTGAATATACTATAATAGCAACTTGACAAAATATACCGTTTGTGATATACTGATATGCAACAAGTGACGGGGAAAAGCCCCCGAAAGCAAAGGATCTTTTAAGGAGAACAAATATAAATGAAACTTGGTATCGTAGGCTTACCTAACGTAGGTAAAAGCACACTTTTTAATGCATTGACAAACGCAGGAGCGCAGAGCGCAAACTATCCCTTCTGCACCATTGAGCCAAACGTTGGTATCGTTGCAGTTCCCGATTATCGTCTTGACGAGCTTGCTAAAATGTACAACCCCGAGCTTTATACTCCCGCAGTTATTGAGTTCGTTGACATTGCAGGTCTTGTAAGAGGCGCGTCCAAGGGTGAGGGTCTTGGTAACAAATTCCTTTCCCACATTCGTGAGGTTGACGCGGTGGTTCACGTTGTGCGTTGCTTTGAAAATAACGACATTATTCACGTTGACGGCAGTGTTGATCCTATCCGTGACGTTGAAACTATAAATCTTGAGCTTATATTCTCCGATATTGAAATTATCGAAAGAAGAATCGACGCTCTTAAGAAGGCTATGAAGGGGGACAAGACCCTTGCGCCCAAGGTTGCCCTTTACGAAAGAGTTCTTAACGCCCTTATGGACGGCAAGACAGCCCGTTCTCTTGATTATACCGAGGAGGAGGCTGAGATGATGGGTGACGTTGCTCTTCTTACTATTAAGCCCGTTATTTACGCCGCCAACATAAGCGAGAGTGACATCGGCACAGATCTTTTGGCAAATCCCTTGTATGCAAAGATCGCAGAGTTTGCCGCTACTGAAAAGAGCGAGGTGATTCCCGTTTGCGCCGAAATAGAGGCTGAAATTGCAGAGCTTGACGGCGAGGATAAGGAAATGTTCCTCTCCGACCTTGGCATTGAAGAAAGCGGTCTTGACAGACTTATTAAGGCAAGCTATTCTCTTCTCGGTCTTATCAGCTATCTTACTGCAGGACCTAAGGAGGTTCGCGCTTGGACAATTACAAAGGGTACTAAGGCACCTCAGGCGGCAGGCAAGATCCACTCCGACTTTGAAAGAGGCTTTATCCGCGCGGAGATAGTTTCCTTTGACGATCTTATGGCTTGCGGCACTATGAACGCGGCTAAGGAAAAGGGCTTGGTGCGCTCCGAGGGTAAAGAATACGTTATTGCCGACGGTGATATCGTACTCTTCCGTTTTAACGTTTGATAGTAGCTCGTTATGATGCACAGAACAAAAAGCGATTTTTCCACTAATCTTTATTAGGGAGTATCTCTCATATTTTAAGGTTAAGAATTTTGCTTTTTGCAAAATTCTTTTCTTTATTTTATTCGCTTTTTTAGTGAACGAAATAAAATCAGCACGGCGTGCTAATTTTATGAGTGTGTAACTAAAACAAGGAGTGCCGAAGCCGAGTGTATCGAGGCACACGGGACGACTATGTTTTAGGAAGTTAAGTGTGCGACGAGTACGTATTCACGCCTTCTGCACATCATTCCAAGCTCCTGTGTAGAGTCAGAAAGGATATATTATGAATAACAGAACTGATTGGTTTTACGAGGCAAAGTTCGGGCTTTTTGTCCATTGGACGACTCACTCTCAGCCTATGGATGGGGAGAAAAAGCCTCACGCTGACGCAATAAAGGATTTTCAGCTTGATAAATTCGTTTCTCAGATCGTGGAAAGCGGAGCGAAATTCGTGTTTTTTACGATTACCCACGCGGATATGTTCGTTCCCTTTTCCTTGCCCGAGCTTGATGAAATTATGCCCGGCTTAACAAGTGAGCGCGATCTTATTTCCGATCTTGCTAACAAGCTTGAGCCCCACGGCATAAGACTTATGTTTTACTTTAACGGCGAGGGCTCAACCACACCCGGATATATGGAAAAAACAAAATTTTGGGAGGATCCGAAGTATCATGCGGAAATATGCTACAGGCTGACGGAGGCTATTTCCAAAAAATACGGCAAGCGGATACACGGCTGGTGGATAGATTGCTGCTATGAGCCGCCTATTTGTAAGGGCAGAGGCACGCGATACGATTATAAGCGATATGCAGATGCTTTAAGGGCGGGCAATCCCGACTCAATAGTTGCCTTTAATTTCAAGGGAGTAGAGCCTTGGGGCTCAGAATGGGGACGCGGTATTTCCGATTTCCAAGCGGGAGAGGAAAACGATCTTTCCTTTCTTCCCGAGGGTCGCTTCAGCGGTGAGGGCGGAACACAATGGTTTGGTCTTTGCTGGATGGATGACTTTTGGGTACACGAAAAGAAGGGTGAGCCTGTTCCCTGCCACAGCAACGAAAAGGTGCTTGATTACATAAAGGCGGTAAAGGCAGGCGGAGGCGTATTTGCCTACAACGTTGCGCCTTATCAGGAGGGAATTATTTCCGAAGCAACTATGGAGCAATTAAGATGGCTTAAAAAGAACGGCGCTATGGAATGACTCCTCCACCCACTTTGTGGGAGCCCCCTCAAGGAGGGAGCCTGAAAGACAATCAAAATACATACAACAAAAAAACGGACTGAGAATTCAGTCCGTTTTTTGTTATCTTTTAATTTCTGTAAAGCCAATCTTTCTGTGAACCTTGGACATTGTGCGGCGCGCGTTTTTATACGCGTCTTCAGCGCCCTGCGCCATAACCTGCTCAAGGTATGCTTTATCTGCCATAAGACGGGCAAATTCATCTCTTACAGGCTGAAGCTTATCTGCGCAAACCTCACCAACGGCAAGCTTGAATGCGCCGTAGCCCATACCGGAAAATTCCTTTATAGCTTCATCAATGGTCTTGTCGGTAAAGCAGGAGTAAATGCTGAGAAGGTTTGTAATACCCTCCTTGCCCTCTCCGCAAGCGATCTCGTTACCCGAATCGGTAACCGCGCGCTTAAACTTTCTTATAATATCATCCTTGGAGTCAAGAATTCTTACTACCGCGTTTTCGTTAGCGTCGGATTTGCTCATCTTCTTTGTAGGCTCCTGAAGGGACATTATCTTAGCGCCGCCCTTGGAAATGTATCCCTCGGGAACTACGAAGGTCTCACCGTAGATCTGATTAAAGCGGTTAGCTACATCGCGTGCAAGCTCAAGATGCTGCTTCTGGTCCTGTCCAACGGGAACAAGCTCCGTCTGGTAAAGAAGAATATCTGCCGCCATAAGGGAGGGGTAGGTAAAGAGTCCTGCGTTGATGTTATCCGCGTTCTTTGCGCTCTTATCCTTGAACTGAGTCATACGGGAAAGCTCACCAAACATAGTATAGCAGTCAAGTATCCAGCCAAGCTCTGCGTGCTGAGGCACGTGGCTCTGTACAAAAAGGGTATTTTTCTGAGGGTCAAGTCCGCAAGCGATATAGAGAGCAAGAGTTTCGTAGGTTCTGCGTCTTAATTCAGCAGGGATCTGACGTACTGTAATGGCGTGCATATCCACAACACAGTAGTAGCAATGATACTCCTCGGAAAAGGCGCTGAAATTACGGATAGCGCCGAGGTAGTTTCCTATAGTAAGGTTACCCGAGGGCTGTACTCCCGAGAAAACCACTTTCTTATCATTAAACATATTATATCTCCTAAAAATCGTCGTATCTTAATAATATAAAGATATAATATCACAAATTTTTCTCATTTTCAATATCTTTTTTATTTTTAAAGCTATCATAAACGGTTTTTATTATAAAAGCGATAAACGGTCCTATTATCATACCGAATACACCCGCTATTTTAAGTCCCGCGTACATTGTAAAAAGGGCGAATAAAGGATGGACGTTCATCTGCTTACCGATTATTTTCGGCTCCTCTACCTGTCTTAAGAAATATACCGCCACATACAAAATAAGAAGTCCCATAGCAAGGGGGGTATTACCTCCTATAAAGACGATTATTGCCCAGGGTAACAATACGCACCCCACACCAAGGACGGGCAAAATGTCAACGAAGGAAACTATTACGGCAATAATAAAGGCGTTTTCTATTTTCAGTATTAAAAATCCAATAAAAAGCTCAAAAAAGGTCAAGATCAGCAAAATACCGTAAGATTTAAAATACTTTGCCGTAACAGTTAAAACGTCGCCCTTTACGTTTGATATTTTTCTTTTCATTCCGCTTGGAACAATGCTTTTTATATACTCGGTTATAGAATCATAATCCTTTGAAAAATAAAACAGGGACAAAATTATAACTCCTGCGGTGATCAAAATGCTTGGTAAGGAGGCAAGGACGCTTGCAAGATAGGAGGTAATTCTCATTCCCATATTTTTAAGCCCCTCCGTAATCATATCAAGGGCTACGGTGTAAACGGACTCCTCCCCTCCCATTATTCCGTCAAGAAGAAAGGGGAATTTTATTTTAAGGGAATCTATAAATACAACCACGTCCTTTACAAAATTCTCCTCCCCCGAAAGCTGCTCTGTCAGACTTGCGATTATATTTCCAAGCTGAGTCAAGGAGGCGGACACGACGATAAAAAGCAGATATACGATAAAAAACAGGAGCAAAAACATTATCACAACGCTTACCACCGACCTGTTCAGTCTTGTTTTTCTGCACACTCTGTCAACTAAGGGTCGGGAAATAAAGGCTATTAAAAAGGCGAACAAAAAAGGAAGAATAATACCCAGGGCGTATTTTACAAAAAGATAGATTGCGGCTAAAATAAGTATTCCAGAGGCGCCGATTATGGCTACCCTTTTATATTTTTCCATAGTGTATCTCCTTTTCCTATTTTATTTATTAAAACATTTGACTTTTATTATTATTTCTGCTACAATGTAACTGTAAAAAATCTATTGGAGGTATTTTTATTATGGTAAGAATAGAAATGGAAAACGGCGGAATTATCGAGCTTGAATTGTACGAGGATAAAGCGCCTATTACCGTTAACAACTTTAAAAATCTTGTTAAAAAGGGCTTTTATGACGGACTTATTTTCCACAGAGTAATTGCGGGATTTATGATACAGGGCGGTGACCCCACAGGTACAGGCTGCGGCGGAAGCGGCGAAAACATCAAGGGCGAATTTGCTTTGAACGGTGTTAAAAACGATATTTCCCACGTGCGCGGTGTAATCTCCATGGCAAGAAGCCAAAGACCCAACTCCGCATCATCTCAGTTCTTTATTATGCACGCAGACGGCAAATTCCTTGACGGTCAGTACGCCGCGTTCGGTAAGGTTACAAAGGGTATGGAGGTCGTAGACGAAATTGCAGGTGTAAAGACCGATTACTCTGACAGACCCATTATCGATATGAGAATGAAATCCGTAACTCTTATAGAGGAATGAAAAAATTCAGCATTTTTGATATGGTGCTGTTTACTATGTTCGGCGTTCTTTTATATCTGTCGGACATAGTATTTGAGCTTATACCAAACGTACACGGGGTAGCGCTTTTTATATGTGTTATAACTCTCGTATACAGGTCAAGGGCTATTATCTCCATCCTTGTATACATTATGATAACGATGGTTACGTCCCTTGTGGTTTCTGCTGGGCATTCCCTATGGTGGATACCATATATATATATATTCCCCATACTTTGGTTATTAGTCATGTTAATTCCAAAAAAAGCGCCCTTGAAGGTCAAAATAGCTCTTTGCACCGTCTTTTCAGGATTGCACGGACTGTTTTTCGGGGTGATGTATCTGCCTTTTCAGGTAATAATGTATAATTTGAATTTGGAAATGGCTATTGCATGGCTTTCTACGGGAGTTGTATTTGACGTAATACATATGGTTGGAAATATAGCAATGTGCTCCCTTATTTATCCGCTATATAAAACTCTTATTAAATTAGAAGAATCAAGACAAAAAAAGAACTATCGGTAGCGTAGTGTCCTTAGGACGCTACGCAATGAATTGCCCTTACGGGCGTGAATTGGCTTGCGCCATAAATTGCACCTTCAGTGCATGAATTGCCTACGGCATAAAAACAAGGCAATTCAATTCATGAAAATGACAGCTTTCAAATCATGAAGCCATCAGGCTTCAATTCATGACGGCTTGCCGTCAATTCATTTTTAATATTTGCAGTTACTACCGAAGTACATATCAAAAAAGGACAGAGAACGAAAATTCTCTGTCCATTTATTTTATTGTTTATCAAAGGCGCTTTTCATCCCAGGGGATAAGCTCCTCGCCCTTTACGATAAATGCCTTATCCGCAAGGCGGGCAAGGGGTGAGTCACAGTAAAGGTCGGAATAGAATTCGTCAATGTGTCCGTCGGGATACAGCTCATAAAAGCGTCTTACCTTCTCCTCTCCGTGGCAGTTAAGTCCGTCAAACTTACCTGTTTTTTCATCCACGCGGGAAGCCATTAAGCACTCTGCCCCAAGCTCAAGACAGAAATCCTTAAGCAAAAACTCGGGGGAGGCGGAGATTATTACATCGGTGGGCTGCTTCATCGCGATATACCAATTCTTTACGTTCTTTTTGTGCTTTGCCCAGAAATCCTTTACCGCCTTGTCAAGGTCATCAATATCCTCAACGAAGCTGAAAAGCTTCTCCTTAAAGGTAAGCTTTTTTACGATCCTTAAACCGTATCCTGCCCCGTATACAAGAGTGGAAAAGGCTTTTTTTCTTATTTTGGGGTAGTTTTTAAGACAGTAGATATAAAAATCCCTTGAGCTGTCTCCGTCATAGATGGTGCCGTCAAAATCAAATACGTTCATAAAATTACCTCATAAAAAAGGACGCTTATTCAGCGTCCTCTTCCTCTTGTTCAATTACCTCAACGAATATTTCTTCTACTCGTTTAGGACCGATTTTGCTGATTTCGATTTTAAGATTTCTATACTCAAAGCCGTCTCCTACCTGTGGGAATGCTTCAAGCTCCTTCATCAAAAATCCGTTAACTGTCTGTGGCATATCCTCTTCATCATCTATTGCCACCTCAAACTTGTCAAAGAAATCATCAAGGTCTGCGGAGCACTGTACCTTAAATCTTCCGTCGGGAAGCTCTACATAGTCGTCCTCAGTAACCTCATCATGCTCGTCAAAGACGTCGCCGATAAGCTCCTCAATAATATCCTCCATAGTAACAAGACCCATAGTTCCACCGTATTCGTCAACTACGATAGCCATATGTGTTTTCTTTGATTTAAGCACCTGTAAAAGGTCCGCAACCTTAATATGCTCGGACACGTATACAGGCTTTTGTATGTATTCTGTAATATTGGTTTCGTCGTTATGGTATGCAACGAAGAAATCCTTTTCGTGAAGGATACCGACAATATCGTCCATATCCTCTCCGTAAACGGGAAGTCTTGAAAATGCACTCTTTGTAAATGCATCAGCTATTTCATCAATAGTGCTGTCCTTAGAAAGGGCAAAAATATCAACACGGGGGGTAAGTATATCGCCTGCGGATACGTCGTTAAACTCAATAGCGGAACGGATAAGGTCGCCCTCTTCGGACTCGATAGTACCGTCCTCCTCAGCTTCATCTACGATGGTTATAAGCTCTTCTTCTGTTACGGTATTTACGTCCTTGGATTTGAATACCTTCATAACAAGCTTGCTCCAGCCGCCAAAAATAAGGCTTAAGGGAGTAAGAATAACCATTATAGATTTAATAACGTATACCAAACGGATGGTTAATTTGTCTGCATGCCCCTTTGCAATGATTTTCGGTGAGATCTCACCGAATAAAAGTACAACAATAGTGATTACGACCGTGGATACGGTTGCGCCAAGGGATTGCGCCTGTTCACTATATTTTGCTAACAGATCAACAAAGAACAAGGTAGCGATAGATGAAAGAGCAATATTAACTATATTGTTACCGATAAGCACCGTGTTTAAAAGCTTATCGTAATTTTCATCATACTTAAGCACAAGAGCCGCCTTTTTATCACCGCCCTGCGCAAGGCTTTTCATTTTGATCCTGTTGAATGTGGAAAACGCTGTTTCCGTTGCTGAGAAGAATGCTGACAAGGCAACTAAGATTAACATAATGATAATCATGCCTAAACTGTCACCGTCCATAATAAATAAATTACCTCCATATAATATATTATTTTTATTTAAATTAGTATGTATTATATCATATAATTAGACAAATGTCAAGTATATACGCTAAAATCCTATGTTAAAGACAACAAGAAGCAGATTTTTAACAATACAGTTAAGTATAAGAATTATAACCGCCGCTACACAAAGCATATATTTTTCTTTATTAAAATATTCCCTATCCTTTTTCACAGCCGCGATAATTCCTCTTACGTTATAGTAAACGTATACGAATATTCCAAAAGGGACCGCTATATTGTATTTTACAGAGGATATTATATCAAGCTTAAAAAGGGAGATTACGGCTCTTGAGCCTCCGCACCCGGGACAGTAAAGGCCCGTAAAAGAGTAAAAATCACACACGTAGCCCTCTTTTCCGCCAACGAGATAGGCGTAGACTATAAAAGCAGCTGCAAAAAGGAAAACGATAATATTGGCTATAATAAGCTTTTTTAAGGTTTTGTCCATTTTATCACCTCTCTTACTGTAATTTTAACACATATTGTGACAAAAATCAATTTTTTCTAATGGAAGTATTGATTTTTTTAAGCTAAAATGGTAAAATCTTTTTAAATAAGAGTTTCATATACGAAAGGAGCCTGAATTATGAACGAAAACAAAAACAACGATATTAAGTTTGAGGATCTTGTTGACAATTATACATATCAGCAAAGCGAAGATCAGAACAAGCAGAATAGCGAGGAAAAGCCCATATGGTCCGAAAAGTCCCAAGCTCCCAAAGAAAACGGATATAATATCGCATCCCTTGTGCTTGGTATTTTAAGTATCGTATGCTGCTGCACCTACGGTGTATTTTCCATTATTGCAGGTGTTCTTGCTATTGTATTCTTTGTTATTTCAAAGAACAAGGGCACATCAAACGGTATGGCGCTTGCAGGCTTGATATGCGCTATTTTTGGTATCCTGCTTGGCATACTCTATTTCTCAATGGTCATCTTTATGTTTGATGATATCTTTTCTATGATGGAAGATGCAATGAACAGCACGACCGAATTACTTTAATATGAATAATAGGATAAAAGGCTTTTCTTCGGAAAAGCTTTTTTTCTGTAATACGTTTATTCCGTTACGAATATATTAAGTATGAAATCAATAAAAGAACGGAGATTTTTATGAACGTATACGAGGATATTGGAAAAAGAACCAACGGTGAAATATACATTGGTGTGGTAGGCCCTGTAAGGGTTGGAAAATCTACTGTTATAAAGAAATTCGTAGAGGAATTCGTATTGCCCAATATTGAGTCAAGCTATGATAAAAAGAGAGCTATGGATGAAATTCCTCAGAGCGCGGCGGGAAAGACTGTTATGACCACGGAGCCGAAGTTTATCCCTGACGAGGCGGTAACCGTAAAGATAGGTAAGGCATCTATGAGAGTGCGCCTGATAGACTGCGTTGGCTACCTTATAAACGGGGTAATGGGCACGGAAGAAAACGGTGAGGCAAGAATGATACAGACTCCTTGGGATAAGGAGCCTATGGAATTTGAGGCGGCGGCAGAGCTTGGCACACGCAAGGTGATATGCGACCATTCCACCGTGGGACTTGTTGTAACGACGGACGGCTCTATCGGAGATTTTTCAAGAGAGGATTACGTAAAGAGCGAGGAAAGAATAATTGATGAATTAAAGGCTCTCGGTAAGCCCTTCGTTATTATTTTAAACTCCGCCACACCCCAGGATGAAAAGACACAGGAGCTGGCAATAAGCATTGAAAAGAAATATTCTGCCCCCGTTGCCCTTGTAAACGCTCTTGATCTTACCTACGAGGATTTTGAAGAAATAATAAAGCTTCTCCTCGGTCAGTTCAAGGTGACGGAAATTTCATTCCGCTTACCGAAGTATATTACTACCCTTGAAAACGATCATTGGCTTAAGGTCAGTCTTATTGATTCCATTCGCAAATCCTGCACTGACGTTATACGTATGGATGACAGTGAAATTGCCTCTAATATCATAAGTGAAAACGAATACGTTGCAAAAAAGCCCGTCCCTGTGTACGATTTAGGTAGCGGAAGGGTGTCAATGGACATTGAGCTTCTGCCCGAATTATACTACAAGGTTATGAGTGAAATATGCGGCATCTCCATAAATAATGACGAGGAGCTGTTCTTGAACATCAAGAGAATGGCGGAGTGCAAAAAGGAATTTGACAAGTTTACCGAGGCAATAGATCAGGTAAACGATACGGGCTACGGCATCGTATTGCCCGACGTTGACGATATGACCCTGGAGGAGCCCGAGATAATAAGACAGGGGGGCGGATACGGAATAAAGCTGCGCGCCTCTGCTCCATCCATTCATATGATAAGAGCAAGCATCAATACGGAAATAAATCCCATTGTTGGTACGGCAGAGCAATCCCGCGAGATAGTAAAATATATGCTTGACGAGTTTGAGGACGATCCCAAAAAGATATGGGACTCCAATATGTTCGGCAAATCCTTATACGAGCTTGTAAATGACGGCTTACACTCAAAGCTTGAGCATATTTCAGAGGAGTCGAGAAAGAAGCTTTCCGATACCCTTACAAGAGTTATAAATGAAGGCTCAAACGGTCTTATTTGTATTATACTTTAGTAAAAAAGCAGAGATACTGTACCATTTTGGTCCAGCTCTCTGCTGTTTTATATTTCTGTATTCAACTCGCTAAAATCGTAAATATATTTATCGGTAATGCTTTTTATTTCATCTATCAAATCGTCTGAGGTTGCATCAAAGACGCCGACAGTGATCATTCCCGATTTCTTTGCCGTTGTAAGTGCGCCTATATTATCGTCAAAAAATACGCAATTTTCACACACAGAGTCAAGCTTTTTTGATACGAGGGTATAAAGCTCAACCTCCTTTTTGCTCATTGAAAGGTCCTCCTCGCAGGACCAGATATTATCAAACGCATCATAAATTCCAAGTCTTTTAAGACAGGGATCTAAAAGATTATGGTTGCAGGCGGTTAAAATATTAAGACTGTAGCCCGCATTTTTCAACTCCTTCAGCTTATCAATAACGTGAGCCTTTGCAGGTACTCTGTAGGTGTACTCATCAAGTGCGAAGCTGTCCATAAGCTCTAAAAGATCATCCACCGTGGAATCAACGCCAAGGTCTATAAGATAATTTGCGGCGCCCCGTGTACCTAAAGGAGAAACGATTTTTATAATATCATCGGGATAGCTGATATGAAGATTATCAAGGTGATCGAATATAAAATCCGCCCATCCTTGCATAGAATCCACCAGCGTACCGTCGAAATCAAATATAAGCTTTTTCATAAAGCACCTCCGTAAACGCGTATAAATATTATACTACCCTATTTAAGGTATGTCAACACCAATAAAACAAAAAAAGAAAATTGCCCGACCTCCATAAGGATGTCGGGCAATAATTTTAGTTAGTTTGAAGCTTACTTATAATTAAGCAAGGATTTCAGAAACTGTACCGGAACCTACTGTACGGCCGCCTTCACGAATAGCGAAACGGAGACCCTTTTCGATAGCGATAGGAGTGATAAGTTCAACAGTCATTGTAACGTTGTCACCGGGCTTAGCCATATCAACGTCTTCAGGAAGGTTGATGATACCTGTAACGTCTGTTGTTCTGATGTAGAACTGAGGTCTGTAGTTAGAGAAGAAGGGCTTGGAACGGCCGCCTTCCTTTTCTGTAAGAACGTAAACCTGACCTACAAACTTTGTGTGGGGGTTGATGGAACCGGGCTTGCAAAGAACCTGACCTCTTTCGATCTCGTTCTTGTTAACGCCACGGAGAAGAAGACCAACGTTGTCACCAGCCTCAGCATTGTCCATAAGCTTGTGGAACATTTCGATACCTGTGATAACAGTTGTCTTGCTTTCGTCGGAAAGACCAACGATTTCAACTGTATCAGCCATCTTAACTGTACCTCTCTCGATTCTACCAGTAGCAACTGTACCACGACCGGAGATAGAGAATACGTCTTCTACAGGGAGAAGGAAGGGCATGTCAGCCTTTCTGTCAGGAGTAGGAATGTAGGAGTCTACAGCGTCCATAAGCTCCTTGATGCAAGCGTACTCAGGAGCAGAAGCATCCTTGCTTTCGGAGAGAAGAGCGTTTCTTGCAGAACCACGGATAACGGGAATATCGTCACCGGGGAATTCGTACTCAGAGAGAAGGTCTCTGATTTCCATTTCAACGAGGTCGAGAAGTTCTTCGTCGTCAACGTCGTCACACTTGTTGATGAATACGCAAAGAGCAGGAACACCTACCTGACGAGCAAGAAGGATGTGCTCACGTGTCTGAGCCATAGGGCCGTCTGTACCAGCAACAACGAGGATAGCGCCGTCCATCTGAGCAGCACCAGTGATCATGTTCTTTACATAGTCAGCGTGGCCTGGGCAGTCAACGTGTGCGTAGTGACGATTGTCTGTTTCGTACTCAACGTGACGGGAGTTGATTGTGATACCTCTCTGTCTTTCTTCAGGGCAGTTGTCGATCTGGCTGTAATCCATGAACTCTGCACCGTTTGTAAGGGAAAGTGTCTTTGTAATTGCAGCTGTCAATGTTGTCTTACCGTGGTCAACGTGACCGATTGTACCAATGTTAACGTGGGGTTTTGTTCTTTCAAATCTCTGTTTAGCCATTTGAGTAATCCTCCGTATTTAAATAATTTTTTATTTTTTAATTAGTTGTTACGTCCGCGAGCGGCAATAATGCCTTCCTGAACGCTCTTGGGAACCTCAGCAAAGTGGTCGGGTTCCATTGAATAGTTTGCTCTACCCTGTGTAGCGGAACGCAATGTTGTAGCGTAACCGAACATTTCAGCAAGGGGAACCATAGCGGTGATCTGCTGAGCACCTGCAACGGGCTCCATTGTGCCGATCTGACCACGACGGGAGTTAATACCACCGATTACATCACCGAGATATTCGTCAGGTGTTACAACAACAACCTTCATAATAGGCTCTGTAAGAACGGGGTCTGCCTTTCTCATAGCTTCCTTGAAAGCCATAGAAGCGGCGATCTTGAACGCCATTTCAGAGGAGTCAACCTCGTGGTAGGAACCGTCATAAAGTGTTACCTTGAAGTCAACTACGTTGTAGCCTGCAAGTACACCTGTCTGAGCAGCGCCCTGGATACCTGCGTCAACACAAGGAATGTATTCCTTGGGAATTGCACCACCAACAACCTTGTTGATGAACTCGTATCCCTTGCCGGGCTCGTTGGGCTCCATAATGATCTTAACGTGACCGTACTGACCCTTACCACCGGACTGACGCGCATACTTATGGTCAACGTCAGCGCTCTTTCTGATTGTTTCCTTATAAGCAACCTGAGGCTTACCTACGTTTGCCTCAACCTTGAACTCACGGAGAAGTCTGTCAACAATGATCTCAAGGTGAAGCTCACCCATACCTGCGATAATTGTCTGACCTGTTTCTTCATCTGTGTATGTTCTGAATGTGGGGTCCTCCTCTGCCAACTTGGAGAGTGCGATACCCATCTTTTCCTGACCTGCCTTTGTCTTGGGCTCAACCGCAACACGAATAACGGGCTCGGGGAATTCCATAGACTCAAGGATGATAGGATTCTTTTCGTCACAGAAAGTATCACCTGTTGTTGTATTCTTTACACCGATAACAGCGGCGATATCACCTGCGTAGCAAATATCGATATCTGCTCTGTCATTTGCGTGCATCTGAAGAATACGACCGAATCTTTCTGTCTTATCCTTAGAGGAGTTGTATACAGATGTTCCTGCCTGAACTGCGCCGGAGTATACTCTGAAGAAGCAGAGCTTACCAACGAAGGGGTCAGTCATGATCTTGAATGCAAGGGCTGAGAAGGGCTCTGTATCACTGGAGTGACGAACGTCCTCTTCACCTGTTACAGGATTTACACCCTTGATAGCGGGAATGTCTGTAGGAGCGGGCATGTACTCGATAACTGCATCAAGAAGCTTCTGTACGCCCTTGTTTTTGTAAGATGTTCCGCAACAAACGGGAACGATCTGGTTTGCGATAACTGCCTTACGAAGCGCAACCTTGAGCTCTTCTGTAGAAGGCTCTTCACCCTCGAGGTACATCATCATAAGATCGTCATCTGTTTCGCAGATGGACTCTACAAGATTTGATCTGTATTCCTCTGCCTTTGAAAGCATATCAGCAGGGATCTCTTCAATTCTCATATCCTTGCCGAGGTCGTCATAATAAACGTCCGCTTTCATTTCAAAAAGGTCTATAATACCCTTAAAGGTATCTTCAGATCCAATAGGCAACTGGATCGGTACTGCGTTAGCATGGAGTCTTTCCTTCATCATGCCTACAACTCTGTAAAAGTCTGCACCCATGATGTCCATCTTGTTAACGTAAGCCATACGAGGAACGCCGTATTCGTCAGCCTGTCTCCAAACGGTTTCAGACTGAGGCTCTACGCCACCCTTCGCACAGAATACTGTAACAGATCCGTCAAGGACCTTAAGTGAACGCTGTACCTCAACGGTAAAGTCAACGTGGCCAGGGGTATCAATGATGTTGATACGTGTAGGCTGGAACTGATTTGCTGAACCTGACCAGAAGCAAGTTGTAGCGGCAGAGGTAATTGTAATACCTCTTTCCTGCTCCTGTGCCATCCAGTCCATCGTTGCAGAACCTTCGTGAGTTTCACCTATCTTATGTGTTTTACCTGTGTAGAACAGGATACGCTCTGTAGTAGTGGTTTTACCTGCGTCAATGTGCGCCATAATACCAATATTACGGGTATTTTCAAGTGAATATTCTCTTGTCATCTGTTTATTTCCTTTCGTCTAATGGGACAGCGATTAATATCTGTAGTGAGCAAATGCTT
>JAFUOY010000011.1 GCA_017481595.1 Clostridia bacterium | reverse complement strand
TCCGTCGCAGTCTGTCCGTTTACATTTTCGGGACGTCGAGGCGTAGCGAAGCGGTAGTGAATGGCTACGAAGTTTTCGTAGGGACAGGCGTCCCCGACTGTCCGTTTACATTTTCGGGACGTCGAAGGCGCCGTCCCCTACCTATTACTACATCTTCTCACTTATCACCTATCACTTCTCACTTTCAAAGCCCCTACGGCGAAGTGCCAACTACGGATGCCTTGCATCCTACACCTCATCCACCACTAACGTGGTCCCCCTGAAGGTGAATTGACGCGACACGTCAAGAGAGGCTGGCCTGGGCCATCCCCCGCTGGGGAAGGCTAGGAGTGAGGAGCGTTAATCCTGTAGGGGTCGACGTCCCCGACGACCCGTGACCAACGACACAAAGAAAAAGGTACAAGAGAATGTGAAAAATTATTTTATCTTATTAAAATATTTTCTTGACCTCTTCATTATTTTATGTTAAAATAAATTATAATCTTTTTTTGGAGGAAATTTTTATGAGAATTTTGTTTCAGGGCGACTCTATTACCGATTGCGGCAGATCTTGGAGTGACAATTCTAATCTCGGCAGAGGATATCCCCACCTTGTAGAAGCGGAGCTTGGCTACCTTGAGCCTGCAAAGCACGAATTTATAAACAGAGGCATAAGCGGTAACCGTGTGGTTGACCTTTACGCCCGTATCAAGAGCGACATCATCAACCTAAAGCCCGACGTTATGTCCATTCTTATCGGTGTAAACGACGTTTGGCACGAGCTTGGCGATAACCCCAACGGCGTAGACGCGGACAAGTTCTTTAAAATATACTGTATGCTTATCGAGGAGGTTAAGGCGGCGCTTCCCGATATTAAGATAATGATACTTGAGCCCTTTGTGCTTAAGGCTTGCTCAACTGAGGCAAATTGGGAGTACTTTGATACGGAAACAAAAAAGAGAGCTGAAATGGCAAAGCGCGTTGCCGAAAAATACGGTCTTAAGTTTATTCCCTTGCAGGAGGGCTTTGACAAGCTTGCTACCCTTGCGGAAAACAATTATTGGATAGGCGACGGCGTACATCCCACTCCCAAGGGTCACTCCTTTATCAAATCAAAATGGCTTGAAGCATTTAACGAGATAAGATGACGAAAAAGCCCATTTCCAAAACGAGAAAAATATACATTGTCAGGTTTATCGGGCGTATTATAGTGCTTATATGCGCCTTTCTACTCTATTTTCTTCACCCAAAAAGCTTTGATGTGTTGGAAAGGGGAAAATTCTTTTCCGAGTTTTCTCCCTTACATCTGCTTTGGATGGTATGGATGATAGATATGATATGCCAGATAATACCTGTGGGAAGAAAAATATCCATTGGCTCACTTAAGCTTTTCCGCAACCGATTCAGACCCATTACGGAAAAGATAAATAAGGAGGCTTTGAAAAAGTACATAATCTCCACCACGAAAAACGCCTATAAGGTAATGGTGCTTTGGATACTTTTACTTGCGGGTATCGGTACGTTTTATTACCTTGGCATTTTTGATAACCGTATGCTGTTTCTTATCAGCGTTTTGTTTTACGTTGGAGATCTTGTGTGCGTGCTTATCTGGTGTCCATTCCGCATAGTTGCAAAAAGCAGATGCTGCACCACCTGCCGTATCTTTAATTGGGATCACTTTTTTATGTTTTCCCCTATGATGTTTGTGTGGAACTTTTATTCTATGTCCCTCTTTGCTATGTCCCTTGTGGTGTTTGCCATCTGGGAGCTGTCAATTCTTATCTTCCCCGAGCGCTTCTGGGAGAAAACCAACGTTTCCCTTAAATGCTCCGAATGTACGGATAAGCTATGCACTCAATATTGTCAAAAATTAAGATGAGTTGCCTTACTTGGAGATAAAAGTAAAGCCTTCCCTAAGAAAGGGAAGGTGGATGCGAAGCAGACGGATGAGTATGTATCTGAAAAAGTAACTAACTAAAAATGGCATACTCATCCACCAAGCAAGCTTGGATTTGCCCTTCCCAAAACATAGTCACCTCGTGCGCCTCGATGCACTCGGCTTCGACGTTCCTTGTTTTGGTTACACACTCGACAAATTAACACACCGTGTTGATTTGCCTTCGTTCTCCCCTTCCCTT
>JAFUOY010000010.1 GCA_017481595.1 Clostridia bacterium | reverse complement strand
TTAATTCCGTGCTATCCTCGGTCATTTCCCTATTTTCCTCCGTCGCAAGGGCAGATACGGAAAGGAGGGAAAGGAGAACAAGCACCGTAATAATTGTAAATATGATCCTTTTCATTTTTTCTCCTTTTATTTTCTTCCCCCCGCTCTTTTTTCGCGGGGGCTTTTATTTCTTGATTTATCAATTACCTATGTCAAGCAAGCCGTTCTCTTACGGATGATTGCTAATAGGTACGTCAACCTTAAACTTAATTGTTGCCGTTGTACCTGCTTCAATCACAATAGGTGTTTCCAAAACTTCACGATAGAAAAGTGTTTTATCCGAACTTGATGAAAAAGGGATACTATACAGACCATAAACGTAGTTTGTGTGAAATAATCCCCACTCGGATATTGTAACAGGTGCATCTGTTTCATTAGTGTACGTGAAGGTTGCACTTTTGCTGACCTTTTTATTTTCTGCGTCGTAATCTACATTAGTTGAAACAAAAACCAATTTTGTATTATCAAGTATCTCACCCGATAAAGTAAAGTCATCATAGGTCACAGGTGTAGTACCTGTTCCTATGCAAATAGCATTTGTATGCAATGGTGTAATAAATTGTATATCATCATAGCCACCATTACCTAATCTGTTAAGAGCAAACCCTGATACACCCCCGTTTGTTTTTCTTACATTGATATATCCATCACCAAAAACAGTAGCACCGCCTATATAGCGTGATGAGTCAAAGTCATAATTAAGGTTGTGATATTCGTTAAAATGAAATAAAACCATTATATTATCGTAATTTCTTAAAAACATATTTTTATTCCTCCCTTGTTACACTTGCTGTCGGTGTTCCCGAATTTATTATTGCCGATAAAATTACCATTGGTTTACCGGCGGTATGTGTTAAACTCGCATTGGGGGTAGCTCCGCCTGTGCTTTCACTCTCAACGTCAACGATTACGCTCGCCTTATCCGTTACGTCATAAGTACCGTTTTCGGTGATTTCAAGTTCGCCGCTTGGTTGAGGAACGCTTACAGTTACCTTTGAAAGTCCGTCGTATCCCTCATCAGCCGTAACCACGCCGTTCTCCGTAACGGTCTTTTCCTGTAAAACGGTTTCAACGTTGACAGTCACTTCTGCCTTCTCTGTAACATCAAAAGTGCCGTTTGCCACAATAGCGATATTTCCATTCGGCACTAAATACCTTTTCCAACCATTATCAACCAACGCGTAAAACATATAGTCTGTTGTCGTTATCTGACTGACATCCGTTATTGCTCCACCATACGGCATATCTGCCGAAAGGGACATCCAAGTGTTTATGCCACTTCCTTCAAAATCGCCATATCCAAGGATATCATCCTCGTCCTCAACGTAGTAAAGGTGCATCGTGGGCTCAATAGAAACCTTAATATTATCGGTGGGTCTTGTCTTAACGTAGTAAAGCTCGATTGACATTCCCTCCGCTTCCATCATTTCAATATAAGAAGCTGTATCGCCACCGTAAGCTATCAGCATATCTTTAAATTCTTCCGAATACTTATAATAACTATCTCCCATTTTATAAAGAACAGCTTCATCAATATTCACTGTAGGGAGTGCGTCAACCTCAATAATACCTCCCCCTCCGCCTGAAATCTCCTCGATCTCCTTTGCAAAGCTCTCTACGGGTATTTTGTCTGTCTTGCCCGTTTTCGTTCTTATGGCGGAAGCAATGCTTTGCAGGGTTGCAGCCCGAATTATATACTTACTCATCAGA
>JAFUOY010000009.1 GCA_017481595.1 Clostridia bacterium | reverse complement strand
TTCTCGTTTGCGAGCTTGTGCCGAACGCGCTTGACGGCAGAAAGTGGATGTACATTCCATCTACCGCCGCCGACTGCTGTGAGGACATCTCTGCGGTCGAAGCATTCGACGCAACTTTTCCACATAAGGAAAAGAAGTGGATGCCGAGCCAAGAGGAATTCTATATCTATAGTCATTCTTCGGTAGTCAGATAAACGTAAAAACGCCGCTGAGGTTTCGTGAGATTCCCCAGTGGTTGTTTTCTTTGTTTCCACCGACGCAAATTTTGAGGGCTGACCGTTTCGGTCAGCCCTCGCTTTTTATCATCTCGACAAATTGGAATTTGTCTATTTTTCAAGATAGATCTGATAACGCTTCTTATCTTCTTCCGTAATCTCACGAACAACACGACAAGGAACGCCAAGTGCGATAACATTTGAAGGAATGTCTTTAGTAACGACGCTTCCTGCTCCTATCACAGCATTATCCCCTATAGTTACACCGCCAAGAACAATGACACCTGCTCCAAACCAAACATTATTGCCAACGGTAATAGGCAACGCGACTTCAAGTCCTTCGTTTCGCTGTTCAGCATCCAATGCATGTTCTGCTGTTGTGAACAAGCAATTGGGCGCAATAAAAACGTGATTGCCAAAGCGAACCTTCCCACCGTCTAATATCTGACAATTATGATTTGCAAAGAAATAATTGCCTACAGAGGTGTTATATCCATAATCACACCAAAACGGTGTATTGACCGTAACCTGTTCTCCCATAGAACCAAAAATTTGCTTCAAAATCTCACTCTGTGCTTGGCGGTTTGAAGGTGCTATTTGATTAAACCTATGGCACAAATCATTGCATCTGCCTATTTCGTTCAGTAATTCTTCGTCATAATTGGCGTTGTATAGATAACCCGCCGCGGCTTTTTCTTTTTCAGTCATTTGTTACCTCGTCAAATTCTTATTTATCGATGAGTTTATTATATCATTTTTCTATGAACTTTTCAACCGATTTGGCTTTTCTTTGTTTCCTCCGACGCAATTTTTGAGGGCTGACGATTTATTCCGTCAGCCCTCTTTTTTATCTGTATTTCAAATACTCCATGAATTTCTTGGCGGCAATAGAGAGTGCATTTTGGCTTCGATAAGCCACGCCTATCCATCTGAACGCAGGGACGTCAAGCTCTTTTGCCACGATTTTATACGGTATTCTGCGCAGTATCAGCTCGGGAAGAATAGCAATTCCGAGACCGCCCTCAACCATTGACATTACCGCATAGTCATCCCATGTTGTAAAATGCACGTTAGGCGTAATGCCGTTTCTCTCGAATATTTCGGATATCTCCGCTTTAGCTCCTTTTTCAAGAAGCATAAAGGGATAGTCACACAACGCCTTAACGGGAAATTTATCTTTACCTACAAGCGGGTGATCCTCGGGGAGAACCACGAGTAGCTTATCTTTCTCCAAGAATACCGTTTCAAAATCATCGACAGTATGCAATCGGAGAAAGCCGAGATCCACACGTCCTATTCTGATCCATTCCTCTATCTCGGTGTAATCGCCGAGCAAAAGCTCATAGTCGATATTGGGATAGTCCTTTTGAAATTCCTTGATGATATTCGGGAGCCAATGCGTTGCCACGCTTGAAAATGTACCAATGCGGATAAGTCCAGATTGAAGCCCATTTATTTCGTCGATCTGCTCCTGCAAGCGCTCAAACTCTCGGCATACGCTTTGCGCGATTGGCAGTATCTTCATTCCGTCAGAGGTAAGCTTCACGCCTGTGCGGTTGCGCTCCAAGAGCGTCACGTTCCATTCCTTTTCCAAGTCGTTTATCATACGGCTTACAGCCGATTGCGAATAATTGAGTATCTCCGCCGCCTTTGTAAAGCTGCCGTACTCCACGGTCTTGATAAACGCCATATATTTTTGTACGTTGGTGTCCATTTTCATTCCTTTATCTATGCGTTTTTGTAATGATGAATATGAGATATATTCGCTTGTGTAATTTATGATAATATGATATACTATTATCACCGAATTGTCAAGAGGTTCTGAAATGAAAGCATCGTATTTGAAATATATCTTTGCGCTATTGCTGTTTGGCTCAAACGGCATTGTGGCAAGTTTGATACATCTGAGCAGCTACGAGATAGTGCTTTTGCGCACATTGATCGGTAGCCTTTTACTGATCGCTATCTTCTTTATTGTAAGGGAGAAGCTGACATTTTACAAGTACAAAACGCAAAGCATCTTCCTTGCTGTGTCGGGAATTGCAATGGGAACGAGTTGGATATTCTTGTATGAGGCATATGACGAGATCGGTGTCAGCTTGGCGTCTCTCGCTTATTACTGTGGACCTGTCATTGTGATGATACTCTCTCCTATACTGTTCGGAGAAAAGCTTACAAAGATCAAGGTGTGTAGCTTTCTTGTGGTGCTTGTCGGTATTTTCCTCGTCAACGGAACGGCATTCGAGAACGGTGTGAGCGTATTGGGACTTGCCTGCGGTCTGCTCTCGGCGATATGCTATTCGCTGATGGTGATGTTCAACAAGAAGGCGAATGACATCACGGGGCTTGAAAATTCGATGCTTCAGCTTTTTATGGCATTTATTACAGTTGCTATCTTTGTCGGTATCAAGCAAGGCTACCGTATGCAGATCGACACGCAAAGCATTATCCCTATTCTTGTATTAGGACTTCTGAATACGGGCATCGGATGTTATTTTTATTTCTCGTCCATCGGGAAGCTGCCTGTGCAGACGGTTGCGATATGCGGATATATCGAGCCGATGTCTGCGGTCGTATTCTCGGTGATATTCCTGAAGGAAACAATGTTTCCCATACAGATCATCGGCGCAGTGCTTATCATCGGAGGAGCAATGCTTGGGGAATATAGAAAACGGCAAACATAAGGTTGAGGGCTGACCATTTCGGTCAGCCCTCGTTTTGCATAATGATCTGAAAATTTTTTAAGAGTTCTTTTGCAGTTTTTTATTTAGCAAAAAAGCTTAACTTAAGCAAGCTCATACTTGCGTGGCCTTCCATTGATATATCGAAAATGACGTCGAATTTATCGCCATCGACCTGAGCGGGAAGAATGTGGAAGGTCTTTTCAAGCACGTCGCCGTTGCAATTACCAAGAAGAGCAGTACAGGTCTTTTCCTTTACCTCCACCCCGCTTGACGTATATGCGCGAATGGTAAGCCAATGTTGAATTTTTGATTCCCCGTTGTCATAAATTTTTAACTTTACGGCAGTTTCCTTTCCGTTTTCAAAAAAGAAATCATTTTCATAAATTGCTTCCATTTTAAAAAGAGAAAACTCTTTGAATACAGAATAGTGGGGCAGATTTAAAAGCTCCGTTACGTTAAAGCATTCACGTCCTCTGTTGCCAAAGGCTCCTTTATAGTAAACGTCCTCGATGTCGTTGCAATAAAAATCGTCCCTGGTAAATACCTCCAGTCCCTCATCCGTTATATCGTAGGAATCAACGTTTAACATTTTGGGAATGCATTTTATAATTTCATCCGCTAACTCCTGTGTGGAATGAGGCAGGAAAAAGGGCGTATTCATAGTCATACCGTAATCAAGGGTGTTAAGGGATGCGGTAATAATTACGTCGTTAATGGGCTTTATCCACTTTTCGGGAAGACAAGAATTGCCAGCAATAATTCCAAGGGTTGCTGCCAGGCTTCCTGCGGAGCAATCGGCATCCTCGCCACAGTTTACGGCAAGAAGCATACTCTTACCGAAATCGCCCTCTCCGTACAGTAGACCAAAAATAGCAATAGCTATATTTTGCGGAGCGTCAAATCCTGCGGGGGCGGGCGTGTACTCCGTAAGCTTTATATCCTTCAGCTTCGTGTGTTGATAGGAAAAAGCGCCTGCTACCTCTTTAAAAACGGTATCCCTTGCTTCCTCATAGGTCTTTCCATTTTCATAACAGCTTATTACAAGCTTGATTCCTTTATAAAGGGCGCTTGTCCTTGGAATATAGCTAAGACCGATATCTATCAGTTTTCTTATATCGCTTTCCACAAATGCGGCGCTTTGCATAGCCGCAAAGAATACTTCGCCGTAGGTTCCCTCGTCTGCGTGGTCGATTGAAGAATCAAAGTAAGCGTAGCGAGATGCAAGCTCGGGGTGACCGGGGCAAAGACACGCCCATATTTCACTGCGGATAAACGAGCCACAGCTATCCTTATAGCTGTTGGAATGATATCCCGATATGGGAGTGGGAATACCTCGTCTTAAATTTGCCTTGCCAACTCCGTATTCTGCCCAGCTTGGATTTACGAAAATATTGTAATACTCCGCCAATATTTCGGAATTTACGTTTCTTCCGAATCTTCTTACCGCATTCAAGGAAGAAATCTGCAGATCAAGGTCATCGTTGGGCATGGGATTATTTATAATATTCGGCTGAATAAAATAATCAATATCGAAAAAGCCGTTCTTTCCTTCAAGAGGAGCGCCAAGCGTTCCGCCTACGTTTTTACCGTTAAAGCAGCCGAGTATCTTGTCTCTTAAAATCTTCTTGTTCATAGCTTCACTTTCCTTTCTTATGATTCAGTATTATCCTTAGCTTCTATAATGATTTCCGCTCGTTCAACGGTTATATCCGGACACATAAAATAATTTATTCTGTCAATAACAGCTATTGAAAGGGTGTTTGCTCCATTCTTGATAAGGCTTCCGTCAGCCTTTGCTTTAATTTCCAAAATAGGCGCAGGATCCGAGTTTAAGCAGTTGGCGGTATATATCGTGGGCTGTGGCTTGGGCCAGAAAAGCTGTTGATCCTTATAGCAATAATCCTCCGAAAAATCGCTTATCTCCGTACCGTTTAAGAATATTTTAAATCTATCACAGGATGATTTTGCATTGGTTATAACAAATCTTACCTCTGCATTTCTGTTTTGAAAATCTCCGCACACATCAATTTTTATTTCCAACGGTGTTTCATCGTTGGGAATAGGTGCAGGAAGCGGCGCAAAAACGTTGTTTCCTCCGCACCCTGTTAAAAACGGATAGCCGCCTCTTCGCTCCGCAACGAATCTTAAGGCTTTATCCTCGGAATTTTCATCACTTAAAATATCATAAAAATCAATGTAATCCGGTCCCAGACAATGCATTATTTCTTCGGGGGGGAGTAATTTTGCAAGCTCCTCTTCAGGTGCAGGTACAAAGTTAAAAGCAACGACTCCGTCAGCCCCCTTGTGTATCCAATTTGATAACATTCCGCGGAAAAAATCTCTTGGCTGATTATGATGTCCCTCTGCCACGTGGCCCGCATCCCAACAAGCATAGACCAGGGTATTCGTGCCTTCCGTGATTTTTTTGTACCAGTCAATATCGGGATTAACCGACCTTGAGCCTCCGATGACGAAATCTACCAAATTGTTTTTAGCCCACTTTTCAACGTCAAATCCGTCTACACGGCAGGATTCACCGTTTTCGGGAAGCTTTGCGCCTACTTCGATATGACGGCCGAGGTCGTTCATACTATCCTTCAGCTTGCCCATAAACTCCGTTGCGCATTCTCTGTATTCCCATTGTTTACCTACGGGAAGGCAGGGAAGGTGTCTTAAAAAGTCTATACATATTCCGTCAAAGGCGTATTCGGACATAATTTTTTTTATGTAATCAAGCTTAAACTCCTGCAGCTCCGACGAAGCCAAATTCCATAGCCCCTCCTGCCACCAGGTTTTTATGACCCAATCCTTGTGCTTTTGCTTTATTTCGTTTCTGCCCGAGGATAAATCAATTTCTACCTCTGAAAAACGGTGATGACAATATGCTTTGATTCCGCGCTTATGACATTCGTCTATAATGCGCTCCATAATATTTATGCCCTTAGCCTTGAATTTTCTGTATACTTCCGCATTGTAGCAGGGTAGCTCCAAATCAAAAAAGCAATGTCCCTCCCAAAAAATCGCGTCTACCTTTGCGCCTTTTTTGTCAACGCAGTAAAAAAGCCATTCCATAAGCTTATCAACGGGAATATTTGCAAGCTCACCTGTATAGGGATCAAGTTGAATTATAAATTTCGGTTGTTTCATTCGCTTTTGCTCCTTTTAATCAATATCGTTTGCCAACGGACTGCTTTACGCTTCTTGCAACGGCGTAATACGTTACGCCGCAAATAAATAGCATTACCGTAGCAAAAATCAAAACACCCGTATAACCTACCTTGGTATAAAGCGGTGTTATAAGTAAGGTCGCCACAGCCTGCGCGCCCGTAAAGATCAGCATACGTATAGAGGTATACGGGCCGATCTGCTCCTCGGGAATAATTTCAGTAATAATAACGGGGATCGCAGTATCGGTAACGAATCTGAAAAACGAGGCGACGGTAAAGCAGAGGAAAAATCCGATTACACCAAATTCAAGAGAAAACGGAAAGCTTACGCATACGCCAAGGGTAGCAAGTAAGAGTACGTTTTTCGTAGAAAGCTTTCTGTATGCAACCGCAAAAAGCAGGTTAGCCGCGAAGGTGGCTATTTGTAAAATTACGTTTACGTAGGAGGAGGTGGTTTCGTTTAAAATACTCGCGGAAATGGCAATGGTGGCGATTACGTTAAATATGCCCACCGATAATCCGCGCACAAAATTCGGTATCAGTAATACGTAGGTATGCTTGTTTTTGAACACGGCGACAACGTCGCTTTTTACACGGTCCTCCTGCTTTGCTTCCGAGCTTTTTACCTGCATTGACGCGCATACGATACTCGTCACGATGAAGCATACTATTGCAATTACAAAAAAGGACGCCGTTGTTTTCATATAGGAGAATTTCGATAAAAGAATGGAATAGACAAGGGACACGAGAAAGGATACGCCCCCCGCGATAGCCGTACTGATACCCACCATTTTTCCGTAATCGTTCATATCTATGATATAATAGGGCAAGCAGTATGAAAGAATGGTATATAAGCCTACGCCCACGTAGGATATGCCCGCAACGATAAATACAGCGATGACGTAGCCGTGTTTTATCAGCTCAGGATTTATTGCGCCCATTAAAAATACGGCCGTTAATACGCAAAGCGACAAACAGGATATGCTCGTAACCGTTTTTACGCGTTTTATCTTGCCCGATAAAAAGGTCAGAATGAGCATCATAATCACCTGCATAATCTGCATAAGCGAATTCAGAACGTAGACCTGCTGCGCAGAAAATCCCGCTTGAATCAAAAATGTTTGCATTATCGCGCCCGTGCAAAACGTGAATCCTAAGTTATATAGCGTAGTATAAATACAATATTTTTTTATATTTGACATACTCACTTCACCCAAATTAAAAACTGAAATATTTACATTCCATTATTTCTTTACTCGATTATAACACAGAATTTATTATTGGTCAATGTAATATCATCAGATAATTTAAAGTGATATTTGCTTTGTATAATTGACTTTATCTGCCTTTCGCGATATAATTAAGAAAAACGCTTTTGAGGTGGAATTATGTTTTATACCTATTTAACACAATGCGATGAAAAATACGGCTTTGGCGTATGCTCAGAGCTTCTTTATAAAGAATTGCCCGTCGATCTTTGCTATTTTGAGGTATTTGAAGATAAAAACGAGGCGAAGCGCCGTGAGGAATATTTGAAAAAGCTTTCTTTCAAAAAGCTTTCGTCCTTGGTAAATAGCAAAAAGGCGGGAGGCTTTACCTGTCATAAGGAGGGCGAAAAAACGGTTATTTCCTTAAAAAACGGAATTTATAATCTTACGGATGCGATTTATGTCAAGGGTGAAAATATCACCATTCGCGGTGGAGAGAATACCGTAATTCAGGGCTGTGTAAGGGTTGATAACTGGGCAGACGAGGGTAACGGCGTATTTTCCGCAGTGACGGAATATGATGCGGACGCCCTTTATATAAACGGTGAAAAATATCAGATGGCGCGTTTTCCCAAATATAACCCCAATATAAAGATTTTCGGTGGATTTTCAAGGGATGTTTTATCAAAGGAAATGGCTGATAAGTGGAAAAACCCGAAGGGCGCGTACATTCACGCAATGCACCTGCATAACTGGGGTGGCTTTTCCTACGAGGTAACGGGCAAGGACGAAAATGGCGCTCTTACCTATATTGGCGGATGGCAAAACAACAGGCAAATGGGTATGCACTCCGATTTTAAGTACATTGAAAACGTGCGCGAGGAGATGACAGAGCCCGGAGAGTGGTATTTCGACAAGGAAAACAAGCGCATATACGTAATTTTAAAGCAGGGGCATAGTCTGAACAACGCTGAAATTTGCGTAAATTCAAGCTTTTTCGTATTTAAAAAATGCAAAAACGTAAGAGTTGAAAAGATTAAAATAAGACGCGCAAAAAGGACCTTTATGCTCACAAACGAGCCCCTTTTACGAAGCGACTGGACAATTTACAGAGGCGGCGCCATCTACTTTACAAATTCAAATGATTGCGCAGTTGCGGAATGCTCACTTTTTGATATTGGTACAAATGGCGTTTTCGTTGATGGCAAAAACAGTAATATTACGGTGTCAAAATGTCATTTCAAGGATCTTGGCGCAAGCGGAGTTTGCTTCGTCGGTAAGCCAAGCTCAGTAAGAAGCCCTTTGTTTGAGGCTACAAAGAGCCAAAGCTTTTTAGAAATTGACAAAAAAAGAGGCCCCAAGGGTAATGAGTATCCAAAGGGATGCACCGTTGAAGATTGCTTGATAGAAAGGGTCGGTATGGTGGAAAAGCAGGCTACGGGTGTGGAAATTTCGATGTCCTACGGCATCAGCGTTATCAATACCAGTATTTATGATGCGTCCCGCGCGGGAATAAATATTTCCGAGGGAACCTTTGGCGGTCATTTGATCGACGGATGCGACGTGTTTGACACGGTTAAGGAAACGGGAGACCACGGCAGCTTCAATTCCTGGGGCAGGGACAGATATTGGCATTTAAGCGACCTTGCGCAGAATGAAATTTACAAATATGCCTACCTTGACTGCATTTCAAAAACGGTTATTAGAAACTCAAGATTCCGTTGCGACAGGGGATGGGATATTGACCTTGACGACGGCTCCTCAAATTACGAAATTTACAATAATCTGTGCTTAAACGGCGGCATAAAGCTGCGAGAGGGCTTTGGCAGACACGTCCATAATAATATAACGGTAAACAACTCCGTGCATTTACACGTTTGGTACGAAAACTGCGGGGACGTGGTTGAAAATAACATTATTTTCACAGAATATCAACCGATTTTAATGGAGCACGGATTTGGAAAAAGCATTGATTATAACGTTTTACATTCCAAAAATACAAAGGGAATCAAAAAAGCAACCGAGCTTGAAAAAATTACGGGTATGGACAGAAGCTCAATAAAAGCCAGGTGCGTTTTTGCAGATGTAAAGCGCGGGGACTATACCCTTATCTCTCCTGAAATTCCGGGCTTTGAAAATTTCCCACGTGAGTTTGGCGTAAGATACGAGCCACTTAAAAAGGTTGCAAAATCTCCAAATTTTCCTAAAATCAATCAAAATAAGAAAAAGAGCAAGTCCAATATTGTCACCTTCTTTGATATGAAGATAAAAAATATTGAGACCGACGGAGAAATGACGGTATTTGCAACGGCAGGTCATAACGGAGTACTTGTTTGCGACGTTGACCAATTTGCAGACGTATCGGCAAAGGGTATTTTGCCCTGCGATGTAATCGTCGCCATAGACGATAGAGAAGTAAACTCCTTAAAAGACCTTGAAGGAATTACAAAGAAAGAGCTTCTTTCGTCGAAAATTACAGTATGGCGCGCACCTAAGCGTGTAATTCTGAATTGAAATTAAAACTATTTAAAAAACGAGGACTGACGGATTCCGTAAGTCCTCGTTTTGTATTTTTTGTAAAGTGGATTTTTCAACTGTTAAATCCCTTCGTCGATCTTCATCTGCAAGCTTTCCCATTCCTCCATAAGGTCGTTAATTTCCTTGTGGAGGGTGTCGATTTCGGAGGATATTTCTCCAAGCTTTGCATAGTCAGATGCAATTTCAGGATCGTTGAATGCTTTTTCAAGCTCGCTTACTCTTTGCTCGCCCGCCTCGATCAGCTCCTCTACCTTTTTATATCGGTTCAGCATCTTGCGCTTTTCCGCCTCTATGCGCTTTCGCTCCTTGTATTCAAGCCCCTTTTCTTCTTTTATTTCCTCGGGCTTGACAGCTGATGCAAGGGCTTGCTTCCCCTCAAGGTAACTGTCGTAATTGCCGTCGTACACCTTGATGCCGTCACGAGTCAGATAAATGATCTTATCCGCCAGCTTGTTAATAAAATAACGGTCGTGGGACACCATAAGCATTGTGCCATCGTAATCGTAAAGAGAGGATTCAAGCGCCTCGCGGGAGGCAATATCAAGGTGGTTTGTGGGCTCGTCCATAATAAGCAGATTTATCTTCTGAAGCAAAAGCTTAGTCAGCTCAACTCGGGCAAGCTCACCGCCCGAAAGGGTTCTTATATCCTTGAAAACGTCCTCACCACGGAACAAAAACAGAGCAAGGGCGCTTCTGACCTCCGTCTGCGTAAGGCTTGGATATTCATCCCATATCTCGTCTATAACGGTCTTGTCGCGGTGCAGATTTTCTTTAAACTGATCGTAGTAGCCAACGTAGGTGTTGTCCCCTATCCGATAGTCGCCTGCAGTTTGCTGAAGCTGACCCATTAAAATTCTTATTAGGGTGGTCTTGCCGCATCCGTTAGGGCCAAGTAAAAATACCTTCTCCCCCTTTTTTATCTGGATGTCAATATTGCGAAACAGCTCCTTTTCGCCAAAGCTCATACCGAGCTTTTTGGTCGTAAGGGCGTTGTTTGCGCCACCGGGACAGGCTTTAAAATGAAAATGTATGGATTGCGGTCCTTTTTCGGGCTCTACAAGGCTTTCCTCAAGCCTTGCTATCATTTTTCTTGTGTTGTCAAGGGTGTGGGTCTTTTTATTTTTCTTGCTTTTCCATACCCTTTGCTGCTCAACCACCTTTTCAAGACGGTGTATTTCACGCATTTTCCAATGGTAATCTCTTTGCTCCGTCAGTCGCTCAATTTCGCGCTGGGTGATATATTCACTGTAGTTGCCGTCAAAGGAGCGAAAGTGCTTGTTTTCCAATTCAAAGGTCTTGTTTGTCACTCTGTCAAGGAAAAATCTGTCGTGGGAGATGACGATAAAAGCCCCCTTGTAATTGTCCAAAAAGTCCTCAAGCCACTCTACAGAATCAATGTCAAGGTGGTTTGTCGGCTCGTCAAGGAGTAAAAGATTTGTGTCGGAGAGCAGTATTTTAGATAGAGCAATGCGGGTCTTCTGACCGCCCGAAAGGTTGCCAAGGGGCATTGAAAGAACGTCCTCGGAAAAGCCAAGTCCCTTAAGTACGCTTTTTATCTTTGATTTGTAATGCGTTCCGTCAAGCTCCATAAAGCGCTCCTGCAACGCGCTTTGACGGGCAATCAAAGAATTTATATTACCGCTTCCGCTTTCTATGGCAAGCTCAATTTCCGTAAGCTGATCTTCAATTTTTGTAATTTCGGAAAATACGGTCAGTATTTCCTCCATTACTGTGCGGGCGCCATCGGATACGGGATGCTGCTCAAGGTAGCCGATCTTCGTTTCGCGGCTTTTTGTCAGCTCGCCACCGTCATAGTCAAGCTCCCCCGTGATAATTTTAATAAGCGTGGATTTGCCCGCGCCGTTTACACCAACAAATCCTATTTTGTCCTTATCGTAAACCTGAAAGGACACGTTTTCAAAAAGTGTCTGTCCCGAAAAGGATTTGCTTATATTGGTTCCGTTCAGTAATAACATTTATATTTTACTCCTATGTAGGGTAGATTCTTACAAATTCTTGTTTGTCAACTAATTTATCATATCATATTTTTTTGAATATTTCAACTGTTAAAACATTAAGAGCATCAGTTATGCTTTTATCTTCACTTTTTTGCGCTTTTACAAGCAAAAACTATGAATTAAATGCAGAATATTAGTGCGCGGTTATTTACAAAAAAATCAGGATATGCTATACTAAATAAAATGAATATTAAGATTGGAGAACCAATATGTTTAACTTGGATAAATTTCATTTCAGCGCAAGAGCATCCTTGATTTCCGTTGCTAAATCGGGTGAGAATTACGTTATACACTCCCTTCACAACGGCGGAATGGTGCCTATGATAGAGCTTGGCTTTTCAAATGCGGTAAAGGAAAAGCTTTTACCCTGGGAGCTGCAGCTTACAGAAGGAGATAAGGATCATAAAATGTGCCTTTTCGGTAAGGACGGAGTATGCTTTTTAGGAAAAGGAAGCTCCCCCTCGTTAAAGTATATTTATATGCAGGGCGTTTACAATGCCAACTATATTTATGAGGGCAATAATATCATAAAGATCTGCGATTGCTTTACCAATACCTTCCACACCTTTAAGATCCATAAGGGTAATGTGGTGATCGACGCTCCCGATAGCGAAAGAAGAATTTATAAAAAATATATAAAGATCACGGTTTTACCCGACGAAAACGGAGAATACGAGTTTACACTTCGTTTAAGTACAAGCGAAAGATCCGTTTATTCTGATCTTACCTATAACGAATATATGGAAAACAGAAAAGACGAATTTCTTAAATGGGAAGAGCAGATGAGGTGCAAAACCCAATATGAAAAATATTGCGCCTATATTTTGTGGAGCAATATCATATCGGGAGAGGGAAATTACGACAGAGACGCCATCGTAATGAGTAAATCGGGTATGTGCAAGCTTTGGTCATGGGACAATACCTTTAACGCCCTTGATCTTGCGGACAAGGATTTTGAGCTTTCCTATAATCAGCTTATATATCCCTACAGATTTATGGATAGCCACGGCAGAACTCCTGATACGGTTACAACCGTAAATATGGAAAAAGCCTTTGTAAAGCCTCCCATTCAGGGCTGGATCTACAAGCAGCTTGTTAAACGCAATCCGAAATACGAGGATATAGAGATAATTGACGAGCTTTACTATTATATGAAGAAGAATACGGATTGGTGGCTCAATTATCGCGGAAATACCCCCTGCTACTATCACGGCAACGATTCGGGTAATGATAACGCGACCTGCTTTGATAAAACGGAAATTATTCAGTCTCCCGATCTTATTGCGTATTTGTCCGTTCAATGTGAGGTGCTTTCTCAAATGGCAGAAAAGCTTAATCTTTGTACCGATGCAAGAATATATAAGATGCTCTCAGACGAGCTTCTTGAAAAGTGCACATCCCATTTCTTTGACGGCGAGCTGTTCGTTCGTAACGGTATTACCGAGGAAATATACAGGACAAAGAGCCTTATGCCCCTTCGAATGATCGTTTTGGAGAACAGGCTTCCTGCGGATATAAAAGAATACATACTTACAAGTCTTAAAAATGATTTCTTATGTCCCTACGGACTTGCAAGCGAATCTATAAACAGTCCATTGTATACACCTAACGGATATTGGAGAGGACCCGCCTGGGGACCTGACCATATCATATTCGGCTTGGCGCTTCGTAATATGGGTGAAACGGAATTGAGCGAGCAGATAGCAGCAAGATACAAAAGCGCTGTGGAAAAATCGGGCTTCCCCGAAAATCACGATCCCTTGACAGGCGATGCTTTAAAATGCAAGGCGTACACCTGGACGGCAAACGCATACAGATTATTATAAAACAAACAAAAGCTTAACCTAAGAGGGTTAAGCTTTTGCTTTTTCTTGCAATCAAAATATAAAAATTAACCTTTATTCCTATATATCTTTGGAGGAGAGCCGTATTTTGATTTAAATGCGGTTGAAAAGTAATTTGAATCGCTAAAGCCGCAGCTAAGGGCAATTTCGGTAACGTTGAGTGTAGTGTTTAAAAGTAAATGCTTAGCTCTTTTTAAACGTATTTCATTTATTTGCTTATTTACGGAGGAATCGCATTCCTTTTTAAATACATATCTTAAATATGATGGAGAATAATTTATTTCCTTGGCTAAGGAGTTACAGGAAATTTTGTGCATATAATTTTCGTGAATATACTCTATAGCTTTTAAGTAAATAATTTTTGTTTGGGTTGCGGTTTTATTATTACTTGCTTCCAAGCAATCTTTATATAACTCGATTATCATATACTTAAGTGGCTTTATAAATTTCATTACATGTTCGAGCTGTGGAGGTGAAATGGATAACTCGTTGTATGCCTCAATAAAATGGTTGCCACAAAGCTTTGATATGCATTCCATTCTGTATTTTGATTTTCGCAAATTACCTCTGTATCCGGAAATATTTACACACATAATCGTTTTTTCTTCATAAATGATGGGTATAACATATTCCTCGACACCCGCGTAGCAGCAGGAAAATATAGGCTCCTTTATTTGCGCGATGTTCAATTTTCGTTTGTTTTGTACGCATCTACCCAAGGTTTTCGTATTTTGCTTCAGATAGCTGCATACGGAGTGAAGATGGATCTCATACGGCAAAAGCTCGGCAGTATACGGCTCAAATCTGTTTTCAAAGCAGCTTAAGGAAATATTATATCCGCAGCCGCGTAAAAAATCCATATAATCTGTAACGTCTTTTAAAATATTAGCTTTCATTATATACCTCATTGTTGTTTTTTAAAGAAAAATAAACAATATATAAAGGTTTTCTTTGTAATTTTATTATACAATAAAGAAAAAAGCTTGTCAAGGAGAATACCTATGTCCGAATTTGTTTATGAAAATAATCAAGTGCCTCTTATTGCAGAGGTTGACGTATTGGTTTGCGGAGCAGGCCCTACGGGAATCGGCGCATCAATAAGAGCCGCCAGAGAGGGAGTATCCGTAATGGTAGTAGAAGCGCAGGACTGCATTGGCGGAATTGCCACCGCAGGAATGATGTCCAATTGGGGCGGAAGATCATCAAGCAAAATAATGCAAGAGATCTTTGACCTGACCTATAATAAAGCTCAGGACGTGGGATGGTGTAACGATAATCACTGCGGACCCGACGCAATATATCACGAGGTGCAAAAGATCGTCCTTGAGGAAATGATGATAAAGGAAAATATTAAAATTCTTTATTATACAAGGGTAAGCAAGGCAGTGGTTGAAAACGGCGCCATAGTAGGTGTGATCGTTGAGAATAAAAGCGGCAGAGGATTTATAAAAGCCAAAAGAGTGGTTGACGCCACGGGTGACGGCGACGTAGCCGCCTCGGCAGGCGTGCCTTACTTCAAGGGCAGAGAATCGGACGGCAGAATGCAGCCCTGTTCCATTATGTTTAAGATTGGCGGAGTTGATTACAGCCGCGCCTTGTTCCCTCCCTCATTTGAAACGACTATTGAAACGGAAAAGGGAGAAATACAAGCTCTTGCAAAGGAGCATTTGCCATTTCCTGCGGGTCACGTGCTTTTATATACTCAACCAACTCCCGATACCGTTGTTTGTAATATGACAAACGCCATAGAGATAGACGGTACTGACGGAGAAAGCCTTACAAAGGGCGTTATGACCTGTCGTTCACAGATCATTCCCATCGTAAAGTTCCTTCGTGAATATATCCCGGGTTATGAAAAATGTTGGCTTATGAGCAGCGCATCCCTGATAGGCGTACGCGAGACAAGGCATTTTGAAGGACTTGAATCTATTTCAAAGGATGACATCTTAGAGGCAAAATATTATGATAATTGGGTGGTAAGACGGGCTTGGTTTAATTTTGACGTGCATAATCTTACGGGCGCAAGCCTTGATAAGACGGGCATTCAAAAGCATTGGAAGCAGCAGGGAGATTACACGATCCCTTACGGATGCTTACTTCCTAAGAGTATAGAGGGGCTACTTCTTTCGGGCAGAAATATAAGCGGCTCCCACCTTGCCCATTCCAATTTCAGAATTATGTCGGTTTGCATCGCCTTGGGAGAGGCGGCGGGTGTCGCTGCGGCTCTGTCCATAAAGCAGAATAAAAAATTACGTGACGTTAACGTAAAGGAAATTCAGTCGATCGTCGGCGAATAATATTTTAATCTAAAAAGCAACGTACTGTGTGCGTTGCTTTTTACGTTTTATATTTGTTTAAAGCTTGATTTTTTACTTTATTATTGAAAAAGGAAAGACTTTATGCTATAATCACACACGTTAAGGAAATTAAGATAAGGAGGAAAATATGCAGACCTTTTTAACCACTCTTAGCCAGATTTCATATTTATTTTTGCTTATCGGAGCAGGCTTTGCCATAATGAAGCTTTGTAAGCTGCCTGCGGTTGCGACAAACGTCCTTTCCAAGCTTGTCAGCACACTTTTTATGCCCGCCCTGATTCTGACTAATTTTATGGAAAACTTTACCGTAGAGCGTATCAGCTCCGCCTGGCCTTACGCCTTAGCGGGTATAATCGTAGTGACGCTTTCCATCGCCTTTGCTCTGATCGTTTCACGCTTCAGCGCAAGGGACAGCTACAGACGTAAGATACATAGCTACTGTCTTGCCTTTTCAAATTTCGGATTTATGGGTACTGCGGTTGTATCAACCCTTATGCCCGAGCTTTTTATGTCCTACCTTATCCTCTGCACGCCTATGTGGGTGGTAAATTACTCCTGGGCAATTCCCGCACTTCTCATACCGAGTGAAAAAACGAAGGGCTTCAGCTTTAAAAACCTTTTGAATCCTTTGTTTATCGCTATGATAATCGGTATTATAATAGGTATGACAAGGCTGCCCATTCCCTCGTTTTTAGAGGTTTCAATAGATTCCCTCAGTAAGTGTATGTCACCAAGTACAATGCTGCTGACGGGTATGTGCGTTGCCAAAATAGATATTAAAAGGGTACTTAAGATAAAAAGCATATACGTTTTGTCCGCCTTGAGATTACTTATAATTCCGTCCATATTCTTGCTCGTTCTTCTGGTGCATAAATTCGATTACGGCGTTTCCTTATGCGCATTGTCCGTTTTATCTATGCCCCTTGGCTTAAACGGAGTAGTCATTCCCGAATCTCACGGACAGGATACAAGCGAGGCGTCGGGTATGGCCATCGTGTCTCACCTTGCCTCCGCCTTGACGATCCCCTTGATGTTTACCTTGTTTGATTTAATAATGTAAAAAGATAGAGCCTCGGCTCTATCTTTTTTGCTTATAAATATTTTTTAATAAGTGGCTCAATGCGTTTTTTGTCCTCGTCGGTGAGGGCAAAGGAGTATTTTTCAATATACGCTCTGAACTTTTCCTTGTCGATTTTCTTTGGCTCTTTACCTACGCGGCGCTCAAAGTTTGCGTAAAAAATATTATCCACCTTCTCCTGTGACATACCAAGACCGCAAAGAATTTTGTCGTCAAAGCTTGAAACAGGCTTATCCGTTCCGATAAAGGTGGTTACCACGTTAAAAAGCCATTTTTCATATTTGTTATCTCCTAGATAGGCGCTGTCCGTACCGAAAATAAGTCTGTCGGAGTATTTATTGAAAAATTCCTTGTAGTAATCGTAATTCTTCTGAAACTCCACGTACATCTCGCCGCCAGGTGTAAGATCTACGCAGAAATTTGGGTAAAGCTTGAAAAGTCTTTCAAGAATTTCGGGCTCCTTGCCGCAGAAAAAGAAATGGGCAATGGTAACAGATATATTCGGGTAGTCTTCAAGGACCTTTAAGGTCTGATTGTGGATATCCTCATAGGATGAGTACGTACCGTCCGTATAGGTCCATCCCGCCTTGATCGCCCAATCGGGGGCTCTTTTAAGGTCCCAGAATTCGTCGGGGTCGTTTACGTGCATAATAAGATGAGTGCCGTCCTTTTCAATCTCCTTGTAAAGCGCATTCAAGGACGGATGATTCAGATCTTTGCCTATTCTTTTGTGCTCCGTCGGTTTTCCCTCGAGCATTTTTATACCGTCGAAGCCTATTTCCATAAGCTCCCTGTACTGGGTTACCGCATCCATATCCTTTGGCATATTATCTATGGGTATATTGATAAGCTCTATACCGCCGTGGATATAGTTCTTCGGTCTTGCCAGCTTGTAAAAGCCCATAATTATATTATTACAAACGTTCGACTGTCTTGATGGAATTGCGCATATATTCAGGGCGTGTATGCTTTGTTCCTTACAATACTCGTCAAAGCAGGAGATAAAATCCTCATCTCCCCATTTTGAAATATGTAAATGGCTGTCAATAATTTTTCTCATTTTCTTTACCCCCCATCTTAAAATAGATACGTCTAAGGGTATTTTAGCATTTTTTATAATATGTGTCAATAAAAAATAAGCAAGATTATTGATTTTGGATCTTTTATTGTTTATAATGTAGATAAGACCAATAACCCCCATAGGAGGAAGAAAATGAATATCAAGGCTAATAATATTGAAGTAACGGTAGATACCGAAAAGGGCTTAATTTCATCCTTGCTTATAAACGGAAAGGAAAGATGCGCGCATACGTGTCCCTTGTTTGTGGTAAGACTGCGCCACAGGGATGGAAGCACCGTTGAATTAGACCCGCAAAAAGCGAAAAAATCATACACGTCCACGGGCAAAATTACATATTGTAGTTTTGAAAAGGGATTTTGCGACCTTACAGTTGAGCTATACGTGTCAGCCAAGGACAATATTGAGTGGCAGGTTATGGTTTGCGGTGTGCCCTGTGATTATGCGGTGGAATGGGTGGAGCTTGCAAAAATATGCTTACCACGTCTTATAGATAACGATAAAAACGGCGGCAGAATAATTTTCCCCTATGACGAGGGCATTTTATTGACTGATGAAACACTTCTGCCAAGATACGAGCCCGAGTTTCCTATGTCGGGATCATACTTCATTTTTCCGAACAAGGTTTGCTCACAGTTTATCTCCTACCTTTTTGACGACTGCGGTCTTTATATTGGCGCCCACGATAGTAAAAGAGGATTTAAGGGCGTAGATTTTTACAGATGCGGTGACGGAATCTCAATGCAGATGCGTCTTTATACAGGGGCAGATTTTGGCAAGGACTATAAGTCGGATTTCCCCGTTATATGGCAAATATGCGGCAGTAATTGGCAAAGCGCCGCAGAAATATACAGACGCTGGTTTGAAAAGAATTTGCCCCATAATTTAAAGGCAATAAGGGAAAACAAAGTCTTGCCAAAATGGTACGAGGAATCCCCCTTGATAGTTACATATCCCGTTCGCGGAATACACGATATGGACATAATGGAGCCAAACGCGCTTTTTCCTTATACAAACGCGCTTCCTGTGTTAAATAAGATAAAATCAGCCACAGGGTGCAGAATAATGTCACTTCTTATGCATTGGGAGGGTACGGCTCCTTGGGCTCCCCCCTATATGTGGCCACCCTTTGGTGGAGTGGATGTATTTAACGAATTCAGAGACGCCTTACATAAAAACGGAGACCTTCTCGGTGTTTATTGCTCGGGACTTGGATACACTCTGCAAAGCACCTTGGTGGACAGCTATAACTGTGAGGAAAGAATAAAAAACGAAAACGTTCTTGAGGGTGTGTGCCATTCACCCGAAAATAAGCCTGAGCGCGGTATTACATGTACACCGTATCAGCGCTATGGCTATGATATCTGCCCCGCGTCAAAGCGCGGTCGGGAGATACTTCGCGAGGGATACTATCCAGTTCTTGAAAGCAGTGTTGACTACGCCCAGATCCTTGACCAGAACCACGGCGGAGGACAGTATATGTGCTTCGCAAGAGAGCATGATCATCCCCCAATGCCGGGAGAGTGGATGACGTCAAATCTTCAAAATATGCTTGATGAATGGAATAATAAAGCCCCCCATATGCTTTTCGGATGCGAAAGCGCCGCGGCAGAGCCCTTTATCGGTAATCTTTTAATGAGCGATAACAGATTTGAGCTCAATTATCCCTTCGGAACACCCACGCCCGTCTATGCATATATCTATCACGAATACGTAAGGAACTTTATGGGTAACCAATGCGGATGTCCCTTTGAGCCATCCGTTGATACACTCCGTTACCGTCTTGCGTACTCCTTTTCCATCGGTGATATTATGACTCTCGTCCTTGCTCCCAACGGAAATCTTATGACACATTGGGGCACTCACGATTTTGAGCATTGTCCCGATATGGAAAAGACTCTTTTGTTTATTAAAAACGTAATGAGCTTTTATAATAGGGAAGGCAAAAAATATCTTTACTGCGGTAAGATGAAAATTGCCGAGGAGGTTGAAAGCGGAGAAATTGTAATTCCTCTTTTCAGAGGACGTAAGGAAGCGGCTCTTCCAAGACTTCTTTCATCTATGTGGGAGGCAGAGGACGGAAAAACCGCGTATATAGTTGTAAATCCCGAGGATGAGGCGGTTAAATTTACCATAGGTGATGACACATATACCGCCCCTTCACTTAACGCAATTTTAATAGTAAAATAATAAAAATGCGACACGTGGTGTCGCATTTTTATTTATTCACGCTCATTTGTCATATTATAGGTTTGGTATATTTCCTTGCAGGCATCAGTATGAGATTCGCAATCGAAATAGTGGGCTATGTACTCGTACAAATCGGGAGAAAACACCTTGTATCTGCTTTGTGACAGGGCAAATTTTCTCCACTCGTCATACCAGCTTTCATCGTTAAGACTCTTGCTTCTTTCGTAAAGCTCGCAAAGAATTTGTGTCTTTTCTTCCTCGTTTGCAAGTCTTATATGGTCGCAATCTGCCACACAGGGTAGGAAATTTACGCTTAATTTGTCGCTTACGTCAATTACGGCAAGAAGGCCCGTGTTCCACATATATCCGTTATCCTCGGGGCTTTCGTATTCCTTACAGATAAAATGGAAATTGCCCTGACCGTAAAGGATGTGAGCGCCCATATATTCCTCGTAGCAACCGATACAATGGCTGTGCTGACACAAAACCACGTCCGCACCGTGCTTGATCATAGAACGGCAAGCCTTTAAAAGCCTTGGGGAAGGGTATCTGCATTCCTCCTTACCGCCGTGGTAAATTACTATTACGTAGTCCGCATCCTTTTTTGCCTCCGCAATATCGTCGTTGGTATCGTATGGATCGTAAGGGCGCGACCCCATTCTGTTTTTTAGGGCGTAGGAGTATTCGTGCTCACAAACCGCTATTACGGCAATTTTGATATTACCGTCTGTAATTATCATATTTTTGCGGGAGTCATCCTCGTTTTTACCGAACCCTGTGTAGTTTATTCCGTGTTTTTTAAGCTCGTTCAGTGTGTCGTAAATGCCTTCCTTTCCGAAATCAAATATATGATTATTGGAAAGAGAGCAGTCCGTTACCCCCGCATCCTTAAGCGCCTTTACGGTATTTAAAGGCGCACTTAGGTTAGGACCTATTTTCTTTATTGGCGTGTTCTTTTCCGTGACTGCACATTCAAGATTTACAATGACTTTGTCACAGGATTTGAACACGTCGCAAACGTCGGCAAAAAGCTCTTTTCCCCGACCCTGTGCAAATAAATCGTAGCAGTCCGCCTTTACGGAGATGTCACCGCATATTGATATTCTCATAACGTACCTCTTGATTTCACGCGTTTTTACTGAAATATTTTTCCTTTGCTATTTCCATAAGCTCTCTTTCGGACTCTATATCCTGAGGATACGGATATTTTTTACCCATCTTTTCAAAAAATGCCATAATGCCATCGGCCTTTGCGTGATTTTTCTCACAAAGTAAGGCGTATACGTATTCCGTACGGATAACGGATGGGAATGATTTCATCTGCTTCATAAATCTTGTTTGCTCAGGGCTCATCATTTTCTCTATTACGTCAACACGGCACTGACCTATTGCCTCAACGTATATTCTGTCGCATACCATAAGGAAACGGTGCAAGCCTACAATACCGCTTTCAATTTCCAAAAAATGAGCCATAAGGTTATCCGCTTCCTCAAATTTTCCCTCGTCCATCAGCTTATTGCAGGCAAAAACGCCAAGGGCGGATACCATACTGTTTTTCATTTCCTCATCTGTAGGAATAATAAACCATTCCTTTGGCAAGTCCTTGAGTCTTGCGCCCTTTGCAATTTGCTCGGTGGTTTTAAGCTGCACCCAAAAGGAACGCATAGCCAACGGGTCCTTCCTTAAGGAAATTGCGTTGTAGCCGTCGTTGTTTATAATATCCGTGCTTAAGGGAATTCCGTTCATAAGAGCGGTTACAAATCCCACCAAGGAAAAAATAACCGATACTATAAATAAAACGGGAATATGCTTGCACAGTATCGCCACTAAAAGAAATACCGCGCCGAAGAATAAATTTATAATGGAGCCGCCTAAATTATATAAGACGACAGGCATTTTTCCGTCCACTATATCGGGTGGACACATAATACATTGACCGCCCGTACCCGCAATGCTGAGTCTTTTAAGCTTAAGCTTGCCGTCCGCTTTCAGTAGCATTAAATTAAATATACGGAAGGAGCCGAATTTGTATCCCGTCATAAGCCCGAAGATAAGGTGCCCCGCCTCGTGAACGATTAAATTAAAGATCATGGATGCGTAAAGGCATATTACCATAGCGACAACGCTTAACAGCTTTATTGAAAGCTTAGCATCAGCCAAATAATTTTCGGAATACTTTATAAACAAAAATCCGCACACACCTCCGACTATCATCCAAAGCAAAATCTGAAAATACGCGCCGAAATTTGATTTCTTTTTCGATTTTTTACTCATTTCTTCCTCCTTAAAAGACAAATATCTACAAGGATATTTTATCATATTACCTATGATATTTCAATATTTTATTTTTATTACCGTAAAAAAGGAATAGCTTACCTTTATTGACTTTAAATAGAAAATATGGTATAATAAATCTGTTATGAGACTTTACGGAGGTGGTAGATATTAAAGGAAAAAGTCTTTCTAAGGATTTTACTAGTGGCAATATAGCAAAGCAGCTGCTTTTGTTTGCACTTCCTTTTATGGCGTCAAACGCGCTCTTGGTGTTTTATAGCACCATAGATATGATAATAGTAGGAAAGTACGTTGGCACTCCGGGTCTTTCCGCCGTATCCCAAAGCAGCCAGATAGTCAACTTTGCCACAATGGTGTGCCTTGGCTTTTCCAATGCGGGACAGGTGCTTCTTGCTCAGGCTCTTGGCGCAGGCAAGAAGAAGGAAATGAACGACGTAATCGGTACGCTATTTATCTACGTTTCCGTTATTGCCGTTATATTCAGCGGTGTTATCATGGCGCTGCAAAATTGGATACTTGATACTATGAACATCCCTGTGGAATCATATGAAATGGCAAGGGAGTATCTTGTGATCTGTACTCTCGGTCTTATATTTACCGCAGGATATAACCTTGTTTCTGCCGTCCTTCGTGGAATGGGAGATGCAAAGCGCCCCTTTTTGTTTATCGGTATTGCATCTGCTATAAATCTTGTGCTTGATATAATTTTTACGGGCGTTCTCGGTTGGGGAGTTGCAGGCGCCGCGTGGGCAACCATTATCGGACAGGCAGTATCCTTTATTTTCTCCCTGTTCTATCTTTACAAAAGACGTTATGATTTCGGCTTTGACTTTAAAAAGGAAAGCTTTATCCCCAAGGGAAAATATATCCGTATGATAACGGGTCTTGGTACTCCTATGGCTATTCAGTCGGGATGCATAAACCTTTCAATGCTAGTCGTAAACTCCCTTATAAACGACGTTGGAGTTGTAGCGTCCGCAACATTTGGCGTCGGTGTAAGAATTGACGATATCGTAAATAAAATATCACAGGGTATTCAGTATGCCGCCGTGCCTATGATAAGTCAGAATATTGGCTCGGGCAATAACGACCGCGCAAAGAAGGTAGTTCGCTTTGCAATCGTTTATTCCGTAATTCTTACTATATTCTTTATGATATTGTACCTTACCCTCGGTAAATATCTGTTTATGATATTCTCCGACGACCCATTAGTACACGAAATGTCGTCGGAATTTATCCGCGCCATTTTGTGGATGTTCCCCGCCTTTGCGGTAATGCGCGGAAGCGGAGCCTTCGTACAGGGAATCGGCAATGCAAAATTGAGTATGTGCCTCGCTATCCTTGACGGAGTAGTGCTTCGAATAGGCTTAAGCTGGCTTTTCGGTATCTTCCTTGGTTGGGGCTTCTTCGGCTTCGTCCTCGGTTACGGTCTTGCCCCCTACGGCTACGCCATCCCGAGTATGATCTATTTTCTGGCAGGCAGATGGCAAAAGCGCAAGGCATTGGCTGAAGACATATAATTAAGACGTAAAGAGCAGGTTTACCTGCTCTTTTGTGTTTATCCGATATCAACTAACAGTGGATAAATTCCACTGTTTATCCATTTTGCGGTTATTGTAAAAATAAAAATGAGCTGATATAATTAAATTACAAGGGGCCCATTGATTTTATTTTAGGAGAAAAATATGATTACTGATTTTAATGAAAATTTAAGAGTGTTAAGAAAGCAAAAGGGTAATACCCAGGAAGAGCTCGCAAGATTCCTTAATATATCCGTTCAGTCTGTTAGCAAGTGGGAGTGCGGAGACGGGCACCCCGATATTACACTGCTACCGTTGATCGCGTCATACTATTCCGTAACTATCGACACGCTTTTTGGTGTTTCTGAAATCGAAAAGCAGAGAAGGATAAGAGAAATATCTGATACTTATTACAAAATAAGAGCTGAAAAACAGTCTGACGGCGTGCTTTTGAAGGAGAAGGGGTTAGATAATGGAATTGAGCTTATAAGAAACGCGCTTAAGGAATTCCCAAACGACTATTGGCTTATGCAGCTGCTTGCCTCTGATTTATGGTGGAAGTCAAAAGGCTGCGAAGGCGCAGAGAAGCTAAAGCTTCTTGAGGAAGCGGAAATCCTATGTGACAGAATAATGCAGAGCTGTACGGAAACTATGTATAGAAATTGCGCCGAATCTATTTTATGTATGATTTATAACGATAGCGGAAGATACGAAAAGGCGTTGAAAATTGCATCTCAGAGCTGCGATATTTGTGATACTGTGGGATGGCGTCTCGCCAACATTCTTAAGGGAGAGGAGCTTATCAAAGCTATAAGAAAAAATATAAAAGAATTGACTAAGTATCTGTATTTAAGCGTTTTACAGTTAAAGGATAATAACGGCACATTTGATTTTACAAAAGATAATGAGTTTCAGATAAAGCTTGACGTTATAATAAAAGCATTGCGTGAGTAAAATCAACCGCGGTTTGTTTTTATCAATAACGCCTCCGTTGAAATCAACTAAGGATTGTGGTACAATCTAATCAAGAAAGCGGCTTTCAACATTTTACGGAGGATAAATATGAGTACAGAAATGATAGGAAAACAAATTGCCACTATGCGTAAGGAACGCGGAATAAAGCAAGAGGAGCTTGCAAATTACGTTATGGTAAGCCCACAGGCGGTTTCCAAGTGGGAAAACGGAGGGGTTCCCGATATTGAGCTTTTACCAAAGATAGCGGAGTTCTTTTCCGTTTCCATTGATTACCTTTTTGGTCGCACGATAACCGATTATACAGATCTTAAGACCGCGCTTACAAAAAAGCTGATGGATACGCCTGCGGATAAAAAGATAAAAGAGACCTTAGAGTATTGCTGGATAATGGAAAAGGCAATTATGCCTTATGCAAAATCAAACGATACGGGGGACCTTGCAGAGTATGAAAACGATCTTAGAAAAGACGACCAGATGTATTCGTCCATGCTTACGGACAATGGCTTTACCCATATGGGAATAGCCAACAGATTGCAATATTTTTTAGTAGTTCCCGATCCTGAAAATTGCGAAAAGGCGTATTTTGACAACGTAGATTACACCGGGCTTTTTAAGGAGCTTTCGGATAAGGACGTATTTGACGCCTTTGTTATGCTCAATAAAAGAGATTACAAAAAGGGATTTACGAAAAACCTTTTTGTTAAAAGCTTGGGAGTTTCCTTGGATAAGGCAAATGAAATTATAAGCATTCTCTTAAAATATCATTTGGTAAATTCAACGGAGGTGGAATTGGATGACGAGGTACAGATCATATACCGCTTTTCCCCAACTCCCTCTTTCCCTGCGCTTTTAATATTTGCAAGAGAAATAATAGAGAAGCCAAATCATTTTGCTTATTATTGCGAAAACAGAAAAACGCCGTATTTTAAATAAAATTACTTAAAAACAGGGGGCGCTGTATATACAACACCCCCTGTTTTTAGCTCGTTTTAAGTTATTTTCCTTTATTCTAAATAAAATATATTGAAATTAGAGTAAAATAGTGGTAAAATAAAAGAAGATAAATTAACAAAGGAGAATTTGTTTATGGATATTAACACAAGAGTTGAACAAATAGGCGTAGTGCCTGTTATCAAGCTCAGTAATCCCGAAAGGGATGCGGCTCCCTTGGCTAAGGCTCTTTCTGCAGGCGGTGTGCCCATTGCAGAGGTTACCTTCCGTGCGGCAGGCGCAGACACAGCTATCAAGCTTATGAAGGAGGCTTGCCCCGAGATGCTTTGCGGCGCCGGAACGGTAATGACCACAGAGCAGATCGATAAGGCTATTGCCGCAGGCGCAGAGTTTATCGTAACTCCCGGCTTCGACCCCGAGCTTGTTGCATACTGTCAGGAAAAGGGAATTGCTATCTATCCCGGCTGTACAACCCCCACAGATTACCACGCGGCTTATAAGTTTGGACTTAAGGTGCTTAAGTTCTTCCCTGCAGAGCAGTCAGGCGGACTCGCTAAAATCAAGGCTATGAGCGCGCCCTTCCCCATGTTTAAGGTTATGCCCACAGGCGGAATTTCACTTAAAAATCTTAAAGAGTATCTCTCTTGCCCCGTAATTTGCGCTTGCGGTGGCTCTTATATGGTTACTGCAGACCTTATTGAAAATGGCAAGTGGGATGAAATTACAGAGCTTTGCCGCAAATCTGCGGAAATAGTTAAGGAGGCAAGAAACAATGGCTAAAATTATTACATTCGGCGAGATCATGTTAAGACTCGCTCCCAACGGTTACTACAGATTTTTCCAGAACGATCAGATGCAGGCTACTTTTGGCGGCGGTGAGGCTAACGTAGCGGTTTCCCTTGCTAATTACGGTATGGACAGCGTTTACGTAACTAAGCTTCCCAAGCACGCTATCGGTCAGGCAGCGGTTAACTCCCTCCGTTACTTCGGAGTTGACACATCCAAGATCGTAAGAGGCGGCGACAGAGTAGGTATCTACTATCTTGAAAAGGGCGCATCCCAGAGAGGCTCCGTATGTATTTACGACAGAGCGCACTCCGCAATTCAGGAGGCTTCCACAGCTGATTTCGATTGGGATTCCATCTTTGAGGGAGCTGATTGGTTCCACTTTACAGGTATTACACCCGCTCTCGGTCCTAACGTAGTTGACATCTGCCGTGAGGCTTGTAAGGCTGCTAAGGCAAAGGGAGTAAAGATCTCCTGTGACCTTAACTACCGCGGTAAGCTCTGGACAAGAGCAGAGGCAAGAGAAGCAATGACAGACCTTTGTCAGTACGTTGACGTATGTATCTCCAACGAGGAGGATGCAAAGGACGTATTCGGCATCGAGGCTGAAAACACAGATATTTACGGCGGTAAGCTTAACCACGAGGGCTACAAGTCCGTTGCTAAGCAGCTTGCTGACAAGTTCGGCTTTGAAAAGGTTGCTATTACACTTCGTTCCTCCATTTCCGCAAGCGATAACGATTGGGCAGGTATGCTTTACGACGGAGAGGACTACTACTTCTCAAAGAGCTATCATTTGCACATTGTTGACCGTGTTGGCGGTGGTGACTCCTTCGGCGGCGGCCTTATCTACGCTATCCTTTCTGGTAAGTCCTCTAAGGAAACTATCGAGTTTGCAGTTGCAGCATCCGCTCTTAAGCATAGCGTTGAGGGTGACTACAACAGAGTTTCCGTTTCCGAGGTTGAAAAGCTTGCAGGCGGCGACGGCTCAGGCAGAGTACAGAGATAATCTACATATATTATTGAAAAAGAGGGGATTTTTCTCCTCTTTTTCAATTTTTTTATATTGCACCGCAACCTTTTTAAAATTTTTTCGTCCTTAATAGTAGAGAGGCGAAAGGAAAGGAGAACCGAAATGGATGATAAGGAAATAATAGATCTGTTTAATGAAAGATCGGAGCAGGCAATATCCGAGTCGGAGAAAAAGTATGGAAAATACTGTTATTCAATAGCGTATCGAATAGTGGAAAACGAGGATGACGCCAAGGAAATCGTAAATGACACCTATCTTAAGGCTTGGAATACTATCCCTCCCAAAAATCCCGATTCCTTGTGCGGATATTTTGGAATGATCGCAAGAAGCACCGCTATTGATAAGTTGAGATACAATATCTCCGAGAAAAGAACGTCATCAAGAGTAGACCTTGCAATTGACGAGCTTAGTGAGTGCATACCAAAGGCAGATACATCTGACATCGTGGACAGTATGGCGCTTGGAAATGCTATCAGTATGTTTTTGTCCTCCCTTTCCGAAAGGAACAGGAATATCTTTATAAGAAGATATTGGTACGTTGATTCTATATCGGAAATATCGGATAATCTCTCAATTAGTGAAAATGCGGTAAAGTCAATTCTTCACCGCACGCGCAATACGCTAAAAAAATATTTAGAAAAGGAAGGTGTAGAAATATGAAGGGGGAAAATTTGTTTGATGCAATGAGCTATATTGATGTGTCTCTTATTGAGGAGGGCGAGTCATATAGTAAAAAGGAAAGAAAGGCTGTTAAAACGGTCAGGAAAAGACGTAAGCCCAAGTGGATAGGCTCTGTTGCCGCCGTTCTTGCCGTGATTTTGTGCGGCGCAATAATTTTAAATTCAGGTCCCGGGCTTGTTATGACATCTTATGCGGTATCAACTCCGGAGTATCCAAAAATGGAAAGCTATCCGAATCTTCCCATTGGCGATGAAATAATAAAATGGCACGACAGTATTAAGGAGCAACGCAAGTATTACGGCGCAGGAAAAAATCTGAACGTATTTTTTGAAAACAGTATAAAAACAATGCTGGCGGGGACTTCAGATGAAAATCAAGTGTTTTCCCCTGTAAACGTATATATGGCTCTTTCAATGCTTGCGGAGGTAAGCGGGGGAGAAACGAGAAATCAAATTCTTGATACTCTTTGCGCTGAAAATATTGACTCACTTCGTACACAGGTACATTCTGTGTGGAACGCCTGCTACCGTGACGACGGAAAAACAATAAGTAAAATGGCAAATTCACTTTGGCTAAAGGACAATATGGGATATAACACACAGACAGTCAATACCTTGTCGTCTCATTATTACGCATCCGTATTTCAAGGGGATATGGATTCAACCGAGTATAATAAATGCTACCGCGAGTGGCTGAAAAAGGAAACGGGCGGACTTCTTGATAAAATGCTTGAAAACAAAGAGTTTGATGCCGAAACCGTATTGGCTATTGCATCCACTCTGTATTTTAGCGCAGGATGGGAAACGGAATTTGAAAAGGAGCTTACAAAAAAGGACGTTTTCCACACTCCAGACCGCGATGTGAAATGCGATTTTATGTACATCGAAGAGCAAGGAATGTATTACTATGGAGATAAGTTTTCTGCCGTGACAAAGCCGCTTAAAAATGATGGAAATATGTATCTGATCCTTCCCGACGAAGGGTATAACGTAGCCGATTTAATAAATGATGAAGCAGCTCTTGATTTTATGTCCGCGCCATCAAAATGGAAAGATAGAATAGAAAGGAAAATAAATCTTTCAATGCCTAAATTCGATATTTCTCAAAAGCAGGATATAGTCTCAGCCCTTGAAAAAATGGGTATTACCGACTGTTTTAATGAGAATTCGGCTGATTTTTCCAATATTCTTACCGATATGGCAGGGGGTGTTGCCGTATCTAAGGTGGAGCACGGTGTAAGAGTAAAGGTGGATGAAACCGGATGTGAGGGCGCCGCGTATACTGATCTTCATTTAAGTGGCTCTGCAGCTCCATCCAATGAAATAATTGATTTTACCCTTGACAGACCCTTTATATTCGTGGTAACAAGCCCCGACGGCTTGCCGTTGTTTATCGGAGTTGTAAATAATCCTAACTGAATACAAAAATGCAAGAGAACAAATTCTCTTGCATTTTTACTTTTATATTATGGTGTCCTCGTGTTATAATGAATTTAGAAAAAAGTAAAAAAACTTTTCAACCGAATTTTATATTCGTACACTATATGAACGAAAGGAGGATGAAAGATGAGTCCTACACAGATTAGGCAGAGAAGCTTATTTCAGAGTTTACCGGTAACTATATGGAAAAGCTGTTTTATTTCTGCTTAAGAAAAACAGGTAATACCCACGAGGCAGAGGATCTTGCGCAGGATGTAACCCTTAACGTAGTTTACGGGCTAAAAAAGGGTCACATTCCCGATAGCTTTTCGGCTTGGGTATGGAAAATAGCAAGAAACAGATATTATCTGTGGGCAAAAAGGAAGCATATTACAAGTGAAAATACATCTCTTGACGATCCACTTGAGATTGATTATGCAGACGGAGAAGCTAATATTGAAAATGATATCATTTTAAACGAAGAGCTCTCGTTTCTTCGCCGTGAGCTAGCATTTATTTCAAGGGAATACAGAGAAATTGTAGTGCCCTACTACATAGAGGACAGAAAATTAAAGGATATTGCTTCATCTTTAGGTCTTCCTGAGGGAACGGTCAAATCAAAGCTGTTCTACGCAAGAAAAAAACTGAAAGAAGGTATGAATATGGCAAGAGAATTCGGTAAAAGAAGCTACAGACCCGAGGAGGTAAGCTTTGCGGCAAGCGGAAACCAGCCAAGCGGTCTTCCTTGGAGCGCTATAACAAGAAAAATCCCCAAAAACATATTACTTGAGGCAAGCAATAACCCATCCACCTTGGAGGAGCTTTCCGTTGAGCTTGGTATTGCGCTTCCCTATATTGAGGAAGAGGTTGATATTTTACATAAGGCAACTCTTCTTAAGAAAATAGAGGACAAATATATTACCAATTTCTTTATTCAAAGTAAGGAGTGCCAGAACTCATTGTATTTTGCAAAGAAAAGAAACGTAAAGAAAATGGCGGAGCTTGTAAACAGGATCTCAACAGACTCACTTGATAAAATACGCGCTCTTGGCGTTGTCAGAAACAATATGAGTGGCAACGACCTTAAATGGTGGGTATACATTTATCTTGTAGATCTGTGCGCAAAGGGAGCCAAGGGCTGGAGCCTTAATTTCCCCGTAAAGAGAGAGGGAAAAGGAGAAACCTGGGGATTTGTAGGATATGAGGTAAATGAGGACCTTAAAGACAGCATCGGTATGGGTCAAAACGGCTCAAGCTGGCGCGGAACTACTTTATGGCACTATAAAATAGGCGTAGGGGATATGTGGAATAAAATTCCCGAATCACACGATTATGAGAATGTGGTTCTTCTAAGTGATATTGCAGCTAAGGGTAAAAAAGTTTCGGACCTTTCAGGAACGGAGAAGGATATCTATGCAAGGATAGAAAATAAATTCGCCCATACTGATGAGGACGGAAATATTATTCCCGACGTTATCGTTCTTCTTAAGGGATATGAGGACAAGGTAAGAAATATTTTGAAATCTCATTCCAATTATAAAGAGCTCGAGAATATGGTTCAGAGCGTATTTGACGAAATAGTAGCTATTTTGAAAAAGGAAAGCAATCAAGCGCTTCACGATCAGTTATTTTATAACGCATCAATGAGCATACTTGGACTTCGCGGGTTGTGTCTTAAGGAAACTATTGATGATAAGAATCTTATTGTTCCCGAGCATCCCGAAAAAACAACAATAGGTATTTCACTTCATTTTTACGATTAAATCTTACATAATGCGTCACCGCAGAGCTTGTAAAATGGCTCTGCGGCGATGTTTTTATTGACAAAAATAAAATTTTTTCAAAAATACGTTGACAACTCAACAAATGTATGGTATAATCATAAACGTTGAGATGTCAACAAAAGTAAAATCAATTAAAAATTCACGAGAAAGAAATTCTTTCTAAAGCATGGAAGACAAGTTTTATGGGCTGAAAATCCTCGAAAATAAAGGGAAACAAATAATATAAACATATGTACAGATAATCATATATTTAAAAGAACTATTTCTCTGGAAATATTACAATCGTTCTCCTTTTTAATTTTGTGCTTGGTTTTACCTCACAAAAATATATTATGTAAAAAAGATGATGCCACCATGGCATCATCTTTTTTATTTGCTTGAATTTTTATTTTTCAGGTGGGACACAAGATTTTTAACAAGTATTATATCGTCGCAATCCAAGCCTGAAAGAGAAATGCTTTCTTCTTTTGCAAGCCCCAAGAGGTAATCTGTTGAAACGCGAAAGATCGAGGCAAGCTTAATAAGAACGTCGGGTGACGGATAGCGCTCTTGAAGCTCATAATAGCTGACGACGGATTTCGTAACGCCGAGCCTGTCAGCAAGCTGCTGCTGAGTCATTTTTTCCTGGTTTCTTAATTTTTTTAAAATATTACCAAAATCAACCATAATCGTACCTCCTGTCATAATAAAGTTTATCACTATTTAGTATTATTATGGTTGACAGAAAGTATTAAAATAGTTGACAAACGTGAAAAGTAATGATATAATTTTACAAAAAATGTCTGTAAAAGTTGACTATTTTAGTACGGAGGTAAAAATGAAAAAGGAAAAATTACATTTTATTATTCTTACATCTATCTACGTTGCAATTATGGTATGGGGAATACTTTTGAAAATGAATCGATTCGGACTGATCGAGCATAATTTTAAATATATGATCAAGCTGGACCTTTTTTCGCGGCTTACATATTCATTGAACCCATTTTCGATGCACGCAACAACCATCAGAGAGAATTATTTGAATATTTTCGCTTTTATTCCCTTTGGCTTTCTTTCGTCGGCGATTTTTGAAAATAGAACCCTTATAAAGACGGCTTTTTCTTCTTTCTTACTGTCCTTGATTTTTGAAATTATTCAAGTTTTTACGGCAATAGGCGGATTTGCCACCATAGATCTTATATGCAATACCTTCGGCGGACTACTCGGATTTCTTGCCTTTGCTTTAGTAATGCATTACTTAAAACAAGGTAGCCAAAAGGTTCAAAATACTCTTGTAAAATCCTTTATAATTATTTGTTATGTATTTTTAACTCCCATAGCGCTTTACGGAGTGTTCAATACGCTTATAAATCTGGACTCTTATATCTCTTTATACCTTTAATAAAGTACAAAAGCCTTCCCAAACTCGGGAAGGCTTTTGCTTTACTTGGGGTTTAATTAAATCGTTCCCGTTACTGTAAGAGTTACAGAGCCGGGTGTAAGCTGCCATACGCCGCTTACAGGGTCCTGAGTGTAGGTAGCCCCGGGAACAGTAATTGCGCCGGACGTTGTGGAGAATAGTCCCGTCACGTCGTTATAGGTGTATTCCGTACCCTCCGTCCACGCAGTACCGTTATAACTTGCGGTAACGTTTGTAAGAATGGGATCAAAGGTATCAGTAAGGATCACGTTATCCTCGGTAGATGCCTCCGTATTACCTATATTCTGTATAAGGAAGGTATAGGTTACCGTTCCGTTTTCGGCTACGGGAACGGGAGAAATGGATTTAGTAATGGTGAGTAAGGGTCCGCTTTGTACCGTTATGGTTTCTGTTGCGGTTATGGGAGTTATACCCGTACCCGAAAGAGTTGCGGTGTTGGTTATTTCGCTGCCGCTATCCAATGGAGCAAACTGATTGACCAATGCCTCGTATACTATTGCGGTGTTGCCGCCTGCGGGCACGTTAATACCCGAGATTATAAGATCTGTACCGCCCTGAGTTACCGTGGGCTGAGGCTGTAAAATACCGTTAATAAAGTATTTAACTGAGCCGTCAACGTAGGTAAGAGGCACAAGAGTGCTCTGACCGAAGGTGTAAGCGCCAAGGTCGTCAGATAATGTAAGGCCGTTTGCCGCCGTACCCGTGCTTACTATATTTATTACGTAGGTTACGGTGTCGCCCTGCGTATAGGTCTCGTTTACCGCTGTTTTCGATATAGTAAGGGAGCCTACTATCTCGCCTACCGCAATATTGGAATTGGTAACCGTGTTGTTGTAGGAAAGCTGAGCCTGATTTGTGAATTGAGCCATATAATATTCCTTTCTTGTTATTTTAACTCTTTGAAGGCTTTGCGCCTTCATTACAGAATATGAAAAAATGTCGCATTTTGTCACTTGCCGTAAGGACGGAAAAAATAAAATCGAAAAAAATCGTTATACGTATTGACAAAAGAAATTTTCTGTGATAGAATTGTCAGCGTTATAAAAAAGCTAAGTGAAAATTGCAGAAGACGCAAAGCGCGACCGAAGGAGCGAAACTCTCAGGTGATCTTAAGATCGGGAACTGTAATTTGATAGCACTCCGGAGAATCTCACCTTGAGTGAGTGCCGAAGGGGCAAAGCGAGCAATCGCCAATCTCTCAGGCAAAAGGACAGAGTTTTATAATTTCCTTTAACTACAAGCGCTTTTGCTTGTATTGTATGGATTTTTAAAATTTCGCGGAGTGATATCGTACGGTACCACTCCGCTTTTTTCTACAAATTTATTTTTAAGGAGAAAAGAAATGTTAAAGGTAGTTAATTTTATTAACGATTATCTTTCAGGCTACATTCTTGTATTCTTGCTCGTTGCGGTAGGACTTTACTACACCATCAAGACAAGATTCGTTCAGGTTCGTTGCTTGGGAGAAGGCTTCAAAAAGGTATTTTCAAAAAATAACGGAAGCGGAAAGAACGGTCTTTCCTCATTCCAGGCTCTTGCAACTGCGGTTGCGGCGCAGGTTGGTACAGGTAATATCGTAGGTGCCTGCGGCGCTATCCTTGTTGGCGGTCCCGGCGCTATTTTCTGGATGTGGATAATCGCATTCCTCGGTATGGCAACAAACTACGCAGAGGCTGTATTGGCTCAGAAGACTAAGGTCGTTGACGAAAACGGCGAGGTACACGGCGGTCCTGTATACTACATCAAAAAGGCATTTACAGGTAAGGGCGGCAAATTCCTTGCAGGATTCTTTGCAGTAGCTATTACTATCGCTCTTGGCTTTATTGGAGCTATGGTACAGTCCAACTCTATTACCTCAAATGTTGCAGGCGTATTTAAATCCTTTGACGTTAACATTTCAGATTATACCTGGATCATCGGTATAGCTCTTGCCGCTCTTGCGGCTGCTATCGTTCTTGGCGGTATCAAGAGAATTGCATCCGTTACTGAAAAGATAGTTCCCATTATGGCAGTTTTGTACCTTCTCGGCGGTATTTTGGTTCTTTGCGTAAATATTAAGAACGTTCCTGCCGCTATCGGTATCATCTTCAAGTATGCCTTCGTTCCCCAGGCTCTTATCGGCGGTGGCTTTGGCGCTGCAATCGTTAAGGCTATTCAGAAGGGTGCGCAGAGAGGTCTTTTCTCCAACGAGGCAGGTATGGGTTCAACACCTCACGCTCACGCTCAGGCAGACGTTAAGGACCCTCACGATCAGGGTGTTGCAGCTATGATCGGTGTGTTTATCGATACATTCGTTGTTCTTACAATGACGGCTCTTATCGTTCTTTGCACACTTTACACAGGTGACGGTCCCTTTGCCAATATTTCAGGCGACCTTGTTGACCTTACGGGTAAGTCCTTTAAGGATATCGTAGGCGCTGTTGGATATACGGACGGCAATATGGTTCAGCACGCATTCCAGATGACCTTTGGTAAGCTCTTTGGCGCAGCGGCAGGAGATATTATCGGTAGTATCTTCGTTGCAGTATGCTTGTTCTTCTTTGCATTCTCAACTATCATCAGCTGGAACTTCTTCGGTAAGGTAAACTTTAACTACCTCTTCGGTAAGAAGGCGCTTGTAGTTTACTCCGTTCTTTCCATCGGATGCGTATTCCTTGGCTCCATCGGATCAAACGACCTTGTTTGGGGTCTTTCCGACTTGTTCAATAACCTTATGGTTATACCTAACGTACTCGCTCTCTTTGCTCTCGGTTCTATGGTCTACGGCAGATTCCAGAAGAATAAGAACGAAATATCCGTTGACGGTAAGCTTGATATAAACAAATAATAATTTATCCACAGTTAAATTTAGGTTTAACTGTGGATTTTTCCTTATAAGTATGATAAAATATAGGTATAGAAAATTAAGGAGACGTGTATGAAAAACTACAGTACGGTATTTTTTGACCTTGACGGAACTCTTGTGGATTCGGGTGAGGGTGTGCGCAATTCCGTTGTTTACGCGCTTAATAAATTTGGCATTGAGGTAGAGAATAAGGACAGCTTAAGCTGCTTTATCGGTCCGCCTCTTACGGTTTCCTTTAAGACCTTTTACGGCTTTGATGATGAAAAAGCAGACACAGGTGTGGCTTTTTACCGTGAATATTACAAGGAAAAGGGCATTTTTGAGGGATACGTGTACGAGGGAATTGAGGAGTGCTTGAAAAGGCTTAAGGCTTCAGGCAAGAAAATTATGGTAGCTACCTCCAAGCCTGAGGTATTTGCCAAAATGGTGCTTGAAAAATTCGGTATTGCAAAGTATTTTGACTTTATAGCAGGCGCCACCATAGATGAAAAGACCAGATCAAACAAAATAGAGATAATGCAGTACGCCTTTGACTCCTGTGGCGTTTTGCCAAAGGACGTAATTATGGTTGGCGACCGCCTTTTCGACATTGAGGGCGCAAAGCACTTTGGTATGGAGTGTATCGCCGTCCTCTACGGCTACGGCTCCCGGGAGGAATTTGAGCAGTACGGAGCAGAATATATAGTCAGCACCCCCTCCGACGTGGCTGATATTTTGCTGAATTAAGGCGTTAAAGAGCGAAAAACAAAAATTCAGGAAAGGACATAAAATATGGCTTACCGTATTCATATAGTGGATGATAGTCCCTCGGATACAGAATATCTTTTAGGCTTGACCGAAGATTTTTCTAAAAAACGCGGGCTGGACTTTGATATAAGACATCACTCCTCGGCGGAGTCCTTTCTGTTTTGTTACGAGGAGGATAAAACCTGCGATCTTCTGCTTCTCGATATAGAAATGCCCGGGATGGACGGGGTAACTCTTGCAAAGCACATCAGGAGCAAAAACGAGAAGATAAGCATCGTATTCATTACAGGATATTCAGATTATATCGGGGAAGGATATGATGTTTCCGCTCTTCATTACCTTATGAAGCCCGTATCAAAGGAAAAGTTTGAGCAGGTCCTCGACAGGGCTCTTTCCCGTCGGCAAATGGAGGACAGAACCGTAATATTTAAAGCCAATAGCGAAACGGTATGTATTTCCTTAAGCTGCATATGTTATTTTGAATCCTTCAGAAACTATGTTAACGCAGTTACCGAGGATGGAAAAATTTATACGATAAGAGGAACGTTAAGCTCATATGAAGACCAAGTGGATTCCCGATTTATGAGGGTGGGACGCTCCTATCTTGTAAACCTGACAAAGCTCCGCAGGATTTCAAAAACGGAAATGACCTTTCCAAACGGGTCCGTTCTTCCTGTGCCGAGAGGGTACTACGGCACCATAAATCAAGCTATAATCAAAAAGCTTTAAGGAGGATCTATGGGACTTTTTTCAAAAAATGCAGACCGAAAAATTGCCGCTTATCAGCGTGAGCTTATTGATATTCACTACCGAGAGGTAGATACGATGTACAAAAAAATGCGGGGGTGGCGCCACGATTACCGCAATCATATAAGTGTAATGAAAAATCTGTACCGTCAGGGCAATTTTGATGAGCTTGGAGAGTATCTTGATATGCTTGAAACCGACCTTTCCACGGTGGATACGGTTGTAAAAACGGGTAATCCTGTGGCAGATGCTATTCTTAACAGCAAATTAAATCTTGCTATGAGTAAGGGCGTGCCTGTAAAGACGTCCGTACATATTCCTATGCGTCTGAGTATTCCCGAGCTTGATCTATGCGTAATACTTGGCAATCTGCTTGATAACGCCATTGACGCAAGCCTGACATTACCCCAGGGTGAAAGAATGGTACGCATCTATATGGATATTAAGGAGACTCATTTATATATTTCCGTTACAAATTTGTGTAAGGGTAAAAAAATGACAAAGGTAAACGGAAGATTTTTGTCCCGCCGCGGAGACGGACACGGATTTGGTCTCATCAGAATTGACAATATAGTGGAAAAATACGGTGGCTACGTGAACAGAAACAGTGAGGACGGAGCATTTACAACAGAAATTCTTTTACCGTTACAATAAAATATACATCCCCAAGCCGATAAAACCGACTTGGGGATGTATTGTTTATATTAGCAAAATACCTTATTCATAGTATTGAGCCTGTGCATTCCAAAGCTCTGCATAAATTCCCGATTCGTCGGAAACAAGGTCCTCGTGCCCTCCCTTTTGAACTACTGTACCCTCATCAAAAACTGCAATTTCATCACAGAAACGACAGCTTGAGAGTCGGTGACTGATGTATATAGCGGTGCGGTCTCCCACGATGGAATTGAAGTTTGTGTATACCTCAGCCTCCGCAATCGGGTCAAGCGCTGCTGTAGGCTCGTCAAGAATTATAAATGGAGAATTTTTATATAACGCACGCGCCAAGGCTATTTTTTGCGCCTCACCCCCCGAGCAATTAAAGCCTGTATCACTTCTTGCCTTACCGATATAGCTTTCCATACCGTCAGGCAGAGTATTGAGCCTTTCCTCAAATCCCGCTTTAATAAGGCAATCCTTTACCCTTGCGGCATCGTATTTTTCAGCCGCAGCTACGTTTTGTCCTATAGTATAACCAAAGAGCTTAAAATCCTGGAATACTACGGCAAATACGCTTCTGTAATCGTCGTAATCATATTTTCGTATGTCAATACCGTTTAACAGGATCTGTCCCTCTGTGGGGTCATACAGACGGCAGAGTAGCTTTATAAACGTTGTTTTTCCGGAGCCGTTACGTCCTACCAATGCAAGCTTTTCTCCAACGCGGAATTTCATATTTACATTTTTAAGGGCATAAGTGTCAGCACCGGGGTACTTGAAGGATACGTTTCGGAACTCAATTTCATAATCTGCATCTCTGCGCTTTTCCGTGGAAAGACTGCCCTGATACATTTCGTTTGGTATATCAAGGTATTCAAATACCAGCTTGACAAACATGGCATTATTTTTAAGGTCGCCCCACAGGGAAATAAATTTTGATGCTCCCGTTGCCACAGCGGTAACGGCAGCTACGTATTGGGAGATGCCACCGACACCGAAGGCGCCTGCCCTTGCTTTCAAGCAAACGTAGAGATAAACAATAAGCTGAAACAGCTTGGACACGGCTCCCGATAGGGTGTGAAGAAGTCCTACCTTGCCCTTTGCCTGCTTTGCTCTCTCTCCTTTTGAGTTGAACAAGCCGTCTTTTTTTAACGTGTGCGCCATAGAGGTGCTTGCCCAACCCTCGTACATACGAAGATCTGTTGCCATTTGATAATTCATACCCATATAACAGAAGTAACCGAAAAGACGGTTGGCAAGATTATGGTCTGTAGAGCCTCTGGCGTATACGGCATTTGCTTTATTTGAAATAATTGCCGATATAGCCGGGATTATAAACATAGCGGCAATAATAAAAATTAAAAACACCGGGCTGTCAAGTATTGTCCATTTTCCTGCCGACTCGGGTACAGGTGTAGTAAAAAGAGTTACGGATAATGCAATACCGCCGGCAATAGAGAAAATATTGTGAATAACACCCTCTATCTGTCCTATTACCTTTGTCAGTCCCCAACCACCGCCATTTTGATTTTGTTTTATTGTAGAGAGCATTTTTTGAGTTTCACTGTCATCCACACGGACAAAGTCCATAGAAAGACCCTTTTCGATAATCATATGGTCGTTTTCCCACCATATTTTACGACATTGGGCATCGTTCCATCTGCCAAGTATAGAACCGATAATTCCTATGGCGGCCGCGGAGATCAGGGTCCATAATACTAATGTACGCAGTCTTTCGGGGTTGCGGCTGCCTGCCAATTCTCCTATAAGCTGAGCAGAAAGGTATATTCCAACATAGGGGGTAAGAGCGCCCCATACTGTACGGAGAAGTCCGGATACCATTACAAGGGGGTGCATACGGTAGAGAGTCAGAAATGCCCTTTTGGTTATTTTCAGCATTTCGCGGTTAGGCATCTTTTCAGCTTTCTTTTTACTCATTTGCTATCACCTCCCTCGGTATTTTTATGATCCTTATGATAATAGCTGCTTTGTACCTCGTATAGCTCAGCGTACTTACCTCCAAGGCGCATAAGCTCCTCGTGGCTGCCCTCCTCGGCAATTATGTTTCTGTCAATTAACAGTATTTTATCGCAGAATCGGGTAGACGCTAAACGGTGAGATATATATACCGCGCTTTTACCGTTTGTCATATCGTTGTATTTGTTGTATATTTCGAATTCCGCAATAGGGTCAAGCGCTGCCGTCGGTTCGTCAAGGAGTAAAATTGGAGCTTCCTTATAAAGAGCTCGAGCTAAAACCAAGCGTTGCTTTTCACCACCCGAAAGGTCCTGGGCATCCTCATATACGTTACGGTTGAGAAGAGTATCGTAGCCCATAGGCATAGATTCAATCTTTTTTGTTAGGTCTGCGTATGCGATGCATTTTTTTACCCTTTCCTTATCTACGTTTATCATAGAGGACGCCACGTTTTCCGCTACAGTTCCCGCAAAGATGTTGATATCCTGGAATACAGCGGTAAATTCCTTATAGTATTCCCGCCTTTTAAGGTCCTTAAGGTCTACACCGTTGTACGTTATCCGTCCTTCGGTGGGGTCATAGAAGCCTACAAGCAGCTTAATAAGTGTGGTTTTTCCCGCGCCGTTTAAACCGACAACAGCTAATCTTTCTTCGGGAGATAGGGTAAAGCTTATATTTTTAAGTACGTAGGGGTTGTCCTCCTTGCCGGGATAACGGAAAGATACGTTTTCAAATCGGATTACACCCGGGCGTCCTGTGTGGGGCACATCTTTACCTTCGTCTAATGGGAAGGCATCGGGATAGGTAAGCACCTCGCGGATTGCGGAGATATCAAGGCATTTATTATGCAGATCGGACATGCCGCCGAGAATACCCGATACAAAGCCCGAAAAACCGCCAACCATGGTGAAGTAGAGAAGAAATTCCGATGCTTCCATTCCATTATCCAATACCATAGCTATAAGGTAAATATAAGCCGCTCCGTTACGCAAAAACGTGAATATTATGTCAAGTATATTTTTCCATATATACACTCTTGCGCCTCTGTTGTGGAAGGCTTCTGAGAGCCTCATACCTGACCTATACATATCATCAAACCAGGGGCGAATACCGAACATACGAATATCCTTGGCAGAGTGTATATTTGCAGATTCCTGAAGAACGCATTCAAGTCCACGGTTGATCTCGATATGCTCTGTTCTGTGCCTGTAGTGCCATTCGTTAATGTATTTACTGTAAAAATAGCCGGGTACTGTTGTCACAAGAATTATTATAAGCAAAATTGGATTTATAGCGGTAAGCATTACCACATATATCGCAAAGTTAATAATGTTTACCATAAGCGATTGGATGGTTTGCCATATAGCCTCTGCCGCACCAGAATTGCTTCCCAGTGCGCTTGATGATTTTCGACGTGCCTCGCCAAAGCTTTTGTCATCGATAAAAGTAGGGTAAGAGGTACGGGCGCATTTCTCGCTTACCATACTTGTTAAGATAGAGCGCAACGTTATACGGGAGTACCATTCAAAGCCTCCGAGGTAATTTTTTAATCCGTCAACAAGCATACCTGCGCCAACAAAGATCAAAATAGTGATAATAACCTTATAAACAGGCAGGGATTGTTCAATGGATGAGATTATCATTGGGGATAAAAACAAGCCTATCAGATTATTCAAAACGAATAACAGAGTAATTGTAATCATACCTATCCAGATAATCATCGGCTCGTGCTTTAATGCCAGCCGCCACATAAAGCGAACGCAGGAAAGAGTACCGAATTTAGGCTTTTGCTTCGGCTCCTTTTCCTTATTTTTAGTTTTCAAGTAAGTCACACCTTTCATATGTATTTGTTGATTTGACTTTACCACAGTTTTTTTGCCTTATGGTATTTTTGGGACGAATTGTATTTTTTTAGGGATAAATTGCTTTTTGCTTTTTAGATAGTTATGCCCTCGTTCAAATGAGCGAGGGCTGTGATTATGCTTTTTTATTATTTTTGTTAGCTTTGATAATATAAACAATTGCCGCAACAACAAAATCAATCACAATAAATATATAAAGCACGCTTTCTATTGTGAAGAAAATATCTCGGGCATTGGCAACGGATTCGCAGGTAACGACTGTGACGGGCATTTTATCGTCTGCCGATGCGGTAAACTCTATTCTCCAATAGAGGTCAGGGTTATAGCAATACATACAGATTTCTTCACCGTTTGAGTTCTGTATTGACCCGTATATTTTACTGTGCCCGGGTACAGCGTGTGGATAATCGGGGTCACTCGGTGATATCTCAATCTCTTCGCCGTTAACGAGGACGCGCCCGTAGGTGTCCCAGAACCAATTATCGTAATCGGTTTCCATAAACTCTTTAAAGTCCGCACAGTTATCAAAGGTGTATTCTTTCAAAAAGGTTTGCCAACCGATGATATTCCAAACGCCTATACAAACGCCTAAAGCAAGGGCAACAAATACAGAACTACGGATAGTTTTTTTAAGTAGCTTGTTTCTTTTTTCAATTTCTTCAATTTGATTTTCATTAAATACAATTATATGTCGTGAACAAAGAGCCTTACGTACAAAAATTGTATAAATCAGATAGCAGATAATAAAAGCAATAGCTGCATACAAAAGTCCATAGCCAAGCCAATCTCCAAACCACAAGCCATAATTCACACCGTATATAATCGTTACAAGGGGTAAGCAGAACGCAAACAAAAGTAAGTTTACAAAGGTGACGGTTGTTGCGGTTTTAATCACACCCGTATTTGCTGCTTGTATTTTGTCGGTGTAAGTATCATCGTCCTCGTCGGGCGTAATACGTGCGTTTATGGTGAAGCATATCTGACATATCTCACTTGCAACGCAAAAGGCGGTTGCAAGACAGAAAGCAATCAAGGCTTCTGAAAATCCTACGTTGGCTATGATTGCGGCAATAAAGCCAAAGATAGTTATACCAATTGATATTAAAGTAAGGTTTTTGTATTTGCGGTTTGTTCGATCAAGCATAAGCTTGAATTGCTTATCGCTTTTTGATTTCTGCTTACTTGCCGTATCTTCCGATACCGATTCTCGGTCGGGGTTGTTTCGTTCTCCGCGCAGAAGCTCGTCGGTGGTGATGCCGAATATTTCCGCTATTGAAGGTATCAAGGAAAGCTCCGGGGTACATTCGTCGCACTCCCAACGGCTAACCGTTTTATCCGAAACATAGAGCTTTTCGCCAAGCTCCTTTTGTGTCATACCGTTCGCCTTTCTCAACGCCGATATGAATTTGCCTATGGTTTTCTTTTCCATAAAATGCCTCCTCGCATTTCGATTATTGATGATGTAATTCTATCATTCCGTCAGTAGGAATACCACCCTCAAGCGAAGGAATCTCTCCCGAAATGCGAGAATTTTAGATATAAATGGTTTTTTGAAGCTTATATTCATTTTCTATAATTTTAAAGCAGTCCAAGGTAAATAAAGGCTGGACTGCTTTTAAAATTAAACAATATCAGTTTACTTTAAGCGTTACAATTTCAAAGGGCTTTATATCAAGGGTTACGGAATTATTCTTAACCGTAAGCTTTTTCTGTTCCTTTTCGCAAAGGTCGGTAATATACGCTTCGCTTACGTCAAAGCCGAATTTAACCGTTGCTCTTGTGCGTGTGTTCTTCGTTTCGTACATACGTACAACGGTTTTTTCGTCATTTTCAGCCTGCTTTACAGTTTCAATAATTACGTTATCCTTGTTTACTGATACGAGGGAGTATTCGCTTGGCAGCTCTCCGTTGCCCTGCGCCTTAACCGCTGTCATAGGCATATTAAGGTCGTATGCATACTTAACAACGTCACAGGATGCAAGATTACCTGCGTGGGGATAGAGTGAATAGGTAAATACGTGCTCGCCCTGATCGTTATATACGCCTGTATTACCGGGATTCCAGTCGCACTTGATAAGTGTAAGACGCATATCGCCCTCGTGGATATCGTGACCGTACTTGCAATCGTTAATAAGGCTGACACCGTAGCATCCCTCGGAAAGGTCGGCGTATTTATGTCCGCAAACCTCGAACTTTGCCTGATCCCAGGTTGTGTTGAAGTGTGTGGGACGTTCAATAGTACCGAACTGAATTTCGTAGCTTGCCTTGTCGGAGTTGATATCAACAGGGAAGGACACCTTAAGTATCTGCTTGATCTGATGCCAATCCGCCTTTGTTTCAAAGTCGATCTTTGGCATATCGTTGTAGAACCATATGATCTGCTCAATTACGCTTTCCATATGTGTACGCTTGATATGTAAGCCCTGTCTTGCGCCGTCGTCAATTACGTAAACGTCGGACACCGTGTTTACAGGATAGGATTTATCACGGGAGGAGAACTGAAGCTCCCAGGTGGGGTAGCAGTCGTTATAGTCCTCAAGAACGATAAGCTGATTTGCCTTTCTGCCCTTTCTTACTACCTCACGGTGATTTTTCTTATCAAATATGCTTGTGATATTGTAATCGTTGTCAAGCTTGACAGTAAAGAATTTTGTGGATACGGTCTTGTCGGAAATCGTCACACCTGTGTCGCTGATTTCAGGCTTTACAACCTTATATCCCTTGGCGGGAATATCCTTTACATATACGCTCTTGCCGTCTATTTTAACGGTTGAGGAGTTATTAAAGGAATGGGGGTTGAACACTACGTATCCGTCGCCCGATACCTTGGACGCAACGTAATCGTAAGCGCCCTCTCTTATTTCCTTGGTCGCAGAGCGGATTTCTGCGTAATCTATATCGCTGCGCTCGTAAACCTCGGGAATGGATGAGCCGGGGATAATATCGTGGAACTGATTTGTAAGAAGAAGCTCCCAATTATTACGGAGAACGTTCTTCGGGAAGGGTGTGCCGTTAAGCTTGTTCATAAGCACGCCCATAGCCTCTGCATCAAGCATAAGGAATTCGCACTGTCTGTTGTTCCTCTTGTTTCTTGCAATAGAGGTATAGGTGCCTCTGTGGAATTCAAGATAAAGCTCGCCCTGCCAATAGGGTACCATTTCGGGATGCTTCTTGATATTCTTCGCTATCTTGTCAAGGAACTCACCCGCAAATCTGATATCCGTCTTTGCGCAGCCGGGAAGACCCTTGCTCGTTCTTCTGATGCTTTCAAGCATTTCCTCAGTAGGACCTCCGCCTCCGTCTCCGTAGCCAAAGGTCATAATAGCCTCGTTTGTAAGCTCCTTCTGCTGATATCTGTTCCACGCGCCGTTTGTTTCCTGGGCGGTTGCCATAGGTCCGTAGGAGGAGTATCTTTCAAAGCCCAGTCCCTTCTTTTGGGGCTGAGCGGTCAGGAAATGAGAATTGATCTCAGTACCGTCGATTCCGCGCCAGATAAAGGTATCGTAGGGCATTGTGTTTACGTCGTTCCAGCCGATTTTGGAGGTTACGAACCAGTCTACGTTACTCTTGCGAAGTATCTGAGGTAATGCGGCAGAGTAGCCGAAAACGTCGGGAAGCCAAAGCACGTGGCTGTCAACGTCAAATTCATCCTTGAAGAAATTTTTTCCGTACTGTACCTGACGTACAAGGCTCTCACCTGAGGAGAGGTTACAGTCTGCCTCAACCCACATAGCGCCCTCTACCTCCCATCTGCCTGCCTTGACCATTTCCTTGATCTCAGCGTAAAGCTCGGGACAGTCCTCCTTAAGCATCTTGTAAAGAACCGCCTGAGAGGACATAAATTTGTATTCGGGATAGCGCTTCATAAGGTTGATAACCGTAGAGAAGGAGCGCTGTACCTTTTCTCTCGTCTGGTCAAGGCTCCAGAGCCACGCAACGTCAATATGTGTGTGACCGATAGAAACGGTAGTAACTCCGTTGTCCTTGCAAAGTTCCTTGTACATCTGTTCGGAAAGGTACTCATCCGCATCCTTTATAGAAGCGTAAAATTCGGGAGAGGGAACCTTTAAAAGATCAAGCCTTGTAAGGGCGGAATTGAGCCTTGTTACAATTTCGTGATATTCCTTGGAATTTTCGTCCGCGTATTCAAGTATCTGAGAGGGAATAAGCACGTCGTAGTAGAGCTTTGTAATATCGGGATGCTCCACCATTATGTCGGCGTAAAACTTTACTCTTATTTTATAATTCATACCCGCGTATGCATAAATATGAATATTGTAGGAAGTTTTTCCGCTTAAGCGAACGGTGGTGTGGTTGGTGTCAAGTCCCTGTGTTATCTTGCCGTCAACGTAAACGATAAACTGCGGGTTTACCGCATCCCAGTCTGTTTCATCCGTACGAATACGAAGAATAAATTCATTTTCTCCGATTTCCTCGGGGGAGTTTACGGTGAAGCAGAACCAACCGTGCTCGTCCATTTTTTCGCTCCATACGGTGCCCTGTACGTAGGGCTCAAAGGAGCTGTAGTCGGGAAGAGGCATATCCTTTTTGTAACCGCAGGGACAATATTTTACGTTTTCTACGGGAGAAATAAAGGTTAGCCTTTGCTCGTTAAGTATGTTTAATACCGTTTTGATTTTTCTTAGTGATTCGGATAAGGGCTTCATATTTTTACCTCCGTGAGTATAATTTTCTTATTTTATTGTATCATATAAACGAGGTAAAGTCAACTGAAAATACGGGCTTGATATTAAGTTTTATTTGCGTGTCTTTATTGAATAAAAAACGAATATATACATTTGCAAGTGAATATATTCATGTATCAGATCAAGGACAAAGCCGTGGATAATAGGGTCAAAAAAAGTAGAAAAAATTATTTAAAGCTATTGACTTAGGAAAAGCATTGTGCTATGATTTAATGTATAATTATTTGATGCGGTGTATACCGCGCAAAGGAGAAAAATATGGAAATTAAAATTACCAAGACATCATCTCCCAAGACGATGGTGCCTGAAAACGAGCTTGGCTTCGGAACTTATTTTTCCGACCATATGTTCATTATGGATTACGATACAGAAAAGGGCTGGCACGATGCAAGAATAGTTCCCTTTGGAAATATTTCACTTCATCCCGCGTCCACGGTTCTACACTACGGCGCTGAGATATTTGAGGGACTTAAGGCGTACCGCAGAGCAGACGGCGGCATCCAGATGTTCAGACCTATGGAAAATATCAGAAGAATGAATAATTCCGCAGAGAGAATGTGCTTACCTACCATTGATGAAAATGACGCTCTTGAAATACTTAAGACCTTCGTAGAGCTTGAAAAGGACTTTGTTCCTCATTCCGTCGGTACCTCCTTCTACCTTCGTCCCTTTATGTTCGGTAATGACGAGCATCTTGGCGTACACGCAGTAAGCAGAGCCACCTTTATGCTTATCGGCTCCCCCAGCGGAAGCTACTACAAAGAGGGTATTAACCCCGTTAAGATCATGATCGAGTCGGAGGACGTTCGTACTGTAAGAGGCGGTACGGGCTACGCAAAGTGCGGCGGTAACTATGCGGCATCCACAAGAGCAGGCGAAAGAGCCAATAAGAAGGGCTATTCACAGGTTTTGTGGCTTGACGGCGTTGAAAGAAAATATATTGAAGAGGTTGGAGCTATGAACGTAATGTTCAAGATCGACGGCGAGATTGTAACTCCCGCTCTTACAGGCTCCATTCTTCCGGGTATTACAAGAAAATCGTGTATTGAGGTACTTAAGGACCTTGGCTACAAGGTAAGCGAAAGGCTCTTGTCCGTTGACGAGCTTATGGACGCTGTTAAAAGCGGTAAGCTTGAGGAGGCTTGGGGTTGCGGAACAGCCGCAGTTGTTTCTCCCATCGGCCGCCTTATGTACGAGGATGTTGAGTACTCAATAAACGAGGAAAAGATCGGAAAGACCACGCAGATGCTTTACGATATCCTTACAGGTATTCAGTGGGGCACACGCGAGGATAAATTCGGTTGGATCGTTAAGGTAAACTGATTTCTTGATACATATTTAATATATATTTCACGCCTGCATATGTGTATACTATACAATGGCAGGCGTGATTTTATATTTGTTTTTGTTTAAAATGTCGAAATAAGCATCTGCATAAAAAATCATATTGACAAAACGGCTCAGTTGTTATAAAATAACTAATATATTATATTAAACGATGACGGGAATAAAAATCGTGTAGTCGGCAAAGAGAATCGGCGTCTGGTGCGAGCCGTGCGATAAGCGAGCATAACTCCTCCCTGAGTTTTCAACCGAAATCACAGTAGGCTTGAACGGGTTCTCCCGATATAGAGAGGCGTCGCTGGATGGCGAGGCTGAAGAGGACGCTACGGCGTCAAACAGAGTGGTACCGCGGAGAATACTTCGTCTCTTTTATGCATGGAGAAGTTGCGTAAAAGAGGCTTTTTTATTTTAATATCCCTTGGTATCTCCGCAAATGATACATATTAGCGAAAGGAAAAATTATGAAGGGTACAGAAAAATATACCAAACAGTATTTTACTCCCACAGGAGTCACAATGGATTGGATGAAAAAGGACTCTGTCGACAAGGCGCCCATATGGTGCAGCGTTGACTTGAGAGACGGCAACCAATCACTTATAATTCCTATGAGCCTTGAGGAAAAGCTGGAGTTCTTTAAGCTCCTTTGTAAAATAGGCTTTAAGGAGATCGAGGTGGGCTTTCCTGCCGCCTCAGAAACGGAATACGAATTTTGCCGCACCCTTATCGAGCAGAATTTGATACCTGATGATGTTACTATTCAGGTGCTTACTCAGTCAAGAGAGCATATTATTGCAAAGACCTTTGAGGCGATAGACGGCGCAAAGCACGCAGTGGTTCATCTTTACAACTCCACCTCCGTGGCTCAGAGAGAGCAGGTGTTCAAAAAGAGCAAGGAGGAAATAATCGAGATCGCAAAATTCGGCGCTAAGCTTTGTAAGGAATACAAAAAGAACGCAAAGGGAAAGATCACCTTTGAATACTCTCCCGAAAGCTTTACGGGTACTGAGCCCGAGTTTGCAAAGGAGATATGCAATGAGGTAATTTCCATATGGGAGCCCACTCCCGACGATAAGGTCATTATCAACCTCCCCGTTACCGTATCTCACTCAATGCCCCACGTATACGCATCCCAGGTTGAGTATATGGACAAAAATCTTAAGAACAGAGAAAACGTTATTATCTCCCTCCACCCCCACAACGACAGAGGCTGCGCAGTAGCGGACAGCGAAATGGGACTTTTGGCAGGCGGTGACAGAATAGAGGGTACGCTTTTCGGTAACGGCGAAAGAACGGGTAATGTTGATATTATCACTCTTGCCCTTAATATGTATTCGCAGGGTATCGACCCCGAGCTTGATTTTAACAATCTTCCCGAAATTACAAAGATATATGAAAAGGTTACGAGAATGCACGTGTACGAAAGACAGCCCTACAGCGGTCAGCTTGTATTCGCGGCGTTCAGCGGCTCACATCAGGACGCTATTGCCAAGGGTATGAAGTGCAGAGAGGGTAAGGATTGCCTTTGGACAGTGCCTTATCTTCCCATTGACCCCTGCGACGTTGGCAGAGTATACGAGGCAGACGTTATCCGTATCAACTCACAGTCGGGTAAGGGCGGTATCGGATATATTATGGAAACCCAGTTCAAGCTTAATCTCCCCGCAAAGATGAGAGAGGCGTTTGGCTACCACATAAAGAGCATTTCCGACCACGCTCACAAGGAGCTTCAGCCTAAGGAGGTATACGAAATCTTTATTAACGATTTCGTTAACCTCACAGATAAGCTTGACGTTATCAAGGCAGTATACACAGACCTTAACGACGGCGGAATCAAGGGTAACGTAACGTTAAAATATAACGGCAAGTACGAGGACACAGTTTCCTTCGGTAACGGTCGACTTGACTGCGTAAGCTCCGCTATCCGCGAGATAACGGGACTTGACTATAGCCTTGAGACCTACGTTCAGCACGCCCTTGAGGAAAAGACGACCTCTAAGGCAGCCTCCTACGTAAGCGTTAAGCTTGGGGGTAAGACATATTGGGGTACAGGTATCGACAGCGATATTATCGTATCCTCCGTTAAAGCGCTCGTAAGCGCCGTAAACAGACTTTTATGCGACACACAAGACTCGAAATAAGGAGAGCCATATGAAATTAACAGGAGCAGAAATTATTATAAGAACCCTTATCGAGCAGGGCACAACCGACGTATTCGGTTATCCCGGCGGTCAGGTTATCAACATTTATGATGCGCTTTATAAGTATCAGGACGAAATAAATCACGTTCTTACCGCCCACGAGCAGGGCGCCTCCCACGCGGCGGACGGTTATTCAAGAGCGACGGGTAAGGTTGGCGTTTGTATTGCAACCTCGGGTCCCGGCGCTACAAACCTCGTTACAGGTATTGCTACCGCGATGCTTGACTCCATACCTATGGTAGCTATTACGGGTAACGTTCCCTGCAGCCTTATCGGTAAGGACTCCTTCCAGGAGATAGATATAACGGGCGTTACGCTTCCTATTACGAAGCACAACTATTTTATAAACAGAATTGAGGATCTTGCAGATTCTATAAGAGAGGCGTTCCAGATCGCAAAATCAGGACGTCCCGGTCCCGTTTTGGTGGACGTACCAAAGGATATACAGGTTGCCACCTACGAATACGAGCCACAGCCCATTGTGGAAAAGGTTCCCTTGCCCAAGGCAAAGGAGGAGCAAATTGAGGAGGCTGTCAAGCTTGTAAACGAGGCAAAGCGTCCTTACATTTACATAGGCGGCGGAGCGGCAGGTCTTGGACTTGGCGACGAGGTTGTAGAGCTTGCCAACAAGATCGACGCTTGTATCGGATGCTCGTTTATGGGACTTTCCGCAGTTCCAGACGGATGCGACAGATTCCTCGGTATGCAGGGTATGCACGGTCACTACGCATCCTCAATGGCGCAGAATGAGGCAGACCTCATTATCGGTGTTGGCGTTCGCTTCAGCGACAGAGCCACGGGTAACGTATCCAAGTTTGCTAAAAAGAGCAAGATAATTCAGCTTGACCCCGACTTTGCGGAGATAAACAAAAACGTAAGAGTTGATATCGGTATCGTTGCAGACGTTGAGGACTCCTTTAAGAGAATCGCATCAGCCTGCGAAGCAAAGAGCAATCCCGAATGGATCGCAAGAGTAGAGCAGCTTAAGAGCGAGGAGGCGGGCTTTGAAGCAGAGATAGAAAAGAAATCGGGAGACGCCCTTACACCCAAGAGAATCTTCGACGTGATCAACGAGTGTAAGCTTCCCGCTACCATTACCGTTACGGACGTTGGTCAGCATCAGATGTGGGCTGCCCAGTATTCCACCTTTGACAGACCCAGACGCTTCGTTTCAAGCGGCGGTCTCGGTACTATGGGCTTCGGTCTTGGCGCGGCGATCGGATCCTTCGTTGCTACGAACGATCCCACCGTGCTTATCACGGGTGACGGCTCCTTCGGTATGAATCTTAACGAGCTTGCAACCGCGGTTAAGTATAACCTTCCCGTAGTTATCGTTCTTGTAAACAACGGTGTGCTCGGTATGGTACGTCAATGGCAGAATCTTTTCTTCGGCGGCAGATTCTCAAATACTGTTCTTGACCGACAGACCGACTTTGTAAAGCTTGCGGAGGCGTTTGGCGCAGTCGGATACCGCGCTGCTACAAAGGAAGAATTCAGATCCGCGTTTGAGCAGGCGGTAAGATGTGGCAGACCCGTGCTTATCGATACGATTATCGACAAGGATGAAATGGTACTTCCCATGCTTCCTCCCGGCGGCTCAATTGACGATATTATTACCAACGTGGAAAAGTAAGGAGGACAATATGAACAAATTTGTAATTGCAGTTTACGTAGATAACAGATTCGGCGTTCTTACAAGAGTAACAAGTATGTTTACGCGCCGCGGCTTCAATATTGACGCCCTTACCGTTGGTGAAACGGAAAGATCCGAATATTCAAGAATTACCATTTGCTTAAGCGGTGACGGTTATGCAAGAGAGCAGCTTATAAATCAGCTTCGTAAGCTTCACAACGTAAAAAAGGTTGACGTGCTTGAGGATGACAGTATCAAGAGAGAGCTTATGCTCATAAAGGTTGGCTATACCAAGGATACAAGATCCGATATCATCACAGCTGCAGACGTGTACAGAGCAAAGGTTATCGACTACACACCCGAGGAGATGTGTATCGAGGTTACAGGCGACCCATCAAAGATTGACGCATTTATCAGACTTATGATCCCCTTTGGCATTATTGAAATATGCCGTACGGGTATCGTAGCTCTTGAAAGAGGTAACACAACGCTTTTGGATAAATAAGAATATTTTAAAATTAAGATAAATTCAAGGAGAATTAAAACAATGGCAAACATTTATTATCAGCAGGATTGCGATCTTAACAAGCTTAACGGAAAAACAGTAGCAATAATCGGTTACGGCTCCCAGGGCCACGCTCACGCCCTCAACCTCAAGGATTCAGGCGTTGACGTAATCGTTGGTCTTTACACAGGAAGCAAGAGCTGGGCAAAGGCAGAAAAGGCAGGTCTTAAGGTTATGACTGCCGCTGACGCAGCTAAGGCAGCTGACATCATTATGATCCTTATCAACGACGAAAAGCAGGCTAAGCTCTACAAGGAAAGCATTGAGCCCAACCTTACAGAGGGTAAGACACTTGCATTTGCGCACGGCTTCAACATCCACTTCGGATGCATCAAGCCCCCCAAGAACGTAAACGTAATTATGGTAGCTCCCAAGGGTCCCGGTCACACAGTAAGAAGCGAATATCAGGTAGGTAAGGGTGTTCCTTGTCTTATCGCAGTTCACCAGGATGCAACAGGCGACGCTCTCGAGCTCGGTCTTGCATACGCTCTCGGTATCGGCGGCGCAAGAGCAGGCGTTCTTGAAACAACCTTCAGAACAGAAACAGAAACAGACCTCTTTGGTGAGCAGGCTGTGCTTTGCGGCGGTGTTTGCGCTCTTATGCAGGCAGGCTTTGAAACTCTCGTTGAGGCAGGATA
>JAFUOY010000008.1 GCA_017481595.1 Clostridia bacterium | reverse complement strand
GGAGCGGATATCTTTTTTTGTGGTAAGAGAATTGAGCATAAAGCACCCTCCGATCGGTTTTTATGTTCTATTTTAACATATCTTTGACGGCAATTCAACCGCTGAGCACGATAAAAAAGCACTTTGCCGTAAAGCGGGATGTTCTTATCGGAGAAATCACCATAACGTAAAATTCCCACAGACCAATCAAACGGTTTGTGGGAATTTTTGTTTTATAAGCAGAAGAAACGGGTCAACCAAGCCTTCTCCAGTGGGAGAAGGTGGCAGCACCGTTTCAACGAAGTTGAATGTGGTACTGACGGATGAGGTGTTATCTCTTTGGCTTAAGATCGCGATAGTCCAACTCAAGATGTTTCAATATATCCTTTGCAACAGCGTTGAAATTATTTCGTATACTATCGTTGGAATATCGCAAAACAGTTATTCCCCAAGAAGATAGTGCCGTATCTCTTTGTTCGTCCGCTTCTTTGTGTTCGGGCAATAGGTGCTGTCTGCCGTCCACCTCAATTACAATCTTCTTTTCCGCTATGTAAAAATCAACGATATAGTTTTCAATATTATGCTGCCGCCTTACGTTAAATGGGAGTCTTTTTAGAAAATCATACCATAAATGCTTTTCTTCGGGTGTCATATTTTTTCGTAGGGTTCGAGCGTTTGATACGAGCTTTTTATTGTAAGGTATCATTTTGACTCCTCATCCACCGCTGGCGCGGTCCCCCTTCTCCCACAGGAGAAGGCTTTTTATATGTTCAACGTTCTCTTGTATCGGTTTTGTCCCATCGAGTCGAAGGACTTTGTGCGATAGTGTTTTCAGCCAGTCCTCAATCTTTTCGGGGGTTCTTTTTTCTGCGAATGCAAAAAACTTTTCTTCTAGCTCGTACATATCTCCGCCCGGAAGAACCCTATCGCCGAATTTATCAATAGCTCTTTGCCTGATCCTTTTCATTCGAACATCAAGAGGAACATCAAGGTATACCACAAGAGTATAATTTTCATTGATCTCCGGAGTCATATTTCCACTAACGGCAGAAAAAACAAAACAGGGATTTTTCTTTATATCCTCTAATAGCAACCGTTCAACTTCTTCTCTCGTTCTTGATGAAGCATACGGATTATGCGTGGAAGTAAAATAATATTGCTCTATATCCATATGTATAAAGTTTATTTTTTTAGCAAGCGCACCGGCAAGTGTCGTTTTACCACTTCCATTCAGTCCGCATACACATATTCCACACTTCATGCTATACCCCTCATTTATCGCAAGTTTCGCATTTGTATTACAAATGCATCGTCTATCCCCATACCCCTATTATAGCACAAAAACCGCAGAAAATCAATCTGCGGTTTTTATACTTTTATGATCCTCCGTTAAGGATAATAGAGAATACAGGTGGATACTTTTTTATTTAATTAAACTGCGTTTCCATCCAGGATACGTGTCTGTCAAGCCAGGATTTGAAATTTTCCTTGACTATTGTGGGGGATTTTGCTCTTGTGCCGAAGCGGTCGTATTCGTACTCAAGAAGCTGCTCGTATGCTTCGCTCTCAACGTGCTTAAACGCTTCGTCAATGTAGGTGTCAAGATTATCCTTGGTTTCGTTAAACAGCTCCACGTATTTATTGTGGAAGGACGCCTTCTTTACAAAATAAGGAATATAAAATGGGGAGCCGCCGTAGGACATTCTGATAATGGAGAGTCCCTGCTCGTTTGCCATCCAGGAGTCAAAGTCCCAGGTAGGGCCTAAGAACACCTTGGAATCATCCGTTGCATCCTTTTTATAAAGGAAGATGTTTGCGCCGCCTGCGTCATTTATGCACAGGTAGTCCGACACCAAGAGCCACTTTGCAAAGGATTCAAGATCTACGTAGTCAAGATAGGAATCATCATCCTTCTTAAGCGCCGTCTCAAAACGAGTCATATAGTCCTTGATATACAGATACTGCGGTGATGTTTCATCAAAATTGTCCGTGTCGGGATGCTTGAAGGTGAAGCGCATGGGAGTTTTCGATGTTATGGGCGTGTCAAAATACATATCCTCATTCCACCAATACGCGTCGCACTCAAAGAGGTATCCGTCCTTGTTAACATTAACGCGCCATTGCTCCTCGCCCTCTCCCGTGCCGCGGCTGACGGACTCGGACAAAACGTAAAGTCCGCGGTAGTCACCGTTTACGTAAAGCATTACGTAGCAGTAATCGGGAGTCCATTCCATTCCCACCGCGTCGGCAATAGCCTCACCGCCTATACGGTAGCCCTCCTCACCGTAGTTAAGGAGCAGCCAATCCTTGTGGGCGTACTGCTTGGTTTCGTCCTCTCTTCCGATAAGTGGCTCAAGCAGGTCTGCCTTAGTGCCTAATTTTACCTTGTAGGGTATCTTTTGGTTGGGAGCCTGGGATGCGCTGGTGTTGCCTCTTACCTTGATCTTTGCGCCAAGGTAGGCATCCTCTGTGGGGAGTCCGCTTGTGGAGTTAAATACCACCTCGTTGTTTTCATTGTAGATCTTCATTACGCATTGCTCGTAATATGCGTTTGTAATGCCCTGTCCCCAGTTACCTGCGGGGCGGTTTACCACGTCAAAGCCGGGTATATAAAGGTTTTCCGTGGTTATTTCAACGCGTGGGAAAGCCACATCCTTGGGGGAATTCATATAGGAAGCGCTAAAGGTGACCTCCTTACCCAATCTGTTATAGGCTACTGCCTGCATTGTAAAATCGTATCTCATACCCGGGAACAGATCAGCGATCTTTACTTCTCCGAGGGAGGCATCCGCCTGTACATCAAAGGTGGCTTTGCCGTTTGTGTAGGTGATCTTTACGTAGCGCAAGGGCGTACCGTCATCCTGCGCCCATTTTACCATCAATTCTCCGTTATCGTTAAAGCCATAGCCGTAGTCAAGCAAAAAATCGTCCTTGGATATGGGCATACCCTTTAAGCTAACGCTGACAGAAAGATCGGAGCTTACTCCCGAGATGCAGTAAATATCCTGCTCCACCATTTTAACCTCGGTATATTCTCCCTTTACGTTAAGTCCCGATACCGCGTATTTAGTAGTTGTGGGAACTATCTTTATCCAAATGCAGGCATTTTCGTCGTTTACAGCCACTCCCCCGGGGGTTTTGCAGGTGTAATATATTCCCTCAAGTCCCTCGGGCGCCTGATTTGTGCCCGTGTAGGGAGTTATTTCAAGCTTATCGTTTTCACTTACTGTTGCGGTAAAATACTTTGGCTTATTGGGGTCGGGCGCCGTTGTAGGAGCCTCGGTTGTAGGAGCCTCAGTAGTGGGAGTTTCGGTTGTGGGAGCCTCAGTAGAGGGAGCTTCGGTTGTGGGAGCTTCCGTAGAGGGGGCTTCTGTAGTTGGTCCTTCCGTTGCAGGCAATTCCGTAGTTGGAAGCTCTGTAGTAGGCGTTTCCGTGGTAGGAGATGCCGTAGAGGTGCTGACACCTCCGTCACAGCCCACAAAGGGCACGCAAAGAAGCATTATAATTAAAGTAAATATAATAAATGAAGTAAATTTTTTCATTTCCTTGCCTCCTTATCTTTCTTTATTTTATCACTAAATTTATTTTATGTCAACTGTTTATATTTCGGGCAACGCTTATAAAAAAGGACGAAGAACCAATCAAAGCTCTCCGTCCTGTTTTTTGAACACACACTATGTATTAAAATGAATTGACGAAAAATCGTCATGAATTGAAGCATTAAGGCTTCATGATTTGAAATCTACCGATTTCATGAATTGAATTGCCTCGTTTTTATGCCGCAGGCAATTCATGTATCATCGGTGCAATTCATGGTGTAAACCAATTCACGCCCGTAAGGGCAATTCATTGCGTAGCTTCGGGCTACGCATCAAATTATTCCTTTTTTATACATTATCCTTGCCACTATAATAGTGAAAACAACGCCTACGGGTACCATAATTCCCACTGTGCCCGAATTTAATGCGGGGATGGAAATAAACAACGCAAGCATAAGGATTATGGGCGCTATGGCAAGCTTTACGTTCTTTGAAATGAACACAACTCCAAGACCGCCGAAAAGGGCGGGAAGCATCTGCGCAAAGGCAGGCTGAAGAGTTGGTGACTCAAGCAAGGGAGTCAAGGGAACGATAAGAATTACGCCAACGAGAATAATTACCGTGGTAACGATGCTTGATATTGCAATTGAGATAGTGGAGATTATCTCTCCCTCCTCGGAATTGGACTTTACGTTTGCCTTTTCCATTGCGTCAATAGCGCAAGGAAGCTTAAGGTTTGAAATATTACCTGTTACGAAGGAAAGGTATGCGCCTCCTGCCCCAAGCATGGGAACGTAGGTAATTACCTCAATAATACCAACCGCCCAATACATAGGCGCAACTGCCAAGGCGCCCTTAGCAAGAGCGCTCCAATCGGGAATAACGCTGAACACCAAGGAAAGAGTAATTGGGAAAAGGAACAAGATGCCAAGAATGGCAAAGCCCCATATTTTACCGTAGCGGTGTACGGAATTCATATACGTCATTTCTTTTTTGTTATCCATATCCGTACTCCTTTCTTAACCTAACCAGGCGGTTACGGGAATTGCGATAGCCATACCCGCAATAAGGCTGATGGGCAGGGCGTAATCGTTCATCCATCTTTGCTTAAGCTTAATGGAGCAAAGACCGCAAAGCGCCATAATAATAGCGGAAAAGCCGAATACCACAACGGGAATAAGTCCGCTTGTATCCCCCTTGAACACGTTTGCAACGTCACAGAATACGAATCCGAGGAAGGCAGACACCATACCGAGGAACATTGCGTTAGTCAGTATTTCGCGCCATTTTTTATCGGACTTTTCGATTTTTTCCATACCGTTCTGGATTTTCTTTGCAAAAAGGGGTGTAAAGAGCAAGCCTGCGGCAATACCGAAGGTCATTACCCAAGTAACGGTTACGTAGATCTGAGGATCTGTTATTGCCCCTGCGAAATTAAGACCGAAGGCGGCAAGAGCTCTTTCCGCGGCAATAAGCTCATAGGAAAGAGAGCCGATTACGGAAAGACGGAGCCAGGGCAAGGGAATGCCAAGGCTGTGGGAAAGGGCGATAACGCCAACAACTATCGAAACTGCGGGAGCTATTGTAAAGACAGCGGATGATATCATAGTCTTTTTAAGGACCTTTTTATCCATACCGATAGCCTTAGCTCGCTTAAGCGCCTTTACAAGAAAGAACACGGACTGAGCCATTACCACCGCGATTATAATGCCCACCATTACGAAGATGATAGGGTGATTAACTCTGAAATCCATATTTTAACCCTCCTCGGAAAGAAGATTTTCGTACTCCTCAAATACCTTAACGGCTTCCTTTTCGGGAGCGATGGTCAAGGTCTCGTTTTCCTCGTCTATGTAGAATACAAGCACCTCGTCCTCCTCGATACCCTCAATTTTCTGCGCGGGATGAAGAATGGCGTAGCATTTTTCCTCAATGGGAATTATTGCCACCTGCTCAAACTCCGTTTTGTTTCCTTGATTATCAAGGAGAATTATATTATCCTCGTTTTCATCGTCAAAGAGGATGTCAATTAAGCTTTTTTCTTCCATAACTTTTCACTCATTTCTTTTGTTTTTCCGGACGTGCAATGCACGCCCCTACGATTTTTTCGGACAGTGGGGGACGTAGCGAACGAAAAATTCAAGAATAGTCTCTTTGAAGAACACCTCATCCACCACTTCGTGGATTGCCCTTCCCAAAACATAGTCGCCTCGCGCGCCTCGATACACTCGGCTTCGACGTTCCTTGTTTTGGTTACACACTCGACAAATTAACACACCG
>JAFUOY010000007.1 GCA_017481595.1 Clostridia bacterium | reverse complement strand
TCCCTCAGTCAGCTTCGCTGACACACTACGTGCCAGCCCTTTTGTCTGCTGTGCAGACATTTCCCCACACTGTGGGGAATCACCCTTTACACAAGGGAGCCTTTCTCACAAATACACTCTACGCTTATCTTTTATCTGCTTTCTGTTCATCGGCAGAGTCTCTTTTGAACCACGCGACTATCGCGTGGTATTCGTTTATACAATAAAAAAATCACTGGCCGAAGCCAGTGATTTTTTATTATAGATTTAACTTATTTGATATCGTTAAAGCTTGTTGTGCCAACTTCCTGGAAGTATACCTGTGTACCTGCAGCATTCCAAATCTTAAGGTTGATCTGGAACTTAACAACTTCACCAGCGTCAACACCCTTAACAACTACGGCTGTCTTACCTTCGATGTCAGCCCAGTTCTTAGCGCCTGCACCGCTTACCTGAATCTGCTTAGTTTCGCCAGCTTCGTTAGTAACAACGATCCAAATGTTTACATTGTAACCCTGATCTGTGATAGTCTTTATAGCGTGTCTATCAACTGTGAATGTAGCTCTGATACCATCAAAGTCAGCAACTCTCTTGGAGAAGCCGTCAAATGTGATAATGGGCTTAATGCCTTCGCCAGGAACACGAACCTTCCAAGGCTGAACAGTTGCCAAGTCTTTGTTTGTATCCTTGAACTCTTCACCACATACTGTACAGTATGCAACTTCAAGACCACGTGTTGTGTATGTAGGTTCAACAACTGTCTTCCAGCCTACCTTATGGTAACCAGCAGGAGCTGCGCCTACTGACTTAACGATAACGTCACCTGTTTCAAAGTCAACAGCGAGTGTATAGTTAACTGTTACTTCTGCACCGGATTTAACATCAACAGCCTTAACAGGGAACTTCATTGCGCCTGTGTTAACAGCCATAATGACAATTTCTTCTGTGAGTTCTGTTCCTGCAGCCGCTACTGTACCGTAACAACCAACGAGGTCACCTGCGAGTACCTTACCAACGAGAGCCTCAACGGAAGCTGTTTCCTTTGCCTCACATGTGGGGCAAACGAATTCAGCAACGCCTTCAGCACCGCAGTTAGCAAGCTTGCTCTGGGAAACTGTAGTTACAAAGTCGTGCTCGCCTGTACCTGCAACTGCGTACTCACCGGACTCATAGCCACAAACCTTACACTTGTCAGAAGAGATACCATCGCCACAAGTAGGTTCCTTAACTACTGTTGTTTCGTTGTCATGAACATATTTAACAATACCTGTCTGAACATACTCACACTCTACGCAAGTATCTGTGTATGTCCACTTACAAGGATCTTCTTCACCGCCGTTTACACCTACAACAGTAGGATCAGCCTCAAACTTGTGCTCGTGTGTTGTGATTTCAAGTTCATAAATCTTATCGCCTTCAGCAACGTCTACCATTGTGATAACGATCTTAGTGATTTCCTTGCCTGCAAGTGCGTCTTCAGCAACTGCTGTTTCGCCATTGTAGAACTCAAACTTAACTTCAGAATCTGCAGCCAAATCCATTACAGCGTTGAATGTATAAACTGTGATGGGCTTCTTAAATTCGATTGTAAGATTAGCATCATTACCAGCGGACCAGAATGTTGTATAGTCGCCATCGAACAAAGCATCCTTGCTGGAGCCTTCGTATACGGGAGCCTCAAGCTTGTTACCGTCGATATCAACGATTTCCTTACCGTCCTCGTCATAAATGAGGATGTCTTCTGTAATTGTTACGTCATCAGCGCCAACTACACCGTTGTTTTCCAAGTCACCCAATGTGAGAACGGGAATGTCATATGTACCTGTTACTTCGTCAACGAGTCCGCAACGTGTACATTCTTTGTGAGCCTGACCGGGAGTTACTGTTGTGGGCTTCTGATCGATTACTTCCTTGTTGAAGTCGTGTACGTATTCGCTTTCATCAAATGCGCCAGCATAAGATGCATTCTTTTCCATAACAACGATGTCCCAAAGACGAGGAATTGTTGTGGAAGTAGCAGCATCTGTAATGATAACGTCGAATGTCTGGCCCTGAGCGTTAGCGCCTTCGGGAACTACAACGTCAAATACGAGCTCCTTAACGTCCTTTGCGGACTTAGCTTCGGACTCATAAAGAACGTTGCCGCCGAGCTGATCCTTAACTACAACCTTTACTGTGAAATCAAAGTTTGTGTCCTTGAAAACTTCACCCTTGGATTCAGCACCGGGATTAAGTGTACCGTGACCGTTTACAACAACCTTGATTGCAGAGAACTCCTGGGGATGACCGAAGTTGAATCTCAATCTTGTTGTCTTAGCTGCAGGCAAGTATGTACCTGTAGCGGGATCACCGTCGATGAGGTAAGAAAGGTCAAAGTTGTCGTTGAGATCAACTACTTCGCTTTCCTCATTCCATACAGTGGGGAAAAATGTGATGACTGGGTTTGTGCCGTCGCCTACCATGTCAACAACCGCATCATCTGCGCCTGCATAGCAAGGATGGTACAAGAAACCAAGCTGTTCGTGGTTCCAATCAGGACAGTCGCCAGTTGAGCAGTGTGCCGCAAAAGCAGCAACAGGCATAGAAGCAACCATCAAGATAGCCATTAAAACTAACATGAATTTCTTCATTTTGAATGTTTCTCCTTTTTTAAAAGAATTTTTTGTAACTTAAGTATAACACAGCATCTGCAATTTGTCAAGCAGAATTTCATTATTATTTTTTATTTTTTTGTAAATTATGCACAACTTTTTTCCCTATTGATGCTTTTTGTGCGAAAAAGAGGAAAAAAGGGAATAAATGGTAAATTTTTCGTTACATTTACACTTATATCGCTTTTTTTGCCTTACGAGGCTTTTTCGCTTAACTGTATCAAAATCGTTTGCGCCATAGTATACATAAATAATAATGAAGAAAAAACAATAAAAATTCTGCTTTTTCACGTTGCAAAAGCAAGGTGTATCAAATAATCAAACCTTGGCAAGACCCATCAAAAATGACGCGGGTAAAACCTTGGCAAGGAGTCTGTAAAGCTTAAAAAACGCACGGGGAGTGTACACACATCTGCCCTTTTTTGCAGCCTTAATGCCGCCTCTTGCCGTTTTTGCGGGGTCGCAATAAGGTAGGGTATCAAAGGTCTTGGACGTTCCCTTTTCGATGCCCGCAACGTTTAAAAATTCCGTGCTCATAGGCCCGGGACAAACGGCGGTAGCATTGATCTTTTTCTTTTTAAGCTCGTATCTTAATCCCCTCGTAAAGCTCATAACATACGCCTTAGTGGAGGAATAAACCGTCATACGTGCGTTTGGTACGAAGGAAGCAATGGAGCAAACATTTATTACAGAGGAGCCCTTATTCATAAAAGGGAGGGTAACAACGGTAAACTCCGTTAAGGCTCTTACGTTAAGGTCAACCATTTGTCCCTGCTTAACGTAGTCTGCCTCGTCAAGATTACCGACTGTACCGAAGCCCGCATTGTTTACAAGGAATCTTACGTCTGCGCCTTCGCTCTTCAAAAGATTTTTATACGCTTCTACGTTTTCGGCAAGAGTAATATCCATAGGAACTACTCTCGTTTTTATTTTACCAAGCTTTTCGGCAATTTCCTTAAGTCTGTCTTCTCTGCGCGCTATTATCCATATTTCTTCAAGGGGCTCCTTTTGAAGCTCCTTAAAAAATTCTACGCCAAGTCCGCTTGAGGCGCCCGTGATCACAGCAATTTTACTCATAACATCACCATCCGAGATTTTTTAAGAATGTGGAGGCAAGGTCGGACCAGGTGGACACGTCGTTTCTGTCCTTTGCAAGTCCCAAGCCGTGGCAACCGTTGGGATAGATATGGAGGGCAAAGTAAACCTCCTTGTCAAGAAGGGCGTTGGCAAGAGCCATTACGTTTCTTGAGCTTACGGCGTCATCGTTTCTCGTAATCCACATAAAGCAAGGAGGAGTGTCCTTGGTAACGTTAAGCTCGTTTGAGAACATACTCACAAGAACGGGATCGTTCATTTCATCTCTCAAAAGATTTTGTCTTGAGCCCATATGTGTAAGCTCGTCACGGAAGCTGACAACGGGATAGCAGGGCATAAACGCGTCGGGACGGGCAGAAAGCTCGTCTACCTCGTCGGTCTTGGGGTATGCGTTAAAATTGTAAAGCGTACCCGAGGTGCAGCAAAGATGTCCGCCCGCGGAAAAGCCGAGGGTGGCAACCTTTTCATATCCCATGCTGCGAACAAGGCGCACCGCTCTTTGTACGTCGGACAAGGGAGCAAATTTATTACAGGGGTAAACATTGTAGTCAAGGACGAAGGCGTTGATGCCGTGCTCGTTAAACATTACGGCAATAGGCTCACCCTCGTGATCCGCCTTCATACCGTATCCACCGCCCGGACAAACGATTACCGCGGTCTTATTATCGTTTACCTTATACTCGGTAATAGAGGGACGGAAATCATTATTCGTGTCGCTGATATAGGGAGGATTTTCCCAAAGATAGTATTTTTCCATAAGCTCATACCTCAATATATTTTCTTCCCTTCCATTTTATCATAAGAGAAAGAAAAATAAAAGAGAAATTTCCAATTTATTTGAAATAAAAACAAAAAACCGACGGATAAACCGTCGGTATGGTGCTCCTGCGGAGATTCGAACTCCGGACACCTTGATTAAAAGTCAAGTGCTCTACCGTCTGAGCTACAGGGGCAAACCTATTTTGTTTTTTGTGCCTACATATAATATCACACGAATTTGCTTTTGTCAATACCTTTTTACAAAAATTATGATTTTTTTAGATAAGCAATGAGGCTGTCGCATTAAGACAGCCTCTTTAAATATTATGAAATATACCGACAAACTTACGTTAAGATATAAAACGTGTCTGTTTTTGGTCTGCGCTTATTGCAACGACCATATTTTTATCGTTTTTTAAATATGTTCCGCTTATCAACGGCGTACAAAAGCATCAACCCGATAACGTAGGCGGAAAGCACCTCACCAACGAATACTCCCAAGGCGGTTGCGGTATAAAGCTCTATTCCCACTCCATCCATATAGCAATATAATATAATGAAGGGAACTACTACCGTGTTAGATATTACCGTAGGCAACGGCACCAACCATTTGCGCTTCATTTTAGAGCCGAAAAACGCGCCGATAAGCGTCGCAAGAGAGCCGAATATAACGTCCCACACCACGCAGCCCATTGTAAGATTTGAAATAATGCAGCCTACGAACAGTCCGGGGACGGCGGCAGGAGTAAACCAGGTAAGCACGCACAATGCTTCTCCCAATCTTATCTGCGGGGTGAGATAGGCAAGGCCGAGTATTTCCGACATCCAGGTAAGAATGAAGTACAGCGCCGCGATCATTGAGGCGTAGGTCAGATAGGTGATCTTTTCTCTTTTGCTTTTCATTTTTAATTTCTCCTAGTTTTTATTTAAGTGAGGATGGTTTCGAACTCACTAACGACGATTATATATCATTTAAATTAAAAAAGCAAGACCAATTTTTAAATTCTGCATAAACTGTTAAGGATACGGAGGTGATTTTATGAATGAAGAGCTTGATACCATAGGCTTTCTCACGGTGCAGACGGTGACGGCAAACGGAGCCCTGCCCGTGGAAAACGCAATAGTCAATATTTACGAATACGGAAAGGAGGCGGATACAAACGCAATTTACTCCTTAAGGACGGATGCATCGGGAAAAACGGATAAGGTCGCCCTTGACGCCCTCTCCTCCTCTCTTTCCCTTACTCCCGAGGATAAAAAGCCTTATACTACCTACACGTTAACGGTCCACAAGGACGGATATTACGAAAGCGAAAAGGTAAATATTCCCATTTTTCAAGGAATTACCTCCTTGCAGACGGTGAATTTAATACCGCTGGCGGAGTTTTCCAATCCTTATTCCGCAACACCCGACTTTTTGGGAAGATATACAAGAGTTCCCGACAGTACGCTTTGAAAGGAGAAGATATGCCAAACAGACCTATTATTCCCGAGTTTATAACGGTACACTTAGGCTCTCCCGATTCCAATGCGGAAAACGTGACCGTGCCCTTTGCAGACTATATTAAAAACGTGGCGTCCAGCGAGATCTTTCCCACCTGGCCCGAAAACGCCTTGAGAGCCAATATATATGCCCAGGTATCCTTCGCGCTGAACAGATATTACACCCAATACTATCGCTCCCGCGGGTATGATTTCGATATAACCAATTCCATAGCCATAGACCAGTCCTTCGTTTACGGGCGGGATTACTTTGACAACATATCAAGAATAGTTGACGAGCTTTTTAACGATTACGTAATTAAGGGAAACGCGGTGGAGCCGTTTTTTACCGCATACTGCGACGGAGTGGAGGTACAGTGCGCGGGCCTTGAGCAATGGGGTACGGTAACTCTTGCGGAGCAGGGATATACACCATATGAGATATTACAGTATTACTACGGCGACGATATAAGCATAGTAAGAAACGCTCCCGTTGAAAACATTCCCCAGCCCTTGCCCGAAAGAGATCTTACCCTTGGGGCAATCGGCAATGACGTACAGCAGATACAGATACGCCTTAACAGAATATCAAAGAACTATCCCTCCATACCAAAGATATATCCCGTTGACGGAGTATACGATACCACCACGGAAAACGCGGTAAGAGAATATCAAAGAGCATTTAATCTTACTCCCGACGGAATAGTAGGCAAGGCGACCTGGTATTCCATACAAAGAGTATACAACGCGGTTAAAAGGCTTAACGACCTTGAATCCGAGGGGATAACCCTTGAGGAAATAAACAATCTGTTTCTTATAAACCTTTCCGAGGGGGATACGGGCTCCGAGGTGTTTGAGCTGCAGTATCTTCTTGCCCTTGTGGGCTCTTATAACGAGGAGCTGCCCGTTATTACTCCCGACGGTATCTTCGGTCCAAGCACAAAAAGCGCGGTGGAAGCATTTCAGCGTTCCTACGGTCTTGACGTAACGGGCAACGTAGGCTTTACCACCTGGGATCAGCTGTATCGGGCGTACGTCGGAATTCTTAATTCCTTACCCGAGGGATATTTTGATTCCTCTACTCTGCCCTACCCCGGCTCAGTCCTTCGGGCAGGCTCAACGGGGCCCTACGTTGAGGCTCTGCAGGAATATCTTAATTACATCGGAAACACTTATACGGAAATACCCAAGATAGCGGTGGACGGAGTTTACGGGCCTTCAACGGAAAACGCGGTAAGGATATTTGAGGGTATAAAGGGATTTAATCAATCGGGAATAGTTTCGTCAAGATTATGGAACGCCATAACCGAGGAATACCGTTCCCTCTACGACGGAAGCAGAGCCACGGTGGGACAGTATCCCGGATTTGATATTGAGTAGGAGTAAATATGAGCTATCTTGATATAACGGACGAAAAAAATTTTATATTACAGATACAAAGGATGCTAAGGGATATATCGTATCTCAATTATGACGACGCATCCCAGGGTATTACAGGCGTATACGACACTGCCACAAGACATTCCGTCACCGCCTTTCAAAGAGATATGGGCCTTGCCCCGACGGGTAAGGTTGATACGGAGACCTGGGAAATACTAAGCTCCGTACATTCAAACACAATAAATGACGCAAGCGTACCTCGCTCAGTCTATATTTTTCCAAGATATTCCTCTTATGAGATATTGCCCGACACTAAAAACTCCATAATCTACGTTTTACAGCATATGCTGAATGAAATATCCGTAAATGACGAAAGTGGCGGCGCCTTGGAAATGACGGGAATATACGATAAGGCTACCCAGGATGCCGTCTACGCCTTCAAGCGGAGAAACCTCCTTGACGATACAAGCGTTATTGACGTTGCCACCCTTAACAGACTTTTTGACGAGTATGAAATAATAATTTCCTCAAGTAAGTGAAATAACAGGATCTTTTGTGTCAACAATATCCTTGTAAATACTGAAAGGAAAACGCTTGATGACAAAAAAATTCACAAAAAAATCAAAGGAAGCATTGGAATCGGCAAAGGAGTACGCAGAAAAGCTTGGTCACACCTACATAGGCTCGGAGCATATTCTGCTTGGAATAATATGTACGGAGTGCGTTGCCTCAAAGCTGCTTGACGATAAGAAAATACAGTACACCGACGTATATGACAGTATCGTAAGGATATCGGGCTCGGGGACTGCCTCTCCTCTTATTTCCTGCTCCTTTACACCAAAATGCAAAAGGATACTTGAGTCCTCATCCGCCTTTGCCGCAAGATTCAACAGCGCCTTTATAGGGACGGAGCATATTTTGTATTCCATCTGCGACTCTGCCGACTCCGTTGGGGCAAGGATACTTTCCTCCTATGGAATAAATCTGCAGGGGATGAAAAATGAGATATGCTCCTTTCTTGAAATGGGATACGAGGGGAACGGTAAGGGAGGAGGCTCCTCCCACGCGCCCACTCTGTTTCAGTACGGAACAAATCTCAATCACCTTGCAAAAAAGAATCTGCTCGACCCCGTTATCGAGAGGGATGCGGAGCTTTTACGGGTGATACAGATACTGTCAAGAAGGACAAAAAACAATCCCTGTCTGATCGGTGAGCCGGGCGTTGGCAAAACGGCGATAGCGGAGGGTCTTGCAATAAAGATAGCCTCGGGAGACGTGGCGGAATGTCTTAGCGACAAGATAATAGTTTCTCTTGACCTTTCCTCAATGGTGGCAGGGGCAAAATACCGCGGAGAATTTGAGGAAAGGATGCGGCAGGTCTTAAACGAGGTAAAAGCAAATCCCTCCATTATACTTTTTATAGATGAGATACACACCATAATCGGCGCAGGCTCTGCCGAGGGGGCGGTGGATGCGGCAAATATAATCAAGCCCGCCCTTTCAAGGGGGCAGATACGGGTAATCGGCGCGACTACAATTTCCGAATACAGAAAATATATAGAAAAGGATGCCGCCCTTGAAAGACGTTTTCAGCCCGTGAGCATAGAGGAGCCCGACGAGGAGCAAACGAGGAACATTCTTTACGGTATCAAGGAGAAATACGAGGCGCATCACGGCGTAAAAATAACGGATGAGGCTATAGGAAGCGCCATTGCTCTTTCCAAAAGGTATATAACCGACCGATTTCTGCCCGACAAGGCAATAGATCTTATTGACGAGGCCTGCTCAAGGAAGCGAATTGAGGGCTCAGGCAAAAGTCCCGTAATCAAGCAATACGAGGAGGAGATACGGGAGCTGCAGAGGAAGAAGGAGGAGGCGATCTTAAAGGAAAGCTTTGAGCTTGCCTCCGAGCTTCGGGATGCGGAGATGTCAAAAAAGATAGCCTTAAACAAGCTTAAGGCGGAATATTACAGTGCGGAAAATGGTCAATTATCCATTACGGAGGACGACATTCGGGATGCGGTGTCACAATGGACCAACATCCCCGTATCAAGACTTTGCGAGGATGAAAAAAACAAACTTATCACCCTTAAGGACAGACTGATGCAAAGGATAATCGGTCAGGAGGATGCGATAAGCATAGCGGTAAACGCTATAAAAAGAGGTCGCCTCGGTCTTAAGGACCCGAAGCGACCCATCAGCTCGTTTTTATTTTTAGGCCCTACGGGAGTTGGCAAGACTGCCCTTGCAAAATGCATCTGCGAGGAGCTATTCCCCGGGAAAAACAACCTTATAAGGCTTGATATGTCGGAGTTCTCGGAGGCTCATTCCGTATCGAAGCTTATCGGCTCTCCCCCTGGATACGTAGGCTACGGAGAGGGAGGAGCGCTTACCGACGAGGTGAGAAAAAAGCCATATACGGTGGTGCTTTTTGACGAAATCGAAAAGGCGCACAGGGATATTTACAACCTGCTTTTGCAGATACTTGAGGATGGATCTCTTACCGATGCCAAGGGCAGGCGGGCGGACTTTAAAAACTGCATTATAATTCTTACCTCAAACTTAGGCGCGGAGCTTATGACGGAGCAAAAGCGATTCGGCTTTTACGAAAAATCCGACGCGGAGCAGAATAAGGGCTCGGTATCGCAGGTAAAGACCAAATTAAAGTCCCACTTCTCTCCCGAATTTTTAAACAGGCTTGATGAAATTATCGTATTTAATAAGCTTGACCGCGCAAACGCAGAGGAGATAATTACTCTCTTATTAAAGGACGTAAAAAAGCTTGCCCTGGCATCGGGCATAAGCCTTTCCTTTGACAAGGAAGCTATCTCTTACCTTGCGGAGGTGGGCTACGACAAGGTCTATGGCGCAAGACCGTTAAGAAGGACCATTACCACTCATATAGAAAATCCCCTTTCCGATATGATGCTCTCGGGCAAGATATCCTCGGGGGACAGAGTAACAGTTTCCTATGATACCGGAATAAAAATAACTAAGGAAAAATAGCCTTCGTTTTAAAGTAAAATATGCCCGACCTCAATAAAGGGTCGGGCATAATATTTGGCTTTCTTATCTTGCCATATGAACGTCGATCTGAGGATAAGGAATTTCGATTTCAAACTGATCGAATGTAAGCTTAACCTGCTCGATAATAGCGAAGTTAACAGCCCAGTAATCAGCGGCGTTTACCCAAACGCGGAGCTGGAGATTAACACCGTTATCACCGTGACCTGTAACGTATACAACAGGTGAAGGATCAGCAAGAACTCTTTCATCTACCTTAGCGCAGGAGTAAAGAACCTTCTTAACGAGAGAAAGGTCTGCGTTATAGGAAACGGAAAAGTTGAAGTCAACACGTCTTGTATCGTATGCGGAGTAGTTTGTAACTGTTGAGTTGGAAAGCGCGCCGTTAGGAACAACAACCTTCTTGTTGTCGGGTGTTGTAAGTGTGGTATAGAAAATACCGATATCCGTAACTGTACCGCTTACGCCGTTACCCTCAATGTAGTTACCAACCTCAAAGGGCTTAAGACCAACGATCATAACGCCGCCTGCAATGTTGGAAAGGCTACCCTGCAAAGCAAGACCAACGGTAATACCTGCAGATGCGATAACTGCGGAGAAGCCGGAAAGCTCAACGCCGAGAATGATAGCGCCGATAACAATAACTACTATGTAGAGACATACGGCGATTACGTGCTTAAGGAAAACACGCATTGTCTTTGAAAAATGTGAGAATGATTTTGAGTTAACAAGCTTTCTTGTGAAAACCTTAACGATCCTGCATCCAATAAGGATAACAAGAATAGCAACAACAAATCTCAATACTGACATAAGAGTTGATGGTGCTGTAAGAAAATCAATCAATCTGTCCAAAAAATCTTTCATTTAGAATCTCCTTCTACTTCTTGTTTAAAGCTACTTAATTGGAAAGATCATCATCCTCGATGACCTCGTAACCTGCTTCGATAGGCTCGTCCTTGTTTTTTGAAAGCTCCGCCTTTTTTCTTTCTATTTCCGCCTTGACCTTGCTTATCTCATTCAGGATCTCGTCAGCCTCGGAAATGCGAATGGCAATTACCTCATCCATATCCCTGTCGTTTCTTATCTGCTCGTAAAGAGCCATACCAAGCTTTTTATAGCACTTGTTAAGATCCGACTTAAGCGACTTAAGCTGAACCGTAGACATAGCAACGGAAGCAACCGATTTAGTGGTTTTAACCGTAACGTCTGCAGCGGTCTTTATCTTTTCAGATACTTTAGAAATTATCTCAGCCATGGTTGACCTCCAAAAGTATTCTTTACATATATAATACTATACTTTTACCGTTTTGTCAAACCATTTCGCATAATTTTTTTAAAAAAACACACACTTTTAGTAAATAAATCGCGTGGAGGAGCTATGAATAAGAAGGAATACACGGAATATGTAGAGAAAAAATCGAAAAAATCGCCTATTTATAAAAATTGCGCCTTTGCATTTTTTACAGGCGGCGCTATCTGTACCATCGGGCAGGGGCTTAGGGATATATATTCTTCCCTCACGGGGGACGAAAAAATAACGTCGTCTCTTGTTTGCGTAAGCCTTATTTTCATTTCCGTATTGCTTACGGGAATAGGGGTATACGATAAAATCGCAAGATTTGCAGGGGCAGGCACGCTGGTACCCATCACGGGATTTGCAAACGCAGTTTCTTCCGCCGCCATAGACAATAAAAGCGAGGGCTATATTCTCGGCGTCGGGGCAAAAATGTTTATAATTGCGGGACCTGTTATCGTTTTTGGCTTGCTTTCGGGTACGATATACGGTGTGATATATTACCTTGCGGGGATACTTTTATGAATAAAGGAAAAATCGTTTTCAATAATCCGCCAAAAATAATATCCACCTATTCCTGTGTGGGAAGCGAGGAGCAAAAGGGCCCTCTCGGAAAGTTTTTTTCCTATTGCTCCGAGGATAATAAATTCGGCAAGGATTCCTGGGAAAAGGCGGAAAGCGAAATGCAGAGATTAGCATTATATGGGGCTATAAAAAAGGCGGGGCTTTGCGAGACGGATATTGACATTTTACTTGCAGGAGATCTGCTTAACCAATGCGTAGGATCAAGCTTCGGGCTTCTTGAATACGATATACCCTACGTCGGTCTTTACGGTGCCTGCTCTACCTGCGCCCTGGGGCTGGCGCTTGGCGCATCCCTTTATTCGGGAGGTATAGCAAAGCGAGTAGCCGCCATAACCTCCTCCCACTATTGCTCCAGTGAAAGGCAGTTTCGCTTCCCCCTTGAATACGGAGGGCAGCGCACGCCAACCTCCCAATGGACGGTAACGGGAGCGGGAGCCTTTATTCTCGGAGATGAAGGACGTATCAGCGTCAAGGAGGCGGTGTTCGGCATAAGCAAGGATATGGGAATAAAGGATATAAACAACCTGGGCGCGGCAATGGCTCCCTCCTGCGCAGAAACCATCAAAACGTATTTTTCCGAGGGTGAAAAAAGCCCCTCCGACTTTGACCTTATAATCACGGGCGACCTTGGCTACGAGGGGAGCGATATTTTAAAGGATCTTCTACTCGCTGACGGTATTGACATACGAAAAAATCACACAGACTGCGGCATTTTGGTCTATGACAGAAAAAAACAGGACAAGCACGCAGGGGGCTCGGGATGCGGATGCAGCGCCTCCGTAATGTCCGCGTATGTAATTAAAAAAATGGAAGAAGGAGAGCTTGGTGACGTATTATTTATAGGAACGGGAGCGCTTATGAACTCCCTTACCATGTGCCAGGGACAATCCATTCCCGCCATATCCCATCTTGTCAGATTAAGCTCCTCGGAGGTGTAATATGAACGGTTTTCTTCCCTATTTATACGCCTTTGTATCAGGGGGATTTCTTTGCGTTATAGCCCAGATACTTATAGATAAAACGAAGCTTACCCCTGCTCGAATACTCGTTATCTACGTTTGTACGGGAGTGCTTCTTACGGGTATCGGATTATACGAGCCCTTTGTGAATTTTGCGGGAGCGGGAGCTACCACACCTCTTACGGGCTTTGGCTACAGTATTGCCAAGGGCGTTCGGGAGGCGGTGGATAAGGACGGGCTCATCGGCGCTCTTTCAGGCGGACTTACCGCCACCTCCGCAGGAATTTCCGCCGCTATCATATTCGGCATTATCGCTTCGGTTATTTTTTCATCAAAGCCTAAAAGATAACATCAGGGCTGTACGTCTGCTATGCATCTTTAGCGGAGAAGACACGAACACCACCAAGGATTATTCTTTGGTGGTGTTTTCTATCGGTGAGAATATGCGAAAGGCTCCCTCCGGGAGGGAGCTGTCGCCGCAGGCGACTGAGGGAGAGCGCGTGACAATAAAATTTGCGTAAGCTGAAAGTCACGCGGGCTCCTTCCACCACTTCGTGGTCCCCCTTCCTCCCGGAGGAAGGCTTTTGTGCGCCGTGCTTCTGCGGATAGTGGGTTCGGGCTTCTGCCCGATGGTGCGTGGACTGCCACGCGCTATGCTTGCCCCAGACACAAGCGTCGAAAAAACGGAAATCAACCTAAGGTTGACTTTTGCTTGTAAAAAAATATCTTTTTAATATGTTGGAAAGAACAGAATGATGTGCTATAATTATTACAGTGATCACAAAAATCTATTTTGAGGAGAAAATCTCATGAATATTGGAATAAATATATACACTCTCCGCAAGGAAAAGAAAATCACGCAAGCACAGCTTGCTGAAAAGCTTGGAGTATCGGAACAGGCTATTTCTAAATGGGAAAATAATCAATGTGCTCCCGATGTAAGCCTTTTTCCAATCATTGCAGATTATTTCGGTGTTTCAATTGATCGCCTTTTTGGATATCACATGAACAGCTATGCCGATGAAGTTAAGGCGGTTATGAAGGTAGCTGACGGCAGTAAGGATACATATAAAGAAATTGAGATTCTTACTAAAGGTCTTGAAAAATATCCGAACAGTCCTGATCTGAAAATCGCTCTTGCTTTCTCCTTATCGATAGTCAATCGAATTTCAGAGAATGAAAATGAGCGAAATAACGCAATTGAAAAAGCAATTAAGCTATGTACAGAAGTTATAGATACTTGTGGGGACATCAATTATGTAGATAACGCACTCAATATGTTGACCCGTATTTACGGGGAAACTGGAGAACACGCAAAAGCTCTCGATACTGTAAAAAAAATCAGTGCAGATAATTACTTTTTCAGAATTGTCGGCATCGCAACAACTTACGGATACGCACACAACGATGCTGCTTTAATGCGGTTTGTTGAGCAGAATCTGTTTCACTGCTGGTTAGCAGCAGATTTGAATTTACAGGTACTTACATCAAGATTAACTGAAATGGGGCGATACTCCGAATCAGTAGAGTTTGGAAAGCTTCATTTGAAACTGTTGTCTGTTTTTGATGATGGGTGTCGTGATTTTTATTCTGCTCATAAATTTTTTGCCGCATTGGCACTTGCTCATAATTACAGGAAACTCGAAGATAAAGCGAATTGTCTGGAAGCGATCAGGCAGGTATTCCATTTTGGCAGACAAATCAATTCGGCAGATAATAAGCGTGACTATCATATTTCCGTGCGTAATCCACTGTATTTTGCAAATATAGAGGACGGAGAAGCAATGGAAGAATACCTTTCTGGCACCCCTTATGAATCAATGCTTGTGTCATTTGACAAGTTCTTTGGAAATGATGAAGAATATATCATGATCAAGAAAAATGCACTTGCGTAATCCCCCGTCTTGCCCCGCCTCACGCGGGGCTTTTCTTTGCTTTCTGCGTATCAAAAAGCCACCACGAAAAACCGTGGTGGCTAATCTCATTTTACCGCTAATTGTGCAGATGCTCAGGACAGCCCTTTTTTAAGGGTTAGCGAAATGGATATAGAAAACGGGAATGCGTACTCGTCGGTGTACTGGCGTACACCAGAGAAGCAGTCACGTTTAACAACAGACACATAAAAAGAAGAGATTTTGCCATAAGACAAAATCTCAACCATAATTTTTATTAAATATTTTATGCGAATGATAGCCAAGTCATAAAAAGTGTCTGTTGTGGTCTATGCCTATTGCAGCAACCCTTTATAGTTTTATAGCTACGTCCTTAATAGCATCTACAAGCTTCATAGTGTTGCATGATGATTCGGGAGTTACGAAATCGGGGGATACGCCGTTATTTACGCAGTCTACGAAATACTGAATTTCGTTAAGGTATCCGTTATCGTTGCCGATATTGATGCCGAGGTCAAGCTCCTCTGCCTTTTTTTCATCACCGCCAACGGCTACGCCGTTTTTGTAGATCTTATCCGTGCTTTCAACGTATCCGTTTTCAAACACTGCAAGATATGTAGCGTGGAAGGGGATGCCTGTATTGTACCAGGTGCCCTCGCAGCTTACGATAGTGTCACCGTAAACCATTTCGGTAACTGCAAAATCGTTATTGTTCTTCATACCGTGACGGTAGCTGCTTATCTTATCGGGCATACCGAAAATGCTCTGAACGTAGTCAATATCGTGAATGGAAAGGTCGGTAATAACGCCGCCGCTCTTGCTCTCGTCTCTCATCCAGTCCTCCCAGCTCCAAATGGGGATAGATGAGATTCTCTTCATATCAAGACGAAGGAGTCTGCCAAGCTCACCTGACTTAATAACCTCGCGAAGGTATGCATAGGGAGCCATAAATCTTACAACGTGAGCTGCCATAAAGAACTTGTCAGTTGCGTTTGCAGCCTTAACGACCTCCTCTGCGTCCTCCTTATTAAGTGTCATAGGCTTTTCACAAAGAACGTGAAGTCCCTTGGAGAGACAGTAGATAGCCATTTCCTTGTGCATATGGCTGGGAGTACAGATATCAACCATATCAAGGCTTTCTTTTTCGATCATTTCCTTATAATCGGTGTAAATGGGTAAGCCTGTGCCCTCTGTCTTTTCCTTTGCCATATCCGCTCTTACGTCGCAAACCGCAACAAGAGTAGCGCCCTTTACATCCTTATAGTTTCCATAGTGGCATCCGCCCATACCGCCGATACCGATAAGTCCAACTCTGAGATTAGCCATTTATAATATCCTCCAAGAATTTTTTAGCGTAAAGTATATCCTCGATCTGCTTTGCACCGTCGATCTCACGCTCAATGGTAAGAGATCCGTCGTAGCCGTGTTCAATAAGCTTTTTGATAAGCACGGGGAAGTTTGCTCTGCCGTCGCCTATTCTCTTTTCCTCGCCAAGATATCTGGGATCGGTAGGATATTCGCCGTCCTTTGCGTGAACGCCGCGAACGTAATCTCCGAAGATATCAACGGCGTCGCAGGGGTTAGCCTTACCGTAAAGAAGAAGGTTAGCGGGGTCAAGGTTGATACCGAGATTGCCTGTGCCCACCTCAATAATGGTACGCTTAAGAGTAATGGGAGTTTCCTGTCCTGTTTCAAAAAGGAGATACTGACCGTTTGCCTTACAGTATTCGGCAAGGTCACGGATCGCCAAAACGACAGCGCGGAATTCGTCAGTATCGGGATTTTCAGGCAAGAAGCCCATATGTGTTACCAAATTTGTCGCGCCAAGCTTCTTTGCAAAATCGGAGCCGCTTTTAAGCTCCTTAAGTCTTTGCTCTCTGAAATAAACGGGCACGATACCAAGGGTAAGAGGTCCGCGTGTGAAGTTCCACTGCGCTTCTCCGCTCCAGCCGCACCAAACGGCGCTTATTTCAAGTCCCGCCTCATCTGCCGCAGCCTTTATCTTTTCTGCCATTTCGTCAGTAAAGAATGAAAGATTCCAGCAGCAAAGCTGAAAGGATTCCATACCGTATGCCTTAACGTCCTTTATTTTGGAGCATACGTTTTCGTCAAGATGAACCATTGTTCCTATCTTCATAAAATATTACCTCGCAGTATTTTATCGTTATAATTATTTTACCATACCGAGTCAATTTTTTCAAGTAAATACAATTAAATAGTTTACATTTTTTGAAATATGTGTTAAAATATTTGCGAGGTGAGATAAAATGATAGCAAAGATCAGACAATTGCAAAATGAACTTATCAAGGCAGATGCTGATGCAATTCTTATAAGCTCAGCGGTGAGCCACAGATATTTAGCAAAATTCGATAATCCCGACGGTTACCTTGTAATTACTACAAAAAACGCATACGCCCTTGAGGATTTTCGATATATTGAGGTTGCTAAGAAGCAGCTTAGCGAGGCGTATACCGTTGTGGAATTAAGCCGCTCCAGACTTTACGACCACGTTAACGAGATAGTAGACAAGGAAGAAATAAAGACCCTTCTTATTGAGGATCTTTGTATGCCTCTTGCCCAGTATAAGGGACTTAAGGAAAACGTAAAGGCAACCCTTGATCTTGCGGGAGCTATGGTAAATTCCCTTCGCGAGGTAAAGGACGAAACAGAAATTGCCAAGGTAAAAGAGGCGCAAAGAATTACGGATATTGCCTTTGACCACGTTTTAAAAATGATCACTCCCGATATGACGGAAAAGGACGTGGCAACAGAGCTTGAATATATTATGCGCAAAAACGGAGCCGACGACAAGAGCTTTGATACCATTGCGGTAAGCGGAGTAAACTCCTCCCTGCCCCACGGCGTGCCCGGGGATATCAAGCTTAACAAGGGCTTTTTGACAATGGACTTTGGCGCTTTGGTAGACGGCTACCACGCGGATATGACGAGAACGATCTGCATCGGAAAAGCGGATGCGGAGATGAAAAAGCTTTACAATACCGTGCTTTCCGCTCAGCTTGCCGCCCTTGACGTATTAAAGGCGGGTATGCTCTGCTCCGACGCCGACAAGGTGGCAAGAGATATAATCGATAAGGAGTACAAGGGCTGCTTCGGTCACTCCCTCGGTCACAGCGTTGGACTCGAGATACACGAGGGACCCAACCTTTCTTCTCTTTCAAACAGAATTTTACTTCCCGGTAATATCGTAACCGTTGAGCCGGGTATATACGTTGAAGGAAAATACGGCTGCCGTATTGAGGATCTTGTGGTGATACAGGAAAATTCCATACTTAATCTGACAAAATCACCTAAGGAGCTTATAGAAATTTACTGATTTTGCGAAAAAAGAGGAAAATTTTTTATTTACCTATTGCAATATTACTTCTTTTATAGTAAAATGTTTATGTATATTATAGGCTTATGCCAGTTGGATCGATCGTGGCGGATCGCAATCCCGAATAACAGTGCCAGAAAAGGAAAAAACAAATGATTACAGCAGGTGATTTCAGAAACGGCGTTACCTTTGAAATGGAAGGTAAGGTTTATCAGGTTATTGAATTCCAGCACGTTAAGCCCGGTAAAGGCGCGGCTTTCGTAAGAACAAAGTATAAGGACGTAGTTACAGGCGCAATCCGTGAGGCTTCCTTCAACCCCACAGCTAAGTTTGAAACTGTATCTGTTGAGCGTAGAGAGCTTCAGTACCTCTACAACGACGGTGAGCTTTACTACTTTATGGATATGGAATCCTACGAGCAGATTCCCGTTGACTCCCATAAGCTTAGCGACAACTTCAAGTTCGTTAAGGAAAACGAAATGTGCAAGCTTTCCTCCATCAAGGGTGAAGTATTTGCAGTTGAGCCTCCCACATTCGTTGAGCTTCGCGTTGTTGAAACAGAGCCCGGCGTTCGCGGTGACACAGCTACTAACGTAACTAAGGCTGCTACTCTTGAAACAGGCGCGGTTATCAGAGTTCCCATCTTCATTAACGAGGGTGAGCTTCTCCGTGTTGACACAAGAACAGGCGAATACCTTGAAAGAGTTAAGGAATAATTGACCAAATATCCCGGGGACCGCTATTTTGTCGGTCCCTTTGATAAATAAAAACAAGAAAGGAATACTTAAGATGAACGAAATGGATATTCTTGAAAAATGTGCTTATATAAAGGGACTTGCTGACGGACTTAACCTCGACGAGACAAAGGCTGAGGGTAAGGTACTTAAGGCAGTTATCGATCTTCTCTCCGACATTTGCGAAACTATCGCAGATATGGATGATGAGGTTGCTACACTTGGCGATTACATTGAAGAGGTTGACCACGACCTTGGCGAAGTAGAAGAATACGTATTCGATGACGAATGCGACTGTGACGATGATTGTGACTGCTGCGATTGCGATGATGATTGCGATTGCTGTGACGATGATTGTGACTGCTGTGATGAGGACTTTATGGAGGCTATGTGCCCTCACTGTAAGGAAACCATCTGCTTCGACAACGAGCTTGACCCTGCAGAGCTTATTTGCCCCGCTTGCGGCAAGAACTTTGCTGAATAATCTCCGGGCTGTTGCAATAGGCGCAGACCAAAACAGACACTATAATCAAAAACCGATATGGAAAATTCCCATATCGGTTTTTTCTATATTTCTTTTTGAATTAAAGCCATATTTGTAGGGGTCGACGTCCCCGACGACCCGAGTCATAATGGCTTTCTGCCATATTATATTAACATTTGTTTTAGAGCATATCTCTTATATTATCGAATTTTTCCTTGCTTACAAGCTTTCTGTACTCATCAATCATATGAGTGCCCTCGTTTCCTATCCAAAGGCGTGTGTCCTCCTCAATACGGTCAAACCAAGGCGCGGTATATTTATATACACCCGGTTTTTTAAAGACTATCCTATCATATGCTTCAGCATATGCTCTCATTTCCTTAAGTAAAGCTGATATTTTCTCCTTGGAATTTTCCTGTCCGTTATTTAAAATATACTTTAATTCCTTTTCTGCCGCTTGATAGAGATCAAGATTAAATCTTAAATAGTTGCCGTCGGGAAGCATTGTGTCTATTATTTTGCGTATAAGATCGCTTCTTAAGTCCCTTGCAAGGGAAAGATCCCAGATAATGCCCTCCATATGGCTCATTATTCTCTTTTGCTTGAAGATAGCAAGCTCCTCTCCCTCCAGCGTGTATTCCAAAACGGCTTCTCTTGTGATCATACTTCTCTCAGGAATCATCTCAACGTATCTTCTTGCCTCGTCCTTGCGCCCTCTCCAGCAAAGAAGCTGCGTAATTCCCGTTATGGCGCTACCTTTTATTACGTCATCCTTACAGTTTTTTATTACCGAATCAAACAGCTTTATTGCTTTTTCCTGCTCGGCTGCGTATTTTTCATTGTCGGCGTATTCAAAGGAACGGTTGGAAATTACCCAAGCAAGATTTCGCAGCCAATTCATATCTCCGGGATACTCGGCTACCGCAAGCTCGCAAATTCTTTGTCTTTCGGCAAAATCCTCCGTTTTAAACGTCTGATCGTACGCCTTTTTTAATTCTACGTATCTTTTATCGTCCTGTACGTCATTTACGCCAAGAAGCTCATCCGCCGTTATGTGAAATATCCTTGTTATCGGAACTATTAAGGAAAGATCGGGGCTTGATACTCCCGTTTCCCACTTGGAAACGGTCTGATACGTAACGTACAGATATGATGCAAGCTGCTCCTGCGTCATATTATTTTTAAGTCTGTATTCCTTAATTCTTTCTCCTATTGATTTCATAATTGATTCTCCTCTTTTATTCCGTTCCGGCTCGGTGATCTTATTGTAGCACAGACGCGCACCAAAATCAATAACACGGTTTTTGAGTCAAACTCGAATTTAAAGTGAAAACGCCTGTGAATTTCACAAGCGTTTTGTTATTTGATCAAATCCTTAACAACCTCGGAGGCGATAATAAGTCCCACAACGGAGGGGATAAAGGCGCAGGAGGCGGGAGGAAGCTTTCTTTCCGTTTTCATTTCCTCGGGATAGAGGGGGGAGATGGCTTTTTCCTCGGAGTAGACCACCTTTAATGACCTTACGCCTCTCTTTTTAAGCTCCGTCCTCATTACCCTTGCAAGGGGACAAACGCAGGTCTTGTATATATCCGCCACCTTGAACGCGGTGGGATCTTTTTTATTTCCCGCGCCCATTGACGAAATAATTTTTGTGCCGCACTCCTCTGCCCTTACGGCAAGGCTTATTTTACCGCTTACGGTGTCAATGGCGTCAACCACGTAATCATATTTCGATAAGTCAAATTCGCCCTCTGTATCGGGGGTGTAAAAGGTGTTATAGGTGTTTATCTCTATTTCGGGGTTGATATCCCTCATTCGCTTTGCCATTACCTCCACCTTGTACTGTCCCACGGTGGAATGAAGAGCTATTATCTGTCTGTTTATATTGGACACAGAGACCGTATCGTTGTCCACGATATCGATATGACCGACTCCGCTTCGGGACAGCGCCTCACATACGTAGCCGCCTACTCCGCCAACGCCGAAAACTATTACCCTTTTATCCTTAAGCTTATTTACGCTTTCCTCGCCGAAAAGCAGCTCAGTACGGGATAACCACTCCATAATATCACCTCATTTCCTATATATGATATCACATCAAGGCGGAAAAATCAATGATAATACCCTCTTTTGCCTCATATAAATTTAAGGAGGGGAGGGATAAATATAAAAAGGCTCAAAAAATATCTATTAAACGGAGTAATTCTGTCCTGCGCCTCCCTTTGTATCCGTGGGGCGTCCGTATTATTCAACGCATATCTGACCTCAAAAATCGGGGGCGAGGGTATGGGACTTATCACCTTGCTTGGAGGGGTGTACGGATTTTTTATAACCCTTGCCACCTCTGGAATCAGCCTTGCCGTTACAAGGCTTATTTCCTCCTGCTACAACGAGGACGGGGCGGGAAAATGCGAATACGAGTGCGAAAAAAGAGTAAGATCCATTCTTAAAAACGGTATTACATACTCCGCCATATTTTCCATATCCGCCTCGGTCATTCTTTTTGTAAGCGCGGAAAATATAGGCGTGCGATTATTAAACGACGGACGCACCGTTATTTCCCTAAGAGCGCTTGCCCTGTCACTTGCCCCCATATCCGTAGGAAGCGCCTTAAACGGGTATTTCAACGGTGTCAGACGGGTATATAAAACAGTTTTTGTTCAGGTGCTGGAGCAATCTGTCAAGATGTCCTTAAGCCTTATCATTCTTACCTTTATTATGCCATCAAGGGTGGAATATGCCTGCCTTACCGTAATATGCGCAGGGGTCGTAAGCGAGCTTATGGGACTTGTATTTTCTGTGCTTTTATACTATTTCGATTTTAAAAAGCATACGAAAAACACAAGCACGGTATTGAAAACAGGATACAAAACCGAAGAAGCATTAAAAAATAAGGAATGTGATTTTAACACCCTATTCTCCGTTGCATTTCCCTTGGGGGTAAGCGGCTACGTCCGTTCACTTTTGTCAACTATAGAGCATATTGCAATTCCCTGGGGACTTAAAAAAAGCGGCGGAGCAAATCCCTTGTCCTCCTACGGAATACTCCACGGCGTTGTATTTCCCCTTTTGCTTTTCCCCTCCGCCGTATTAAACGCATTTTCCTCACTTCTGATTCCCGAGCTTTCCGCATCACAGGCAAAAATGGACCTTTCCTCCATAAGAAAAACCGTATCCTCCGTTATTTCCCTTTCTCTGCTTTTTTCCTTGGGAGTGTCGGGTATTCTTATTTCCTATTCCTATGAGATCGGATATTTCCTTTACGGCTCGGAGGAGGCGGGGGAATATATTCGCATCCTTTCTCCTCTTATACCACTTATGTACCTTGACAACTCCGTTGACTGTATGCTTAAGGGTCTTGGGGAGCAGATGTACTGTATGAGGGTAAATATCATAGACTCCATAATAAGCATAATTCTTATTTTTACTCTTTTACCCGCCTACGGAATACGGGGATACGTGGCTGTAATTTTCATAACGGAGCTTTTTAATACCGCCCTTAGCCTTCTTCGTCTGATAAAGGTGACCAAGGTGCCCGTACCATACGTAAAATGGGTGTTCAAGCCCCTTTTATCAATTATTCTTGCAACATCACTTGCCCGTTTTATGTTCAAGGGATATCTTGTAGCCGTGTTAAACGGTACGTCCCCACTGCTTAAAAGAGTTATAGTATTTGAAATTGCCCTTACCTCATTTGCCTACGTTTTACTGTGCGCTATCCTTGGTACGGTGCTTACGTCCTTTATAAAGCATTTAATAAAAAAGTATAAAAATCGTACACGTGTCTGACTTTTTTTAAAAAATCTCATATTTCCATTTACTGCCTTTTTACCAGATATTGTTTCTTGAAATAAAGTATTACATATGTTACAATATCAGAGTAAACGTTTTCAAAATTCCATTTTATCATGCATGACTAAAGAAAGGACGGTAAATGAAAAAGTTAATCTCTGTGCTTCTCTTTCTTGTTATACTATCATCCCTTGCGGTCATCCCTACGGCGGCTTCAAGCTGGGTAAAGGTAACCATAGACGGAGAATCATATGAAGGAACGACACAGATACGGAACAATACCACATACGTCGGTATAAGACACTTTTCCACCGAGATGTACAAGGGTGCAAAGGTAAGCTACAATTCCTCCACAAGGACCATAACTGTAAAAACAGATAAGCTTACCCTTGTATGTAAGGACGGTGCAAATTACATAGAGGCAAACGGCCGTTATCTTTACACGGAAACGCCTATTTATATGAGCGGCGGCAGAATGTACGCCCCCGTTATCCTCCTTGCAAGAGCCTTTGGGGCGAAAATAAGCTGGAGTGATACTATGGGCGGATTCAAGATAACACGCTCAACGGGTGGAATTGCAAACTCAAGAAGCGTATACCGTGACGACGAGGTACTGTGGCTATCCCGAATTATCAATGCAGAAAGCGGCGGCGAGCCCCTTCGCGGTAAGATAGCCGTTGGTAACGTTATCCTTAACAGAGTAAGATCCTCGTCTTATCCGAATACCATATACGGCGTAATTTTCGACAAAAGATACGGCGTACAGTTTTCCCCTACCTCCAACGGAACAATTTACAATACGCCAAATGAGGAAAGCATAATAGCGGCAAAGATCTGCCTTGAGGGCTACAGTATAAATGATAAAATAATCTATTTTGTCAACCCGAGAAAAGCCCCCAACAGTTGGGTCGTCAAGAACAGACCGCACTTTGCTACTATTGGTAATCACGCATTTTATCTATAGAAGGGATTGTTGAATAAGCACAGACCAAAAACAGACATGTTTAATGACTAATCGATGATTTGTCAGTAAATTTCATAAAATTTAAGGTTGAGATTTTGCCTTTTAGGTAAAATCTCTTCTTTTTATATGTCTGTTTTTTAGGCGCGACTGCTTCTCTGCCGTACGCCAGTACGCCGACGAGTACGCATTCACGCCTTCTGCACTCATTCCACTTCCCCTAAGGAAAAAGGCTGTCTTTCGACAGCCTTTTTTATTCCAATTTCCATTTTTCCTTTAAAAATTCGAGTCTGAAATCAAGATAGCGGTTTAAGAAATCTATGTTTTTCTCAGTAATATCGGGGGTGGATGAATACCATCTTTTTTGGTTTTCATTATAGGATTCCGTCATTTTACCCTCTTGCACCTTTAAATCCTCAATAACCTCTGCAAGGGCGGGGGCAAATACACCGTTATACCTTTGCTCAACTCTGTTATAAAGCTCGGGATTTTCCATTACGGACATATAGAAGAAATTGGTAAATCTATAGTCCTCACCTATTTCGTAATGCTGATTGGGAGCCTCGGTATATGGGGTATAAAGAGCCCAGTCATAGTCCCAAACGGGACCGAAATTAAGCTTGCCGCTTGCTTTTTCGTTGCTTGAGTCGGCAATGTAGAACATATTAAAGGATTTCCAATAATGGTCCTTTTCTCCCATTATCTGGTCGATTATAAGATAGTCAACAAGGGAGTCTACGTTTACCTCGCTCTTTATCTTTTCGGTATCTCCGTTTTGGAAGGCGGCAATAATATCCTCATAATACAGAACGAGCTGACTGAAGAACTGTCTGAACTGATATTCGCTGACGAAATCCTTTTTCGTCGGGTACTTAAGCTCAAAATACTTATCTATGCTTTCTATGTAGAAATAAGTCTCATTTCTTCTTGCATCGGGATCGTCTACGGCGTATTTGTCCATACTTACAAGGAAATTAAAGTCCTTTAAGTCCATCATATCTCCCGTTATCCTCTGCTCAATGCCAAGGCGTCCCGGCTCCCCCTCAATAAGCTCACAAAGAGTGTACAAGCCACGGAAATCCCCGTTTATATACACGTTTACCTTATGGGCGGTGGGGGTAAACAGATGGGCATCTGACTTTGCGCCCAAGGAAAATGCGGCGTAGTTATTCAAGGCGGAGGGATCAAGATAATCCGCAAGGAGTACCCAGCTTCTTGCCTCCTTATGACCGAAAAGCCCCTGCTTGTCCGTAAATTCCATTCTGTACGCCTTCTTCGGGAAAAGAAGGGTTGCGTTACCGCGGAGGCGTATTCCGCCCTTTACGTTTTCAAGCTCCTTATCCGTATTGGTAAGGCTGAAGGACATATTGTAATAGGCGCTTTTTGTAACGATCTCCTTGCCGTCCGTGTCTATATTTACAATAGGAAGCTCATACGTGGCGTAGTCCATTACCACGTTGACCGTCGCTCCGTCGGTATAGTCGGACAAGTCTATTGAGGAGTCGTATATTTTCTCTCCGTTTACCTCGTAGTAAAGGAGCTTATATCCCGGATTTTCCAAAATTGTGACCTCGTCCTTACCGCTTACAGGCTCAACCCTTATGGAGCAATCGTAATTGGGAGCAAGGGTTACGGTTTTTTTGGTATCGTCATGTACGGTAAGCTCGATTTTGCCACCGTCCCTATTCTTTACCGTAACATACTCCTTTGAGCAGGCGCACATAAAAAGAGCGCAAAACAAAAAAGCACATATAATAACAGCAATTCTTTTCATAGCATTCCTCCTTGATTAAGTACGTTTAAATTTTACCATAAAAATTCATATATGTCAAGTTAATAAAAAACGGGAGCAGCCTATATATCATCAGGGGCTAGCGAAATGAGTGTTGACCCAACCCCTTAAATTGTGAAACAATTTTAGGGAACCCTTGGGGAAGGTGCGAATGCGTACTCGTCGCTGTACTTAGTACGGCTGACCCATTCCCCAAAAATCCTCTCGGATTTTACGGGGACCCCGTGGGAGTAGCAGTCGCGCTTAAAAACAGACAAATAAAAAGAAGAGATTTTGCCATAAAGCAAAATCTCAACTTTAAACATTATAATATGTACAAACAAATTAACGCTTGGATATTAAACGTGTCTGTTTTGATCTGTGCTTATTGCAGCAGCCCCCCTAAATAGTAGAAGCAATTACCGCCTTAATAGTATGCATTCTGTTCTCCGCCTCGGCAAATACGATAGAAGCATCCGACTCAAATACCTCGTCAGTTACCTCAAGGGCGTCAAGACCGAACTTTTCGCCTATTTCCTTGCCAACGCCTGTCTTAAGATCGTGGAATGCGGGGAGACAATGCATAAATACCGCGCCCTCTGATGCCATATCCATAGCCGCCTTGTTTACCTGGTAGGGATAAAGCTCCTTAAGTCTTTCCTCCCATACCTCATAGGGCTCACCCATTGAAACCCATACGTCCGTATAGATTACGTCAGCGCCCTTAAGCGCCTTTTCCTTATCGCTTTCAAGAGTGATGGTAGCGCCTGTTTCCTCGGCTATCTTACGGCACTCTGCCACAAGGGAAGCATCGGGGAAATATTTTTCGGGAGCGCAGGCAACGAAGTCCATACCCATTTTAGCGCAGCCTACCATCAAGGAGTTGCCCATATTGTATCTGGCATCACCCATATATACGAATTTGATTCCCTTAAGCTTGTTAAAATGCTCCTTTATTGTAAGGAAGTCCGCAAGGATCTGAGTGGGGTGAAACTCGTTTGTAAGTCCGTTCCAAACGGGCACCTTGGAATACTTTGCAAGCTCCTCAACGATTTCTTGTCCGTATCCGCGGTATTCTATACCGTCATAGATAGACGCAAGAACTCTTGCCGTGTCGGCAATGCTTTCCTTTTTGCCTATCTGTGAGCCCTGGGAGTCAAGATATGTAACCCCCATACCAAGATCGTAAGCCGCCACCTCAAAGCTGCAGCGGGTACGTGTGCTTGTCTTTTCAAATATAAGCGCGATATTCTTGCCTCTGAAATAATCGTGGGCAATACCGTTCTTTTTCTTATATTTAAGCTCGGCAGCAAGCTCCAGAAGCGACTCCATTTCGGCAGGAGTATAATCAAGAAGCTTTAAAAAATCTCTGCCCTTTAAAAAGCCAATATTTTTTTCGTTATACTTAAATTCCATTTTATTCTCCTTTTGCGGCATCCTTGATAACCTTGACCGCCTTTTCAAGAAGCTCCATAGGGATGTTCAATGCGGGGAGTAATCTTACCTTGTTCTTCGCCTTAATGGGAAGCACGCCGTTTTCCATACAGTATTTTATTACGCTTGAGGCATCCTTTTCCGTTTCGATACCAAGCATAAGACCAAGTCCGCTTACGGATTTGATTCCCTCAGCGCCCGAAAGCTCCTTTATAATATATTCGGATCTTTCCTTAACTCCCGAAAGGAGTTTATCATCTATTCTTTTAAGAATATTGATAGCGCCTGCGCAGGCAATAGGATTACCGCCGAAGGTAGAGCCGTGGGTTCCTGCAGTAAGGGTGTTTTCCGTCTTATCAAAGAACATTGTAGCGCCAATGGGCAATCCGCCCCCAAGACCCTTAGCCGTGGTTACGATATCGGGCGCAATGCCGTAATGCTGAAATGCGTAGAGGCTGCCGCTTCTGCCGTTGCCCGTCTGCACCTCGTCGATAACCAATAGCATATTGTATTCATTACAAAGCGCAGCCACTCCGTCAACGAAGGACTTATCAAGAGCCATAACTCCGCCCTCGCCCTGTACCAACTCCATCATAACCGCGCAGCACTTGTTCTCCTTGCAAAGAGCTTTTATACTGTCGATATTGTTTGCCTCACCGTACAAAAATCCCTCTGTAAAAGGATTGAAGGTGGTGTGGAAAACGTCCTGTCCCGTTGCCGCCAAGGTAGTTATTGTTCTTCCGTGGAAGCTGTTTTTAAGAGTGATGATATTGTAATATCCCTCTCCCTTGTTATCAAGCGCCCATTTTCTTGCGGTCTTGATAGCGCACTCGTTTGCTTCAGCTCCCGAATTTGAAAAGAAGGTCTTTTTACAGCCCGTTCTCTCGGAAAGGAGGGACGCCAAGGTAGCGCAAGGGGATGAATAGTACAAATTGGAGGTGTGCTGAACCCTTGTAAGCTGCTCAGTTACCGCCTTTACCCATTCGTCATCACAAAGTCCAAGGGTATTTACCGCAATACCCGTTTGCATATCTATATATTCTTTTCCGTTTTCATCATAAACAAGGGATCCCTTGCCCGATACCAATTCAAGGTCAAATCTGCCGTAGGTACCTGCAATAAACTCCCTGTCCTGACGCTTAGTCTCAGTTTTCATCGTTCTTATCCTTTATAACCATTGTTCCCGCGCCCTCGTTAGTAAGAGTTTCGATAAGAAGCGCGTGGGGAACTCTACCGTCAAGTATAGTAACCTTTTTAACACCCTTTTCAATAGCGTCGATACAGCACTGTACCTTAGGTATCATACCGCCCGAGATTATACCCGTTTCAAAAAGCTCCCTTGCCTCTGCAATATCTATGCACTGAATAAGAGATTTCGGGTCCTCCTTATCTCTTAAAATGCCCTCAATATCAGTCATTGTAATAAGGCGCTCCGCTCTCATCTTACCCGCAATATAAGCGGCGGCGGTGTCTGCGTTGATATTGTATACGTTACCCTCCTCGTCACATCCGATGGTGGAAACAACGGGAATGTAATCGTTGTTTATAAGGTCGATAATGGGCTTGATATCAACGTCGGTTATTTCTCCGACGTAGCCAAGCTCCTTGTCCTTCATTTCCGCCTTGATCATATGACCGTCAAGACCTGAAAGACCGATAGCCGCGCCGCCCTTTATCTGAAGAAGGTTTACAAGGCTCTTGTTTATCTTACCTGCAAGCACCATCTGTACCACGTCAGCGGTTTCCTTATCCGTAACTCTGAGTCCGTTTAAGAAAATGGAGTCCTTGCCCATTCTTTTAAGAGTCTGTGTAATTTCGGGGCCTCCGCCGTGAACGAGAACGACCTCAACGCCAACAAGGTGCAAAAGGACGATGTCCTCCATTACCTGCTCCTTAAGCTTATCGTTTATCATTGCGTTGCCGCCGTATTTGATAACTATGATCTTGCCGTAATATTTCTGTATATAGGGCAAGGCCTGTGTAAGTATTTCCGCGCGGTGCGCGTTGCTTATTTCAAGTGACATAATTTCTACCAATATGCCTTTCTATTTCCACATTATCAATTCTGAATTCTGCATTCTGAATTCTGCATTCTGCATTAAGTTCTGTAGTCTCCGTTTATCTTAACGTATTCATAAGTAAGATCGCATCCCCAGGCTACGCTCTTTCCGTCTCCGTCACCAAGCTTTACCACGATGCCGATCTCCTTTTCCAAAAGAATTTCCTTTGCTATCTCCTCGGAAAATTCAATGCCTGCGCCGTTTTTACAAACGGGGATCTCTCCCTTTGAGGACTTAAAGGATACGTCTACCTTATTTACGTCCACCTCTGCTCCGCTGTAACCGATAGCGCAAAGGATTCTGCCCCAGTTGGCATCTGAACCAAACATAGCCGCCTTTACAAGGGATGAACAAATTACGCTCTTTGCAATTATCTTTGCATTATTTTCGTCCTTTGCTCCGCTTACCTCACATTCAAGAAGCTTGGTCGCTCCCTCTCCGTCACCCGCTATGCAACGGCAAAGGTAAACCGTAACCGTATTAAGCGCCTTCATAAACTGAGAAAATGCTTCTCCCTCGCTATCGATAAGGTCGTTTCCTGCCATACCGTTTGCAAGCACGCTTACCATATCGTTAGTAGAGGTATCTCCGTCAACGCTTACCATATTAAATGTGTTTTTAATATCGGAGGAAAGCGCTTTTGAAAGCATTGCGGGGGTGATATTACAGTCGGTCGTGATAAATACGAGCATAGTTGCCATATTGGGATGTATCATACCCGAGCCTTTGGCAATACCGCCGATCTTACATTCAACTCCGTTTATATCAAAGCTTACCGCAATTTCCTTAAGCCTTGTATCCGTTGTCATAATGCCCTCTGCCGCATCCTTACTGTTATCCTTACCCAAGGATGCAACGAGGCTGCCGATTCCGTTTTTAATAGGCGTAATATCAAGGGGCTGACCGATAACGCCTGTGGAGGCAACGACAACATCGGTTTTTTCTATTTTAAGCTCGTTTGCAATAAGGTCGCACATCTTTTCCGCAACCTCAATGCCGTCTGCATTACAGGTATTTGCATTTCCGCTATTGCAGATAACCGCCTGCGCGTAACCGTTTGCAATATTGCTTTTTGTAACGGAAAGTGGCGCGCCCTTAACCTTATTGGTGGTGTAAACCGCAGCGGCGGCAGCCTTCTTTTCGGAATATATAAGCGCAAGATCCTTTTTTGTCTTGTTTTTTCTGATACCGCAGTGTATTCCGCCTGCTAAAAATCCCTTTGCGGCGCAAACGCCGCCCTTAATAATTTCCATATATACTCCTTAAAATCAGATCTCAAGTGCTTTGGTCTTTTCGCAACCAAGCTTAATATTAAGACATTCAACGGCAGCTCCCGACGCGCCCTTACCAAGGTTATCGTATCTTGCAACCAGGAGTATTCTGTCCTCGTTACCGTATACGGATATGCGCATTGAGTCCTTGCCGCTTAATTTGTTGGCAGACAAAAATCCGCCCTCGTCCCCGCCCTCCTCATAGGAAAGGATGGGAGAATTATATAAATTTCTGTATATTTCCTTTATATCCTCGATACCGCCCTTTAAAAGCTGCTGCTTGAACAGGGGAACGGTTACCTCCATACCCGAATAAAAATCACCTACTATGGGTAAAAACGCGGGGGCGTTATTAAGTCCCGTGATCTTTGACATTTCGGGCAGGTGCTTATGCTTTTGCGCAATGCCGTACTGTCTTGGTGCATCAAGGAGAGCGCATCTGTCCTCACCCTCGTAGTCGGCGATCATACTCTTACCGCCGCCGCTGTATCCTGTAAGGGATGTGGCAGAAAGCAAGGTGTCCTTTGAAATTATGCCGTTCTTTACAAGGGGATATACAAGCGCGATAAATCCGCTTGCGTGGCATCCCGGCACGGCGATCCTTTTACTGCTTACTATCTTATCGTAAAATTCCGCCCCAAGCTCGGGAAGTCCGTATGCCCAATCGGGATTGGTTCTATGGGCTGTGGATGCGTCGATTATAACGGTATTTTCGTTCTCTACCATGGACACCGCCTCAATGGATGCGGCATCGGACAGGCAAAGAAATACTATATCCGCCTCGTTTATCATTTTTTTGCGGGCAGAAGCATCCTTCCTTAAATCGTCGGAAAGCGAGATGAGCTCTACGTCATCTCGCTGTGATAATCTTTCCGCTATACGAAGGCCTGTTGTACCCGCCTTACCGTCTATAAATACCTTTTTCATTTCAGCATCTCCTCAACGTATATGATCTGCTCCTTTACTGAGCCGTAACCCGTAGAGCCCTTTGAAATTCTCTTGCCCACACAGGTCTCAAGAGATATTTCCGTATAGAGATCAGCATCAAATACGTCTGAATATTCCTTATATTCCTCAAGGGTAAGCTCGTCAAGGGTTTTGTTCTCCTTTACGCATTTACCCACTATAGTTCCGACTATCTTATATGATGTTCTGAAGGGCAAGCCGCGTTTTGTAAGATAGTCTGCAAGGTCGGTGGCGTTGATAAAGCCGCGCTTTGCCGCCGCGTACATATTTTCCTTAAGGGGCTTCATAGTCGCTATCATAGGTACGAATACCTCAAGACATTTCTTAACGGTTTCCGTAGCGTCGAATATCGCTTCCTTATCCTCCTGCATATCCTTGTTATACGCAAGGGGAATACCCTTAAGCATTGTAAGAGTTGCCATAAGGTCACCGTAAACGCGTCCCGTTTTACCTCTTACAAGCTCTGCCATATCGGGGTTTTTCTTCTGTGGCATAATTGATGAGCCCGTTGTGTAAGCGTCATCAAGCTCCACGAATTTGAATTCCCAGCTGCTCCAGAGGATTATCTCCTCGGAAAGGCGGGAAAGATGCATCATAACCGTGGCAAACGCGCTTTCAAGCTCTATGCAGTAGTCTCTGTCGGAAACACCGTCAATAGAGTTCATACACACACCGTCAAAGCCAAGCCTGTCCGCTACCATATCTCTGTCGGTGGGGTACGTAGTGCCTGCCAGGGCGCAGGAGCCCAAGGGAGAATAATTCATTCTCTTAAGGGCGTCGCTGATTCTTGTAATATCGCGGAGAAACATCATACAGTACGCCAAAAGGTGATGGGCGAAGGTGATGGGCTGCGCTCTCTGAAGGTGAGTGTAGCCGGGCATTATAGTTTCGGTATTCTCCTTTGCCTGTTCAAGAAGGGCTGAAATAAGCTTCTTTAACAAGGCGATTACGTCCTTTGCCTCGTCTCTCATATAAAGGCGAAGGTCAAGAGCCACCTGGTCGTTACGGCTTCTTGCGGTGTGAAGCTTTTTACCCGCATCCCCGATACGCTTGGTAAGCTCTGCCTCTACGAACATATGAATGTCCTCTGCGTTTTCGTCAAAAGTGAGCTTACCGCAGTTAAGATCATCAAGGATGGAGCAAAGACCGTCAGTTATGGAGTCAAGCTCTGCCTCGGTAAGAATACCGACGGAGCAAAGCATTGTCGCGTGCTCAATAGATCCTCTTATATCCTGCTTATACATTTTTTTATCGAAATGAATGGAAGAATTAAAATCGTCTGCCATTTTGTCAAGAGCCTTTTCAAATCTTCCCGCCCACATTTTGTCCATAGTAAAAATTCCTTACCTTAATTCTGCATTCTGCACTCTGCATTCTGCATTATTTTTTGTTTTTTGCATTAACTTCAGCCTGAACCTTGATAGGAAGACCGAAGAGGTTGATAAATCCTGCGCTGTCCGCCTGATTGTATACGTTGTCCTCACCGAAGGTTGCGATCTCCTCGGAATAGAGGGAGTAATCACTCCAAGCGCCTGCCTTGATCATATTGCCCTTGTAAAGCTTGATCTTAACCTTACCTGTTACGTTTTCCTGTGTCTTGTCAACGAAAGCGGAAAGAGCCTCGCGAAGGGGTGTGTACCACTGACCGTTGTATACGAGGTCAGCAAAGGTAATAGCAAGCTCCTGCTTCTTGTGCATTGTCATCTTGTCAAGACAAAGTGTTTCAAGATAGTTGTGAGCGAAGTAAAGGATAGCTCCGCCGGGGGTTTCGTATACGCCGCGGCATTTCATACCTACAAGACGGTTTTCTACGATATCAAGAAGACCGATACCGTTTTCTCCGCCTACCTTATTGAGGGCAAGGATAATTTCCTTTGCGCTCATCTTCTCGCCGTTGAATGCAACGGGAACGCCCTTTTCAAAGTCAAGTGTGATGTATGTAGGTACGTCTGGAGCCTGAATGGGAGAAACGCCCATTTCAAGGAAGCCTTTCTTTTCGTACATAGGCTCATTACCCGCATCCTCGAGGTCAAGTCCCTCGTGGCTGAGGTGCCAGAGGTTTTTATCCTTGGAATAGTTTGTCTCGCGGTTTATCTTAAGGGGAACGTTATGCGCTTCTGCATACTCGATCTCCTCCTCACGTGACTTAATGCTCCACTCACGCCAGGGAGCGATAATGTGCATACCGGGAGCAAATGCCTTGATAGTAAGCTCAAAACGAACCTGGTCATTACCCTTACCTGTACAGCCGTGGCAAATTGCGTCAGCGCCCTCTGCAAGAGCGATCTCACAAATTCTCTTTGCGATAATGGGACGGGCAAAGGATGTACCGAGCATATATTCCTCGTAAAGCGCGCCTGCCTTAACTGTGGGCACGATAAAGTCGTTTACAAATTCTTCTGTAAGGTCCTCTATGTAGAGCTTGGACGCGCCTGTCTTAAGAGCCTTTTCCTCAAGTCCCTCAAGCTCGTCTGCCTGACCTACGTTACCTGAAACTGCAATAACCTCGCAGTTGTTATAGTTTTCCTTAAGCCAAGGAATGATGATGGATGTATCAAGTCCGCCTGAGTATGCGAGAACTACCTTTTTAATATCTTTCTTATTCATTTTGTATGCCTCCTGAGTCAAAAATCAAAAATATGCTCCTATTATAGTCCTTTGTTTTACCAATGTCAATAGGTTTTTGAATATTTTTTCAATTTTTTTGAAACTTTTTTCTCCTATATAATATAAAGCCCTTTTGTGTGAATATTTTATGCATATTTTATGTATATTTCCGCTTTTTATTCATTATTCTCTCTTATCCGTAATTATTTATACCGCCCCTTTTGCCCTGCCCCATTTGATTATAGCAAAACAAAACCGTTAGTGACCGTTAGAGTTTTGAAAATCTTATAACTTTTAAAAGTCAATAAAATCCATAAACGGAATAAATCTGTAAGCAGATGAAATCACTTCCGTGATGAAATCGACTGCGTCGGTTTTACATTTAAATTTAATTCAATTTCTAATTCTAATTCTATTTCTAATTCTATTTCTATATAGCTGCATATGCTGAGCATATGTTAAGCATATGCTTCAAAATACACAAAAAAGAGCCGATACTTTAGCGTAATGCCTTAAGAGCATTGCGCAGCGATATAAATCCCTTACGGAATTTGCGATATACACATGAGCGTGCGATATATCTTCGATGCGATATGCCCTCTCGGGCGTTATCGAGGATTTATATCATATCGCTACCGAGCAACGCGACGGTAATATCGCATTTGAGCATAGGTGAAAATATATCGCGTTTGCAAAGCAAACATATCGCCTGTAACTAAAAAATAATAAAGAAAACAGGACGAGGAGCTTTATAGTGCCTCGTCCTATCTATGTTAAGTAGGTAATTTGTTTTATTTAATTTCAAGAACTATCCTTAAAAGTATGCCATTCTCTTTATTAAAGGTTGATTATTTGATTTTCCACTTTTCGTTCAAGAACTCGAGTCTGTGGGCAAGATAATCGTTCAGGAATTTTATGTTCTTATCAGTTATTCCCGTATAATTCTGGTACCACCTTTTTTGGTTAAGACTAAGTGATTCTTTCATTCCATCCTCAACATCTTCGAGATGAACAATAAGATCCTCAAGTCCGGGAGCAAATATTTCATTATATCTTTCCTTAACTATTTCCATAAGCTCCTCGGAATTTGCAACTCCCTTAAAGAACACATTGGAGAATGCATATTCATCTCCTATTTCATAATAGTCGTTAGGAAGATCCGTATAAGGTGTATAAAGCGCCCAGTCATAGTCCCAGATAGGACCGAAGGTAAGCTTATTATTGATATTGGGATCGTCAGATGTGGTTGTAAAATACATATTAAAGGACTTTGACTTGTGGTCTCTTTCTCCCATTATCTGGTCGATTATAAGAAAATCTGCCAAAGAATTTATATTACATTCCTTCTTAAGATATTCAATGTTACCGTCTCTTGAAGCAACCAACAGCTTGTAAATATACGCTGTAAGGTCATTCATAAACTTTTTGAATTGAGCCTCGCTTGCGAAATCCGCCTTTTCGGGATATTTAAGCTCAAACCACAATTCAAATTCACCTATGGAGAAATATGTTTCGCCGTATACCGCATCACGGTCAGCAGGGGCATATTTATCCATACAAATGAAGAAATTAAAGTCTTTAAGCTCCGTCATATCCTCGGTGATCTCATATTCGATATCTATTCTGCCCTCGTTTTCCTGTATCTGCTCACAAAGGGTGTAGATGCCCTGGAATTCACCATTCATATAAAGGTTTACCTTAGTACCCGTAGCATTAAAGCCCATAGAATCGGTCAATTCGGCAAGCTCGAAGGCGGTGTAATTGTGCAACGTAGAGGGATCGAGATAATCCGCAAGAAGCACCCAGCTCTTTGCCTTCTCAAGTCCGAAAAGGCTTACCTTTTCATCAAACTTGATCCTGTAAGGCTTTTTAACGTGATACATTGTGGAATTACCGCGGAGTCTTATGCCACCCGTAAGATCGTGATACTCAGTATCCGTATTGGTAAGAGTAAAGGTCATATCCGTATAATCATATTTGGAATCTATCTTACCCGCCGTAATATTTATAATAGGAAGCTCCTTGGTTGCAAGCTCACAAGCTACTATAATCTCAGTGTCGGATGCAAGATAAGTCAAGGAAATTTCCTTATCGTAATACTTTTCTCCTCTTATCTGATAATAAAGGAATTTGTAGCCAAGATTTTCTTTGATTGTAACCTTTTCAAATTCGGAAGCATTTTTTATAGTCTGCTCCGTATTACCCGTAAGAGTTACGGCGCCGGGTATATTTACCTTAACGGTAACGACGTAAGAATCCGAGCTTTGCTCCTTATACTTTGCGTAAAGATTTACCGTTTTCATTTTATCCGTTACGTAGCTTGGGTCATAGGGTGTCGTAAGAGCTGCATCTACGTACCAGCCTACAAATTCGTGATAGGATTTTGCAGGAATGGGATGTACAAACTGATCTATTCGAACTATTGACACTGTATTGGAATCAATGGAATAATCAGTATTGCCGTTATAAACGAAGGTAACCTCGGCTTCCTTCCATTTTACGTATAGCTTTATGTCCTTATCGGGCATAGCTTCAAGATCAAATCTCTCCGTTAAACCGCTGTTTGTATAGAAGCCTGCAAAAACGTAGTTTTCTTTTACCGGGGTGTAAAGCTCAAGACTTTCACCGTAGGGAATATTCTGCTTGATCTTAACATCGCCCTGATCAATGGTAAGCTTATATTCATTTACCGTATAGCTTGCGTAAAGGGTTATCTTACCGCTTTCCTTTACGGTGCTTGGGTCAAATTTTGTTGTAAGCTCTTTATCGGCACACCACTCGACAAAGGTGTGTCCCTTTCTTTCGGGGGTGGGGAGCTTATAGCCTGCAATGTCCATAAGCTTTACTGATACAGTATCAAAAGTAACATCATCTGTACCCGTATTATAGGATATATCAACCGTAGAATACTTCCATAAAACGTAAATCCTTATATTTTCTGCAGGCATATGCGTTTCTTCAAAAGGTATACTACACTCACTATCCTTGCAGAAGCAAACGAAATCATAATACTGTCTTGAGGGTATATTAATCTTTATTTCCTCACCGTAATCGTGAATATATTCAGTAACCTTTTCTCCGTCAACTACGGTTATCTTATACACATTGAGAACATATTTTGCATAAAGAGTAACTGCCTCGGTTTCCTCGCTTACGCTGTTTATATCAAACAAGGTGTTGAATTCCGCATCCGTATACCATCCCGCAAAGGTAAAGCCTTCCTTTTGAGGAACAGGAAATTCGAATTTGCTTATATCCTTTAAGGAAACAGTCTTATTTTCTATCTTTTCCTCTGTTCCTGTAACAAAGGATATATCTACGGTAGCCTCCTCCCACATAAAGTAAACGTCAAGATCATTTGCGGGCATTATATTAAGTGTAAAAGGCTCATCATATGCTTCGCTTGTGTAATAGCCTACAAATCTGTGGTTTTTCAAGGTAGGCTCGGGAAGCTTTATTTCAGTGCCGTATTTATACTCAAGTCTTGTGTCCCCATCCTTACTGTGATAGGTAATGTAATAGCTGTTTACACTATATTTTGCATAAAGAGTAAGGCTCTGTGTTTTCGGAGTTACGGACTCAAAAGAAAATTCCGTTTTAAGACTCTCATCCATATACCAGCCATCAAATGAATATCCTGTCTTTTTTGGAGTCGGATATGAATGGGAAACAAGTTTGCTGTAAGGAATAGTATCTGTCGAAAGCGTATCTTCACTGTTCGTTACGTAGTTTACCCTAATTTCGGGCTCTATCCATTTTACGTACAATACAATATTTCTGTCATCCATTACCTTACTTGTAAATGGAACAGTATGATCCTTATCAAGGAAGTATCCGCCAAAGGTATTTACAGGGTCGGTAGGAGTAACAAGGCTTATAGTATCGCCATAGACAAAGCTATACTCCCTTATTTCATCACCGTCAACCACATTTACTTTATATGTATTGATGGTATATTTTGCGTACAAAGGTATTTTTTCCATATCCTTGGTAACAAGAGCAATATCAAATTTTACGGAAAAATCCTCGTCAAGATACCAGCCCTCAAAGCTATATCCTTTCTTTTCGGGAGTGGGAAGCAAGGAATCGTCATAGTCTTCCACATCAAAGGAAACGTCATCATAGGACGAGCCGTTATTTGCGTTGATAATTAAAGTATGATCCTTCGAGCAGGAAACGAGCATAAACGCAAGCATTAGCGTCACACATAAAACGAGTAGTATTTTTTTCATATTCTTTCCTTTCCCATATATTCACGCCAAATTGGTGAAAATATGATAAAATTTGTCAATTACATTCTATCATAAATATATGTTTATTGTCAAGAATTTAATGATATGTGTAGAATATTTATGTTAAATATAAAAAAGAAAAGGCGCTTACGAAAACGTAAGCGCCAAATCGGGTTTTATCTTATTTCAATTTTGCTATTATATCGAGCATATCAAGCTCACTCTGAAGCTTGTTAAGATCTGTATTATCGTCGATTACAACAAGCTCTGTATCTGTAAGCTTTGCAAAGAGACGGATATCCTCAACCGTAAGAGCTGTGGAAACTACGGTATGGTGTGCGCCGCCTGCATAGATCCAGGCTGCTGCGCCTGTTGCGTGGTCGGGCTTAAGCTTCCACATAATTCTTGCAACGGGAAGCATAGGCATTTCCTTAGGCTGCTTTACAAGCTCAATAGCTGCGCAGATAAGACGGAAGCGGTTACCCATATCTACCATACATACTGCAACGCCCTCTCCGTCTACGCCGTCAAATACAAGACGCGCGGGGGGTTCCTTGCCGCCGATACCGAGATGATGCACCTCGATCTTAGGCTGTGTGGATGCAAAGTCGGGAGAAACCTCAAGCATATGAGCGCCGAGAACGACCTCCTCACCCTTTGTAAAGTCGTATGTATAGTCCTCCATAAAGCCTGTGGAGCCTTCTCTGCCCTTTGCCATTTCCCAGAAGATAGCGCCAAGAGCGGAGGTCTTATAGTCACCCTCTGCGCCGAAGCCGTAGCCCTTGCCCATCATTCTCTGTGTAGCAAGACCGGGAAGCTGACGAAGACCGTGAAGATCCTGGAATGTGTCTGTGTACGCGCCGAAGCCACCCTCTGTCATAAACTTGTCAAGGGCGATCTCATACTTTGCCTGCTCCTTAACGGAGTCAATATTGTCTGTGTTCATAACGTAGAGCTGATTGTACTCTGCCATCTTGGCATCAAGCTCCTCGTCGGTAACTGCATTAACGAGAGCAACAAGGTCGCCAATGCCGTAGTAGTTTACGTTCCAGCCGTACTTGATCTGGCTTTCTACTCTGTCTCCGTCAGTTACAGAAACCTCTCTCATATTGCTGCCAAACATAGCAACCTTAAGGTTCTTTGAGAAGTCAACAGCTCTTGCAACGTCGATAAACTTCTTGATCTTTTCGATTACGTCCTCGTGCTGATAATATCCAACGATAACCTCACGCTTTACGCCGAGACGTGTGCACATAAACGCATACTCACGTCCGCCGTGGGCAGTCTGGTTAAGGTTCATAAAGTCCATATCAATGGAGTCGTAGGGGAGCTTTTCGTTTGCCTGTGTGTGGAAATGAAGGAGGGGTTTCTTAAGGAACTGAAGACCCTTTATCCACATCTTTGCAGGGCTGAAGGTATGCATCCATGTGATTACAGCGATACAATCCTTATCGTTAGTAGCCTTTGCGCAAGCCTCAACGCAGCTTGCCTCGTCTCTTACCGTGGAGCAATATTCGATCTCCACGCCATCTATTTTTTCATTAAGATATTTTGCGATTACCTTGCTGTCCTCAGCAACCTGCAAAAGCACCTCTTCACCGTAGAGGTCCTGGCTGCCTGTGATAAAATAAACCTTCTTCATATTTATTCTCCTTTAAATTTGATCGAAATTATTTGGAAAGCTTGTCCTCAAGAGCCATTATCAGATCAACTCTTGTCTTGTGTCTGCCGCCCTCAAACTCTGTAGCCAGAAAGATGTCGGCAATATCGCAGGCAAGACCCGGGCCGAGAACTCTTTCTCCCATGCAAAGCACGTTTGCATCGTTGTGCAGACGTGTAAATCTTGCGCTAAAGGTATCGGAGCAAACTGCTGCGCGTATGCCCTTGCACTTGTTCGCAGCCATACTCATACCTATACCCGTACCGCACACCAAAATGCCAAGGTCATTTTTGCCCTCGTAGATAGCGGCGCAGAGCTTCTCCGCGTAGTCGGGGTAATTGCAGCTTTTTTCTTCGTAGGTGCCGTAGTCAACGTATTCAACGCCAACCTCGTCAAAATGCTTCATAAGCTCTCTTTTAAGCTTCAATGCAGCGTGGTCAGATGCGATAGCAATAGGTTTTTTCATATTTTACCTTCCTTTTTAAGTCTTTCTTCTCTTTCTCTCTCAGCCTGCGGCTTACGGAGATAATTTACGCTGAGCAGGGAGTCAGAGGTGGACTCACCGTTTAATATCTTTTTGTACGCCACCTTACCTACCGAGTATCCGCAAGCGTAGCGAAGCACCTCGGGAGTATTACGCATACCCTTTATATCGCTTTCCTCGGCAAGGCCGTAGCCGTCGCCAACGAAATAAATATCCTCGTTATATCCCTCAAGAATGGGGATAAGGTCCTTTAGCATCATACATTCATCATTCATAAGACGGCATCCGTCCTTGAATATTCCCGTATATACCTGACCTCTGCGGGCGTTCATAACGGGGCAGATAATTCCGTTAAAGCCGCTTAAGTTTTCCGCAAGAGCTTCAATGGTGCTTACCTCCACGCAGGGCTTACCAGTATTGAATGCAAGTCCCTTTACCGTTGCAACGCCGATACGCACACCCGTAAATGAGCCGGGGCCGTTTGATGCGGCGTAAGCGTCTATCTCATCAATACCAACGTCGGAGGACTTAAGCATATCCCTTATCATAGGCAAAAGAGTTTCGCTATGAGTATTGTCCGTATTTACGGTATACAAGGCGACAAGATTTTCATCCTCAAGTATTGCTACGGAGGAGGTGTTCATACAGGAGTCGATTGCAAGTATTTTCATATTCAACCCTTTGTTATAGTAATTTTTCGTTTGTTTATATCCTCCGCTACTCTTTCGATGGTTACGGTAAACGCCCCATCGGGAATAGCCCAAGGAATATTTTCACTCCATTCGCAAACGGAGATGCCCTTTCTTAAGTAATCGTAAAAGCCGATGGAATAAAGATCGTCATCGTCCTCTATTCTGTAAACGTCAAAATGGAAAAGCTTACATTTTTCCCCCTTGTATTCGTTTACTACCGTGTAGGTAGGGCTTTTTACCGAAGCGCAAGGAGCCAAAACTCTTGCAAGTCCGCGCACAAACGCGGTCTTACCAACTCCAAGATCGCCGTACATCGCCACAAAGTCGCCCTTTTTAAGCTCCTTTGCAAGGTCCTCGGCTATCCTTTCGGTTTCTTCGGTGGAGCAAGAAATATATTCAGTCATATCAGAAAAGTCCTGTGATCTTTCCGTTGTCGTCAACGTCGATCTTCATAGCCGCGGGAACCTTGGGAAGACCGGGCATTGTCATAATTGCGCCTGTAAGAGCAACAACAAAGCCTGCGCCCGCGGAGAGCTTAACCTCTCTTACAGTAAGAGTAAAGCCTGTGGGACGGCCCAATTTAGTTGCGTCATCGGAAAGTGAATACTGTGTTTTAGCCATACAAACGGGGAACTTGGAGTATTCGGGAGAGAGCGCTTCAAATTCCGCAATAGCCTTGGATGCCTGGGCGTCGAACTTAACGTCGGCAGCGCCGTAGATCTCCTTAGCGATGGTTGTGATCTTTTCCTTGATGGTAAGATCGTCACCGTAAAGCACGTGGAAATTGCTTTTCTTTTCGCAAGCCTTAACAACCTTTTCAGCAAGCTCGATACCGCCTTCGCCGCCCTTGGCAAATACCTCGGAGAGGGCAAACTCAGCGCCCTTCGCAATACAGATATCCTCAACAGCCTTAAGCTCTGCATCTGTATCAGTACCGAAGCGGTTGATAGCAACTACAACGGGAACGCCGTACTTATGGAGGTTGTCAATGTGAGCCTCAAGGTTAACTGCGCCTGCCTTAAGGGCTTCGATATTTTCGTTTACAAGGTCAGCCTTTGCAACTCCGCCGTTGTACTTAAGAGCGCGAACAGTAGCAACAAGAACTACTGCGCTGGGCTTAAGTCCTGCGTAGCGGCACTTGATGTCAAAGAACTTTTCAGCGCCGAGGTCTGCGCCAAAGCCTGCCTCTGTAATAGCGTAATCACCAAGCTTCAATGCGAGCTTAGTAGCCTTTACGGAGTTACATCCGTGGGCAATGTTGGCAAAGGGTCCGCCGTGAATAAGGGCGGGGGTGTTTTCAAGTGTCTGTACAAGGTTAGGCTTAAGAGCATCCTTAAGAACAGCCGCCATAGCGCCGTTTACACCAAGGTCGCGGCAATATACGGGGCTACCGTCAAGCTTATAAGCAACGAGGATGTTGCCAAGTCTTGTCTTAAGGTCCGCAATGGACTCGGAAAGGCAAAGAATAGCCATAATCTCACTTGCAACGGTGATCATAAAGTGGTCCTCACGGGGAACACCGTCAACCTTTGCGCCAAGACCGATAACAATGTTACGGAGGGCTCTGTCATTCATATCCATAACTCTGGGGAAAAGAACTCTTCTCTGGTCTATGCCAAGAACGTTACCCTGATGGATATGGTTGTCAATAACCGCGCTGAGCAAATTATGCGCGATAGTAATAGCGTTAAAGTCACCTGTAAAGTGAAGGTTGATGTCCTCCATAGGAAGAACCTGCGCATATCCGCCGCCTGCTGCGCCGCCCTTCATACCGAATACGGGACCCAAGGAGGGCTCACGAAGGGCAATAACGGTATTCTTGCCGATCTTGTTCATAGCCATTGCAAGACCAACTGTGGTAGTTGTCTTACCCTCGCCTGCGGGGGTGGGGTTGATGGCTGTTACGAGGATAAGCTTACCCTCGGGCTTATTTTCCATTCTTTTTATAAAGTCGTCTGTGATCTTTGCCTTATATCTACCGTAAGGCTCGTACTCCTCTTCAAGAAGTCCGATTTTCTTTGCAATTTCGGAAATGGGAAGTAATTTTGCACCCTGTGCAATTTCAATGTCAGATAACATAATTTTTTCTCCTTTTTCGCTGTAAAAACTCATTACTTAGTATATTGTAGCACATATAAATCATAATTTCAAATATTTTTTATATAATTATTTACAAATTCACATTTTTGTGATATAATTCAAGTCAGCCAAAATTTAGCATCAAACTTTTGGTGAAAATATATACACGGAATGCTTCGTTAATTCTGCATTCTGCATTTTGCATTCTGCATTTTGCATTTGCATCTGCCCGTGGCACAGCTGGATAGCGCGTCAGACTCCGACTCTGAAGGTCGAAGGTTCGAATCCTTTCGGGCAGGCCAACAAAAAAGGAACTTTTGTCTACCAAAAGTTCCTTTTTTGTTTATCCAAGCCGCAGTAGGGGTTCCCCGAAGCGAGTTTACCGAGCTTTGGGGGTTCCCGTAGGCTTGGCATATCATCACGACGCAGTCGTGGATATCATCAAGGGCGGCGCGTCGCCCTTGTATCTCATCACGCGCCAGCGTGCATTTTCCTGCGGCTTGATGCCATTCAACACTCTGTGTTGATGATATACCGCAACAAGTTGCGGATGATATCCACCTCGGCTTAATTTCACATACTTATAAAATTAAGGCTATAGTTCTTTAGAAAATCTGATTTTTTTGCTTTTCTCGTATACACGATATCCGCTCTTTAGGTAGCAGCTTATTGCAGGAATATTATCCGAGTCCGTTTGAATCTTGATCACCTCAAACTCAAGTGACTTAACATATTGCTCGGCATAGCGTATGGCAAAGCTACCAATTCCTTGTCTGTGATATTCTTTTGCAACAATCAACATAGATATCCACGCTTCCTTTTGGCTTAACAACCCGTTAATTTTCATATAGCCAACAGGTGTTGCATCATCACACACTATAAAGTGTTTTTCATCCGCATCCTTTACAGAAAGTATTTCTTTCCATTCGCTTAAACTAATATCTTCTGAGTGTAAGGCTACCTTGTTTTGAGAAAATATTTTTTCGACAAATTCCGCATCGTTGATATCTGCTTGCTTTACGGATAGAATTGAATCTGATCCGTTTTTGATTTTGTTTTCAGTTGGTTTCATCATTTTGTTACTCCTTTTAAAAAATAAAATGCTCCCGATAAAATCAAGAGCATTTAGATCAAGGAATAACGTATTGTCAGTTCGCGGACAAAATGGCAGTTGATTTTATCGATATTACGTTTGTCATTTCGTCCACCCCCTTTTACGATTTTACTATATACTTTGATTATACTACGATGACTTCAAAAAGTCAAGATACGTTATACTTACATAACAAATATACTTTTTGTCTAATTTTATCAAAAATGCACCTGTTTAGGCCCCACTCTTTGCCATAATGCAAAAACTTGAAATTTTTCAAAAAAATTTATCAAAAAATCTGTACAAATGAAAAAATTAGTGATAAAATAGTTACGTAATTTTAAAACAAGGAGTACTTTCCAGATGAAAAAGATTTACGAAGGCAAAACAAAAGATGTTTATTCCCTTGACAACGGCAACGTAATGCTTAAGTTCAAGGACGACTGCACAGGTAAGGACGGCGTATTTGATCCGGGTGAAAACACAGTTGGTCTTACTATCGAGGGTATCGGTAGAGAGAACCTTAAGACATCCATCCATTATTTCGAGCTTCTTAAGAACGCAGGCATCAAGACTCACTACGTAAGTGCTGATATTGATAACGCTACTATGGAGGTACTTCCCGGTAAGGTATTCGGTCACGGCCTTGAGGTTATTTGCAGACTTGTTGCTACAGGAAGCTTCATCCGCAGATACGGCGAGTATATTGCTGACGGTACACCTCTTGAGGGCGGATACGTTGAATGTACATTTAAGAACGACGCAAAGGGCGATCCCCTTGTAACAGGCGAAGGACTTGCTGCTCTTGGCGTTATGTCTCCCGCTATGTTCGAGTCCATGAAGGAGCAGACACTCAAGATCACAAAGATCGTTGCTGACGACCTTAAGTCCATCGGTCTTGACCTTTGGGACATCAAGTTTGAGTTCGGCTACAACAACGACGAGGTTATCCTCATTGACGAAATCGCTTCCGGTAACATGAGAGTTTACAAGGACGGCGTAATCGTTGATCCCGTTGAGCTTACAAAGCTTATTCTTAACAGATAACAAAAAGGGTGCAAAACGCACCCTTTTTTATTTGAAAATGTAAAAAAACTGTGAATACAAAATTAACTGTTGCACGGGGATATATTTTTATGGTAAAATAAAAGTACCAAATTTAAAGGAGGATTTATTTATGACTTGGTTTAACAAACAGAGCCGTTTGGTTCAGCTTCTTTTGCTCCTTATCCCCGGTGTTAACTGGATCGTTGAGTTGGTGGTAAGATGGTCCACCTGGCTTAAGAAGGGCGGCCTTATCAGACTTATCATTTGTATCATCGTTACTATCGGCGGCGGTTTAGTATTCGGTTGGATCGACTTTGTATGGGTGCTTCTCTTCAAGAAGCTTTTCTTACAGTAACTCAAAACTATACATAAAAAGAGTGCCACGTGGCACTCTTTTTTTGCTATATAAATTTCACGAAATTGCGAATGTAGTTAAAGCTCAATCTTTCCACTATTTCATTATAACTAAGGGTATTTTTGCCGTTTTTATGACTGTCATAAATGGCGTAAAATATCCTTTTTCGTATTTGGGAAAGAATTGAGTCCTCTATCCAATAATCAACGGAGCATTTAAAATTAGCTTCCATCTTTTTAAGCTTCATATAAAGGTCCGTTCCGTCGGAGGTATCGTGCCACAGATCAATAAATGCGTAGTCAAATTCAACCACGTTGTCCCGTTTCTTTATAAAATCGAGAGCATCTATCTTGATAATCTTAATTTTACCCCTGTTTTTAAATTGTGGCAGTATCTCACTTTTAAAAAGCTCTATTACAGACTCATCTCTTTCTATAACGGTGACGGAGCTGACCTCCTCCTTCTCGCTTACCATATACGCGTAGTAGCCAAGTCCAAGACCGAAAACAGCCACACGTCCGCGGGCTTTTTTTATAGAGTCCCTCATTGTTTCTATTTCGTTTGGCTTTATAGCCATCCACTCCACGCCGTTTTCAAACACGGTGGGAAAGGAAAATTCCCTGTCGAAATAGCCTATATTGCACACTTCCTTAAAACCGTCAAAAAATGTCAGGTCCTTCCATATAAATCCCTCGTAGGGAGCGTATTTTTGCTGACCCAGTGTCCAGTTTTTGATTTTTTTATTGGGAATTTTTATATTTTTGTAGTATGGATCGTTTTCATACACCATAGGGTCAAGCTTTTTTACCGAGTGGGTAAAATACTCTTTTTCCATCTCTCTTTCAAGCTTGCGGTCCTCGATAAACGCGGAGGATAAAAAGGCGCAAAAGCCGCTATCATCAAGCTCCTTGTTGCCACCCGTTATCTCCGTCATAATATCTTCGGTAACAAGACAAGGGAACTCGTTAAGATACATAGCCACGATTTTTGTAAACGTATTGTTTTTATCAAAGGTTGACTTTATCTTTTCTAACATAGCTCCCTCCTTGTGTTTATTTTAAGTGATTTTTTGCGGACGTCATTGTATTTTGAAGCAGCATCGTAATAGTCATAGGTCCGACTCCGCCGGGTACGGGGGTTATAAAGGACGCTTTCGGCTCACAGGAAGCAAAATCAACGTCACCCGTAAGCTTTCCGTCATCTTTTCTGTTCATACCGACGTCAATTACAACGGCGCCCTCCTTTATCATATCTCCCGTAATAAAGTCAGCCTTGCCAATGGCAACCACGAGTATGTCTGCTCTGCGCGTTACCTCTGCAAGGTCCTTGGTTCTGGAGTGACAAATGGTAACGGTACCGTTCTTCTGTAAAAGAAGCATTGCCTGTGGCTTACCTACTATATTGCTTCTGCCGATAACCACACACTCCTTACCGCTTATATCCACTCCCGTGGATTCAATAAGCTTCATAACTCCTGCGGGAGTGCAGGGGAGGAAGCTATAGTTACCTATCATTATCTTGCCCACGTTTTCGGGGTGGAACGCATCCACGTCCTTTGACGGATCGATTGCGAGGATGACCTTCGTTTCATCAAGATGCTTGGGTAAGGGAAGCTGACAAAGGATGCCGTGTATTTTGTCGTCCTTGTTAAGCTTATCAACAAGCGCAAGCAGGGTCTCCTCCGTCGTATCGGCAGGAAGTCTGTACACCTCTGAATAAAATCCTACCTCATTACAGCCCTTTTCCTTATTTCTTACGTAGACCTGGGATGCGGGGTCCTCTCCCACTATTATAACGGCAAGACCGGGTCTGAAGCCGTTATCAGCATAAAACTGCTCGCACTCTGCCTTAAGCCCTGCTCTTACGGATGCGGCAACTGCTCTACCGTCTATTATTTTTGCCATATTATTCCTTGCCTTTCTTAATGGGGTTTACTACGGACATTGCGTAGTATTCCTCCTTATACATTGAATTAAGAAGCTCGCTTACGTAGTCAATATCAATGGAGCTTATAACCTCTGGGGCGTCAAGTATATCTCCGCCGTCAAACACATTGTAAATAAGGTTGTTTGCAATATCGTCAGTAGAGTCAAAGGATTTTACGCTGGAGGCGTAGATAGTTCTCTTTGCAAGCTCAAATTCGTCCACGTCCAAGCCCTTTTTCTGCATTTTTGCAATATACTCTACGAAATAATCGTATACCGCCTCAGGGTCGGAGGACTCGGATGAGATCTGCACGAAGGAGCAATACTTAGTGTGTTCTGATGAAGAGGACAGATCGTGAGCTATAAGGTTTTTATCGTAAAGCTCGTTATAGAATTCTGAGGACTGGGAATAAAGCATTTCGTTCAAAATACTCATACCGTATGCCTTTTTCATGCGCTCCTTGGGATCATCGGAGATATCCATATCCTTAACGCCGATAGCAAATATAGGCTTGGAAACGTGAAGCTCGCATACGCTTCTCTTTTTATATACCTCTCTCTTTTCGTCCCCATCCTCGTAGTCTCTTATGATCGTCTGCTTTGGCGCGTCCTTAAGCACCTTGTCGCAAACCGCCATAACCTGGTCCACGCTTACGTCTCCGCAAACGCAGAGCGCCATATTGTTAAGATTGTAGAAGGTGTAGTAGCACTTATAAAGAGTGTCGGCAGTAATTTCCGCAATGGACTCAGTAGTGCCTGCAATATCTATTCTCATCTTATTTTTTTCGTACATAGCCTGCAAAAGACCCTTTTCAAGTCTTGCGCCTGGGTGGTCATCGTACATTCTGATCTCCTGACCGATAATACCCTGCTCCTTCTGTACCGTCGCCTCGGTAAAATAGGGGTGGGTTACGAAATCAAGAAGGATCTCAAGGGACTCGTCAAACTTTTCCGTACAGGAGAAAAGATAAGCTGTCATAGTGTTTGAGGTATAAGCGTTTGCGCTTGCGCCCGTCTTTGCATAAAGCTCAAAGGCGTCAACTCCGCCCTCACACTCAAACATCTTATGCTCAAGGAAGTGGGCGATACCGTCGGGCACGGAGGTAAAATCCTTATCCCCCTCTATCATAAATTTGTTGTCAACCGCGCCGTAGCGTGTGGCAAAAAGGGCGTAGGACGTAGTTAATTTTTTGGGAAAAACGTACACGTCCAAGCCTGTTTTATGCTTGAAGGCGTAATATTTTTCGTTAAGTATCTTGTTTTCCTTTTCTATTATCTTAACCATTGCTTTCCTCTCCCTTCAAGAAATAAACCGTATCAACCGTAATACCCTTTGCGTATTCCACGATTTCCTCAATAGTTGCGTTTTCCACCTTGCTCTTTTCGTCGGCAGGAGTATCCGTATTGTTTGAAAGTGAACGGTTGAGAGTCCAGAGCTCCATTGAATATCCGCTATCGTAAATGCTCATATACGCGTTACGAAGGGATCTTTTTGCATTTTCAAGCTCTTCCTCAGTAATTTCACCGTTTTTGATCGCTTCAAGTTGATTTAAAATAGCATCCTCAGCAATCTGCTTGTTTTTGAACTCGATACCCGACGCTACCATTAAAAGTCCGTTCCTCTGTGAGATCTGGGAGCGGCAGAAGTAGCAAAGGCTCATTTTTTCTCTTACGTTTACAAAAAGCTTTGACGTGGGGGAAGCGCCGTAAATTTCGGAAAAGAGCTGCGCGATATGGTAATTACCGTCCTCTATAGTCTTGCCCGTACGCATACCGATACAAAGCTTACCTTGATTTATATCCTGTACCTCTTCTATCTGTCTTACAGAATCAGCCTTCAATACTATAGGATAGGGCTTGGGTTCAATAACGTTTCTTTCAATATTATTAAATGAGGTCTTAAAAATTCCCGCTACGCTGTCAAAATCGCAATCACCAACCACATAAATTTCTACTCTGTATTCCTTAAGAGCCCTAAGATACGCATCATAAAGGTTAGTTGCGTTTACTGTTTTAACGTCATCAACCGTTCCGTATTTTCTTACGGAATATATTTCGTCCTTGCACATTTCCTCAATGCATCTGTTCATCGCGTAGCGAGTCTTATTGTTTATTTCCGCCTCAATGGTGTCAATAAGGTTAAGCTTTTCGCTTTCCGTGTACTTTTCGGAGAATGCTCCCTTTTCAAGATAAGGATCGAAAATAATGTCGCAAAGAAGCTCCGCCATTTCGTTAGTGGTCTTAACGTCGCCGGTAAATCTGTCGTTCAACATATTTGATGAAAAGCCAAATACCTGATATTCTCCAACAAGATTGTTTCTTGCATCTATATCTGCGGAATAAAGGAACTGCAATCTTCTGTTAAGGTCGGACTGTGACGGATATTTTTTACATCCGCGCATAAGAATAACGGGTATCATAGCGTTAAGATATGATCTTTCCTTATCTGCCTGTGTTATAAAATTAAAGGATACGTAATTAGTCTTGAATTTATCCGTGTGGATATAATTTGCTCTTACGCCCTTTGCAATATCAATAGTCCTTGTAATCATATAAAATCCTCCTCGGAACTTAATATACTTATTGTACACCATTTATAAGCTTTTTTCAATAAAAATCTTCATTATTATAATATATAATAAATAAAAAAGGACTGCGTTTTGCAGTCCTTTTAAAAATGCTCATTAAAAACCGAACAAAGGTAAAACAAAGTATCAGAACAAACATTAAATAAACTCAACAATTGAATGATTAAGAAATCGATACAAAAGTAGTTCAAGCGTTCGGTCTATTAGTATCGGTCAGCTGAATACATTACTGTACTTACACCTCCGACCTATCAACTTGTAGTCTACAAGTGACCTTATCAACTTAATGTTGGAGATATCTAATCTTGAGGTGTGTTTCACGCTTAGATGCTTTCAGCGTTTATCACATTCGTACGCGGCTACTCAGCTATGCCCTTGGCAGGACAACTGATGCACCGGAGGTACGCTCGACCCGGTCCTCTCGTACTAAGGTCAACTCCTCTCAAATATCTTGCGCCCACGACAGATAGG
>JAFUOY010000006.1 GCA_017481595.1 Clostridia bacterium | reverse complement strand
TATCTTTCCGTTTTTTATATTCTTAGAAAATTTGATTCTACCGTCGGAGGAGCTATATTCGGTGTTGCCGTTTTCTTTTACGGCTTCAAGGGTATTATCTATATCCTGCCAAACGCCGTCAGCATCTTTTCTGTGTACTGCATCACTATATACAACAGCCTTATAGGTGCCGTCCGTCATTTCAAAATGCTTTACGTTTTCTTCTCTTAATTCTTCTACTTCTGTAACGGTGGTAGAATCCATAGCGAAAGCGGGAATTGCGGTGGAAAGCAAAACAACCGCCAATAAAATAGCAACCAATGTTCTTAACTTGTTTTTCATCGTAATAGTTCCTTTCGTTACGTATTTTTAATAAGCTCTATTTAAATTCTCCCTCCTGCATTTCTGACACCTCCTGTTCAAAATACACTAATGTAATCATTTGTTTCTATTTCTATTCTACCATATACAAAAACGGCTGTCAACAGAAAATTTTCTGTCTTATTCGACCCTAAAATGGAGCTTCGGTAAATTTTCCCTCATATATATAAAGTCAATTTTTTTGAAAATTATCGTAAATTTTTAAAAATTTTTTCAATTTTTCAAAAAAAATAAAAAACGGACGAATGATTCTCATTCGTCCGTTTTTATCTGGAAATCAATGTATCAATAATTGTTTGCAACAATATTATTCAATCCCTTTTGCATAAAGGCAAGAAATTTATCGTCGGGCTCAAAAATTACAGCATGATATTCATCCTTGTTTTCAAATACCACCACGTATTTTTTGCCTGTAAATACGTTTTTTGAGTAATTGAAAAAGTATATACGCTTGTATTCCTCTCTTAGCTCTTTTTTTGTTTTCTTGTTAAATTCCTTTAAATTTACACAGTCGGTAAGGGGAAAATAGCATACGTACCCTCCACGCTTACCCGTATACTTGTCCACGTAAAAGTCAAGGATACCGTTTCTGTCCACCAAAGAGTAAACGTAGGTAATTGACTCATACTTTATAAATATGGCAAGGGAAGCGGTAAGTATCATAATGGCTACGCATTGTATTATAGTCGCGTATATGCCCTTTACCTCAATAAATATGCCGAGAATCGCCATAGCGAATAAAATGCAGTAAATAGCGCGGATCCTTTTATCCGTGCGCTCAGGTGTGTATTTCATAATATCCTCCATTACGAAAATAGGAATCCGAGCATTGTCGGATTCCCTAAAGATCGTTTATAGTCTTACGCTTCTACCTTAACGATTTCCTTATTAGCGTAGTGACCGCACTTGGAGCAAACACGGTGTGCAAGATTGTATTCACCACAGTTGGAGCACTTTACCATTGTGGGAGCTGTCATCTTACTGTTGTTTGATCTTCTAAGGTTTGTACGAGAGTGAGACTGCTTTCTCTTCGGAACTGCCATCGATTTATCCTCCTTAAACGAAACTAATATCTTATCCTAAATATTATACTACAAAATTTAATCATTTTCAAGTAGTTTTTGTAAAATTGCAAGCCTTGGATCAATTTCTTTTTTCTTCGGGCAATCACAAGGACCGAAATTAAGGTTCTTACCGCATTTCGGACAAAGTCCTGCGCATTCCTCTTCACACAGGAACTTAGTTGGAAATTCAAGCAGCAGCTCCTCCACGAGTTCACGGTCGATGTCCAATTTACCGTTTTTTATAACGACGTAAGCGTCGTTGTCCTCGTCTTGCAGCGTACCTGAATTTGCAACGGTGCGATTGAATTTAAGGATAAATTTGCCAGAGATATCCTCCAGACATCTTGCACAGTGGGTACTGTAACAAAGCTCAGCAGTAAAAGCAAGAGTCATATATCCTGCGTTATTTACTATTTCGCCCTGTACGTGTACGGGTGGTGCAAAAGAAACGTCATCAGGCGGGATAAGCACACTTTCTTCACCCTCAGTATCAAGATCGTACTTAAAATCAAGTCGGTCAACCTTGCCGCTGATGATGGGAGTTAAGTCAAGTACCATATCACACCTCCGCATTGCATTATTTCACAGATACATATTATAAATAAAATATTCCATTTTGTCAAGTATTTTTTCAAAAAAACTTGATTAGAGGAGAATTATGTGATACAATGATAGAAAATTTACTAAAAGGAGTATGTGTTTTGGGCAAGTTTGTTAAAGTTATTAAATCTATTTTTGCTATTGCTCTTATAGCATTCCTTGCCGCTTTGTTTTTGAGAGTCTGTCAGTCCGATTATAAGGGTCTTGAGGATGTAAATATAACCAACGATTTTATTCTGGCGTATAAGCAGGATAGCGACGTGCGCACCCACGCAGTAAACGATACCTTCTCTGAAAACGGAGGCGTATATGCCTATTCCCTCGTTTATATGAAGGAGGCAGGCTATCTTCAGCTTACGGTAAGATATAATACAAGACATACCGACGCAGTAAAGGAGCGCTATCCGGAATTTACAGAGGATCAGATACGCTATACCTTAACGGATAGTAACGGTAAAACCTATACCCCAGAGGTAGTGGGCTCGGAAAGAAGATACAACTATCAGTATTACAAGCTTGAGTTTACCGATATTGAAAGCTTTGATAGAAATCTTACGGTAAATATGATCTTTGACGTTGATGACAGTGTGGATGATAAGCTTAATGAACAAAGCACACTTGTAGTTCACAGAGCGAAGGATACCTCTGTAGCTTACAAGTTTTCAAGAAGTGAATCTAAACTATTGAAAAAATAATTTTATACCTGCGGTAATATTTGCCGCAGGTATTTTTATCTGTAAAAGTTATTTACATTTAAAATTTTATGTGATAAAATAATATAGTTAAGACAAAAAACGGAGGCATCGCTATGGAATATAATAAATTTGAACTTGTAAGCACCTATAAGCCAACGGGCGATCAGCCTCAGGCAATAGAAAAGCTGACAAACGGCATTTTAAACGGTGAAAGAATGCAGACTCTTCTCGGCGTTACGGGCTCGGGTAAGACCTTTACCATGGCAAACGTAATTGCAAACGTAAACAAGCCCACTATCATTCTTGAACCCAATAAAACTCTTGCCGCCCAGGTCTGCTCCGAAATGAGGGAGCTTTTTCCCAACAATGCCGTTGAATATTTCGTTTCTTACTACGATTATTATCAGCCCGAGGCGTATATCCCCGGTAAGGATATCTATATTGAAAAGGACGCAATGGTAAACGACGAGATAGATAAGCTTCGCCACAGCGCCACAAGCTCCCTGTTTGAAAGAAGCGACGTTATAATCGTTGCCAGCGTATCCTGTATCTATTCCCTTGGCGACCCACAGGAATATCAGAGTATGCAGATAGGCATACGCGAGGGCATGAGCATAAGCAGAGATACTCTCGTGCGCCGTCTTGTCGCCTTGAACTATGAAAGAAACGATATCAATTTTGTCCGTAATAAATTCAGAATTCGGGGGGACGTGGTTGAAATTTTCCCCGCTTCATCCTCCGATAAGGCTATCCGCGTTGAATTCTTCGACGACGAGATAGACCGCTTAAGCGAGATAAATACCTTAACGGGAGAGGTATTGCGCACCCTTAAATACTGCGTAATATTTCCCGCCAACCACTACGTTGTATCCGACGATAAAAGAGAGAAGGCTCTTACAGAGATATACAACGAAATGGTGGACCGCGTGGCTTATTTCAAGTCACAGAACAAGCTTCTTGAGGCACAGAGAATAGAGGAGCGCACAAAGTACGATATAGAAATGCTGCGTGAGATCGGCTTCTGCTCAGGCGTTGAAAACTACTCAAGAGTTTTGTCAGGCAGAGAGCCGGGCTCGACTCCCTATACCTTACTTGACTACTTCCCCAAGGATTTTGTAATGTTCATAGACGAGAGTCACGTTACAGTACCCCAGGTAAGAGGAATGAGCGGCGGTGACCTTGCAAGAAAAACAAATCTTATTGAGTACGGCTTCCGTCTGCCATCCGCCTTTGATAACAGACCCTTAAACTTTAACGAATTTACAAGCAAGTTAAATCAGGTGGTATTCGTCTCCGCCACTCCCGCTGAGTACGAAAAGCAAAATTCTGAGTCCGTGGCAGAGCAGCTTATCCGTCCCACGGGTCTCGTTGACCCCGAGGTGGAGGTGCGCCCCATTTCCATACAGGTTGACGACGTTATGGGTGAAATACGTATAAGAGCCGAAAAGGGCGAAAGAGTACTTGTAACCACTCTTACCACAAAAATGGCGGAGGATCTGACCGACTTTTTGTCCGCAAACGGCATAAAGGTAAAGTATATACACCACAATGTAGACACTATAGAAAGAATGGAGATCATCCGTTCCCTCCGTCTTGGCGAATTTGACGTTTTGGTGGGCATCAACCTTTTAAGAGAGGGACTTGACATTCCCGAGGTATCCTTGGTCGCTATTCTTGATGCAGACAAGGAGGGACTTTTCCGCTCCGAAACCTCACTTATACAGACCATCGGCCGCGCCGCCCGTAATGCAAACGGCAAGGTAATAATGTACGCCGACGATATGACAAGGTCTATGAAGAACGCCATTTACGAAACGGAAAGACGCCGTAAGATACAGACCGAGTATAACGAAGCCCACGGAATCGTTCCAAAGACCGTTATCAAGGGTGTGTACGACGTTATCGACCTTGGAAAGAGAAGCGAGGAAAAAGCAAAGAAGCAAAGGCTTACCAAGGAGGATAAGGAAAAGCTTATTGAGCAGTATACTGCGGAAATGCGTGAAGCGTCCCGTAAGCTTGAATTTGAAAAGGCAGCCTTCTTAAGAGATAAGATAAAGGAACTCAAAACCACTAAGCAGGTGAAAAAATGATAGATAAAATTGAAATTAAGGGTGCAAGAGTCCATAACCTTAAAAATATAGATCTTACCATCCCAAGGGACAAGTTAGTTGTTCTTACAGGTCTTTCGGGCTCGGGTAAATCATCTCTTGCATTCGATACCATATACGCGGAGGGACACAGAAGATTCGTAGAATCTCTTTCTTCCTACGCAAGAATGTTCTTGGGTCAGCTTGATAAGCCCGACGTAGACTCCATAGAGGGTCTTTCTCCCGCTATATCCATTGACCAGAAAACAACGTCAAAAAACCCCCGTTCAACCGTTGGTACAGTAACGGAGATATACGACTATTTAAGACTTCTTTACGCACGTCTTGGCGTGGTCCATTGTCCTGAGTGTGGTAAGGAGATAAGACAGCAGAGCGTTGACCAGATAATAGATAAGATACTTGAAATGCCCGAGGGTGAAAGATTTATGGTGCTTTCTCCTGTTGTAAGAGGTAAAAAGGGCAGACACGAAAAGGTAATTGCCGAGGCAAGAAAAAACGGATATACAAGACTCCGTATTGACGGCACCGTCTACGATATCAACGAGGATATAGAGCTTGAGCTTACAAAAAAGCACAATATCGACATAGTAATTGACCGTCTTGTTATCAAGGAGGGCATTCGCTCAAGACTTTCCGACTCCGTTGAGGGCGCTCTTAAGGCGTCCGACGGCAGACTTACCGTAGTTACCGTCCCCCGTGAGGGAGAGGGAGTGGAATACAGCTTTTCCACTAACTACGCCTGTGAGGAGCATAATATCAGCTTCGGCGAGATAGAGCCAAGATCCTTCTCCTTCAATAATCCCTTCGGCGCCTGTGAGCATTGTCTCGGTATTGGTGAAATGAGAAACATCTCACCCGAGAAGATAATCCCCGATAAGTCACTTTCCCTGAAGGAGGGCGCAATAGCCGTAAACGGCTTCAAGACCATAGATGAGGAAAGCTGGAACGGACCTCTTATTACCGCCGTAGGCGAAAGAATGGGCTTTGGCCTTGATACACCCATTGAAAAGTATACGGATGCTCAGCTTCACGCCCTCTTGTACGGTACGGGCGACGAATATTACACCATTGACCGCTATTTTGCAAAGCAGCATAAGCGTCAGACCGTAAAATTCGAGGGTATTGTCGGTATTATCAACAGCAGAATGCAGATGATGGGAGAGGAGTATTACGAGCAGTTTATTGAGGAAACTCCCTGTCCCGTGTGCCACGGTCAAAGACTTAATAAATTCTCCCTGTCAGTAACTGTGGGCGGCAAGAATATTGACGAGTTTTGCCGTATGTCCGTATCAAACGGTCTTGATTTTATAAACAGCCTTGAATTTTCTCCCTCCGAAGCGCAGATCGCCAAGGATATCTTAAAGGAGATCCGCGCCCGACTCGGATTTATGAAAAGCGTCGGTCTTGAATACCTTACTCTTGCAAGACGCGCCTCCACTCTTTCAGGTGGAGAAGCCCAAAGAATAAGACTTGCAACACAGATAGGCTCATCCCTTGTGGGAGTTTTATACATCCTTGACGAGCCGAGTATAGGCTTGCATCAAAGAGATAACAGTAAGCTTATAAAGACCCTTTGCGACCTTCGTGACGTTGGTAACAGCGTTATTGTGGTGGAGCACGATGAGGAAACCATGCTCAGCTCCGACTATATCGTGGATATAGGTCCCGGGGCGGGTGTCCACGGCGGATGCGTGGTTGCCGCGGGCACTCCAAAGGAGATCATGGAAAATGAAAGCTCCATAACGGGCGCCTACCTTTCAGGCAGAAGGGAAATTAAAATACCTGCCGAAAGACGAAAGGGTAACGGCAATTTCGTTAAAATAATCGGCGCTAAGGAAAACAATCTTAAGAATATAAACGTGGATATTCCCCTTGGCTGCTTCGTTGCGGTAACGGGCGTATCGGGATCGGGAAAATCCTCCCTCGTTAATAAGATACTGCTTCAGACCCTTGCAAAAAAGCTTAACCGCGCCATAACCTATCCGGGTAAATGCGACAGGGTAGAGGGATATGAGGCGCTAGATAAGGTAATAGCCATAGATCAGTCGCCAATAGGCCGTACTCCAAGGTCAAATCCCGCCACGTATACGGGTCTTTTTAACGAAATACGCGATCTTTTCGCTAAAACTCCCGATGCAAAAATGCGTTCCTACGGTCCTGGCAGATTCTCCTTTAACGTAAAGGGAGGCAGATGCGAGGCGTGTGAGGGCGACGGCGTTAAGAAGATAGAAATGCATTTCTTACCCGACGTGTACGTAAAATGCGACGTATGTAAGGGAATGAGATACAACAAGGACACCCTTGAGGTAAAATTCAAGGGCAAGAATATCTATGACGTCCTTGATATGACCGCAGAGGAGGGCGCGGTGTTCTTCAGTGAGATACCCTCCATTTCAAGAAAGCTGCAGACTATTTGCGACGTTGGTCTCGGCTACGTTAAGATAGGTCAGTCCTCCACCACTCTGTCGGGTGGTGAGGCCCAGAGAGTAAAGCTGGCAACCGAGCTTTCAAAGCGCTCCACGGGTAAGACTATGTACATCCTTGACGAGCCAACGACGGGACTTCACTCCGAGGACGTTAATAAGCTTATCGGAGTTTTACAGCGCCTCGTTGATGCGGGCAACAGCGTTTTGGTTATCGAGCATAATCTTGACGTTATAAAAACTGCCGACTATATTATCGATCTCGGTCCCGAGGGCGGAGATAACGGCGGCACCGTGGTCGCAACGGGTACCCCCGAGGAGGTTGCAAAGCACCCCACGTCATACACGGGTATGTACGTTAAAAAGGCCTTGAATCACTATAAAGACTAAAAACACGCGGAATGCATTGTCGCATTCCGCGTGTTTTGTATAGATGGTTTGTGTAATTATAATATTAACTATTATCGTTAGTTTTCAACGGTATACACAATTCCGTTATATGAAACTGTTGATGGAAGAGTGTCGGCATTTTCGCTGATAACTCTTAAAAAGCGAGCCTTTTTGTATCCTGAAACCTCATATACCCTTCCGTTCACAACGAAATCCTCGTATACCTCAAGCACATCCGCGCTGTTAAATTTCGTATTGGGACGCGCAGGTAATGGGCAAATTCTGTCGTAGTAATCCTTTTCTGTATGTGTAAAGGGAGTATGGGAGCTTAAAAAGGGATAATCAGTGGCACAGAAAAATACGTATTCGCTATAATCTCCGTCATCGTCCCAAGTAAGGTCGCACCAATACCAATTCCCATCCTCAAGCTTTACAAGGCTCCAAGCGTGTCTTCCGTTTGCTTCTCCCTTAACATAGTAATTCTCTATTCCGCTGAAATTCAACAAAAGTTGAAGGGTTTTTGTATATCCCTCACATACAGCGCCTCTTTTATCAAATACGCCTAATACGCTATGCGCCCACTGGGAGTCGTTGGGGGTTACGCCGTCTGATAGAACCGCATAGTCTATTGAACTGATGATCCTATCGTAGTAAGCCAATAGGGTGAGATAATCGCTTTCTGTATTTTGGGCATAAGCAACATAATCCTTTACAGCGGCGTAAATTATGTCGTTGGCTTTTTTTCTGTCCTCTCCTTTGTAGAAATCATTATCACACCGTAGCCATACGCCCTCAATATTATGTCCATACCCGTATGTAATGTCAAAAGTAGGTGTTAGCCAATAGTAAATGGGACAATCGGCCTTGAACAGAGAAATTACCTGACATACGTCATTATACGTCAAAGTACTGTTGGGAATTTCTATACCGCTCAGACATTGGTCATTGGCCTCTGAATATTTATAATCAAGCGTTACGCTCGTATTAGTGTGGAATTTTGAGCATACCTGTTCAAGCTTTTTGTAAAACTCCTGCATTTTATCACCTTTTTTGAGGGTGCCAAGATATTCATATCCCTTCGTTGAGTGATACATGGACACGTCGGTAAATGCAGTATAGTCACATCGTGTACAGTTATAATTTAATAAATCGTGTCCAAGAGGCTCAATTGATTCGCGCTTTTTAATAGTTTTGAAGCAGAGGGAGCAATACGATCCTTCTGTAAATCCCTTTGTTGTACAGGTAGGAGAAGTCGCTTTGTTTATTAAAATATTATGGTCCCTAATGGGAATTTCATTTTGTGCAATAATAACCTCATTACATACGGAGCAGTGAGACCCCTTTGTCAGTCCCGTACTGCTGCAGGTTGCTTCAACCTCTTTGTCGATCACAATGGTGTGATCTTTCATAGGAACTAACTCCTGCGCCGTTATTATTTTATTGCACACAGAACAATGCTTACCCTCTGTCAGTCCCGTAGTCGTACACGTTGCGGAAACGGCTTCGTCTACCACAACGGTATGTCCGTTGCCACACAGTAAGGTAGTGGTTGTATCGGGATTTTCGCTACAGCCGATAACCGACACGGCAACGGCAAAAAGCAGAACCAAAAAGGCAATTTTAAGTAGTTTTTTCGCTTTCATTATTTCAATACCAATTTAGCCGTAACATTAGGAACAACATCAACGTATGCAATACCATCCTTGGAGGAATATACTTTTTCCTTGCCGTTTTGCGTTACGGTAACGCCGTTTTCAGCCTTGATTTCAAGAGTAAGAGGATATGTAAAAATCTTGTCATCAAGGTCATTTTTAAGAATTATGTCGGACTCTGTGGCTGATTTTTCGGTAATTACAAGCTGAGAATCCTGATATTCCTTAATGTATTTTACCGCCTCGTTAAAGGAGGGCACCCATATCTTTCCCTCTTTTGAAAGGGATGCAAGATAGTCGCACTGTACGGCAAAGGAGGGTACTGTCTGCGCGTGGAAAACGTCCTGCTCCTTTTCGCTTATCCAATGGTTGATCTGTACGCCCCATACATTTTTCTCCATAAGGGTGTCGATATATTCCTTGTAGGGAGCAAGGTCCTTGTATTTGAAATTCGGCACGAAGGCGTGGGCGTAGATCAAGTCAACTGTGTCAACGTCGTTGTAGGGCGGCTCCTCACAGTTACTTCTGTTACCGTAATAAAATTCCTTAAGCACCTGGCATCCCTCAACGGTATTTGTTCCGCCGGGATTAACGTAGGAGATTACCTCCATGCCCTCGTAAATTTTTTCAAGGGCCTCCTTTGAGTCCTTTGCATCCTTTCTTCTTCTTTCAATGTCAACTCCCTCATTGTACGCAAAGGAGTGATCCATAGAATGGGATGCAAGGTCAAACCAACCCGCCTTGAAGGTATCCTTCCAGAATGAAATAAGATCCTCGTTCAAAAAGTTTACGGTGTGTGCGCTCGTAGCCTTAAGCCTTACTCCGTACTTCTTTTCATTATCCTCAAAAATTTTTATAACCTTTTCGGTGGATTCCTTATAGCATCCGTCGTCAAACACGAAGGAGAAGGCAGCCTTGGCGCCGTATCTGAATTTTGATTTTTTAATTTCCATAGCTAATACCTCGCTTTCTTAACTAATTTTAACATTTTGCTTACTAAAAGTCAATTGTATATATAAATTAAAATAAAATAACTGTTGACAAATCGTAAAAAAAGTAGTATTATTCCTATGGTAATTTGCATAAGGAGGCTTTTTATGAAATATTGTGTAAGATTTGTAAGATCCCACGCCGTATTTATTATCGCTACGGTGCTTGCCGCCGTAACCTGCTTTATAGTTCCTCCCGACGAGGGATATAAGTCCTATGTGGACTTTAAGACCCTTTCCTGTCTGCTTGCCACTCTTTGCGTGGTATGCGCCTTGAAAAACATCAAGTTTTTTACTATCCTTGCAAGAAAGATCATTCATTCCACGCCCAATCTCCGTATATGCATCCTTGCCCTTATCTACATAACCTTTATAGGCTCCTTGTTTATTGCAAACGATATGGCACTTATAACCTTTCTTCCTCTCGGCTGGTACGTGCTTCACGATACGGGTAATGAAAAATATACTCCCTGGCTCTTCGTTTTACAAAATATAGCGGCTAATCTTGGCGGTATGCTCACTCCATTTGGCAATCCGCAGAATCTTTATATCTACACAAAGTTCAATATTCCCACCCTTGAGTTTATGGGAATTATGCTCTGGCCCTTCTTGCTCTCCGTGGCAATGCTTACCGCCTCCGTTCTGTTCTTCCCGAAAAGCAAAATGGAGCTCAAAAGAACGGAATACTTTGTTTTCAAGCCTGTAAGAAGCGCTGTGTATCTCGTGTTCTTCACCCTTTCCATTCTTATGGTCTTTTCCGTAGTGCCTTACTATATCGGTCTTGCCGTAATAATCGCGGCTATCCTCATCCTTGACAGATACGCTCTTTTGCGTGTTGATTACTTTTTGATACTGACCTTCTTTATGTTCTTCATATTTGCGGGAAATATGTCAAGAATAGAAATTATAAGGGACGTCCTTTCCTCCTTGCTTGAGAAAAACACCCTCGTATTTTCAGCCCTGTCCTGTCAGTTTATTTCAAACGTTCCCTCAGCTATTCTTTTGTCCCAGTTTACGGATAACTACAAGGAGCTTCTCCTTGGTGTAAACATTGGCGGCACGGGAACCATTATCGCATCATTGGCAAGCCTTATTACCTTTTCAGAATATTGCAGATGCATTGAGGGCGGTAAAAAGCGTTACTTTGCTATTTTTACTCTTTTAAACGTAATTTTCCTTGCCGTATTGCTTGTTTTTTGCAGTATTTTGTAAAAATTATTAAAAAACACTTTAAATTTGTCAAACTCCGTGTTATAATATATGCGCAAATTTTTTAACTTAGATTTTTAACATATAAAAGAGGTTATAAAAATGATTAGAGAAGATTTAAGAAACGTTGCAATCATCGCCCACGTTGACCACGGTAAAACAACGCTTGTTGACGGTATGCTTCAGCAGGGCGGAGCCTATCACGAAAACCAGGCTACAACAGAAAGAGTAATGGACTCAAACGACCTTGAAAAGGAAAGAGGAATTACTATTCTTGCCAAAAATACGGCTATTCGTTACGGCGATAAAAAGATAAACGTAATCGACACCCCCGGTCATGCTGACTTCGGCGGTGAGGTTGAAAGAATACTTAAGATGGTAAACGGTGTTATCCTTCTCGTTGACGCCGCCGAGGGTCCTATGCCTCAGACAAGATTCGTTCTTCAGAAGGCTATGGAGCTTAACCACAGAATTATAGTAGTTGTAAATAAGATAGACCGTCCCGATGCAAGAATTCAAGAGGTTATTGACGAGGTTCTTGAGCTTCTTATCGACCTTAACGCAACTGATGAGCAGCTTGACTCTCCCATGCTCTTCTGCTCAGGCAGAGCGGGTACTGCATCCCTCTCTCCCGACGTTGAGGGTACGGACCTTATTCCATTGCTTGACACTATCGTAGATTATATTCCCGCCCCCGAGGGAGAGGATGATGACGGACTTCAGCTCCTCGTTTCCTCCGTTGACTACAGCGATTACGTTGGTAAGATCGGTATCGGCAGAATCGAAAGAGGTACTCTTAAGGTAAACCAGGAGGTTTCCGTATGTAACTACCACTCCGACGAAAAGCCCCGCCGCGCAAAGATAGTTTCCATCTATCAGTTCGAGGGACTTTCCCGCGCGTCCGTGCAGAGCGCAACTGTTGGCGATATCGTATGCTTCTCCGGTGTTGAACAGATCTCCATCGGTGATACCCTTTGCGCTCCCGATAAGGTAGAGCCCCTTGAGTTCGTTAAGGTTTCTGAGCCTACTATGGAAATGACCTTCTCCGTAAACGATAGTCCCTTTGCGGGACAGGAGGGTAAATTCGTTACCACCCGTCAGATAAGAGACCGTCTTTACAAGGAAACCCTTAAGGACGTTTCTCTCCGCGTACAGGACGGTGACACCACCGATTCCTTTAAGGTAGCGGGCAGAGGTGAAATGCACCTTGCCATTCTTATCGAGAATATGAGAAGAGAGGGCTATGAGATCTGCTGCTCCACACCTCACGTTCTTTACAAGACCATTGACGGCATCCTTCACGAGCCTATGGAAAGAACCTCCATTGACGTTCCCGATGATGCAGTTGGCTCCGTAGTGCAGAAGCTTGGCGCCCGTAAGGGTGAGCTTCTTGAAATGGGTAAGGTTGGCTCAAGAACGAGAATAGAATACCTTATTCCCTCAAGATGTCTTTTCGGCTACAGAAGCGAATTTATGACCGATACCAAGGGTGAGGGTGTTATCAACACTATTTTTGACGGATATCAGCCCTTTAAGGGAGACGTTGTAACAAGATACACAGGCTCTCTTATCGCCTCCGAAACAGGTGAGGCTACCTCCTACGGTCTTTACAATACACAGGACAGAGGCGCTATGTTTATCGGTGTTCAGACTCCCGTTTACGAGGGTATGATCGTTGGTGAATGTCCCAAGATGGAGGATATCGTTGTAAACGTATGTAAGAAGAAGCACCTTACCGCCGTTCGTTCCAAGGGCGCGGATGAGGCTCTTATCCTTACACCTCCGAGAATTCTTTCTCTTGAGCAGGCTATTGAATATATTGCAGAGGATGAGCTTATTGAGGTAACTCCCAAGTCCATTCGTCTCCGCAAGAAGATTCTTGACACCGCATCAAGACTTAAGGCTCAGGCAAAGCTTAAATAATTTCCAAATGGCTGTTTCTTTTATCAAACAGCCATTTTATCTAAAATAAACACTTTAAGGAGAAGATATGTTTTCCGAAAAAATATTGAAAATAGCGCAGGATGCTGAAATAGCTCTTAAGCCCGTTTTTGAAAAAATAGATAATATATCCTTTGAAAATACAAAAAGAGTTCTTAACGCCTTCCGTGAAAACAGAGTAGCCGAATCTATGTTTGCAGGTACTACGGGCTACGGCTATGACGATATCGGCAGAGATACTCTTGATAAAATATACGCCGAGGTTATGGGTGCGGAAAGCGCTTTTGTCCGTCACTCCATAGTAAACGGCACACAGGCTCTTACCATCGGTCTTTTCGGACTTCTTCGTCCGGGTGACGTTATGCTCTCAGTGACAAACCGCCCCTACGATACTCTTTGCGAGGTGGTTGGTATAGAGGGCGAGGCAGGTAACGGCTCTTTAAAGGACTTTGGCGTACAGTACGAGCAGGTTGATTTTATAAACAAGACAGAAATCGATTTTGAAGGCATTGAAAGAAAGCTTAAGGAGTTTGGCGACAGAGTAAAGGTAGTGTTTATTCAGCGCTCAAAGGGTTATCTTGACCGTCCCACTCTTACGGTTGCGCAGATCGGAGAGATCGCAAAATTCGTTCACGCCCGCTCCAAGGCTTACGTTGTGGTTGATAACTGCTACGGTGAATTTACGGAAACCGTGGAGCCCTGCGCGGTGGGTGCCGATATGGCAATCGGCTCTCTTATCAAAAATCCGGGCGGCGGAATTGCGGAAAGCGGCGGATACATAGTCGGTACAGCCCGCGCGGTAGAGCTTGCATCCTACCGTCTTACCTCCGTTGGCACGGGTACTGAGGTTGGGGCATCTCTCGGTCAGAACAGAAATATGTTCAAGGGCTTTTTCCTTGCTCCCCATATTGTGGCGCAGGCAGTAAAGACGGCTCACTTTGCCGCTTACGTTCTTGAAAAGCTTGGCTTTGACGTAAATCCCAAGTATGACGAAATGAGATCCGATATAATACAGACCGTAAAATTCGGTTATCCCGACGGACTCGTTAAATTCTGTCAGGGTATTCAGAGCGCAAGCCCCGTTGACTCCTACGTTGTTCCCGTTCCCTGGGCTATGCCCGGATATAATGACGAGGTAATTATGGCGGCAGGCGCATTTACTCAGGGCTCATCCATAGAAATTTCCGCAGACGGTCCCCTTCGTGAGCCTTATATTGCATTTTTCCAGGGCTCTCTCACCTATGAAAGCGGAAAAATAGCTATACTTACCGCGGCAGAAAAGCTGCTTGATAAATCAGATGCTCAATATTAAGATCATCGCCACAGGCGAATTCAAAGAAAGCTATCTTAAGGAAGCGGCGGCAGAGTATAAAAAAAGACTCGGCGCCTGGTGTAAGGTGGAGGAATATATTTTCCGTGAGGAAAAGCTGCCCGAAAATCCCTCTGCCACTCAGATAGCCGACGCACTTAAGACTGAAGAAAAAATAATCCTTTCCAAGATCCCCGCAAAGGCGTATGTAATCGCTATGTGCGTGGAGGGTAAGCAGCTCTCCTCGGAGGAATTTGCGGAAAGGATAGGACAGGCGCAGCTTTCGGGAAAGAGCGATATCGTATTTATAATCGGCTCCTCATACGGCTTGTCCGAGGTCGTAAAGCAAAGGGCGGACCTTCGCTTGTCCGTTTCAAAGCTCACCTTCCCTCACAGGCTTCTTCGCGTAATGCTTTACGAGGCGGTGTACAGGGCGCTTTCCATCCTTAACGGAACGAAATATCACAAATAGGAGGTACAGATATGCATAAGACAGGCGTTGCCGTAATTGGCGCAGGACACGCAGGAGTAGAGGCGGCTCTCGCATCTGCAAGAATGGGTATTGACACCGTTCTTTTTACAATGTCACTTGATGCTATTGCAAATATGCCCTGCAATCCGTCCATCGGCGGAACTGCAAAGGGACATCTCGTGTATGAGATAGACGCTCTTGGCGGTCAGATGGGTATCTGCGCCGATATGGTTACCTTACAGGCAAGAACCTTAAATCTCGGTAAGGGCGCCGCCGTATATTCAAAGAGAATACAGGCGGATCGAATGAAATACCGCTCCATAATGAAGGGCGTACTTGAAAACACTCCCAATCTTCGTATAGTACAGGCTGAGGTTACGGATATTGAAACCGCAGAGGAAAACGGAATAAAGAGAATAAGCAAGATAAAAACGAGACTTAACGAGGAATACGAGGTACAGGCGGCAATCATCTGTACGGGCACGTTTTTAAATGGCGTTGTTCACACAGGCTCCATTTGTTATCCCTCGGGCCCCGACGCCCTCAACAGCGCCCTCTTTTTGACCGACTCCCTTAAGCGAGAGGGAATTTCTATGATGAGGTTTAAAACGGGTACCCCATCCCGTATCCACGCCGACACCATAGATTACTCCAGGCTTGAGATACAAGAGGGAGATAAGGAGGCTTTCCCCTTCTCCTGGAAGACAAATGAGGAGGAATATGCAAAGGGAGAGCAAATTCCTTGCTATATAGTATATACAAATTCAAAAACTCATGATATAATAAAAGAGAACATAAAGAGAAGCGCCTTGTATTCGGGCAACATCCACGGCACAGGACCAAGATACTGTCCCTCCATTGAGGACAAAATAGTCCGCTTTGCCGATAAGGAAAGACATCAGCTCTTCGTTGAGCCCATGGGTACGGATACTAAGGAAATATATCTTCAGGGCTTTTCCACATCCATGCCCATTGACGTGCAGGAGAAAATGGTACATTCTCTTGATGGCTTTGAAAACGCGCAGATGATGCGCTATGCCTACGCCATTGAGTACGATTGCACCGACCCCGAGGAGCTTTTGCCCACTCTTGAATACAAAAAAATAAGCGGTCTTTACGGCGCGGGACAGTTTAACGGCACCTCAGGATACGAGGAGGCTGCCGCACAGGGACTTATGGCGGGAATTAACGCCGCCCTTAAGATAAAGGGAGAGGAGCCTCTTATCCTTCCTCGCTCGTCCTCCTATATAGGCACTCTTATTGACGATCTTGTTACCAAGGGCACTAACGAGCCCTACAGAATGATGACCTCCCGCTCGGAGTACCGTTTGCTTCTTCGCCAGGATAATGCGGATATGCGCCTTACCCCCTATGGAAGAAGAGTAGGACTTGTAAGTGATGAGCAGTGGCAGTATTTTACGGAAAGAAAATCTTTAATTGAAAAAGAAATGGAAAGAATGAAAAAGACTATCATTCGTCCAAGCGAGGAATTAAATCGCGTCTTGGAGGAATGTGGTACGACTCCCATTTCCAACCCCGTACAGCTTTCCGAGCTTATTAAAAGACCTCAGTTAGACCTTGAAAAATTAGAAAAATTCGACACCCTCCGCCCCGTTTTGAAAAAATCCATCGTTTTTGCCGCTCAGACGGAGATAAAGTACGACGGCTACGTAAGGAAGCAGCTTAACGAGGTAAAGAGAAGCGAAAAAACAGATAATAAGCCCATTCCCGAAAATATTGATTACAAAAATATAAAGGGAATAAGAATCGAGGCTATGCAAAAGCTTGATAAGATAAGACCTATGACTATAGGTCAGGCATCAAGAATCAGCGGTGTAAGCCCCGCTGATATATCCGTACTGTTAATATATCTTTCAGAAAAAGGAGAATAAATATGAGCATTGTAAACGTAAAAGACCTTGGCGTTATCGGTGATGGCGCAACCCTTGAAACTAAGGCTATCCAGAAGGCTATCAATGAGTTAAAGGACGGCGATACCCTTGTATTCCCTAAGGGATACTACGTAACGGGTACTCTGGCGCTTCGCTCCAACATTACTATCCGTCTTGAAAAGGGAGCAGAGCTTGTGGGCTCAAGAAATATTGAGCATTACTATGCTTGCGGCTTCTATCACAACGAAATGAAGGACACTGTGTCGCTTATTTACGCTCTCGACTGTGAAAATATCACCTTTGAGGGTGAGGGTAAGATCCAGTTAAGCGGTGATGCGTTTATGGATTTTGATACTTTTCTCCCCCCCGAGCTTGATGGTTGGAATATAACTAAGGAATATAGCGAGCAGATGGTTATTGCCGTTGTTAAGCGTCCTACACAGCCCATTTTCTTCAACAACTGTAAGAATATCAAGATCACAGGCATCAAGGTATTCAACTCTCCCTGCTGGACAATGGTATTCTCCAACTGTGAGAATATCGAGGTTTCCAACGTATACGTTGACAACCATAACAGGATTCCCAACAACGACGGCGTTCATTTCTCCGCATCAAGAAATATCGTGGTTAAAAACTCCACCTTCCTCTGCGGCGACGACTGCTTTGCGGCTACCTGTATTACAAATTGGGACGGAATCTGCGAAAATATGGTAATTTCCGACTGCCTTATGTCTTCCCGTTCCGCGGCAATCCGCTTCGGCCATCTTGAAAGCAAGGTAAGAAATATCGTTGTTAAGAACGTAAAGATCATTCGTTCCAATCGCGCTTTGGCAGTATTCTGCGGTGATAACGGCTACGTTAAGAACGCAGTTTTTGAAAATATCGAGGCAGATACAAAGATTCACGCAGGCTATTGGTGGGGCAAGGGTGAGCCCATCGTTGTTTGCGGCGCTGACGTAAACGGTGAGATCTCCGACGTTGTGTTCAAGGACTGTAAGTTCGTTCACGAAAATCCCGCACTCTTCGTAGGTAACAATGGCAACGTAAAGAACGTTATACTTACCAACTGCCAGTTTAAGCAGGAGGACGGTTCCACAACTGATTACTACAAGAACAAGATGGACCTTCAGCCCAACATTCCCGACCTTATCCCCACAGTATTTGACAAAAATGAAAGTGTATTTGTTAAAGAGGTTGACGGATTTAAGATTCAGTAATTACATAAAACAAAAACGGTAGCGATTTTTCGCTACCGTTTTTATGTTTGTTACTTCTTTTCACAGATAAAAAAGTAGGGGGACGTGGGTGAATTTACTATCTGAAATCTTGAAACACTCATTTTGTGTCTGTCAATGGTCTCAAAATATTCAAGCAAAAGCTTGCCCTCAACCTCACCCTCGGCGTGACCGGGATATACGGCAATTAAAAGTATTCCGTCGCAATCAAGCATATCAAGGGCGTCCTTTACCGCGGGGAGAGTAGTCTCGCGCTTGGTGGTAAGGGATTTATTGTTACTACCGGGAAGATAACCGAGGTTAAACATTCCCGCCTTGATCTTTCTGTCTATGTATTTCTTTAGGTTGTGGTGGGAGTCGTGTATAAGTGTGTAATTTTCATACTGTCCCTCGGTCTCAAGGCGCTTTTTCGTGCTTATAAGAGCCCCCTCCTGAATATCAAAAGCATACACGTGTCCCGTGCTTTTTACAGTATTTGATAAAAAAAGCGTATCGTGGCCGTTACCCATGGTAAAGTCGGCGCATATATCTCCCTCCTTTAAATGAGAGAGGATAAATGATTTTTGTAATGTAAGAAGATCTGTCATAATTTAACTCCAAAATTTTACTTACAACAATTATACAACTAAAATATATACCTATCAAGTAAATAAATATTTTAAAATTTTAGTTATTTCTTGACAAAGCGGTATATGAGTGCTAAAATATATCTGTTATATTATAGATATATTAGCTTTATGATTTATGAAAGGAAATTTCACTATGAAATGGACATCTTTAAACGATTTGAGAGAGGCGTATCTCTCCTATTTTGAATCCAAGGGACATTTAAGACTTCCCAGCTTTTCCCTTGTTCCCAATAATGACAAATCGTTGCTTCTTATAAACTCAGGTATGGCACCTATGAAGAAGTTCTTCACAGGTGAGGTGGTTCCCCCCAGAAGCAGAGTTACTACCTGTCAGAAATGTATCCGTACCCCCGACCTTGAAAGAGTAGGTCATACCGCGCGTCACGGTACCTTCTTTGAGATGCTCGGTAACTTCAGCTTCGGTGATTACTTTAAGGTAGAGGCTATTGAGTGGTCTTGGGAATTCCTTACAAAGACTCTTGAAATTCCCGAAAATCTTCTTTGGCCCTCCATTTATGAAAACGACGAGGAAGCGTATGATATCTGGGTAAATCATATCGGCGTTGATCCCAACCACGTTGTTCGTATGGGTAAGGCAGATAACTTCTGGGAGCACGGTCAGGGTCCTTGCGGTCCTTGCTCCGAAATCTATTTTGACCGTGGCGAAAAGTATGGCTGCGGCTCTCCCGACTGTAAGCCCGGATGCGATTGCGACAGATATATGGAGATCTGGAACAACGTATTCTCTCAGTTCAATAACGACGGTAACGGCAATTATACTGAGCTTGTTCAGAAAAATATCGATACTGGTATGGGTCTTGAAAGACTTGCTTGCGTAATGCAGGGCGTTGATAATATGTTCGAGGTTGACTCCGTGCGCAGACTTATTGACAAGGTTTGTGAAATTTCGGGTAAGACCTACGGCGCGGATGCAAACAACGATATCTCCATCCGTGTTGTTACCGACCATACAAGAAGCGCAATGTTTATGATAAGCGACGGCGTTATCCCCTCAAACGAGGGACGCGGATATGTTCTCCGTCGAATCATCCGTCGCGCTTGCCGTCACGGTAAGCTCCTCGGTATTGATCATCCCTTCCTTACCGATATGTGCGACGTTGCAATCGGTGAAAGCTGTGGCGCATATCCCGAGCTTTCCGAAAAGGCAGATTACATTAAAAAGGTTCTTTCCCTTGAAGAGGAAAGATTTGATACTACAATAGACCAGGGTCTTTCCATTCTTGACACACTTATTTCCAAGGCTAAGGAAGGAAATAAGGACACCATCGACGGCGCTGACGTATTCAAGCTTTACGATACCTTTGGCTTCCCCATCGACCTTACAAGAGAGATCGCTGAGGAAAACGGCCTTAAGATAGACGAGGACGGCTTTAAGACTCTTATGGCGGAGCAGAGACAGAGAGCCCGCGATGCAAGAGCAGACATTAACGGTTGGGATAAGGAATCCTCTAAGATAGAGGTTGAAAAGACTGACTTCAAGGGCTATTCCGCTTACGAGTGCGAGGGTAAGGTGCTTGCTATTATCGTTGACGGCGGTGAAAGCGTAGAGGCAGTTTCCGAGGGCGAATGCTCCATAGTTCTTGACGCTACTACCTTCTACGGTGAAGGCGGCGGTCAGGTAGGCGATAAGGGTACTCTTACAAATGATGGCGTACAGATCGACGTTTTGGACACTAAAAAGTCCGACGGCGTATACGTTCATATGTGTAGCGTAGCTTCAGGCACAGTTAAGGTTGGCGACACTCTTAAGGCATCAGTAGATGCTACTCGCCGTCAGGCAATAGCAAGAAACCACTCTGCGGTTCATATGCTTCAGGCTGCCCTTCGTACAGTTCTTGGCAACCACGTAGAGCAGGCTGGCTCCTACGTTGACGAAAATATCGGTAGATTCGACTTTACTCACTTTGCCGCTGTAACACCTGCGGAAATTGCAAAGATCGAAAATATCGTAAATGCTTATATCTTAAGCGGTGATAAGATAGATACCATCGAAACAGACGTTGATACCGCCCGCGCAAACGGAGCTATGGCTCTCTTCGGAGAAAAGTACGGTAAGGTAGTTCGTATGGTTAAGATGGGAGATTTCTCCATTGAGCTTTGCGGCGGTACTCACCTTGATAACTCCGCTAAGGCAGGTATGTTCAAGATAATTTCCGAGTCCAGCGTAGCGGCAGGCGTTCGCAGAATCGAAATTACAACGGGCTACGGCGTTCTTAACCTTCTTGCAAGCAAGGAGGAGCTTATCCACGATACAGCTAAGGAGCTTAAGTGCCAGAACGTAAACGATATCGCTAAGCGCGCAGTTGCGGTTTCCGACGAGGTTAAGGCTCTTAAGAGAGAAATTGATCAGCTTAATTCCAAGCTCGCAGGCTCCAAGGTTGATGACCTTATAAACGGAGCAAAGGTAGTAAAGGGAGTAAGCGTTATTACGGCAGACCTTGGAGAAATGAACGTTGATGCAGTTCGTTCCCTTGGTGACAGTATTAAGGACAAAAACCCCGACAGTGTGGCTGTATTTGCTATCCACACAGGTGAAAAGCTTAACTTTATCGCAGTATGCGGTAAGGGCGCGGTAGCTAAGGGCGCTCACGCAGGTAACATCCTTCGTGAGGTAAGCGCAGTAACAGGCGGTAGAGGCGGCGGACGTCCCGATAGCGCAATGAGCGGCGGTAAGGACATCTCCAAGATCCCCGAGGCTCTTGCACTTGTAGAAACACTTATAAAATAATAAAAACAAAAGGGGTCGCTGCAATAAGCACAGACCAAAAACAGACACGTTTAACATCAAAATGTTAATTTGTTTGTATATATCATAATATTAAAGAAGAGATTTTGCTTTAGGGCAAAATCTCTTCTTTTTTATGTGTCTGTTTTTTAGGCGCGACTGCTACTCTGCCGTACACAAGTACGCCGACGTGTACGCATTCACGCCTTCCCCAAGGGTCCCCTGAAATTGTTTTGCAATTTAAGGGATTGGGTCAACACTCATTTCACTTCCCCCTAAAAAAAGATGCGACACGTGTCGCATCTTTTTTACATTTATGCCTTCCCTAAGAAAGGGAAGGGGGACCAAGCTTGCTTGGTGGATGAGTATGTTATAGAAATATTGATACTATTTTTCGCCAATAAGGTTAGCATCTATAAAATCTATAAACGGTTTTTTGATTACCTTTTCTTTATTCTTTATGTACCATTCAAACGATTCCTTGATCCCTTGCTCCAACGGCGTTGTTTCGGGCATCAATTCAAGCTGTTTGTTTACATCAAGATAATATTCATAGTCGTAAAAGCTGAAATATTTTCTTTGCTCTATATCCTTTGAAACAAAACCCAAATCCGGGTTTTCCCCTGCCGCATTGTAGCATAATTTTACCCATTCCTTAACACTTACGGTGAATCTGTTTCCTACGTTATATATATGCTGCTCGGGTTTTTTCTCAATAACAATATCCATGAATTTGCAAAGATCATTTACGTGGAAAAATTGCAGCTTCATTTGTCCGTCCTTTGGAACGTAGAATTTTCTTTTCTGCAGTGCGCAATCAAAAACAAATGCCTCCCTGTATACATTGTTCATAGGACCGTACAAATACGGAGGGCGCAGAATATATGCGTCAGGCACTCGGCTTGTCAGCGCTTTTTCTGCTGCTATTTTGTCCGTTCCGTATTTACCCCATATTCTGTTTTCTCCGATTTCTGCTTCTTCTGTAAAGGGCTGCGGAAGGTACTCAGGATATACCGCGCTTGAGCTTATCATTATATAATCGTTAAAGCTGCCTAATGCATCTAAAAGCATATTTATGTCTTTGTCATTATAAGCAGTAACGTCAATAACTATGTCAAAGTGATAATTTTTAAGCTCGTCTTTTAAATCGTGTCTGTCTGCTTCAATAAGAATAACACCATTACTCTGAGGCTTGGTATTTCTGTTTAATACATATACCATATATCCTTTTGCAACATAGTATTCGGCTGTATATCTGCTTACAAACGTTGTTCCACCCGTAACCAATACAGTTTTCATAGCTTCCTCCGTAAGTTTTCATATATACTGATTATAGCAAAAAGATTCTGCTTTGTCTACACCTGTTCAAAATTCAATCAATGGTTGAATTTGATACAAGTGATTGATAATTGTTTTTTTACATATCCTATGATAAAATTATATTACACCGGTGAAATACATTTAAGGAGAATTATATGACACTTAATTTAGGAGAAAAAATAAGAGGATTAAGAAAACGTGATAAAAGAACTCAAGAGGCTCTTGCAGAAGCGTTAGGTGTAACCTGTCAGGCGGTATCCCGTTGGGAAGCGGGTTACAGCTATCCCGATATGGAGCTTATTCCGTCTATCGCGAATTATTTCGGTATCACAATAGACGAGCTTTTTGGTTACGAAAACGATAGGGAAGAAAAAATATCCGCAATTATTGAAAAGATAAATTCATTTAATATAAGAAGTCGAAGCGACGACGATTGGGTTGATGAATGTGTTTCCATATTAAGAGAAGGACTTATAGAGTTTCCTCAAAACGAGAGATTACTTATCGTACTTGCAGAAACCCTTTGGGAATCAGGATGGAGAAGACAGGAAGAGTGGCTTTCATATGATAAAAACGGCTTTATACAATATAGTTATGATAGAGAACACAAAAATAAGTATTGGATTGAAAGCGGAAAAATATGTGAGCAGATTATAAATAATACTAAGGATAATAGTATTTTTACGCGAGCTATTGCTATTCTTGTTCCACTCTATAGAAATTTTGGAAAATATGATGTGGCGATTTCGTATGCTAATCAAATGCCTCCTATTCAAAAATGTAGAGAATATTTGCTTACTGAAGGAACAGACGGTAAGCTTTCAGCAAAATATATTGGAGATTTTCTTTTAAAATCCGCAAGAGAATTTTCTGAGCAGCTCATTTTTTCACTTGTATCAAATAAACGCAATTATGAAAGTGATATGCCTATTGAAAAAGTGAAAGGAGCAATAGCTATTTTTGCTTTAATTTGTGATGATGGAAATATGGGAGAATATCATGATTTCGTTTCAAAGCTATATCTATATTTATCAAGATTAGAATGGGAACGTGGATATCATAATGACGCATTTGCTTCTCTTGATAAGGCGCTTGAACATGCCAGATCCATGGAAAGATTGAGTGATGGTAAGGAACACACACTCACAGCACCACTTGTATCTTATGTCACCTTTAAATTGGATAAGGGAATGAATTGTGCAAGCTTATTGCCGGAAAATTGGCCGTTTTGGTGCAACCCCGATTACAGTCAAGTTGAAAAAGAAATCAAAGCCGACCCTCGCTGGGACGAGTGGGTGAAAAAAACACAGAGCAGTAGCGTATAGAAAAACTGAATGGAAATGGTACGATTAAAGAAAATGTTAAAAAATATTAAAGGTTTATTTTGGCTATATAGACCTTATTTCAAATATGGAAAATTGTATACTCTTTTGTCGCTTTTCTTTTGGCTAATAATAGTTCCGTTATGTCAGATGCTTAATGTATATTTACCTACAGCGATAATAGAATCATTAGAGAATGAAGTGCCATTTAGCAATATCCTACTGATGGTAATCGTTATACAAGCTCTACTGATGTTTCAACCAATGTTTGAAAATGTATTTAATATGTTTTGCAAAAATTCCAAATTGCCTTACATCGAAATGAAATTGAAACAGGAAGCATACAATAAGGCAATCAATACGGATTATAAATACATAGATAATCCGGAATATTATGATAATTACTCTTGGGCAATTAATCAGTATGCGGCAAAATCTCAGGAGGCGCAAGGCTTGTTAAACAGGATAGCGTCGTCTGTAATTACAGTAGCATCTATGCTGACTATAATAACTATTTTAAGTCCGATTGCCATAGCTGTTACGGTTTTGGGAACTATCATTGAAAATCTATTACATATTAAGACAAATTATCATGATGTGAAAAAAGATGAGGAATTAGTATCATATAATAGAAAAATAGGATATTATCATAGAATATTTTATACTTCAAAATATGCTGCTGATTTAAAAAGCACAAATTTGAACAAGCAATTGATGTCAGAATACGAGAATGTGCAAAATGAAAAAATATCTGTAATAAAAAAATATGCAAAAAGAATGATTGTATGGGAGTTGAGCGCGGATTTTACTTTTTATTTTGCCAGAACATTTGTTATTCTTAATATTGTATACGGAATATTTGTAGGAGACATTTCAACTATTGGAGCATATGTAACGCTTATGCTTGCAGTGGATAAATTAAAGGATTCTATGAATGATATGTTTTATTACGTTAAGGATGCGAATAAATTGAGCATTTATGCAGGCAAGATAAAGCTGTTTTTTGATACAGAATCAAGCATAGAAAATAATAAAACCAATGGTATAACTCCTTATAATGGTGCATTTGACATTGAAATTGACAATGTAGATTTTCGTTATGAAAATTCTGATTTTAATCTGAACAAATTAACCTTAAAAATAAATAAAGGCGAAAAGATTGCAATAGTAGGAGAAAATGGAGTGGGCAAATCTACATTAGTAAAGCTGTTGTTGAGATTATATGATGTAAATTCCGGAGATATAAAGATCAATGGAATAAATATTAAAAATTACAATTTGGAAAAGCTAAGGGCTAAAATAGGAGTGGCGTTTCAAAATGCTAATATGTATGCAATGAGCTTTAAGAAAAACATTGAATTATATAATGAGGTGGATGGAAAAAATCTTAAAAATATCGTAGAACGATTTGAGTTTGACAGAATATTTGAAAAAAACAAAGCGGATTTTAATTCCGTTGTAACAAAAGAGTTTGATGAAAAAGGTATTATGTTATCTGGTGGAGAAATATAAAAAATAGGAATTGCAAGATTGTTTACAGGCGATTTTGGATTGCTTATTTTTGATGAGCCTTCCTCTGCATTGGATCCGATTGCAGAATACAATATGACTAAAATGATATTTGATGCAAGCAATATAGCTACTACAATTATGATAGCACACAGGCTGTCAACAATTAGAAATGCAGATAAAATTATTCTTATAGATAAGGGTAAGGCTTCAGAGGTTGGTACTCATGATGAATTGATGTTGAAAAAGGGAAAATATTTCGAAATGTTTACTAAACAAGCCGAAAACTATACAATATGAACCTTATGCCATTTTGGTTAAATTTAAAAAACGGTGCATATGCTAAGCATAAGCACCGTTTTTTTATTTTGACAAATCAATCTCCCGTATAGCTTTTCTTACGGGAAGCACGTAGGATGGGGAAACGGAAAGCTCGTCAACTCCCATTTTCAAAAATTCCTCCGTAAGGGTAGTGTCGGAGGCAAGCTCACCGCAGATGCCTACCCACTTGCCGTGCTTGTGGGCGCTTTTGACCGTATAATCTATAAGGCGCAAAATCGATTTGTGGTGTGGGGCTGCGTATTTTTCAAGCAAGGGATTTTGCCTGTCGCAGGCAAGAGTGTACTGTGTCAGATCGTTTGTACCTATGCTGAAAAAGTCCACAAGGGGAGCAAGCTCGTCGCTGATTATAGCGGCGGCAGGAGTTTCTATCATTATGCCGATCTCAATATCCCTTGCATAGATTATGCCCTCGCTTTGCAGCTCCGCCTTAACCTCATCACAAATGGAAAGAGCAGCCTTAGCCTCCCAAACGCTTGCTATCATAGGAAACATTATGCTAAGATTTCCAAACACGGATGCCCGAAATATTGCCCTTAGCTGAGTTTTAAACAGCTTCGGTCGATCAAGGCAAATTCGTATAGCTCGGTAGCCAAGGGCGGGATTTTCTTCCCTTTCAAGCCCGAAATATTCCACCTGCTTGTCAGCGCCTATATCAAGGGTACGGATAATAACCGTCCTTTTCCCCATACTTTCCGCCACTCTTTTGTATATTTCAAATTGCTCCTGCTCCGTTGGGTAGGTGTCCTTTTCAAGATATATAAATTCGCTGCGAAACAGTCCTATTCCGTCGGCATCGTTATAAAGCACGGCGCCAAGGTCGTTTACTCCGCCGATATTTGCGTATAGCTTTACCGCTTTGCCGTCAATTGTGGCGCTTTCCTTTCCTCTCAAGGCTTCAAGCAAGGACTTTTTCTCCTCGTCCTTTTTTATAAGCATCTTAAAATTATCAAGCTCGTTCTCGTCGGGGCAAACAGTAACCTCTCCCGTATATCCGTTAATAGTGACCGTATCTCCGCTTTTTACCGAGCTTAAAAAATCCTCTCCAAGACCGATAATTGCGGGAATACCCATATTCCTTGCAAGAATGGACGTGTGGGAATTGACAGAGCCGCAGGAGGTCAGAAATCCCCGTATGTTGCTTTTATCAAGAGTCACCGTTTCGCTGGGGGCTAAATCCCTTGCGCAGATTATAACGGGCTCACCTTGGATTATGTCCGTTTTTTCCTTGTTCATAAGGCAGGAAATAAGCCTGTTTGATATATCGATAATATCTGACGCCCTCGCCTGCATATAGGAGTCATCCATGTTTTCAAACATGGAGGAAAAGCTTTTTGACGCTACACTTACGGCGTATTCCGCATTTACCATCTGAATTTTTACAGTGTTTTCAATAGCAGAGTAGTAATCCTCGTCCTCAAGCATCATTTTGTGTATTTCAAATATTTGCGCTCCCGTCTGTCCCACCTCTAAAAGAGCCTTTTCGTATATCTCGTCAAGCTCTGCAAGGGCAGCCCCTCTTGCCTTTTCAAGTCGGCGTAGCTCCTTGTGGGTGTCGTCTATCCTTACTCTGCGCACCTTGGTATCATCCGTTTTATCAAGGACGAAAGCCTTTCCCAAGGCTAAAGCTCCGTATGCGCCCTTTCCCTTAAACCTTTTCATAAATACTTCCTATTATAAGTTTTCCTTTAAAAATCCCTTTATAGCCTCGGATGCCTCGTATTCGTCCAATCCGTCGGCTGTAACGGTTATAAGGTCACCTTGCTTTATTCCCATACCCATTAAGGCTATGAGCTTTGTTGCGTCTGCCTTCTTTTCATTCTTTTCAATATATATTTTGCTTTCGTATTCCTTTGCCACCTTGGCAAGCATACCTGCGGGTCTTGCGTGAATACCAAGCTTGTCTTTTATAGTGTAAGTAAAGCTTATCATGTTTTCTCCTTGAATTCATTTTTTCATATTTATTATGAACGTAAAAAGCCGTAAAATTCAATAATATGAAAAAAACCGCAGGAATGACCCTGCGGAAAAGCTAATCTTTTTTTATTACGTTGTTACCCGATTTTACAATAGAGCATTCTTCAATAATTCCACGCACACAGCTTAGGGGATAAACGCTTGTGCTTTTTCCTATTACCGTACCGGGATTTAAAACCGCGCCGCATCCTATCTCAGCCCTGTCCCCAAGGATAGCGCCCATTTTTCTCAATCCCGTTTCATAGGACCTTTGCCCCCTTACCGTAACGTTAGTTTTGTCGGATTTTAAATTTGATGCAATAACTCCCGCCCCCATATGGGCGCCGTTGCCTAAAATACTGTCGCCGATATAGTTGTAATGTGGCGCGTCAACGTGATCAAAGAGTATGGAATTTTTTATCTCCGTTGAGTTACCGATAACGCATTTTTTACCGATTATTACGTTCCCGCGCAAATACGCCCCCGGGCGAATTTCCGTTTCCTCGCCTATAATTGCAGGGGGCTCAATTACCGAAAGAGGCGAAATTTTTACGTTTTCCCCTATCAGCACCCCCTCCTTAAGAGCTTTATAACCCTCAATTCCACCATTTATAAGGGATAAAATATATTCTTTTATCTTTGGCAGTACCTCCCAAGGATAGGTTACACCCTCAAACAAGGGCAAAACCAAATCGGGTATTTTTTCAAAAAGCTCGCTTGGTGCTATCTTATCATTTTTGTTCATTTACATACCCCTTTGCTACCATAAGATCCTTAAGCTCCGATATATATTTTGTACATTCCTCCTCCGTAGGGCACTCCGCCATTATTCTTATAACAGGCTCAGTTCCGCTTTTGCGAAGAAGAATACGTCCGCCCCTTGTCAGCTCACTCTCTATTTGCGATACTGCGTTTTTGATATCCTCATCCTCCATTACCTCATCCTTGCTCCGCACGTAAAAGCTTTTTGTTATTTGTGGGAAAAGTGTAACGTTTTTTGTAAGAGAGGAAAGGGTGCTTTTCTTGTCGCAAACCTCCTCCGCCACCATAATAGCGGTAAGAATACCGTCACCCGTTGTGGCGTACTTTTTCATAATTATATGGCCCGATTGCTCACCTCCAAGGGTGTATCCGTTTTTCTGCATACACTCGTATACGAATCTGTCGCCTACCGCCGTTTGCTCGTATTCTATTCCCTCATCAGTAAGCGCCTGTAAAAGTCCCGAATTTGACATTACCGTCACAACTATCTTGTTGTTACCAAGGCTGCCCCTTTCCTTAAGTCTTTTTCCGAGAAGGTAGAGAATAGCGTCTCCGTCTGTCACCTTGCCGTTTTCATCCACGGCAATACAACGGTCCGCATCTCCGTCAAAGGCAAAGCCCATATCAAGGTGATTGCTTCTTACAAGCTCAATAAGGTTTTCAATGTGAGTAGAGCCAACGTCCTTGTTGATATTCAGTCCGTCGGGAGAGCAGCCCGTAAGATACAATTGCGCTCCCAAGGCATCAAACACCGCCCTTGCAATGGACCAGGACGCTCCGTTTGCGCAGTCAAGACCTATGCGTAGATTTTTAAAGGAATGGGACGCAACGGATATAAGGTAACCGATATATCTGTTTCTGCCTGCGGTATAATCAATAATACTGCCGATATTCTCCCTCCTTGCAAAGGGGATATCGTCCTTGTCTATTCCAAGCCTTGCCATATCGTTGTCAATATAGGCCTCGATAAGTGATGAGGTCATATCGTCAAGCTTTTCACCGTATCTGTCGATTATCTTTATTCCGTTATCGTAAAAGGGATTGTGAGATGCGGTTATCATCACTCCGCAGTCAAATTCGTCGCATCTTGTAATATAGGACACGCTCGGAGTCGTAGTGACGTGAAGCATATACGCATCCGCACCCGATGCCGTAATACCCGCAATTATAGAGTATTCAAGCATATAGCTTGATCTTCTTGTGTCCTTACCTATAAGAATACGCGCTTTTTTATTGGCTTTTACCGTCTGATTGTAATACCATCCGATAAATCTGCCTACGCGGTACGCCTGATAGGAGGTAAGGTCCGCGTTTGCCTCCCCGCGAAATCCGTCTGTGCCGAAGTATTTATTACTTACGTTTTGTGAGTGCGCTATAAAATTTGACATAACCATATATCTACCCTCTTTCAAAAGCTTTGCCCTTTAAAATAAAAGGCGTATACACTTAGTATACGCCGATTTTTGTTATATGATTATGGATTTTACGTTTTCGAGAGAATAAGAGGGAAGCTCATTATCCTCCACTATTTTTCTTTGTGTGGTGTGGTATTTTTTTGCCACCTCCCAAAGTATATCACAGTCCTTCGGAAAGAAAACACGCACACAGGATGGGTCATTTTTGTATTCCTTATCCTTTTTTATAACACAGGCGTCAAGTATTTCCTCCGCCGTTCTTTTGAAAATCGATACGGAAGGATATACCTCCAAGGAGATATTGAATTTATCCCCCTCGTAGCGCGCGCTTGATATTACCGCGTCGTAGCTTATGCGGGATATGATATCACCGTCATCACAGGGGATATCGTATCTGAAGGGAATTTCATAAATTTCAGATACGTACTCGCTGTTTTTTGCTTCCGTTTCCGCAGTTTTGCCTATTACCGCCGCTTGTATCTTACCCGAAAGCATCAGCTTGCCGTTCTTAAGTTCCGTCTTTTCTCCCGTTATTTCACAAAGAGCGCTTACCACGCTTTCGACGGAGCTATCCTTCTTTTTGAATTTATCGTTTATGGAGAAGGAGTGATTCTTTGCTGAAACGAGGGAGTAGGTGTCGATAGATTTAAACGAGGATTGAGATTCGTATTTTGTGGAGTAGCAATCCTTCGTTACGGAGTTTGCTTCATTTCTGTAAAATTCGCCCTCAATTTCGCAGCTTACGTCAAAAAACAGGCGACACGTGTCGTTATTTTGCTCGTTGGATATGGAAAGGCTTACGCATCTGCCTACGCATCGCGCCATATCGGTGGAGGTTGCGCCCTCCGCCTCAAGCTCCTCGTAAAGGGGCAGGGACTTAGTCAGCATAATATCCTTTTCCCCTCCGTGGCATAAGCATCTTACGTTTACCGCTCCTCGTACGGCAATGGAGCCGTTATGCGCCTTACATTCGGTTATTGTAATTGAGGCGTCACACATAACGGGTACAAGCTCCTCCTTCTCAGAGGAATCAAACTTATCCGACATCTTTATATTCTGCATAGAAACCGCTTTTAGCGACACAGTGTTCAGGCTTTTTGTATATCTTTCAATAAAAATTTCGTCCGCCGTTGATCTCGGAGTGATGTTTTCCTCTATGGCGCTATCCGTAAAGGACATTATCCTGCTTTTAAGTCTTGACTTGATAGTCAGCTTTCTTGGGGCGGTAACGCGGCAGGTAACACTGTCCACCGCCGTATCGATAAATACGGTGTCGGGGTGACCGCTTATTATTGTCTGCTCGTTGTAATTTGTGGACAAAGGGGTGGAGCATAATTTGCCCTCGTCATCCGTGTAAATTACGTTATAGGTTACAGTACCGTCAAATTCAAGGCTTGTGTTCGCTCCCGAATCGGAAATAAATTTTCCCTCGGGCAACACCGCCGCCTTCGTGTATAAAACGCGGCGAACCTCGGGCACGTAATCGGGAAGGGAAAATTCCTCGCTTACCTCATGGGTAAGCTGAGAATCAGAGCTTATGGAGGTTATAATTGGGTTTTTCGGCATTTGGGAATTTATGCTTGCTTCGTTCATTTGGTGTTCTCCTTAAAACTTTTTCAATATTACCATATGCCAAAAAAAGTTGGATTATTACTTGACAATGGGTTAATTATAAGTTATAATTAAAATAGAAAAGCTATGAAGGAAAAATAACCGCAAAACCCCTACGGAAAGAGATTGATGCCATAGCTGAGAGGTGTCATCCGTATCTTGCGGCGTTCCATTCCCGAGCTGCCCGTGAAAGCTGTGGCCGTGTGACCCCGTTATAGGTCGTGAGATAAATTTAAGGTGGTACCGTGTAATTTTTGCACCCTTTTTTCTAAGGGGTGTTTTTTATTTTTTTGGAGGAAATATGATCGATTTAAAGTTTTTAAGAGAAAATCCTGAAATTGTTAAGCAGAATATCAGAAACAAGTTTCAGGATGCTAAGCTTCCCTTGGTTGACGAGGTAATTGAGCTTGACGAAACCTACCGCGCCTTCAAGCAGGAGGCTGATAATTTAAGAGCAGGCAGAAATAAGCTTTCTAAGCAGATCGGTGCTCTTATGGGACAGGGAAAGAGAGAAGAGGCGGAGGCTGTTAAAAAGCAGGTGTCCGACAACGCCAAGCGCCTTGCCGAGCTTGAGGTTCTTGAGGAGGAATACCTTGAAAAGATCAAGCTTATTATGATGAAGATACCTAATATTATTGACCCCTCAGTTCCCATTGGTAAGGATGATAGTGAAAATGTAGAGGTTCAGCGCTACGGTGAGCCCGTTGTTCCCGAATTTGAGATCCCCTATCATACCGAGATAATGGAAAAGTTTGAGGGTATTGATCTTGACAGCGCAAGAAAGGTAGCGGGCAACGGCTTTTACTACCTTATGGGTGATATTGCAAGACTTCACTCCGCTATTATATCCTACGCCCGTGACTTCATGATCAACAGAGGCTTTACCTATTGCATCCCTCCCTTTATGATCAGAAGCGAGGTAGTTACAGGTGTTATGAGCTTTGCTGAAATGGAGGCTATGATGTACAAGATAGAGGGAGAGGATCTTTTCCTTATCGGTACCAGTGAGCATTCTATGATCGGTAAGTTTATCGACACCATCATCCCCGAGGAAAAGCTTCCCCATACTCTTACCTCCTACTCCCCCTGCTTCCGTAAGGAAAAGGGCGCCCACGGTATAGAGGAAAGAGGCGTATACAGAATCCATCAGTTTGAAAAGCAGGAAATGATCGTTGTATGTAAGCCCGAGGACAGCCCCATGTGGTTTGATAAGCTCTGGCAGAATACCGTTGACCTTTTCCGTACTCTTGATATCCCCGTAAGAACTCTTGAGTGCTGCTCAGGCGACCTTGCAGATCTTAAGGTAAAGAGCATAGACGTTGAGGCTTGGTCACCCAGACAGAAGAAGTATTTTGAGGTTGGCTCCTGCTCCAATCTTGGCGACGCACAGGCACGCAGACTTAAGATAAGAGTAAACGGTAAGAACGGCAAGTATTTTGCCCACACTCTTAACAATACCGTTGTTGCTCCCCCAAGAATGCTTATTGCATTCCTTGAAAATAATCTTAACGAGGATGGCAGCGTAAATATTCCCGTGGCACTCCAGCCTTATATGGGCGGTATGACCAAGATACTTGTAAAATAAATCTAAAGGAGGACCGTTATGAAATACTACAATATGAAAATAGCCGGCCTTGACAGAGCATTGCCGCTTTGCAAGGTTACGGACGACCTTTACATAGGCGCCTTCGTTATCTTCGGTGACCCTGAGCTTACTACTGCGTGCGCAAAGGAGCTTCTTGCCCGCGCGCCCGAGTTTGATTATATGATCACCGCTGAAGCAAAGGGAATTCCCCTTATTCACGAAATGGCAAGACTTAACGGCAACCAGAGATACATACTTGCAAGAAAAGGACCTAAGCTTTATATGAGCAATATTGTGTCCGTTACCGTTCATTCCATCACCACCGCCAAGGAGCAGAAGCTCTATCTTGACGGCGAGGATGCAAAGAGAATGAAGGGCAAGAGAATTCTTATCGTTGACGACGTTATCTCAACGGGAGAATCCCTTCGCGCAATAGAGGAGCTTATCCACTCCGCAGGAGGAAATATAGTCGGCAGAATGACTATCCTCGCAGAGGGAGAGGCTACTGAAAGAGATGATATTATTTACCTTGAAAAGTTACCCCTGTTTAACCCCGACGGTTCGGTAAAATAAGGTGTGTATTGACATACGCCCCGCCTGAAAGGAGGAGCCTATGCTCTCAAATAAAGTTAATTATAAAAAAGGTACGAAATACCGTAATATGCAAAAGGAGCCTAAAAAGCAGCTTCTTGCATTCAAGTGGCTTACTAAAATAGTAAGCGATATTACCCTTCACAAAAGATTGAAGATAAAAAAGGTAAATATGGAGGGTGTAAAAGCGCCGTATTTCCTTTTGTCCAATCATATGGGCTTTGTGGATCTTGAAATAAACGCTCTTGCGGCTTACCCCGCAAGAGTAAGCCATATTGCCACCCTTGAGGGCCATTACAGACGCTCCCTTTTAATGGAGCTTGACGGCTGTATCGGTAAACGTAAATTTACCACGGACCCCCATCTCATCCCCGCCTGTGAAAAGGTGCTTAATAAGTTTGGCGCGGTGCTTACAATGTATCCCGAGGCAAGATATTCTCCCATAGGAACTCTTGCCATCTTACCGAGCTCCCTTGGTCAGCTTATTAAAAGGCTTAAGCACGACGTTGTCGTTCTCGTTCACCACGGTAATTACCTCCATACTCCCTTCTGGGATTGGAGAAGGAAAAGAGACGTTCCTCTTTGCTCCGTAATGACTCGCGTTCTTACCAAGGAACAGGTGGAGGAGCTAAGCGCCGAGGAAATACAGGACACGGTTACTAAGGCTCTTTGGTATGATGAATATAAATATCAGAAGGATAATAATATCAGAATTACAGAGCCATACAGAGCCGAGGGACTTCACAAGGTGCTGTATCAATGCCCCATATGTAAGACCGAGTTTAAAATGTACACAGAGGGCGCTATACTTGGTTGCTCCGAGTGCGGTCACAAATGGGAGCTTACGGAAATAGGCGAGCTTAAGGCTATAGAGGGTGAAACGGTATTTTCCCATCCTCCCACCTGGTACGAATGGCAAAGAGCCAACGTACGCAAGGAAATAGATGAGGGCAGGTATTCCTTCACCGACGAGGTGGACGTGTTCTCACTTCCCAACACAAATAACTTTATTGATTTAGGCAAGGCAAGGCTTACTCATTCTATGGAAACGGGCTTTGTTATTGAGGGACACTACAACGGAGAGGATTATAAGATCTCCCGTCCCGTTGCGGGAATGTACGGCGTCCATATCGAGTACGATTATTGCTATATCCGTCCCGAGGAGTGCGTGCAGATATCCACCTCCGATGATACCTTCGTTTGCTTCCCCTCCGAGAAGAATCAGGTGACTAAGCTTTCCATAGCTACCGAGGAGCTTTATAAGGTAAAAACCGAGGAAAAACGCTTAAAGCGCCTTGCAAGAAAGCTTGCAAAGGAATCCGAGACTAACGGCGAAACCGAAAATAAATAAAAACAAGGCGATTTGCATTTTTGCAAATCGCCTGTTTTTATTAGCGGTTCTTTATTCTTCAGTATATCCGCCCCAAGCCTTGTTCCACTCCGCTATTGTTTCAAGAGCTGCGGGAGAGTGTTCTTCGTAGTGCTCATCAAAGTTGTTTTTGTTCTTAGCATATATACCGAAAAGAGAGAAAAGCTGTCCCCAGCCTACCGATTCACCCGGATCATATGAAATATTCGGTATGATATAATCGGTTAACATTTCAATATCCTTATCGGAGGTAAAGCCTGTTTTCAAGCCTTTGATATATTCCTTCATAACGTATTCTTCACCCGTCCAGAAAAGTACGTCCATAAAGTAATCTGACATAGCTCTGTCCTGTGTGATTTTGGGTATACACATTGCAACTGACATCTGATTTGAACAATGAACGTAGTATTTGCCCTGCTCCTCGTTAAGCATAGGAAGAGGAACTATTCCTTTATCCTCCTCAATGTACTCTGAAAAGTCTAAGGTTTCATTTAAAAACAAAATTTTATCTTTGTTAAATCCATCTGTAGCAGTGGGACCCCAACAGGCGTAAGCGCCAAACATATACCAATCTGCGGTTTTCGTGTTGATTACAGCATCTATAGCGCTATCAATATTTTCATTATTTATTGTAAGCTCCCACTCACAGGTAGCCTTGTTCACTCCTGCTCTGGTAATGCCAAAAGAACAAAAGAACTTATCTATATCATTACTATGAAGTCCGTGTACGTATCTGAATGTATCTTCGGGATCGCCGTTATCCGAATGGATAGCCTCACAATAGCTAACCAGCTTGTCAAATGTCCACTTACCTTCTTTTACCAAATTGTAAAGATCTTCAATTCCTTTTTCACTTACTTCACTCATAAGATTCTTATTAACGAAAAGCACGTTTGCAGAGTACTTTGATATAATGGAAAATCCTCCTGTTACAAAGAAAGTATGACCGAGGGCAGTATAGGTATTAACAGAATTTTCATTGTAATAGGAATTTCGAAAATCTATAAATTCTCTGTTTGCAAGATCGTATACGTATCCGCCCGCAACAATGGACTGCGTATTCATCATACGGGGTGCGGCAAGGTCAAAGTTTACATTTTTTGCAAGCGTAGCCTTTTCAAGCTCACCCGTCATACCTGCCTTTGTCGTATTCATCCAGTTAACCTTAACACCGTAGGTTTTTTCAATAAATTCATTACGCTCAAGAACCGCATTCTGAATTTCTTTACCAAATTTGGCATCATCTTCTTCGGTTATAAAAACCTCCGGCATTGCCCAGGGCGCTCCTGTAGCATACCACACGGAGCAGGCTACGTTAAGTGTTTTACCCGACCACGTATCTCTTACGTCATTTTTGGACGACCAAGGAGCATTGGGATCATTTGTAGAAGGAGCTTCAGTTGTAGGAGCTTCCGTAGTCGGAGCTTCCGTAGTTGGAGCCTCGGTAGTAGGCGCTTCTGTGGTCGGAGCTTCAGTTGTAGGCGCTTCGGTTGTAGGCGCTTCCGTAGTGGTGGTTTCATCATTTCCACCGCAGGAGGCAAGCACTGACGTCAGCATAAGTAACACTAACAGTATTGACATTAATTTTTTCATAATTTGTCCTCCTTTTACATTTATACTAATATCTTGCACTTATAGTCTATCACATAAAATAGAATTTGTCAATATAAAATTTACAGCATTAGAAAAAGGACAGAGAATGTAAAAGGTAATGTTCTTAGCGGAGAATTCGAAATAGGGGAATGGGCTTAGCCCGAAGCATTTGTTATACAAATGCGAAACTGGCGATAAATAATAAAGAGAGTTAACGGTTTTTAAGCCATTAGCTCTCTTTTTCTGCTTTGTGAAGTTTTTGCTGACGCAAAAGTGAAGTTGTGCCGGGCACAGTGAAGTTGTTCGCCACGGGCTCACAGTGAAGTTAAGTTTGCCTTTACTTCGCCGCAAGGCGAAACTTCACTCACGAAGTGAACTTCACTATCGAAGATAACTTCACTTGCCCGAAGGGCAAACTTAGTTTTAGCGTGTTCTCCGTTAAGGATAACACGCTAAAAGTCTCTGTCCTTTAATTCATTTAAAGGGTTATTTATTTTCAATATGATATAATGTCTTTTCAACAAACTCGTCAATGGAAACCTTAGCGTAGGTGCAAAGTGATGTTTCAAGGGTGCCGTTGATATTTTCATACCATTCCTTGCCGATACCGTCAATGCCCCTCATAATTCCACACATAGAGCCAACGGTTGCGCCGTTACAGTCCGTGTCAAATCCGTTTTGTACCGCGATACAAACACTTCTTGTAAAGTCGCCCTTACCGTAGAGAAGCGCTGCTGCGCAAATTTCTGCATTTGATATGGTGTGGCACCAATGGTGGCTGTTTTTGTCATCCCATCTTGAGTGGAAATCGTTGAACCACTCCTCCTCCGTCATACCGCTATCGTAGTTCTTGATGGCGTTTTCAAGGGCCTCGTAAAGACGGGACGTTGCGGGGATCTCCTCCATACCGTAAAGAATAGCGAGTCTTGGGTCATCACAAACTGCGCAAGCCGCAATAGTTGCAGATGCCCACATTTCACCGTAGATACCGTTTTTGATATGTGAAATGCAAGCGTCATTAAACGCCATTTCAGCCGCACTTTCCGTATCTCCGGGGTTGCAGTAGCCAAAGTAATCTCCGCGTATCTGCGCGCCGATCCATTCTCTGTAGGGATTCTTGTATACCGCGGAATAAGGGGGATTATATCCCTTTATAAAGTTGGAAAAGGCAACTCTTTCCGCTGTGCAATACGCTTCCTTGGGCTGCATCTTAAGCCACATATCCGCCATATTGAAGGGAGTAAATCCTCTGCCGAATCTTTCAACCGCAAGACAGTTCATAACAACGTAGTTGGTGTCGTCGTCGTAGGGGGCGTATTCAAGATTGTCAATGTAACAGTGTGCCTTCCACTGATTAAGAAGATCGAAATTTGCAAGGGTACAAAGCTCGGGGGTAAGCTCACCGTGTTTGATATATCTTGACATAGGATAGTTATCAGTAGCCTTAAGAAGCTTTGTAAGACCGTCAAATCTGATGCCCTCAATAGGCTTACCGAGTAAGCATCCCGCAATACGTCCGTACCAAGCGCCCTCTATCTTCTTTTTGTCCACTTTTGTGAAATTAAGCGGGGGGAGTGTCTTTTTTCTTAATGCTTTAATACCCTCAAGGTCGGATGGCTCATCGTATTTGTAGCCCTCTCTCATCTCTGCGTTGTATATAAGGTGGAAAAGTCCGTCGGCAAGCTTTGATCTTGCCTCGGATCTCGGAAGCTTTGCTACCTCCTCAAAAAGACCCTTGTAATTTTCTACGTCCTTGCCCTCCTCAACGGATTGCTGATATTCTGTCATAAGCTCACCGGAGTAGTCACCCCACCAGCCTACAAGACCGTGCATACTATCAATGGGAATCTGCTTCATTTGTTATCTCCTTGTCTAAGTAATTTGTCAGCTAATTTTTTCGTTCTGCCCTGCATAATTTCAAGTAGCTTGACAGCGTCCTTATCTCCCCTTATGTATTCCTTCATAAGGCGTCCCTCCTCAAAGCACATTTCGTCGTGCATGGGGAAGTAATTATTCATAAGGAATCGGGCGTATTTAACAAGACGGAACGGACCGTAGATTCTTATTTCCTCGTTAGGTCTTGTTTCCACCGCAACGGAGTAAAGATCCTTGATGGCGGAGCAGATAGATGAATATTCAAGGTCCTTTGCAAAAACAATGGACTTGGAATTGTTAAAGAAAAGCGCAGGGTCCGTGCCGTGACAGTCGCTTGAGCCTACAATGGCGATTTTTCTGCCCTTGGCTCTTTGCTCGTTATAAAATGCGGTCTGAAGATTTGTTTCGTGAGGGGAAACGCCGCTTACAATTTCCATGGCGTCATATAATTCCTCGCCAAGCAAATAATCAACCATCCTCGGGCGCATATGCCATTCGTCCTTCCATATCCAGAAGGGATGGGCAATAATTGCAAAGCCGTCGCGCTTGTGTATTTCTTCGGCTATCCATTTTCTGTACGCAAATTCAAGCTTGTTTATTCCCGCAGGCACGCTTAGTGTCTCGGACATCTTCTTGATTTCCTCGTGCATACCGTCGGGATCAGAGTTGTAATGCTCGTTTACGCTGGACTTACCTCCAAAGTTTACTGTGTGGATGTAATATCCCTTTAAGTGTATCTCCTCACCCGTAAAGATCTTGAAATCTATAGGCAGATCCTTGTAATATTCAATAAGGTCAAGGGAGGGCTGGAACTTGTGATGATCCGTCAAGGCGAAAAAGTCAAAGCCGTTTTTTCTGTAATTTGCCGCAACGATACAGGGCTCCTCATTTCCGTCGGAGGAGTTGGAATGTGCGTGGAGGTCTCCCTTGTACGGGGTCCTTTCGTAAAGATCGTCCATAACGGAGTACACGCTGTATTTTCTTATTGACGTAGGATATATTTCGGGGGCAAGAAGCAACGCCCATTCCTGCTCCTCGTCAAAGGTATAGGTAAAGGTAATAACGCCGTCTATGGGCTTTACCTTTATAGTGTCCACAGCTCTTTCCTGCTCGATATACGTCTGGTCGGAGCACTCTGTGGGAACGATACCGATATTGTACACCCACTCGTCATTGAATTTTGCAACAGTACCAACGGGCACAATGCTTACAGTCTGCGGACATCCGCAGCGCACAACCCTTGGATAAACCTCGTGATTAGATAAACCGATAGCCATAATATACCTCCTATTATATATAATCATTGTATCATCTTTTTTTATCTCCGTCAATAAAAAATGTAGCAAAATACATATTCAACTCACGGTTTATTTTTATCGGGAAAAATGAAACTACGGCGTTATTGATATTTTGCTGATACGGTGCTACAATAATGACAGAAGTACTTCAAAACATCAAAAGGAGGATAATTATGGCTTTTGATACAAAAGAAATTGGTAACCACATAGCAAGGCTCAGAAAAAGCAAGGGATTAACTCAAAATGAGTTGGGAGACCGTTTGTACGTTTCCTTTCAGGCTGTTTCAAAATGGGAAAGGGGAGAGAGTATGCCGGATATATCTCTTTTGCCCGATCTTGCCTCAGTGCTGGAGACCACGACCGATAATATTTTAAGTGGAGGTAAAAAAATGACATCTTATACAAAAAAGATCACTGTAAAGGACGCAAAAGAAGCGATTGATTGCGTTGGAAAGATAGGCAAGCTTCTTGGAAAGGATAACGCCTTTTATATTGGCGCAGTAGAGGGCATCAATGCCAAAATGAATATTGAGCTTGAGGAGTATGTAAACGACGAATATTCATATGAAGCCCTCGTTGCAGAGGCAATTATTCAGTGTGTGAACTGCGGTTATTACGTGGATATGTCTGACGTTAATCGTGAATTTAAGAATCAGCGTTGGGCAGAGATCGTAAAAAAGTATGCAGATAATGCAGGAATAAAATAAAACTATTACTTGTAAAGTATACTTACTTCGGAGCCTTCCCTTGCGAGGGAAGGGGAGAACGAAGGCAAATCAACACGCTGTGTTAATTTGTCGAGTGTGTAACCAAAACAAGGAGCGTCGAAGCCAAGTGTATCGAGGCGCGCGAGGCGACTATGTTTTGGGAAGGGCAATCCACGTTAGCGGTGGATGAGTAGTAATTTAAAAAACTAATTTGAACAAAAAATCGCGCTGAGCTCGTTAAGAACTCAGCGCGTATTTTATTAAATCAATATCCGTCCTCCTCGGAATTTTGATCGTAAATTGTGGGCTTGTAGAAAAGCTGGGGATTTTTCTCAAAGCGAACTCGTCTTACTATCTTGATGGTAGCCTTTACGATATAGAATATTGAAAGAGCCGTAAACGCAACGAGGAACAAAATGTTTGACGTAGGCGTCTTTAATCCAAATACGCTTTCCGCCTTATCTATGATCACCGTCACGCTGATATCCGTCTCCTCGGTAAAGCTCTTTATTGCCGCATTAAGACTGCCCGACAGCTCAATATCCGTATTATTTATAATATGGGACCCAATAATATTTCCTCTGTCACTCTCAGTTTTAAACGAGGAGGTAATAGAGAGGGAAGCGATCTTTTCCTCTGCCTTGCCTATAATATACGCAAGATCATCATCCAATGTATACTTGTAGCCTCTATCAAGGTCCATTTTTTCGCGCATCGCCTTTCCGAATACGGATTCAGACCCTGCAAAAACACTTGCCACGTCCTTTCTGATATTGTTTCCCGTCATAGGAAGACAGTAATACTGATCACAATCCTTGTTTGCAAAAAATACGATAACCATATTGTCCTGAGGCGCGCTTGACGTTCCGTAAATATCGTTGTAGTTTGTTTCCACGTAATAGGTGCCAACCTTGTCGCTGTATTGTATAGGACGGTCTCCCTTTATCATTTTAATAGTGGGAGAAAGGTAAACTATAAATACTATTGCGGTGAATATGCAAAGCATAAACGGAAATAACGCAATTCCGAAAATATCCTTGTAAAATTCCCTTTTGAGTGATATGCTCCATTCCTTTTTAGCCATATCTGTTTCTCTCTTTCTTAATGAATGTAACGAAAACTGCGTTACGTATTTTAATTAAATTTCAAAAAATTTCGCTCTTTCATAGTCCGCCGTGTTGGGACTGTGGAGGGACATCATTCTTTTTCCGCTAAGGTCGGTGAATATCATACCGTGTCCGCCGCAAAAATCAAACTGACTGCCAAGATGCGTCCATTCACCCTTTATAGAGTCGCTTTCTGCAATAAGCACAACATATCTGCCCTCGTTAAAGCTTGACCACATCATACGGAGCTTTCCGTTTTCGTGATACATAAAGGGACCGTCCGTTATATACGCGCCCTTAATACCGCCAAACTCCGTTACGTCCTTTGCCTCGGACGCGGAAAATAGCTTAAAGGGCTCGCCAACTCTTTTACTAAGGTCAGAAGAAAGCTCTACTGCCCACATCTCTCCGTCAAGCACCTGTATCCACTCGCGGGAGAACACCATATAGGGAGTGCCGTTTTCCACGTATAACGTACCGTCAAGGCATATCCAATCCTCGGGCGTTCTTGCCTCGGCAGAGAGGGGAACGAATTCACCGTCGGGAGTGTCGCATACGTAGATCTGTGTTGCGCGGCATTTGCCCTCCGCATTACAGCTTCCGAAAAGGTAATATTTTCCGTTGTAGATATGCACCTCGGGAGCCCAGAAATCACGGTCAGCCCAGAAGTCGAGCTTATCTCCGTCAACTATTATCTTGCCATCGTCAAAATTTACAAGGTCGTAGGATTTATATACCGTAAAGGTATTTCTTGCGGCAAGGGATCCGTTTTCAAGGGCGGTGGTTCCGTACATATAGTAGCATCCGTTTTCCTTATCGGTAAGTATAAACGGATCTCGAATTCTTATATCATTTATATTGGGCATAATGTCCTCCAAAGCGTTTTTATCTATTCTATCATAAATATTTTCTTATTTCAAGTATAATACGCAGGCGTTTTAAGGTTTTGTATTGCGTTTGGCGACTTTTTGTGCTATACTGATTATGTTAAAGCTCTTTTAAAGGAAGGTATCAGTATGAGACTTTGTGTGGTTTTACCCTGTTTTTTTAAAAATAGTGATTTTTGCGACGCCATTTATAAAATATCCGCCCTTGGCTATGATGCGGCGGAGCTTTGGGGATGGGGAGATATTGACCCCGTAAAAGCAAAAAAAGCCCTTTCTGAAACGGGAGTAGAACTTCTTAGCCTTTGCACAACGGAATTTCGCTTAAATGACCCTGATTACCGCGAAAGATTTTTGTCGGGACTTAAAGCCACCTGCGATTTTGCAAAGGAATTAAATGTAAAGCGCATAATTACCCAGGTGGGTAACGATACGGGTATGGACAGAGAGTATCAGCGCATATCCATTGTTGACGGTCTTTTATCATCTGCACCCCTTTTGGCAGATTACGGCATCACCCTTATGATAGAGCCCTTGAACACCCGCTTCGACCATAAGGGGTACTATCTTTCCTCATCAGCGGAAGCCTTTGATATAGTAAAAGAGGTAAACAGCCCCTACGTAAAGGTAATTTACGATATATATCATCAGCAGATAACGGAGGGAAACATCATTCCCACAGTTATATCAAACCTTGATAATATCGCCCACCTTCACGCAGCGGGACACCCTGGCAGACACGAGCTTCATTTAGGTGAAAACGATTACCGCGTTATTGTAAACGCCCTTGATAAGGCAGGATACAGCGGCGCTATGGGACTTGAATATTTTCCCACCCTCGACCCTATAGAAAGCTTAAAACAAACCCGTCAGCTTTTGCTTAATAAATAAATATTACCCCGACGCCTGATCGCGTCGGGGTATTTTCAGTTTATATACCTACAAATCCGCCATTATCCTTAAGCGCTTTTTGTACTTCTTTTACATCGATTTCATCCACAGGGACGCGATTTTTTACCGAAAGACCTATGGCAACACCTGCCGCCTCGCCAATGGAGCAAACGGTAGGCATAATTCTGTATGATGCTTGCGCGCCGTGGTCGGAGGAGATACATCTGCCCGCCACCAGCATATTGCTAACTCCCTTGGGAATAAGGCATCTGTACGGAATGGTATAATATTCCCCTTGTGGAAAATAATAGTGACTTGTACCGCTGCCCTCGGGATTGTGTATGTCAATATCATAATTGCACGCGGCAATTCCATCGTGGAATTTTGTAAACGAACGGCAGTCCTCCTCCGTCAGAACGTACTCGCCCACTATTTTGCGGCTCTCACGCACTCCGATTTCCGAGGCGGTCATCATTAAAAAGCTGTTTTCAAGCCCCTTTGCGTTGCGCTTCATAAAATCGTATAGCTCCCGCACCTGATCTCTTGCAATTATTTCCGCTTTAGTTACGTCAAACGCGTCTGTGGGATTCAATTTAACCACCCTTGTGGTGTTAAAGTGAAGCACGTTATTAACAGGCAATTTAAAAACGAGTATGTTTTCTCGGGGATTTGTAATTTCGCCCTTGCTTCGCGCCTCCTTATAGGCTTTTTGAAGCTCCTCAAACCCCGACATAAATTCATCCACGTCCACGTTGCCAATTCTGAAGCAAAGTGTCATTGGCTGACACAGGCTGTCACTTTTTCGTCCAAGCTCCGTGGGGCATTTTGCAAGAAAGGCAAGCTGAGCATCCCCCGTTGCATCAATAAAATAGTCCCCCTCGATTTTTATTACTCCCTGCCTTGTGGCAACGGAAACGGATTTTATAACGTTATCTTCTCTCTGTACGTCAAAAATATATGCGTGGAAAAGCAGGTCCACCCCTGCCTCCCGTACCATATCGTTCAGTACGAGCTTAAGCTCCTCCTCAAGAAAGGAAAGAAATTTAAAGGCGCCCTTTTCCTCAAGTCTTTGGCAAATTTCGTTAAAAATGCCGCCCGTCAGCTTTGTTTCCTCACCGTTTATTTTGGTGGAATAGGGCATAAACGGGTTTACAAGACTGCTTGATGATGCGCCACCAAGACAATTTCCCTTTTCAATTAAAAGGACACGCGTACTACCCCTTGCCGCCGCAATAGATGATGCAGCTCCCGCAAATCCGCCGCCAATTACGATCACGTCGTATTTTTTCATAAAAGCACCGCCTTTCTTAATATGATTATACCACGTCACCGCCTTAATGTAAATAAAAATCTCTTAAAACAAAAGCCTCTTTAATTCTTGTAAATCGTAAAGAAACGTGCTATACTTAAGAAAAAACCACAGGAGGAAATAATATGAAGATTTTATCAATAGGCAACAGCTTTTCCGCAGACGCCCACGCGTATTTACACCAATTGGCAGAGCAAAGAGGTATGGACCTTACAACGGTAAACCTTGCCATTGGCGGATGCAGTCTTGAAACTCACTTTAATAACGTAACAGGAAATAAAGCAAATTATTTGTATAGCTTAAACGGTGGAGATTGGGCAGAGAAGCTTGTCACTGTTGATGAAATAATCAAGGCAGAGCATTTTGATATCGTCACCCTACAGCAGGTAAGCGGTTTTTCGGGACTGTACGATAGCTATCAGCCCTATTTAAACGACCTTGCAAAATACGTTCGTGAAAATCAACCCGCCGCAGATTTGTTTTTCCATCGCACCTGGGCGTATGAGATCGGCTCAACCCACGGTGATTTCCCCCGTTACGACTGCGATCAGACTAAAATGTATAAGGAAATTTGTAAAGCCTCAGAGTACGCTTGCCTCGTAACAGGCGCAACCCTTATCCCCTCGGGCGACGTTATTCAGGCGCTCCGTACCCGCCTCCCCAAATTTGATTATGAAAACGGGGGAGAGTCCCTCTGTTGCGACGGCTTCCATATGTCCCATACCTACGGCAGATTCGCGGTTGCTCTTACCTGGCTCGCCACCCTGATGGGCAAGCGCGTAGCCCCAATGCCCTTTAAGGACCTTGACATAACCATAATCGAGCAGATCTGCAATATCGTAAACGAAATCGTATTCCAATAATAAAAAGCTCCAAGCCACGCTTGGAGCTTTTTGACGTAAAAAACGACATAAGTGTCAAGTGGAATAGTTAATAAATTTAACGATTGGAAATCTAAAACTCCCGAGAAAAATAGGTTTCTTTGGAGAATAAGAAATTGTTTGTTGATCATGTTTATACAATAATATGAAAAGGCGACCTTGTCGTTCAATACGGAGCCAACCGCCAATATTGACGAGGGTATCCGCGACAAAAATCACCTTCACTTAACAAGTATACTTCAAAATGTGTTAAAAGTCAATATAAACGAGCGAAAATTCAAGCCTTTCATCTTGGATATTTGCTGAGGAAAATGAATATTTGCTGAAAAGGTACAAATAAAAAACAAACGGACTGCTTTTTGCGGTCCGTTTTCACTTTAAAAATTTTGACAACAGTTTTATGCCCAAAAGTGGCTTTTTTTGGCTTTTTTGTCTCCTAAAATCAGAGTCCAAAAATGGCGAAAGCCCTTGAAAATCAAGGGTTTTCAAGGGCTTTCCGTCATATATTTTTATGTGTTTGACGACCGAAATAGATGACATTGTACTTTATTATTACAAAGAGTGTTAAACTTATGAGGAAATACCCAAAGCCTTTTTGATCTTATTGACAGATTTATGAAAGCTCGACCAAATCAAAAAATAATCTAAAGCAGAAAATCCAATGCCAAGACCGCAAATCATCATAGCCGAAACGATCGCTACAATAAAACCTTCATCAAGCATAGAAACAAAACCATAACCCGCCAATCCAATTGCGCCTAAAACTAATATTAACAATCCAATGATATCTGTAATTCTTGTATCTAGCGATATCGTCACCTTTGTTCGTTCACCTTGTCCAACAAAATCACCTATGAGTATTGGCTTTGGAATTCCTTTTGTGTAGACAAAAGGGCGTTGATTTTTTATCAATCGAAAGGAGTTATTATTGACCTCTCCATCAAACGGGCAATTATCCCATTTTGATCCGCACAGTTCTTTTAAAGTCATTCTGACCTCAGCCTCGGATAATGGTGACACAAATTCAACGGGGGGGATAATTGGCTTCATTCTTGTTTATCCTTTCATTATCATTTTTGTCTGCTATCAAGCCATCCGCGATAATCCTCTAACAGATTTTTGCAAGAAAAGTTTATGAAAATTATTTGTTGCGAATATTATAGCATAAAAATCTTTGTTTGTAAATAGTGAAGTATCGGCTGCGCCGAAGTGATGTAGTGCTATCGCACAGTGATGTATTGCTCCTTCGTCGCAAAGTGATGTGATGTGTTCCTTACTCACGCGCGAAGCGCACATCACTTCCGAAGGAAACATCACGCACGAAGTGCGCATCACGTTCCGCGCAAGCGGAACACATCGTTCCAAAAACAAAAGCACTTCTTACGAAGTGCTTTTGTTTTTGGCTGGGGAAGAAGGATTTGCTCTTGAATTTTGCAAGACAGTTAGCTTTTATGCATCGTTATGTCTTGCAAAATCCTTCGGTCATCGGCTAAAACGTGCCCCCGGCACCTTTTTTAACGCCTTGGTTCAAATCCTTCTGTGCAGTTTTACAACGATAAAAACAAAGGCTACGAAAAGGATATTTTTTGCGGTTTGCAATAAGGTTTTGAACTCAAACGCAAAATCACGCCGTAAGGCGTGTATATCATCAATTCTACAGGAATTGTATATCACCAACGGCTTGCCGTTGTATATCATCAAGCCGCAGACAGATACACGCTGTCGCGTGATGAGATACAGCCCCAAAGGGGCTGATGATATGCACCACGCTTCGCGCGGCGATGATATACCAAGCCTGCGGCTTGGATAAAAAAATCGACAAGTTGAAACTTGTCGATTTTTTTGGCTGGGGAAGAAGGATTTGAACCCTCACAAACAGAGTCAGAGTCTGTCGTGCTGCCGTTACACAATTCCCCAATATTCGCTTTTTGCTCCAACATTATAGCACAGGTTTTTCTACTTGTCAATAACTATTTTAAAAATTTTTAAAATTTTTTTTATTATTTTTTATACTCACAAAAACCGACCTCTTTCTACCCAAAGCATACTGCCTACGCCTTGATTTTTGTTCGCCTTTTTGATATAATGTAGAAAAGAAAACGTCGGAGGCTTATATGGAGATAAGAAAAAGCGCCACTTGTGATATTTGCAACCTTATGAAAATATTTGATGAAGCGAGAGGAACTATTGCCACCCTCGGCATAGACCAGTGGCAGGACGGATATCCCTCGCGCGAGATCGTGCTTACGGATATCGATCTGTCCCGCTCCTATTCTGCGGTAATTGACGGAGAAATATGCGGCACCTTCGTCCTCGTTGACGACGGAGAGGTAACCTACGATAAAATTTACGACGGACATTGGATAACGGGGGACGACAGCCAAAGCTACGTTGCCATCCACAGGGTAGCCATTTCCGTTAAAAATCGTGGTCAGGGTGTGTCCACGTCAATTATCAATTATGCGGCAGACTACGCAAAAGCTCTCGGCAGAAGCTCCCTGCGTATTGACACCCACGAGGGAAACAAGGTAATGCGCAGAATGCTTGAAAAGCACGGCTTTACCTATTGCGGCATAATCTATCTTGAAAACGGTCATAGCCGCGTGGCGTACGAAAAAACTCTTTGACCTTAAGGAGAACAATATGAATTTTCCAAACAAAATTTTTTCGGGATATCAGGGCGCTTGCCATTGTCAAGGCGTAACCGTTGACGAAAAAAAGGGATACGTGTACTATTCCTTCACCACAAAGCTTATTAAATGCGACCTCCTCGGTAACGTAATTGGTAGCGTGGACGGTCTTATCGGTCACCTTGGTTGCATCGATTTTTGTGAGTCCGACGGTAAGGTATACGGCTCCCTTGAGTATAAAAACGATATTATAGGCAGAGAAATTTTGAAAAATCTGCAAATGGCAGACACCGAAATACAAAATGGCTTTTACTGTGTCATTTTTGACGTGAATAAAATCGATCGTATGGATATGAACGCAGAGTCCGACGGAATTATGAGAGCCGTTTATCTTGGCGAGGTGGTAGAGGATTTTGAAGCAAAGGTCCACCTTGACGGAAAGGATCTTGACCATAAATACGGCTGCAGCGGAATTGACGGTCTTGCCTTTGGCCCCGCTTGGGGAACGGATGATGGAGAGGAGTATCTTCGCATCTGCTACGGTGTCTACGGCAACACGGACAGAGAGGATAACGATTATCAGGTCATTCTCACCTACGACTTCAAAAATTGGTGGGATAGCGTTGCCAAGCCCTTAAATCAATATAAAATGCATAAATCGGGGGCAAGCAGTCTTTCAAAGTGCTTTGTAAAAACGGGAAGCACAAATTGGGGTGTGCAAAACCTTGAATACGATGCCTACAGTAAAAGATGGATGCTCTGTGTATACCGCGGAGGCAAGCCGCAGTATAAAAATTACGATATGTTCTTTGTTTCCGCCCTTGCCACACCCGAGTTATCCGTGCATAACCCCTACAGAGAGGAAATTTCTGTGTTGCCCCTCTTAAGCGAGGGAATCTATTTCCCCTACGGCTCCACGGGAGTGTACTCCTTCGGCAACGGATATTACTATTTCTCCCACCCCGGCTACGATAAGGACTGCGGTCATTATTCAAACGCAGTATTGTACAAGGCTACAAATTCAGACACGTCCCCCTTTGAAATAGTTGAATAATCACTTTAAAAAAGACCTTCTTGACTTGAAGGTCTTTTTTTATGCAAGGTATCATAATATTTTACTGAGGTGATATTATGAATTTATACGATCTGTTTGCAAAATGTATTGAAATTCCCTACACACGTGTGGATAATTCGGGTGATTACGCCGTGGAATTGGTAGGCAATACCCTGTATATTTACTTGGAAAGCTCAAACGGTCAAAAGGATTGGGAAAATAATCTTGACTTCCCCGTAAAAGCGTACAAAAATATGGACGGCACAGTTTGGTACGCCCACAGGGGATTTTTGCGTGTGTGGAAAAGTATAGAGCCACATCTTAAGCCCTATCTTGACGATAGCATCGTGGAAAAGGTTATCGTTACGGGATTTTCCCACGGCGGCGCCTTGGCGGTTTTGTGCCATGAATATATCTGGTTTAATTATCCCCACCTGCAAAATAACCTCTACGGATACGCCTTTGGCGCTCCAAGAGTCCTCTGGGGTATAAAAAACAGTAAAATAGAATCCCGCTTTGAGAATTTTACCTTGATCCGCAACCTTGACGACGCCATTACCCATCTTCCTCCCCGCCTACTTGGCTATTACCACGTTGGCACCCTTGTGGAAATTGGTCAAAAGGGCAAATATACCCGTATTGATGCTCACCGCCCGCAGAGCTACCTCGCCGAGCTAAAAACCTACAAATAAAAAAAGAAGTGACCTTTAACTGTGAGTCGTAAATTCACAATTAAAGGTCACCTCTGGTGCTCCTTGTTATCTAACATCTTTCCTAATCCTCTCTTTCTATTGTCTACCCCAAATCATTTTAACTTTCCTTCACTTTCTTCCTACAACATCACTCTCTATGGAGAGTCCTCATTTGATATATGGTTAACACCGTTTGGGGCGAAGGTCTTGTATTTTCTTCAAAAGAAATTCAAATCTGACTCTATATTAATGTTTGTTTGGTGATCAGAACTTTTATTGTTCTTACTTGTTTGTTCAGATTATATGGTGAATTACTAATGAGAAAATAGGAACTTTACTTTTTCATTGGTTTGTACCATCCTTCTTTTGTAATTCAATTATAACACACTTTTTCAGGAAATACAATTGGCATAGTATATGAAATTTTTAGGTGATTTTTGTATAATGTGTAGAACTTTTTTGAAAAACAAAATTTGTGATTTACAAAGGAATTTTTTTGTGATATAATATAAGTGTTGGGGCTTTAGCGTAGTGCCCTTAAGGACACTACGCAACGATATAAATCCCTTGAGGGATTTGCGATATACGCATGAGCGTGCGATATATCTTCGATGCGATATGCCCTCTCGGGCGTTATGGGGATTTATATCATATCGCTACAGAGCAACGCGACGGTAATATCGCATTTGAGCATTGGCGAAAATATATCGCGTTTGCAAAAGCAAACATATCGCCTATAACTAAAAAAGAAAATAGGACGAGGAGCTTTATAGTGCCTCGTCCTATTTAAGTTAAGTAGATAAGATTTCGAGAACTGTCCTTTAGAATACGCACCCTTATAAGCCGCTTTTTTTATTTTATCCTTTAAATCTTAGCTTTATATGCAAAAATAATAGACACATCATAATGGAAAACTCCAAAATAAAAAACCAAAAAACTCGACTAAATGTCGAGTTTTTTCTTTAAAAGTTAGATATCAGGGGTTGCATCTTCCGCAAGGCTCATATCCGTCCTTAATAATCTTATCTCTGTTTCCTTTACAAAAAATCTTGTTATCTTCCTTCATCATTGTAACCGAGGGGCATTTTTCAAAATGGAATATCCTTGAGCTTTTATTTAAAATGTAAGAAACGGGAGCTTCGGTGGTGGGAGCTTCTGATGTGGTAGTGGATGTATCTTGAAAGCTTGTGCTTGTATATTCGTTATTGCTTGTTATATTCAGATCCTTTGAACAAGAAGCAAAAGAAAACACAATGCAAAACACAGTAAATAATGCAATAAGATTAAGCTTCATTGAGATATCCCTCCAAACTAAAAAAGTGCGTCCCCGAAAGAACGCACCGAAAAAGTACGCTCTCAAAGTTGCTACACTTCTTCCTATATCTCGTAAGAGTATTCAGAAAAGAGAGACGATACCTTTTACCGAAAGTATCCCCTCTTACGAGATAAAATATAAGATTTGAAGTGTAGCAACATTATTATACCACATTATTTTTAAAATGTATATATTTTTTGGATAAAAAAGAAAAATGAATCTAAGTTTTATAAATAAAAACAAAAAACTCGACTAAATTTCGAGTTTTTACTTTAAATTGTCCTCGTAACTATCCCATAGATCAATTTAGCGGAATCAACGGTGGTTATTACGAAAAGCACCGTTACGGCGGCAACGATTTTTCTCTCGCAGCCTTTAAATTCATATATCTTTCCGCAATCTTTGCTTTATGTATACATCACATATATATTTCAATATTCAAGACAGTGTTAATTATGGCGAAAACAGAAATAGCGGCGCCAAATCCGTTAAGTATTTTTAAGGCTGTATTTATGTGTTCTTCTTTCATTCGTTTTACAAAATAGGAATAGATGATTATTCCCAAAACAGCACCGGCGGTGTTTAATATTAGATCGCTATACGTAAACAATCCAAAGCAAAGAAATAACTGTAAACACTCTATTAAAAGCGTTGATAATAAGGCAAGAGCCGTAGTGAATATGGGTGCCGCCCTTCCTTTTAAAAGGGGGATAAGTACACCAAAGGGGATAAATATGAATGCGTTGAGTAGCATCTCTGCTAGGCCCCCATCCATTAACGTAAGTCGTGACGTGGCGAAAGCAAATCTTTCCGCAACCGTCATACGCCCTATGGTCATTCTGAACTCATATATAGGAGTCCCTTGATTGCATTTTAAAATCGTTATCCACAAGAGTATAATCACGTAAAAAACTAAAACAGATATAGTCAAAGCGCGGTTTTTCTTATAAACGTTCATTTTTTCTCCCCAATACAGCATTTTCAAGCGATACAGCTAAAACCAACTACATTATATCTAATTTTTAACAAAAAGTCAACTGCTAAAGTTCCGCCGTTATCGGTCTTAAAACAAATCAGACACATCAGCGCGGGTTGATCCAAACGATGTGTCTTTCTTTATTCTTTCAAAGTGCCTTATATGAACTAAAAAAGTGCCACAGGTTTCCCCGTGGCACATTTCATGTAATTTATTACATTTCATTCACAAAAGTGAATTTCACTTGCCGATAGGCAAATTTCATTGCAAATAATTTGCACACAAATTATTTGCTAGCCTCTTCGATAGCAACTGCAACCGCAACAGTCATACCAACCATGGGGTTGTTACCTGCGCCGATCAAGCCCATCATCTCTACGTGAGCGGGAACGGAGGAGGAGCCTGCGAACTGAGCGTCGCCGTGCATTCTACCCATTGTATCTGTCATACCGTAGGAAGCAGGACCTGCAGCCATGTTATCGGGGTGAAGTGTACGACCTGTACCGCCACCGGAAGCAACGGAGAAGTACTTAACGCCGTTTTCGTTACACCACTTCTTGTATGTACCTGCAACAGGATGCTGGAATCTTGTGGGGTTAGTGGAGTTACCTGTGATGGAAACACCAACGTTTTCAAGTCTCATGATAGCAACGCCTTCGGGAACGGAGTCGGAGCCGTAGCACTTAACGTCAGCGCGGGGACCCTTGGAGAAGGGGATCTCCTTAATAACCTTAACCTCTTCTGCGAAGGGGTCAAACTCTGTCTCAACATATGTAAAGCCGTTGATTCTGGAGATAATGTAAGCTGCGTCCTTGCCGAGACCGTTAAGGATTACACGGAGGGGCTT